>JBBCJS010000052.1:0-112133 GCA_037190825.1 Chiayiivirga flava
GCCGCACCCGCGGCGCCGACGCCTCTCCCCGATCCGAATTCCGGCCGCGCCGTGACCGGCGCGGCCGCGTGCATCGTCCGCTGGGTGCGGAAAATCCCCGAGATTCTAGCGACCCGCCCAGCAACGGGGCAAGGAGAAGCCTCGGGAAAGTACGTCAGCGCTTGGCTGCCGCCAGCCCGTAGAGCGACTCGGCGCGTGCGTACAACGACGTCACGTCGGCCTCGTCGGCCTCGCCGCGACCCTTCTCGTTGAGCACCAGGTCGCCCTGCTCATTCCAGCCCACCAGCGTGGTGACGGAACCTTGCACGCGCTCCACGACCCAGGGCTTGCCGCCCTTGTAGGCGTAGCGGAACTGGGCCGAACCGGCATCGCCGAAATCCACCTGCTCGCGCGCCATGCGGATCTGGCCGCTGTCCTCGACGAAGGCATCCCAGCCCACCGCCACGTCGGCCTCCAGGCGCTCGCCATGGATGCGACGCAGCGCGCCGATGTTGTCGGAAAGCGTGGCGAAATCGGCCTTGGCCTGCTCGCCCGGCGGCACGTCGGCGGAGGGCTGGCCACCGCGTACCAGCGCCACCGTCAGGCCCTTGCTCGGCGCGCCGTCGGTCAGCACAGGAACCGGGCTGGAGGTGCCGTACAGCACCAGCGTTTCGGCCTGCACCGCGACCTGGATGCCGTAGCGATGGTCGGCCTTGATCGCGGCCGGATCGTAGCCCAGCGCGAAGCTCAGCGGCAGCACGTTCGGCGCGGGCTGGGTGGACTCGGCCACGACCACGGGAAGATTGGCCGCATCGGTGGTGTCCACCAGCCGCAGCACCAGCGACAGGCCCGGCGGCAGCGTGGCGAGCTTGTCGATGCTGGCGGTACCGGTGATCGCCGGGCCGGTCACGGGCTGCGCCGCGGCCTGCTGGGCCGGCGCCTGACGGGACGATGCGCCAGCCGGCGCGTTGGACTGGCCGCCACCGCAGGCGGAAAGCGCCAGGGCGGCGGCGACGGACAGCGGAAGGACGTTGAACTTCATGGATTTCACTCTGGAAGGTCTGCCGAAGAAGGGATGGGGAGCGGCCCGGTGGCCGGAAACGCATCGGGCGGTCGAACCTGCGCCCGGGGGATCGAACGTCGCGGCCGGAAGCGCCCTGCGGACAGGCGGCGGGGCGAACGCCCTGCTGCGAGCCGGGCCGGCAAGCTTAGAACAAAACCGGCTACGGGGTCATGTCGGACCTTGGTGCGATTCGCCACGGCCATCAGCGCTCCAGCCGGTAATTGAGCGCGGCGCGGTTTTCCGTGCCCGAGTCGATCTGGATGTTCCACAGCCGGCTCAGCAGGTACTTGAACGTCACCACCTGGCCCGGCCCGAACAGCGCCACGCCGTAGCTGACGTGCAGGCGCGGGGAGAGATGCATGCCCACGGTGAGCGCGGCGCCTCCGAGGGCGCGGTTGTCCGCCACTTCCACCTCGTCCAGCCCCAGCCGGGCGCCGAGGTTCTTGGCCAGCAGGTTGCCGCCCAGTGCGGCGGCGGCCTGGGTCAGTTGCGCGCCGTCGGCCTGCGAGGCCGAGCGCAGCGGCCGGCCGAGCACCAGGTAGGACAACTGCTCGGCCTGCTCCATCGCCGGATCCGACCACAGCGTCAGTTCCGGCGTCAGCGCGGTGCCGCGCACCTGCACCCCGACGGTGACCGCGTCGATCTTGCGCTGGGCGCGGATGTCCAGTGTCGGCATGTCGATGGGCGTGGAGGCCCAGGCGACGTGGCCGCGCGTGATGCTCAGGTCCTGCCCGTACGCCTTGTAGGCGCCGCCCACTTCGATGGCGCCGCGCGCCGTGGTGGCACGGCCGGGACGGTCGCGCACGCGCAACTGGCCGGCGAGCGTGCCCTTGAGGCCGAAGCCGTTCATGCGCACGCTTTCGCCCAGCGTCACGCTCACGTCGGTATCCACGGCAAGGCCCGCGCCCGCCTCCGGCGCATCGACGACGACCACGTCCGACGAGGGCGTGGTCACGCTCTCCAGGCGCTCCAGATCGATGCGCGCGTACGGCACGGTGACGCTGCCGCGCACCTTCAGGGCGCTCCCGCCCAGTTCCAGCCGCAGGTCGGGCGAGGCCCGCACGTGCGCCTCGGGCACCTGCATCACGGTGAGGTTGTCGCCGGCGATGCTCACGCTGCCGCTCGGGCCGCCCTCGGCGGCGAGATCGAAGCGGCCGTCGATGGCGACGCGGCCCTCGCCCAGCAGCAGCGAACCGGAAAGCCGCGCCTGGTGCGCGTCGTCGCTGGAAAGCACGATGCGGCCCTCGCGCGGCGCGATGCCCAGCGCCGGCAGTTCGGCGGAAAAATCCAGCAGTTCCAGCGCACCGTCCAGTCGCGGCGCGGCGCGCGTGCCGCCGATGGCGAGCCGGCCTTCGATGCGGCCGGACGGATCGACCACCTGGTCGGTGAACAATTCCAGCGCCACCAGATCGGACAGGCGAAGATCGACCTCGCCCGACAGCGCGCCGTCGTCCCGCATCGGCGCATCCACGGCGAGGCTCGCGCGGATGTGGCCGCCCTGCGCAGGCGTCGCGTCCAGCCGCACCTGCGCCTGCGCCGGATCGAGCGTGGCGTTCAACCGCACATCGGACAGATCGACCAGAGCGCGTTCGGAATCGGCATCGAACTTCATCCCGAGCCGCGGCATCGCGACGCTGGCCTCGCCGCTCAGGTCGCCATTGGCGCTGCGCGCGAACGTGGCCTTCGCCGCCAGCTCGCCGGACAGCGCGGCGGGATGATCGAGCATGGCGACAAGCAGCGGGTCCAGTTCGGACAGCGCCAGCCCCTCCAGCTCGACCTCGCCCTCGCTGGCCCCCGCGCGCGTCCGGATTTCCGCGCACAGCCGGGCCGGCGAGGCATCCAGGCAGGTGCGCGACAACGCGAGCGCACCGCCATCGAGCGCGTAGGACAGTTCCGCCGGCTCGCGCAATCGCCACGCGGTACGTTCGGCCGGCTCCAGGTGCAGGTCGCGCAGCGTGCCGCGCCAGAGGCTGCCGCGCCGGTCGAGCGAGCCGGAAAGATCGAGGCCGAGTGCGCCGAGCGGGCCGCTCGCCGCCAGCGTCGCCTCATGCTGCGCGCGACTGCCTTCGGCCGAGAGCGACAGCGACTCCACGCGCTGCCCGCCGAGCGTGGCCTGGCTGGCTTCAAGACTCAGCGTGCCGCGATCCCAGGCGGCGACTTCGGCGCGCAGGCGCAGGCGCTCGATGGCCTGCCCTTCGATGCGGATCGCCTCGCCATCCAGTTGCGCGGACAACGTCGGCGCGTCCTTCGGGCCGCGCAGCGTGACGCGGCCGTCGGCCTTGCCGCGCGCATCCGGCAGGAAATCGGCGAGCGACACCGGATCGAGCGTGGCGTCGATATCCAGCGTTTCGCCCCAGCGTCCCCGCGCCCGCACGCGCGAATCGCCGAGCCGCAGCGCGGCCTCGCCTTCGCCGTGGCCGTTGCGGTCGGCCGTGGCGCGCGCCGAGCCGCCCAGCGCGCGCTCGCGCAGGTGGCCGGAAAGATCGTCCAGCACCAGTTCGCCGTACGGCCCCGCGTCGCCGATACCGCCGCGCAGGGTGAGATGGGCATCGACCGCGCCGGGAAGATCGGGCACGAAATACGAGGGATCGAATCCCTGCAACCGCGCATCGAGGGTGGCCTGGATCGCCGGCTCCCAGGCCACGTGGCCGCTGGCACGCAGGCTGCCGCCGGGAATCTGCGCGTCCAGCGTGCGCAGCGCCAGGTCGCGGGTGGAACCCTGCCCTTCCAGCGTGACGCGGGCCTGGTCCTGGCCGCGCGCGAACACGCCATCGAGCGTCAAGGCATAGTCGTCCAGCGGGCCGGTGGCACGCGCCTGCCCCTGCGTGCGCACGGACGGCGCGCCGTCCGTGCCGGGCAGCGCGATGTCGCGCCATGCCAGCGCGAGGGCCAGGTGCGGATCGGCTTGCGAGAGGTCCACGTCGCCATTGAGGTCGAGCGAACCGTCATAGATTTCCAGGGCCAGCGGCGCGAGCGTCAGCGTGGTGTCGCGGTAGGCCACCTGCGAGGGCGACAGCACGACATCCAGCGTGCCCTGCGCGAAGCGGCCGGAAAGCCGCGCCTGGGTCAGATCGCCCTCGCCGCTCAGGGTCAGCGCCACCGGTTCGCCGGCCATGCCGATGCGTTCGGGCGAAAACCGCGGCGCATCCAGTTGCAGCGTCCAGTCCGGATTCGGCAGGCCGCCGCGCGCGTTGAAGCGCAGCGCCACCGGCTCGCCGGCATCGGCCTGCGCATCCAGGCGCAGGTCGTCGAGGTCGCCTTCCAGCCGCAATGTCAGCGGCAGCGGCTCGGCGCCTTCGACCGCGAGCCGTGCCTGCGCCGTCACGTCGCTGGCCCAGTTGCCGGCGGTGTCGATGCGCGCCTCCAGCGCCAATCCGACGCGGTCGCTGTCGAGCGCGAAACCCCGCAGCTCCAGCGCGCCGCGCGCCAGCGCGGCGGCGGTTTGCAGGCGATGCAGGACGAGCACGGATGCCTCGCCCTGCGCCAGCACGACGTTGCGCGCATCCAGCGCATCCACGCGCACGTTCACCGGCAGCACGAGGTCGGGAAGGCCATCGGGCAGTTCGATCCGCTCCGGCAACGCCGCATCGTCGTCCTCCGCTACCGGCAGCCCGACCCGCCCGTCCGCCAGCACCAGGCGCCGCACATGGATGTCGCCGGCCAGCAGCGCGGCGCCGGCCAAGTCCAGTTCCACGCGCGCCAGATCCACCGTCACGCCATCGGCGGCATAACGCACGTCGTGCAGCACCAGCCCGCCGACGAGGCTGCCTTCGGCCGCGCGCCAGCTCAGCGCATCGGGCGGCAGGAAACGCGCCGCCTGCGCCAGCGCCACGTCGCGCCCCGATCCGGTCTTGAGCGCCCACAGCAGCACCAGGGCGACCAGCACCGGCAACGCGAGCGCGACGCCGGCCAGCCATCGCCACAGCCGGCGACGGCGCGGCGCAGGAGGCGTTGGCGCGCTGGCGGCGGCGCGGCTCACAGGTCCGGCCCGATGTTGATGTGAAGCTGGAAGCGGTCCTGCGCATCGAAGCCGTGCGCCACGTCCACCCGCACCATGCCCACCGGCGAGCGCCAGCGCAGGCCCAGGCCCGCGCCCACGGACGCGCCCTCGTTGATCTCGTTGAAGGCATTGCCGGCATCCACGAACACCGCCGCGCCCCAGTTCCTGCTGAACATGCGCTCGTACTCGGCGCTGCCGACCAGGAGGTTCTTGCCGCCCGTCGGCACGCCGAGCACGCGCGGGCCGACTTCCTGGTAGCCGTAGCCGCGGATGCTGCGGTCGCCGCCGGCGAAAAAGCGCAGCGAGGGCGGCAGTTCGTCGAACTGGTCGGTGAAGGTGCGGCCGAGCTGGCCGCGGAACAGGAAGCGGTTGTTCCGGCCGGCACTGCGGATCAGCTTGGCATCGAGCAGGAACTGGCCGAAGTTGGCATCCGAGCCGAGCGCCGACGCGCCCACCTTGAACTCGCCGCGCAGCGAGAAGCCGCGCGTGGGATACATCGGATCGTCCGACACCACGCGCTGCGCCGACAGCGCCGGATAGATCAGCCGCGATTCGCCGGTCTGCAAGGTGCCGTCGTAGCGCGCCTGCGCGCCGCCGATCTCGTAATCCTCCAACCGCGCGTGCATCGCCACGCCCAGGTTCCAGCCGCGGTACATGCCGCTGCGCGAGGCCACCAGTTCGGTGATGCGGGTCTTGAGCACGTCGCTTTCCTCCTCGCGCCGGTTCGCGCCGAAGGCGTACCAGCCCTCGGCCCAGGCGAACGCCGGGATGCGGTATTCCGCGCCCAGGCTCTTGCGCCGCTGCGCCCAGTCCAGGTGCGCGGCGAACTTGTGGCCGCGATCGTTGACCCAGCGACGCTCCAGCCCCAGTTGCACGCCCGCGCCCGAATCGGTGCCGAAGCTGAAGCCCGCCGTGTAGACGCTGCGCTTGCCCGGCGTCAGCGAGATCGCGATGGGCACTTCGTCGCCTTCGGCGTTCTCGGTGTCCGGGCGCACGTCGATGTAGCCGAAGTAGTCCAGGTCGGTCAGGCGCTGGTGCAGCTTCAGCAGTTCGTCCTGCTCGTAGGGCTCGCCGCGCGTGTAGGGCACGGCCTTGTGCAGCAACGATTCGCGCACGTGCGAGCCTTCGAAATGAGTGTCGCCGAAGCGGTATCGCACACCGCTGGTCCAGCCCAGGTCGATGCCGGCCTCGCCCAGCTGGCGCGACACCTCCACCCGGTGATGCTCCATCTCCGCATCGAAATAGCCGCGCGCCAGCAGCGCGCGCTGGATCGACAGCTTGCCGGCCTCGTAGCGGCGATGATCCATCGCCTCGCCCTCGCGCGGGCGGAACGCCGCCACGACCCGGCCGATGTGGGCATCGGCCTGCGCCGCGCCTTCGATGGCGATCTTCAGTTCCCGCACCGTCACCGGCGCGCCCGGTTCGATGGTCAGCACCACGTCGGGAACCTGGTTGCGGCGCGCGACCTGGGTCTGCACCTTGGCATCGTAGTAGCCGTAGGGCTGGAGCGCCTTGTCCACTTCCTCCGGCACCCGCCGCAGCAGGTAGGACAGGCGCGCCTCGCTCAGTTCCTGCCGTTCTTCGTCGCTCAACTGCATCAGCGACAGCGACTTGCGCACGTTGTCCAGCGCATCGCCCTCGATCCCGCGCACCTGCACCGACCCCAGCCCCTGCGCGGCGGCCCACGCCGGCAGCAACAGGGAAAACGCGGCGGCGGCCTGGCGCATGCGATGCAAGGGAACACTCCGTAACCGGGCGACGGCGGGACAGCATAGCGGCAGCCCGCCCCGCTTCCGGTTGCCGGAACATGAACGCCGGGCCACCCCGGGGCGTGCCGGCAACCCCGCCGCGCCCCCCGCCGCGTTGAAGCGTCCACCTTCCACGGAGGCTTCGCCATGATCCGCACCGCGCTGCTCGCTGCCCTCGCCCTGTCCGTACTCGCCCTGTCCGCATCCGCCGCCGCGCGCGTCGCGCCGTCGCCGGGACGGCTGGTGGAACTGTCCGTCATCGACCGCGACAGCGGTACGACGCTGCCCGTCCACGCCGGCGGCGGCCAGGACTACGTCGAAGGCCAGCCGGGCCGCCGCTACGCCGTGCGGCTCACCAACCGCACCGGCGCGCGCGTGCTGGCGGTGCTCAGCGTGGACGGCGTCAACGCCGTCAGCGGCCAGACCGCCGATCCGGGCCAGGCCGGCTACGTGCTCGGCCCGTACCAGTCCACCGAAATCACCGGCTGGCGCAAGAGCCTGTCGGAAGTGGCCGCGTTCGAGTTCGCTCCGCTCGCCGACAGCTACGCCGCCCGCACCGGCCGGCCCGGCAACGTCGGGGTGATCGGCATCGCGGTGTTCCAGGAGCGCCGCCCCATCCCGCACCCGCCCGTCATCGCCGATCGCGCCCATTCCGATCGCGCCGAAGCCAAGGCCCGCAGCGCATCACCCGCGGCCGCCGAAGCCATGCGCGCACCGCCCGCCCCCGTGGCCCAATCCATCGGCACCGCGCACGGCCAGCGTGAGCACTCGCAGGTGAACCGCACCCACTTCGAACGCGCCAGCCGGCATCCGGCCGAGATCGTCTCGCTGCGCTACGACCGCCGCGAAAACCTCATCGCCCTCGGCGTGATCCCCACGCGCCCGACCTGGCCCACGCGCCCCAACCCCTTCCCCAGCGGCTTCGTGCCCGATCCGTGAACGGCCACGCCCCTGCCCGCACACCGTGCGGCAGGGGCTTTTCCGTGGATGCCGCTCAGGTGGTCGGCTCAGTCGTGGGCGAAGATGAACCCGGGCGGCGGTGCGATAGCGCTCTGGAAGCTGTCAGGGGAAGACACCGCCACTGCACGGGTCCAAGGCGGCGAGCTTGGCGCATCAGGCAGCGTGCCGGCCTGGTTGGCGATGAGTTCGCCACGCATCCTTCGCGCGGCGCATCCGGGGTAGACTTTCGCTCTTTTCCCCACCCCATCGCGCCATGTCCGACGCCACGCCAGAACGCAACGACTTCATCCGCCAGATCGTCCGCGAGGACCTGGCCTCGGGCAGGCACGGCGCCATCCGCACGCGCTTCCCGCCGGAGCCGAACGGCTACCTGCACATCGGCCACGCCAAGGCCATCTGCCTCGACTTCGGCATCGCGCAGGAATTTTCCGGACGCTGCAACCTGCGTTTCGACGACACCAATCCGGCCAGGGAAGACCCCGAATACGTGCGGGCGATCCAGGACGACGTGCGCTGGCTCGGGTTCGAGTGGGCCGAACTGCGCCATGCCTCGGATTACTTCGAGGTCTACTACCTGGCCGCCGAGAAGCTGATCCGGCAGGGCGATGCCTACGTCTGCGATCTTTCCGCCGAGGAAGTGCGCGCCTATCGCGGCACGCTGACCGAGCCGGGCCGCGACTCGCCGCACCGCAACCGCGGCGTGGAGGAAAACCTCGACCTGTTCCGCCGCATGCGCGCCGGCGAGTTCCCGGACGGCGCGCGCACGCTGCGCGCCAGGATCGACATGGCCGCCGGCAACATCAACCTGCGCGATCCGGCGCTGTACCGGATCAAGCACGTGGAGCACCAGAACACCGGCAACGCCTGGTGCATCTACCCGATGTACGACATCGCGCACGCGCTGGGCGACGCCATCGAAGGCATCACCCATTCGCTGTGCACGCTGGAGTTCGAGGACCACCGCCCGCTGTACGACTGGTGCGTGGACAAGGTGGACCTGGCCGGCCATCCCGAGCTGATGGCCCCGCTCGTCGCCAAGGGCCTGCCCAACACCGCCGCCAAGCCGCGCCAGATCGAGTTCTCGCGCCTCAACCTCAATTACCTCGTCATGAGCAAGCGCAAGCTGCTGGCGATGGTGGAAGACAGGCTCGTCGATGGCTGGGACGACCCGCGCATGCCCACCCTGCAAGGCATCCGCCGGCGCGGCGCGACGCCGGCCGCGCTACGCCTGCTGGTGGATCGCGTGGGTATTTCCAAGCAGAACTCGCTGCTCGACTATTCCCTGCTGGAAGGCTGCATCCGCGAGGATCTGGACGCCGCCGCCGAGCGTCGCCTGGCCGTGATCGAACCGCTGAAACTGGTGCTGACCAACCTGCCGGAAGGCCACGAGGAAATCCTCGATTTCCCCAACCATCCCAAGGACGAATCGCGCGGCAGCCGGCAGGTGCCGCTGGCGCGCGAGGTGTGGATCGAGCGCGAGGATTTCGCCGAGGTGCCGCCCAAGGGATGGAAGCGACTGGTGCCCGGCGGCGAGGTGCGGCTGCGCGGCGTGGGCATCGTGCGTTGCGATGAAGTCGTCAAGGACGGCGACGACGTGATCGAACTGCGCGGCACGCTCGATCCGGAAACCCGCCCCGGCGGCGGCGCGGTGGATCGCAAGGTGAAGGGCACGATCCACTGGGTGAGCGCGAAACACGCCGTGCCGGCCGAAATCCGCCTCTACGACCGCCTGTTCTGCGTGCCGGACCCGGACGACGACAGCGACGGCAAGACCTACCGCGACCACATCAATCCCCAATCGCGCCGCATCGTGCGCGGCTTCGTGGAGCCCGCCGCCGCGCAGGCCGCAACCGAAACCCGCTTCCAGTTCGAGCGCACCGGCTACTTCGTCGCCGACCGCTACGATCACACTCCCGGGCACCCCGTGTTCAACCGCGTGGTCACGCTGCGCGATACCTGGACGGCCAAGCCATGAACCTGCGTACTTTTACTCGCCCTTCCCGCGAAAGCGGGAACCCGGCGTCTTCGCTTTCGAGCGGGATGGCGTCACTGGATGACCAGCCTCCGGCCGTTGAAGAACGTCCCCGCCTTCGCGGGAATGACGGCGGTTTTTTCAGGGCCGCACGGACTTTCATCCTGCTGGCCGGCCTGATCGCACTGACAGCCTGCTCGATGCCGCGCGACACCGCCCAAGCCGCACCGCAGGCCGATACCACGCCACACGCCATCACCCACGCGCCCGACGAGGATTCCCCGCCCCAGGCGCCGGACGAATCCTCCACCCGCCCCGGCAAGACCGAGCCCGGTGCCGCGAAAGCCACCGGCGAAGTGGACTACTCCTGCGCCACCGATGCCGACTGCGCCGTCAAGGATGTCGGCAACTGCTGCGGCTACTACCCGGCCTGCGTCAACGTGGACAGCCCCACCTTTCCCGAACAGGTGAAGGCCGCCTGCGCCGAATCGGGCACGGCGGGCATCTGCGGCTTTCCGTCGATCGGCGGATGCCAGTGCGTGGAAGGGCGTTGCAAGGGCGTCACCGGGCTGCTGCCGCGCGACGAGGACACGGGGAAATAGCGTAGAAGTCCCCCCTGTATCGGTCGTCAACCGATCGGCGCATACTCCCCTGGCATCATCACTACAGGGGGATTCAAAAATGCTTTCCATCGGTTGTTCCGAAATCCAACGCACCGCGACTCCAGGCGGCGCGGGGCGAGGAGCCGGCAAGACGCTCCTTCGCATCGCCGCGGCCCTGTTGTTCGCAGGAACCTCCGGGGCAGCCTGCGCCCAGGCCTTCACGGAAAACTTCGACAACATCAGCACTCTGCCGGGCAGTGGCTGGTTCCTGCAGAACAACAGCTCCCCGGTTGGAAGTACGAGTTGGTTCCAGGGCACATCCATTGCCAACGGTGGACCATTCGATGCCTACAACGGGGCGGCGAACGCGTACATCGCAGCCAATTACAACAACACCACGGGCGGCTCGGGCATCATCAGTACGTGGCTGGCGACGCCAAACAGGACACTGCGCAATGGTGATGTCCTGACTTTCTACACTCGCAAGCATGACCTGGGGACGGATTATCCAGATCGCCTGGAAGTCCGTCTGAGCACGAATGGCGCGAGCACGAACGTGGGCGCTGCCGGCAACAACGTGGGGGATTTCACCACGCTGCTGCTGTCGATCAACCCCACCCTGATCACCGGGGTCTATCCCAGGATATGGACCCAATACACCATCACGCTCTCCGGGCTTCCCGCGCCCACCTCCGGCCGCCTGGCGTTCCGCTATTTCGTGACCAGCGCGGGCCCCAGTGGGACCAACTCCGACTACATTGGCATCGACAATGTGGTTTACACACCCTACACGTGCCCCACATTGACGGTGAGCGGTACGCCGGGCGTCGGCACCTGGGGCCAGGCTTACAGCGCCACGCTGACGCAAACCGGCGCCTTGGGCGCGCCCAGTTATGCGATAACCGCAGGCAACCTGCCTCCCGGCCTCACGCTTTCCCCCGCCGGCGTCATCTCCGGTACGCCTGACACCGTCGGCACGTTCAATTTCACCGTGACGGTTTCCGACAACAGCGGATGCAGCGGTTCCAGCGCCTACGCGATCACCATCGCCCAGGCCAACCAAACGCTGACGTTCCCGCCGCAGACCGTGGCGAGCCGCTGGTTCGAGCCGGCGGACACCTTCGCCATCGAGCCGCTGGCCAGCAGCGCAGAACCGAACTCCGGTTCGCCCATCGTCTATTCCTCGCTCGATGAAAACGTGTGCGAAGTGGGCGGCACGACGGTGACGATGGTGGCCGCGGGCACCTGCCACATCGCCGCCAACCAGGCCGGAGACATGAACTTCAGCGATGCGGCGCAAGTAGTGGTGCAGGTTGCGCTGGTGACGCCGACAGAGGCCGACCTGCGCATCGAGAAGACCACGGACGCCACCTTGGTACGCATCGGCGACACGGTGGCCTATTCGATCGTCGTCCACAACGATGGGCCGGCGAACGCGAGCAACGTGCGCGTGCTCGACCTGCTGCCGGATCGCCTGGACGTGGCTACCGCGGTGTGGCAGTGCGTCGACGCCAGCGGTGCGGACTGCCCGGACCCCGACTCGGATGTGGGCGACATCGACATCACGATCGGCGCATTGCCGAGGTATTCGAGTCTGACGTTCGAGCTGCTTGCCCAGGTGATCCCGGCGGCCGATCCCCAGGACGATTACACACCGCTCGACAACACCGCGAACGTGGCGCTGCCGAAGGATTCGGGCCTGACCGATCCCCCGGAGAACAACCAGAGCACGGCGAGCGTGCTGGTGATACCGGATGAAATATTCTCGGACGGATTCGAGGCGCCTCCGCAACGCCTGGAATGAGGTTCGCGAGCCGGTTCCCGGATCGGGGATCGGCTCAAGCCGCGTCATCGCGCGGCCGGCAAAGTGATGCCGGCCGCGCTTTCTTTCTTGTGTGCTTGTGTGGACAGCCCCGCCTTTCCCGAACAGGTGAAGGCCACCTGCGCCGAATCGGGCACGGCAGGCATCCACGGCTTTCCGTCGATCGGCGGATGCCAGTGCGTGGAAGGGCGCTGCAAGGACGTGAAGGGGCCGATCCTGTCCGATCCCGGCCAGACGAAGCGACGTCGCGCCCGCCGGCTTGCATGTCGATGGGCATTCGCAGGCCGGCGGCTCAGCCGGCGAATCCACCGGCATCCAAGAAGGCCCGCTCCTGCACCGTGGTATCGCGGCCGAGCACGGCGTTGCGGTGCGGGAAGCGGCCGAAGCGTTCGATCACTTCGTAATGGATGCGGGCATAGTCGGCATAGCTGCCGCCGAGCGGATCGCACAGCGCGACCGCCTGGCGCTGGTCGTCGAGGGTCTCGCTGTGCTCGAAGGCCAGGTACAGGAAGACGCGCAGCGCCGGATCGACGTGGCGATCGTGGCCCAGCGCCAGCGCCCGGCGCGCGAAGGCCAGCGCCAGGGGGTCGGTGGCGAACATGTGCGCGGTGCCGCGAAAGGCGTTGCGCGGGAACTGATCGAGCAGGATCTGCAACGCCAGCGCGCCATCGGGCGTGTCCATCCAGTGATCCAGCTCGCGCCGCGCGGCGGCCAGGTGCGCATCGAGGAAGCGCGTGGCGAAGCGGCGGTCGAAGTCCGCGTCCTTGCCGAACCAGTGCGCCGGCCCGGCCTCGCGCCAGAAGGCGAGCACGTCCTCGGGCGTGATGGACGGAGGAAGGGATGAGGTGTCCGTCGTCATGGCATGTTCCTGCCGGGGTGTCCGGCGACAGGGTAGCGGCACCGGCCGGGGCGGGTTTTGTTGCTATGCGGCAAACGGAGCGATATTGTCCGCGCCTGACGCGCGCCGGCTCCGGGAAATGCCCGGAATTGCCCGCCAATCGCCCCATCCTCTTCCACCGTTTTCGATACTCTGGCGTGGCGTCCCCACGCCCCCTTCCCTGCCCGGTCCCCGCCATGTCGCCCTCCCGCACCATCGCCACCCGCCAACGCCTGTCCCAGGTCCGCTACGAAATCCGCGGCGAGCTGGCACGGCGAGCGCGCGACATGGAGGCGCAGGGGCGCAAGCTCATCAAGCTCAACATCGGCAATCCCGGCGCGTTCGGCTTCCGCGCGCCCGAGCACCTGCAACAGGCCATCGCCGAGCACATCGCCGAGAGCGACCCGTACTGCCACCAGCAGGGCCTGGCCGAACTGCGCGACGCCATCGCGGCCAAGCACGCGGCGCGCGGCGCGCGCGGCGTGACGGCGGCGCACGTGTTCATGGGCAATGGCGTGTCCGAACTGATCGACATGGCGCTGCGCGCCCTGCTCAATCCCGGCGACGAGGTGCTGCTGCCCAGCCCGGACTATCCGCTCTGGAGCGCGGCGACCATCCTCAATGATGGCGTGCCGGTCTACTACGACTGCAAGCCGGAAAGCGCGTTCCAGCCCGATCCCGAGCAGATCGAGGCGCTCGTCACGCCGCGCACCCGCGCGCTGGTGCTGATCAACCCGAACAACCCGTCCGGCGCGGTGTACTCGCGCGAGACCCTGCAGAAGCTGGTGGAGATCGCCGAGCGCCACCGCCTGCTGCTGATGGTCGACGAGATCTACGACGAGATCGTCTACGACGGTGCGCAGTACGTGCCGCTCGCCCCGCTCGCCGGCGACGTGCCCTGCCTGACCTTCAGCGGCCTGTCGAAGGTGCATCGCGCCTGCGGCTATCGCGTCGGCTGGGCGGTGCTGTCGGGCGACCCGATCCGCAGCGGCGACTACCACCACGCGCTCGACCTGCTCGGCGCGCTGCGCCTGTGCGCCAATGTGCCCGGCCAGTGGGCCGCGCTGGCGGCGCTGACCGGCCCCAACACCATCGACGCGCTGACCTCGCCCGGCGGCCGGCTGTACGAAGCGCGCCGCGCCGTGATCGACGCCTGCGCGCAAAGCGCGCGCGTTTCGGTGCTGGCCCCGCAGGGCGCGCTGTACGCCTTCCCCGGCATCGACGCCACCGACCTGCCCGGCTTCGACGACCACCGCTTCGCGCTCGACCTGCTCACCCACGAAGGCGTGCTCGTGGTGCCCGGTTCCAGCTTCAACGTGCCGTACCGCAACCACTTCCGCGTGACCCTGCTGCCGGAACCGGCGCAGATCGGCGAGGTGTTCGCGCGCATCGAGCACGCGCTGGATCGCTGGGAGCGCCAGCCCGACGCCGCCGCGCGGGCCGCCACCGCCTGATCGCGCGGCGATGCGTTACCTCGCCCTCGGCGACAGCTACAGCATCGGCGAAGGCGTGCCCGAGGCCGGGCGCTGGCCGGTGCAACTGGCCGCCGCGCTGCGCGCGCGCGGCGTCGCGCTGGACGACCCGCGCATCATCGCCACCACCGGCTGGACCACCGACGAACTGGCCGCCGCGATGGACGCGGCCGAACCGCTCGGTACATGGGACCTGGTATCGCTGCTGATCGGCGTCAACAATCAGTACCGCGGCCGCCCGCTGGACGAGTACCGCGAGCAGTTTTCCGCGTTGCTGGACCGCGCCGTCGCGCTGGGCGGCGACGCGCCGTCGCGCGTGTTCGTGCTGTCGATCCCCGACTGGGGCGTGACGCCGTTCGCGCAGGGCCGCGACCGCGTCGCCATCGCGCGCCGGATCAATGCCTTCAACACCGCCGCGCGGAACGTCTGCGTCCAACGCGGGGTCGCCTTCATCGACATCACGCCCACCAGCCGCGACCGTGGCGGCGAGGCCGGCATGCTCGCGGCCGATGGCCTGCATCCGTCGGCGGCGATGTATTCGCGCTGGGTCGAGGACATCCTGCGGAAAATCCCGGCGGCATCTTGTGACATGTTTCTCGATAATGCCCCGGGCGGGACGAACGATATCCTTCAAGATATATCGTGAGACTTCGATAGCGTCTGGAACGGCACCCGACAGGCATCTTCCCGGCCTGATGTCCGACAAATTTAATTTTTATTAAAATCAACAAGATACAAAAATTCCTCCGGCTCCGAATCGGAATGGCGCCCCCGTGACGCCATCGCGTCGTTCCGGTGCTCCAGCTTGTCTGATACGGGGGCATGCGCCAGACTGCGATTCGAATCTCTCCTGCATTTTTCGATATCCGCAGCGCTCCCGAGGGCACGCCCCGATAGCCGTCATGATGGCCCGCGCCAAGCCCGCCGCCGCTCGCTTGATCCGCTTCGTCGTCCAAGTGTCGGCGCTGTCGCTGCTTGCGTTGCCGGCAGGCGCGGAGGACACCGGGATCGGACAGCCGCAGGAAGATGCGAACGGGTGCCTGGAGCGCTTCGTCCAGCATGTGCGCTGGCCGGATCAGCGGGAAAGCCAGCAGCCCTGGAAGGTCTGCGTGGCGGGCGATGCCGCGGCGACGGCGCGCTGCTTCGAAGACACGCGCGCGCAAGGCCGGGAGATCGTCGTGCAGGAGATCGCCATGAACCGGCCCGACGGCGCGGCGGAAGTATCCGGCTGCCATCTGCTGGACCTGCGCCAGGTCGATGCCGCCAACCAGCAGGGCTGGCTCGATGCGGCACGCGGCAGGCCCGTGCTGACCATCGGACATGGGCCCGCGTTCTGCACCCGGGGCGGCCACATCTGCTTCGCGCGGGAAGGCGGCCGGCCCCCGTTCGAGATCAATCTTTCCGCCACGCAGGCATCCGGGCTGCGCATCAACGCCAGGCTGCTGGCGCGCGAACCCGACGGTACGACGCCGTGACATCCACCGATTCCCCGCGACCGCGGTCGCCCGCCGGGGCTTGCGGGCGGCTTGCAGGATGCGGAATGGCCCACCACACTTTCCCAGTCATCTCCTGTCCGGATTGAGCCGTGCACCCGCGTAGCCGCCTTGTTTCCTTCCGCCATGCGCTGTCCTCGACGCTGCTGCTGATCGCGGCGGCCCTGCTCGGCGCCTGCGCCACCCGGCCGGTGCCGCCGGAACCGGTCCCGCTGCGCACCCAGCAGGAGACGGTGTTGCGCGACCTTGGGTTCGTCGAGTCCGAGGACGGCTGGCTGATGACCATCGCCGAGCCGATTTCCTTCGACTTCGACAAGTCCGAACTGCGCGCCTCCCTGCGCGGCGAGCTGCTGGACACCGCGCGCAGCCTGCTCGCGGTGCGGATCGCCGAGGTCCGCTGCGAGGGCCATACCGACAACCTGGGCGCCCACGACTACAACTCGGCACTGTCGCTGGCGCGCAGCCGCGCCGTGGCCGATGCGTTCGTCGAGGCCGGCTTCGCGCCCGGGCACGTGACGGCGGTGGGCCACGCTTCGGACTACCCGGTGGAAAGCAACGCCACCCGCGAAGGCCGCGCCGCGAACCGGCGCGTCAACGTCATCGTGCCGGCGCAGAGCCTGGCGGCGGATACGCCCTAGTCCGCCAGTTCCGGCAAGTCCCGGTACAGCTCCAGCGCCTGCGGATTGGCCAGCGCGTCGGTGTTCTTCACCGGCCGGCCGTGCACCACGTTGCGCACCGCCAGTTCCACGATCTTGCCGGAGAGGGTGCGCGGGATGTCGGTCACCTGCACGATCCTGGCCGGCACGTGGCGCGGCGTGGTGTTGGCGCGGATCTGCCTGCGGATGCGCTCGCGCAGATCGTCGTCGAGCGCGAGCCCCTCGCGCAGCCGCACGAACAGCACCACGCGCACGTCGTCCTGCCAGTCCTGGCCGATGCACAGGCTTTCGAGGATTTCCGGCAACTGTTCCACCTGGCGGTAGATTTCCGCCGTGCCGATGCGCACGCCGCCGGGATTGAGCGTGGCGTCCGAGCGGCCATAGATGATGACGCCGTCGTGCTCGGTGATCTTGGCGTAGTCGCCGTGGCACCACACGCCCGGATGGTTCTCGAAGTACGCGGCGCGGTACTTGGCTCCATCCGGATCGTTCCAGAAACCGATGGGCATCGACGGGAACGGCGCGGTGCAGGCCAGCTCGCCGGTCTGGTCGACCACGGGCTTGCCGTCGTCGTCGAGGATTTCCACCTTCATGCCCAGCCCGCGGCACTGCAACTCGCCGCGCCACACCGGCAGGATCGGCGCACCGAGCGCGAAGCAGCTGATGATGTCGGTGCCGCCGGAAATGGAGGCCAGCAGCACGCGCTCCTTCACGTTGCGGTAGACGTAGTCGAAGCTCTCCGGCGCGAGCGGCGAGCCGGTGGAAAGGATGGTCTTGAGCGCCAGCAGCTTGTGCGTCTCGCGCGGCTTCACGCCGGCCTTCTCGATGGCGCTGATCCACTTGGCGCTGGTGCCGAAGATGGTGATGCCGAACTCGTCGGCCAGGTTCCACAGCGCGTTGCCGTCCGGCCACGAGGGATTGCCGTCGTACAGCACCACCGTCGCGCCGGTGGCGAGCGCGGACACCAGCCAGTTCCACATCATCCAGCCGCAGGTGGTGTAGTAGAAGATGCGGTCCTCGCGCTTCACGTCGGCGTGCAGCACGTGTTCCTTCAGGTGCTGGATCAGCGTGCCGCCGGCGCCGTGCACGATGCACTTGGGCACGCCAGTGGTGCCTGAGCTGTACATGATATAGAGCGGATGGTCGAAAGGCGTGGGCACGAACTCGTTGTCCGCGCCTTCGAACGGCGCGACGAACTCGTCGAGGTTCACCGCGTTGGGCACGCGCTCCAGCGACGCGGGGCGATCCAGGTACGGCACCACGACCACGCGCTCGATGGAAGCGATCTTCCCGGCGATGCCGGCCACCTTCTCCAGGCAGTCCAGCCGCTTGCCGCCGTACTGGTAGCTGGCGGCGGTGAACAGCACCTTGGGCTGGATCTGGCCGAAGCGGTCCACCACGCCGTTGATGCCGAAATCGGGCGAACACGAGGACCAGACCGCCCCGAGCGAGGCGGTGGCGAGCATCGCGACCACGGTATCGGGCAGGTTCGGCATGAAGCCCGCGACGCGATCGCCCGTCGTCACGCCCTGCGCCTTGAGCGCCTGCGTCAGCGCGGCGACGCGGCGGCGGAGTTCGGCGTAGCTGATGCGCTCGGTGGCGCCGTTCTCGCCACGGAACAGGAGCGCCACGCGCTCGTCGTCGAAACGCATGAGGTTCTGCGCGAAGTTGAGCTTCACGTTCGGGAACCAGCGCGCGCCCGGCATCCTGTCCGCATCCACCAGCACCGGGGCGCGATCGCCCTGGGCCTTGATGCCGCAGAAATCCCAGACCATCGTCCAGAACTGCTCGGGCCGCGTCACCGAGAGGTGATAGAGATTGGGATAGTCCAGGATGTCCGGGTCGCCGCTCTCGGCCAGGGCGAACTTCAGGAAGCGCGAGAGATTGGCGCGCTCGACGCGCTCGGCGCTGGGAATCCACAGGGGCTGGGACATGGAGGACTACCGAAAGGAAACCGGCGAGCATTCTAGCCAGCCGCCGAAGCCGGCGGACCTGTCCTTTGGTGCAAGCGCACAAGCCCGCGACCCTGGACGCGGCAGTTGAATCCGCCGGGCGCGACAGGCATTCTGCCGACACATTCATCACCTGTCTGGGGACGCCGTGAATATCTTTCTTCGCCTCGGGCGGCGCATGCCGCTTGCCGTTGTCACCGTGCTGTGCCTGTTGCTGACCTGGGGCGGAGCGGCCTTGGGCGCCGACGACGCGCCGTTGTGGACCGACGTGCCGGAAGCCGGCATCGCACGCTCGGCAGCGGCACGCCAGATCGTGCCCGAGCGTTACCGGACGGTGCGGCTCGATCTGTCGCAGTTCGAAGACCGCATGGCCCGCGTGCCGCAGGAGCAGGTCGTTTCCGTGCACCGGAGCGATGCCGAACTGGCGCTCCCCATGCCCGACGGCAGCCTGGCGCGCTTCAAGATCGCGGAATCGCCGGTCATGGCACCGGAACTGGCCGCGAAATTCCCCGACATCCGCACCTGGGTCGGACAGGGCATCGACGATCCCGGCGCGACGCTGCGCTTCGATCTCACGCCCAAGGGTTTCCATGCCCAGGTGCTGTCGACCCAGGGCACGATCTACATCGATCCGTTCCAGCCAACCGATCGCGAGCACTACATCAGCTACCACAAGCACGATCACCGCCACGCCAAGCAGATGCTCTGTGAAGTCACGGGCGAGGAAATCTCCAAGGAATCGCTCGCCGAGCACCTGGGGCATGCCCACGCCAAGGTCAGTTCGGGCGCCAATCTGCGGACCTACCGGCTCGCGGTGGCCGCCACCGGCGAATACACCGCCTTCCACGGCGGCACCGTGGCCGGCGGCCTGGCCGGCATCGTCACCACGATCAACCGCGTCAACGGCATCTACGAGCGCGAAGTGTCGGTGCGGATGGTGCTGGTGGCCGACAACGACAAGATCATCTTCACCGACGCCGGCAGCGATCCCTACGCGAACACCTCCGGCGATCTCAACATCAACCAGACCACGATCAACAACCTCATCGGCAGTTCGAACTACGACGTCGGCCACCTCGTAGGCACCGGCGGCGGCGGAGTCGCGCAACTGGGTGTGATCTGCACCGCTTCCAAGGCGCGCGGCCTGACGGGCTCCCCCTCGCCGGTGGGCGATGGCTTCGATGTGGACTACGTGGCGCACGAGATGGGGCACCAGTTCGCCGGCAACCACACCTTCAACGGCTCGGGCGGCAACTGCTCGGGCGGCAATCGCAATGGCAGCACCGCCTACGAGCCGGGCAGCGGCGTGACCATCCAGGCCTATGCGGGCATCTGCGGGGCGGACAACCTCCAGCCCAACAGCGAAGATTTCTTCCACCGCATCAGCCTGAACGAGATCATCGCGCACACCACCAGCGGCAGCGGCAGCAACTGCGGCACCCTGACGGCCACAGGCAACGCCGTGCCGACGGTGAGCGCCACGGCGCAGTACCAGATTCCCGCGCACACTCCGTTCGAGCTGGAAGCCACCGGCAACGATGCGGATGGCGACATCCTGACCTACGCCTGGGAGCAGTTCGACCTGGGGCCGGCCAACAGCGCCGGCTCGCTGGTGGACAATGGCACGCGCGCGCTGTTCCGTTCGTTCGCGCCCACGCAGGAGCGCGTCCGCGTCTTCCCGAGCCTGCGCTACATTCTCAACAATGCCAACGTACCGCCGGCGGCCGCGCCGCTGCCGGGCACCACGACGCCCAACTTCTTCACCGGCGAACTGCTGCCCACGACCACGCGCGACCTCACCTTCCGCGTCACGGTACGCGACAACCGCGCCGGCGGCGGTGGCACCAACGAGGCCCAGACCACGCTGAAGGTCAACGCCACGGCCGGTCCGTTCGCCATCACCGCGCCAAACACGGCCGTGACCTGGGCCGCCGGCTCCACCCAGGCGGTGACCTGGAACGTGGCCAACACCGATGCTGCGCCGATCAGCGCCAGCCAGGTCCGGATCCTCCTGTCGCTGGACGGCGGCTACACCTGGCCGACCGAACTGGCCGCCGCCGCACCCAACAACGGCAGCGCGAGCGTGACCATCCCGGCGGGAACGCCCTCGACCAGCCGTGCGCGGATCAAGGTCAAGGCCGTCGGCAACGTGTTCTTCGACATTTCCAATGCAGATTTCACGATCACCGGCAGCAACACCCCGCCGACGATTTCCGTGACCGGCTCGATCAGCACGCGCCAGGGCAGCCCGGCCACCAGCGCGCCGGTCGCCACGGTGGCCGACGCACAGGACGCGGCAAGCGCGCTCACGGTGGCGGTGGCCGAAGCGCCGGACGAGCTGGCCGTGGTGGCGGTCAACGACAACGGCACCATCCAGCTCACCGTGGCGGCGACCTGCACCCTGGTCGCACCGACCAGCGGCACGCGCGTCTATCCGGTGCGCCTGAACGTGACCGACAGCGGCGGTGCCACCTCCACGGCCTGGGTCAATGTCGCGGTCGCCGCCAACCAGTCCCCGACCCTGGGCAGCTATACCGGCCTGGCCGTGGCGCGCGACAGTACGACACCGATCGCACCGAGCGCACCGGCCGGCGACCCGAACGGCAATTTCTCCGGTGTCACGGTGAATCCGACCACGCTGCCCGGCGGTGGCAGCGTCAGCGCCGCCGCCGACGGCACGATCACGGTGACCACCACGACCAGCACCCAGTTCGGCAGCCATCCGCTCCAGGTGCGCGCCGTCGACAGTTGCGGCGCCACCACGATCCGCGAGTTCGCGATCCAGGTCGCACCGACCGCGGCGGTGCTGGAAGTGGCCTCCAGCAGCGTCCTCACCGGCAACGGCGTGATCGAGCCGGGCGAGTGCAACGACCTCTCCCTGACCCTGACCAACGTCGGCACCATCGCCGCAACGGGCATCAGCGCGACCCTGTCCACGACCACGCCCAATGTGAGCCTGACCCAGGCCATCGCGGCATTCCCGGACATCCCGCCGGGCGAGAGCCGCACCAGCACGACG
This sequence comes from Chiayiivirga flava, assembly GCA_037190825.1. Taxonomy (GTDB): domain Bacteria; phylum Pseudomonadota; class Gammaproteobacteria; order Xanthomonadales; family Xanthomonadaceae; genus Denitratimonas; species Denitratimonas flava_A. The sequence goes on from JBBCJS010000052.1 coordinate 21,616, forward strand.
CCGTTCCAGGTCAGCACGGAAGCCGGACTGGTCTGCCACTCGTCGATCGCGCTGGACCTGATCGTCAACTACACCGGCGGCGACGGCGCACTGCTCGATACCCTGGTGCTCGACGTGGGCCAGCCAGCGGCGACGAACTACCAGTTCACCGCCAGCACCGGGGCCACGCTGCCGACGGGCGGCGCGCCCATCACCGGCAGCGTCGCCGACGATGCGCTCGTCAGTGTGACCGTGCCGTTCGCCTTCTCGCTGTACGGCAACAGCTACGCGGCGAACACGGTCCTGCGCGCCAGCACCAACGGCACGCTCCAGTTCGTTGCCTCCGGCGGATCGTTCGCCTACACCAATGCGGCCCTGCCCAGCACCGGCACCCAATCGGGGGCCTCTTTCCCCGCCTCGGCTCCGGTGCTCATGCCGTTCTGGGACGACCTGCGCCTGGATACCAGCGGCGGCGGCATCTTCACCTACCTCGAAGGCACCGCGCCGAACCGCAGTTTCACCATCGTCTGGCGGGGACAGCCCTATTCGACCACCGTCGGCGCCACCAACACCCAGGTCGCCGTCGTGCTGTACGAAAACAGCGCCGAATTCGACTTCCTGTACGGTGCCACCGCAAGCGGTACGGCGAACCAGAATGGCGCGAGCGCGACCATCGGCGTGCAGGCCGCCAGCAGCGGCACCACCTACACCCAGTATTCGTTCAACACCGCCAGCGTGACGCCGGGCACACGCCTGTCGGCCTCGCTGCCGGCGGCGGTCTGCACCATCGGCAGCGGTGCATGCGGAGCGAACCCTGGCGACGATATTTTCCAGGACGGCTTCGAATCGCAGCCCTGATTGCGACTCATGCCACGACGCTGATCATGCCGCCGACGGTTTCGGCCCTTCCCGGGCCGGAACCGTCGGCGCAATGGGATCAGCCCGGCGCGCGGCTTTCCCAGCCCGCCCCCGGCACATGCCGCCATTGCGCACTCGCGCTTGACGCCGCATCGGGGCCGAAGCTGATTTCGATCAGGCCGGCCTGCCCGTCATCGCGGATGTCCAGCAACGTACCGGCGCGGGTGCCATAGGCATCGCCCTTGATGAAGATGGACGAGAGCAGGCGCTCGCGTTCCAGGCCCACGCCGGTATCGGGCAGTTCGTCGTCGGGCGCCTGGGAGGTATCGCGCAGCAGGGCCAGCAACTCGGTGTCGCCGGCATCGGAGCGCAGGGCGGCTTCGGTTCGCATGCGCAGGCGGCGTGCCTTCGGCCATTCGGCATCGAGTGGGCCGTTGCCGATGACGTGCAGCCCTGTTTCGAGTTGACGAACGCCGCGCATGCTGCCGTCGAGCGCGAACACGGCATCGGCATCGCCGACGACCAGGTTGAACGGGCCGAACTGCCCCAGCAGCGGCAGCAATCCATCGAGATACGCGCTCGGCGGCATGTCGCCGAGCACGTAGTCGCGCACCAGATCGCCGCGCGAACGCGGTGCGCTCGTCGGCACGCCGTTGCGCAGGTTGGTGACGGCGGCGAAGCGGCCATCGCTGCGTGCGGCCAGCCAGCTTCCGCCGGCCACCAGATCGCGTCCACCGAGCACGCGCGCATCTTCGTCCCACGGCGCGGCGGCGGCACTGGCGCGGGCGTGGAACTCGTCGCGATTGGCCAAGAGCAGCACGCGGCTGCCGGGGCGTGCGTGGATGCCGAGAAGGATCAGGCACATGGCTTAACGCCTTTTGCCCCGAAGCCATCGGAAAGCCTCATCCCGGCGGAAGCCGGGATGACGGTGAGGGCATCCAAAGGCGCAGGTTCCTGGGTAAGAGATGCAAAGGTTACCTCGCACTTCACCCAAGCAGCAGCGCGTTCATGCGCCGCACGAACGCGGCCGGGTCGTCCAGTTGCGCGCCTTCGGCCAGTTGCGCCTGCTCGAACAGCAGCACGGCGAAGTCCTCGCGGCGGGCGTCGTCGGATTGCGCATCGAAGCGTTGCAGCAGCGGGTGCGCCGGGTTGATCTCCAGCGTCGGCTTGCCGGCCGGAACCTCGTGGCCGGCGGCTTTCAGCAGCCGCTGCATGTGCAGGGCCATGTCGTACTCGGAGAGCACCAGGCACGATGGCGAATCGGTGAGGCGCTGGGACACGCGCACGTCCGCCACGCGTTCGCCGAGCGCGGCCTTGAGCTTTTCGACCAATCCTTCGGCGGCCTTCGCGGTTTCTTCCTGCTTCGCCTTTTCCTCGGCGCTCTCTCCCAGTTCGGCCGCGCCCAGTTCGCCCTTGGCGATGTTGCGCAGCTTCCTGCCTTCGTATTCGGTGAGGTAGCCGATCATCCACTCGTCGATGCGCTCGTGCAGCAGCAGCACTTCCACGCCACGCGCCTTCAGGGCTTCCAGCTGCGGGCTGTTGCGCGCGGCATTCCAGCCATCGGCGGTGAGGTAGTTGACCGTCTCCTGGCCGGGCTTCATGCGGCCGATGTAGTCGTCCAGCGACACCAGCGCGTCGCGCTCGCCGGCATGGGTGGAGGCGAAGCGCAGCAGTCTGGCGATGCGCGCGGTGTTGGCCGGGTCTTCGGCCAGCCCTTCCTTGAGCACCGCGCCGAACTCGCGCCAGAAGCCGGCGTACTTTTCCGGTTCCTCGCGCGCGACCTTTTCCAGCAGGTCGAGCACGCGGCGCGTCAGCGCGCTCTTGAGCTTCTCGACCTGGCGGCTGTTCTGGAGGATTTCGCGGCTGACGTTGAGCGGCAGGTCGTCCGAGTCGATCACGCCGCGCGCGAAGCGCAGGTAGGCCGGCAGCATCTGCTCGGCCGCGTCCATGATGAAGACACGCTTGATGTAGAGCTTCAGGCCCTTGCGCGTATCGCGGTCCATGCCGAAATCGAACGGGGCTTTTTCCGGCACGTACAGCAGCGAGGTGAAGTTCTGGTTGCCCTCGACGCGGTTGTGGCTCCACGTCAGCGCGTCGTTGAAGTCGTGGCTGACGTGCTTGTAGAAGGCCTGGTAGTCGTCGTCGGAAATCTCGCTCTTCGGCCGCGTCCACAGCGCGGCGGCCTGGTTGACGGTTTCCCATTCGTCGGTCGGCTTGCCGTCCTTTTCCACCGGCATCCTGATCGGGAAGCCGATGTGGTCCGAATAGGTGCGCACCAGCGAGCGCAGCGTCCAGCCGTCCAGGAACTCGTCCTCGCCTTCCTTCAGGTGCAACGTGATCGTGGTACCGCGCGTGGCCTTGTCGGCCGGTTCCAGCGTGAAGCGGCCGTCACCGGCCGATTCCCACGAGAACGCCTCGTCGCCGCCGGCGCGGCGGCTGGTGACGGTGACCTTGTCGGCGACGATGAAGGCGGCATAGAAGCCTACGCCGAACTGGCCGATCAGCTGCGCATCGGCCTTCTGCGCATCGCCCAGGGCGTCGAGGAACTGGCGCGTGCCCGAGCGGGCGATGGTGCCGAGGTTGTCGATCAGTTCCTGGCGCGACATGCCGATGCCGCTGTCGGAAATCGTCAGGGTGCGGGCGTCCTTGTCCCAGGCAAGATCGATGCGCAGTTCGGGCGCGTCGCCATAAAGCTCGGGCGATTTCAGCGCCTCGAAGCGCAGTTTGTCGCAGGCGTCCGAGGCGTTGGACACCAGTTCGCGCAGGAAGATGTTCTTGTTGGAATACAGCGAGTGGACGACCAGGCGCAGCACCTGCTGCACGTCGGACTGGAACTCGTAGCTGCGGGTTTCGGCGGTCATGGGCGGGCCTTCGTGCCTTGAAAGGATGCCCGCCATGTGGGTGCGACGCGGCCCTGTTTCAAGGCAAGGACAAGGCGTGGATCGAGGCTCGACCGTGCCGAATCGAAGACGCGGAAACGCCGACGGCCGCTGTCGCGGCCGTCGGGTGAACCCTGTGTTTTGGTTCGGATCTTGCGGCGGGCGGATCAGCCGGCCTTGGCCGTGGCGGCCAGGTCTTCCTTGATGCGCGCGGCCTTGCCTTCCAGGTTGCGCAGGTAGTACAGCTTGGCGGCGCGCACCGCGCCACGACGCTTCACCTGCACCGAGTCGATCGCCGGCGAGAAGGTCTGGAACACGCGCTCCACGCCCGTGCCGTGCGAAATCTTGCGCACGGTGAAGGCCGAGTTCAGGCCGCGGTTGCGCTTGGCGATGACCACGCCTTCATAGGCCTGGACGCGCTCGCGATTGCCTTCCTTCACCTTGACGTTGACGATGACGGTGTCGCCCGGGCCGAAGTCCGGCAACTGGCGCTGGGCCTGCTCGGCCTCGAATTCCTGGATGATCTTGTTGGTCATGATGGCACCGGCCCGATGTGCGGGAATGGGTTGTGGATCGTGATATGGCCCGAAGGATCGGGCGGGAGCGGCCGTTGCGGCCGGATGCCCTGAGGGCAGTCGCGCATTATAGCCCGGGATTTTTCCCGATTGCTAGTCCTGCGTGGGCGGGTGTTCCGCCAGCCACTGCGCGCGGAACGCCTCCAGCAGGCGCCGATCCTCGCGCGACAGCGTCATCCGGGCCAGCAAATCCGGGCGCCGCAGCCAGGTGCGGCCGAGCGCCTGCTGGCGGCGCCAGCGCGCGATGGCGGCGTGGTCGCCGGAAAGCAGCACGGCCGGCACGGCAGCACCGTCGGCGTCGATGTCCGGGCGGGTGTAGTGCGGGCAATCGAGCAGGCCGTCCTCGAAGGAATCCTGCGCCGCGCTGGCATCGTCGTTGAGTGCGCCCTGCTGCACCCGCCCGACGGCATCCACCACCACGGCGGCGGCCAGTTCGCCGCCGGAGAGCACGTAGTCGCCGATGGAGATTTCCTCGTCGATCTCGCGCGCCACGAGGCGCTCGTCGATGCCCTCGTAACGGCCGCACACCAGGACCAGGCGCGGCAGCGCGGCCAGTTCGCGCACGCGTCGCTGGGTCAGGCGCGCGCCCTGCGGGGTGAGATAGACCACATGCGCCGGTTCCGGCGCGGCGGCACGGATCGCGGCCAGGCAATCCCGCAGCGGCTGGGTGGACATGACCATGCCGGGGCCGCCGCCGAAGGTGCGCTCGTCGACGCGGCGGTAGTTGTCGTGGGTGAAGTCGCGCGGGTTCCAGGCCTGCACTTCGATCAGCCCGCGCTGCTGCGCGCGGCCGACCACGCCGACGGCCGCGGCGGCATCGATGAACTCGGGAAACAGGGTCAGGACGTCGATGCGCATGGGCATGCAAACGTCAGAATTCCGGATCCCAATCGACCTCGATCAGGCCGGCGTCCAGGTCCACGCGCTTGACGACGTCCTCGCGCAGGAACGGGATCAGCCGTTCGCGCTCGCCGATGACGGAGATGACGTCATTGGAACCGGTCGAAAACAGGTGCGAGACGCGGCCGAACTCGAAGCCGTCCACACCGACCACGCGCAGCCCTTCCAGGTCGACCCAGTAGTACTCGCCCGGACGAGGCGACGGCAGCGCATCGCGCGGCACCCAGATTTCCGCGCCGACCAGCGCTTCGGCATGGTCGCGGGTTTCCAGTGCCGGCCAGTGCCCGACCAGCCCCTTGCCCTGCTCGCGACCTTCGACCGCCTCGACGGCCTGCTCGGCGCCGCGATGGCGCAGCGTCCAGGGCAGGTAGCGGAAGATGTTGCGGCGCGGCTGGGTGTGGGATTCGATCTTGACCCAGCCCTGCACGCCGTGCGCGCCGACGATGCGGCCCAGCAGGATGCGGCGCTCGCCGCTCATGCCGGCGCGTCGCCTTAGGCGGCGGCTTGCGCCGGCGCGGCCTTGACGGCTTCGCGGTAAAGCTGGTCGACCTTTTCGGTCAGCTGCGCGCCAACGCCGACCCAGTGCTTGACGCGGTCGGTGTCGATCTGCACGCGCGGTTCCTGACCCTTGGCAACAGGGTTGTAGAAACCGATGCGCTCGATCGCGCGGCCGTCGCGCTTGTTGCGCTGGTCGGTGACGACGATGTGATAGAAGGGGCGCTTCTTGGCGCCACCGCGGGTAAGGCGGATCTTGACCATGGGTGTGCTCGGTGTTGCCCAGCGGCCGGAATGGCCGGGTGAGCCGGAAATTGTAGCGCGATATCCGCCAGCGGCCAAGCGGGGCCGGTTCAGGCGGGCCCACCCCCTGCCGACACCTGCGCGTCGGCGAACGTGTAGCGGTCGCGGCCGTCCTGTTTGCTGCGGTACAGCGCCCCGTCGGCGCGTTGCAGCAACGATTGCGCGGCGTCGCCCGGCGCCGCCACGGCGGCCCCGATGCTGACGGTCACCGGCCGCAGCGCCCATGCGTGCGTGCGGAAGGCGTCGAGCACGCGCTGCGCCACGCGCTCGGCGCCGGCCGCATCGGTGCCCGGCAACAGGATCGCGAACTCCTCGCCGCCATAGCGCGCGACCAGGTCCTGCGGGCGCACTTCCGCGCGCAGCAGGCTACCGGTCTGGCGCAATACCTCGTCGCCGGCCGGGTGGCCGAAGCTGTCGTTGAACGACTTGAACCGATCCAGATCGAGCATCAGCAGCGCGGCCACAGGCGCGCCGCCGCGAAACGCCTGCGCCAGCGCCGCATCGAACGCGCGGCGATTGGCCACGCCGGTCAGCGCATCGGTGCTGGCATCGGCACGCAGCAGATGCACGGCGCGACGCTGGCGTTCGCTGCGATCCAGCAGGAACGCCACCCACACGATCATCGTCGCCACCGCGCCGCCGCCGGCCACGGCCGACAGGGCCAGCGCCAGCGATTCGGGCATGCCCAGCCACGACTGCATCATCTTGAACGCGAAGGTGAAGATCACCGGCAGCAGGAGAGAGGGCAGGATCAGGCGCCGGGCGAAGGCGCCGCCGAAGCTGTCGGCCACGGCGATGCGGGTGAGGCCGGTGGTCGGCGACGACGACATCCAGCCCAGCGCCAGCAGCAGCAGGAAGCTGGCGCTCATGATCGGCATGCGGCGTTGCAACTCGCCGCTGTCGCCCGCCAGCACCAGGCCCCAGAACGCGCCGGACGCCATCGCGATCGCCACCACCATCAGCGCGGCGGCATCGCGCAGCGTGATCATCCTTCCCAGCACCGAGGCCACGCCCACGCCGCCCACCAGCACGAAGGCGAACGCGGTGAGCACCGTCATCCGGTCCAGCGGCCGCCCGGCCCACTCCGGCAGCATCGCGCCGAGCCTGCGCCAGTCCACGCCGCCCGCATCGAAACCGTATTGCACCAGTTCGCTGCCACCCAGCAGCGCCACCAGCGACGACAGCGCGACGCTCACGCGCGGCACACTGCCACTGACGAACAGAGCCACGGCGGCGACCAGGATGCCGATGGCCGTGCCTGCGCGCATGCTGATGCCCGATTGCACGATCCCCTTCAGCGGGCCGGCACCACCGATCCACGTCAGCAGCACCATGAGCGCGCCCAATGCCAGCAGCACGGCGGCGATCCGGGCGAACACGACGAAGCCGCGCACCGCCGCCGGATTGAAGCGAATGTCGTCGCCTGCCGCGTCCAAGGCCGTGTCGTCGGATCAGCGCATCGGGAAGCCGCCCGGCCCGCGCCCGCCCATCAGGCCCTTCATGCCGCGCAGCATGCCCTTGATGCCGCCGCTGGAGAGCTTGGACATCATCTTCTCCATGCTCTGGTACTGCTTGAGGAGGCGGTTGACATCGGCCGGCGTGGTGCCCGATCCCCTGGCGATGCGGGCGCGGCGCGAACCGTTCAGCAACGCGGGATGGCGGCGTTCCTTCTTCGTCATCGAACCGATGATCGCGATCATGCGCGGCACTTCCTTGCCGGTGACCTGGCTCTTCATCTGCTCGGGCACCTGGCCCATGCCCGGCAGCTTGTCCATCAACGCGTGGATGCCGCCCATGTTCTGCATCTGTTCGAGCTGGTCGCGCATGTCGTTGAGGTCGAACTTCTTGCCCTTGGCGACCTTCTCGGCGAGTTTCGCCGCCTTTTCCTGGTCGACGTCGCGCTCGACCTGCTCCACCAGCGAAAGCACGTCGCCCATGTCCAGGATGCGGCTGGCGATGCGGTCCGGGTGGAACACGTCCAGCCCGTCCATCTTTTCCGAAGTGCCGATGAACTTGATCGGGCGGCCGGTGATGTAGCGCACGCTCAGAGCCGCGCCGCCGCGCGCGTCGCCGTCGGTCTTGGTCAGCACCACGCCGGTCAGCGGCAGCGCCTCGGAGAACGCCTTGGCGGTGACGGCGGCGTCCTGGCCGGTCATCGCATCGACGACGAACAGCGTTTCGACCGGGCTCACCGCCGCATGCAGCGCGCGGATCTCGGCCATCATCGCCTCGTCGATGGCGAGGCGGCCGGCGGTATCCACCAGCAGCACGTCGACGAAACTCTTCTTCGCATCGGCGATGGCCGCGCGCACGATGTCCACCGGCTTCTGCGACGGATCGGACGGGAAGAACAGCACGCCGGTCTGTTCGGCCAGCGTCTTGAGCTGCTCGATGGCGGCCGGGCGGTAGACGTCCGCCGACACCACCATCACCTTCTTCTTGCGCCGCTCGCGGAGCAGCCTGGCCAGCTTGCCGACGGTGGTGGTCTTGCCCGCGCCCTGCAAACCGGCCATCAGCACCACGGCCGGCGCGGGCACGTTGAGGTTCAGGTCCGCGCTCTGCGAGCCCATCACGGTGGTGAGTTCGTCGCGCACCACCTTGATCAGCGCCTGGCCGGGCGTGAGGCTCTTCATCACGTCCTGGCCCACCGCGCGCACCTTGATGCGCTGGATCAGCGCCTGCACCACCGGCAGCGCCACGTCGGCCTCCAGCAGCGCGACGCGCACTTCGCGCGTGGCCTCGCGGATGTTCTCCTCGGTCAACCGGCCACGGCCGCGCAGGCGCTGGATCGTGGAAGAAAGGCGTTGGCTCAGGGAATCGAACATGGTGGCGGCTACGGAAAAGGCGACTGCGGAGTATAGAACGCGTTTCGCGGTTTGGAGCGCCCGCGCCTGCCAAGCGCCCACGGGCTGTGCCACACTTGCGCGATGCCTTCCGTAGTCGCCAGCTTCGCCATTGCCGCGTATGTCATCGCCGCGCTGTGGCAGGCGCGCGAACTGGCCAGGGAGTCCGGCGGCAGCCGCGGCCCCGCGCTGCTGGCGCTGTTCGCGGCAGCGCTGCACGCCCTCGCGCACCTCGCATCGTGGCGCGTCGCCGGCGGCATCGACCTGCACTTCTTCACCGCGCTTTCGCTGATCGGCCTGGGCACCGCCGCGCTCACCGCCGTGCTGGGTCTTTCCCGATCCATCGGCGCGCTGGGCGTCACCTCCTACCCCATCGCGATGTCCACGCTGGCGCTGTATGCGTACCTGCCCACCGGCGCGCGCACCGCGCAGGCGCTGGGCTGGCAGATCCAGTTGCACGCCGGCCTGGCGCTGCTGGCCTATGCCGCGCTGAGCCTGGCGGCGCTGCTTGCGATCGGGCTGTGGTTCCAGGAGCGCGCGCTGCGGCAACGCCGCTTCGGCGCGCTGCTGCGCGCGTTTCCGCCGCTGACGCTGGTGGAGACACTGATGTTCCGCCTGATCTTCGCCGGCTTCGCGCTCCTGACGCTGGCATTGATGACCGGCGCGGTCTTCGTCGAGAATCTGTTCGCCCAGCACCTGGTGCACAAGACCGTGCTCTCGCTGCTGGCCTGGGGGGTATTCGGGGCACTGCTGTTCGGCCGGGTCCGTTACGGATGGCGGGGCAGGCGCGCGGTGCGCCTCACGCTGACCGCGATGGTCCTGCTTGGCATGGCATTCTTCGGCAGCAAGTTTGTGCTTGAACTGGTCCTGGCGCGAGGCGGATGAGCATTCCCGACCCCATCGACATCGCCGCATCCGACGCCGCCGCCCAGCGGCGCTTCAACCGCGTCCCCATCGAAGGCGGCGTGCGGCTGTACTCGGGCAGCGCGATGTGGAACACGCGCCTGATCGACCTGTCGCTGTCGGGCGTGCTGGTGGAGCGCCCGGACAACTGGGACGGCAGCATCGGCTCGCGCTATCGCCTGGACCTGCGCCTGGAAGGCGGCGTGCTGATCGGCATGGGCGTGGAACTGGCCCGCATCGAGGAAGGCATCGGACTGGGCTTTACCTGCATCAAGATCGACCTGGGCAGCTTCGCCCAGCTCAAGCGCCTGATCGAATTGAACCTCGGCAATCACCAGACCTTGAAGCACGAGCTTTCCGCGCTCGGCGATTGACCTACTGCGCCGCCTCCAGCGCATCGCCCAGCCGCTCCACCGCAATCACCTCGAGCTCGCCAAGACGCTTCTTCGGCGCATTGGCGCGCGGCACGATGGCGCGCCGGAAGCCATGCGTGGCCGCTTCGCGCAGGCGCTCCTCGCCATTGGGCACCGGACGGATTTCGCCGGACAACCCCACTTCGCCGAACGCCACGGTCGGCGTTTCCAGCGGCCTGCCGCGAAAGCTCGACAGGATCGCCAGCAGCACCGGCAGATCGGCCGCGGTTTCCTGGATGCGGATGCCGCCGACCACGTTGACGAACACGTCCTGGTCGTACACGCCGACGCCGCCGTGGCGGTGCATCACCGCCAGCAGCATCGCCAGGCGGTTCTGTTCCAGCCCCAGCGCGACGCGGCGCGGGTTCGCCAGCGGACTGTGATCGACCAGCGCCTGCACTTCCACGAGCAGCGGCCGCGTGCCCTCGCGCGTGACCATCACCGCGCTGCCCGGCTGCGGCTCGCGGCTGCCGGAGAGGAAGATCGCGGACGGATTCGGCACTTCCTTGAGGCCGCCTTCGCTCATCGCGAACACGCCCAGTTCGTTGACCGCGCCGAAGCGGTTCTTGAATGCGCGCAGCACCCGGAAGCGGCTGCCGCTCTCGCCCTCGAAGTACAGCACCGCATCGACCATGTGTTCGAGCACGCGCGGCCCGGCGATGCCGCCCTCCTTGGTGACGTGTCCGACGAGGAACACGCTGGTGCCGGTTTCCTTGGCAAAGCGCACCAGTTTCGCCGCGCTCTCGCGCACCTGGCTGACCGAACCGGGGGCGGCGGCGAGTTGGTCCGAATACATGGTCTGGATCGAGTCGATCACCACGAGGCGCGGCTTCTCCTGCGCCAGCTGCGGCACGATGCGCTCGATGCAGGTTTCGGTGAGGCAACGCAGCCCGTCCAGTTGCAGCCCCAGCCGCGCCGCGCGCGCGCTGACCTGCCCGAGGCTTTCCTCGCCGGTGACGTACAGGCCGGGCAGGCGCGGCTCCAGCGAAGCGAGCGTCTGCAACAACAGGGTGGACTTGCCGATGCCCGGATCGCCGCCGATCAACACCACCGAGCCTTCGACCAGCCCACCACCGAGCACCCGGTCCAGTTCGCCGATGCCGGTGGCCTGGCGCGATTCCACGCCCAGCGATACCTCTGCCAGCCGCGTCACCTTCGCCGCTCCGCCCGCGCCCGCGTATCCGGCGCGCGCGCCACGCGCCTTGCCTGCCGCCGTCGATTCCAGCGCGAACTCGGTCAACGTGTTCCACACCCCACACTCGGGGCACTGGCCCTGCCACTTGCTGGCGGTGGCGCCGCATTCGGTGCAGACGTAGGCGGTTCTGATTTTGCGCCCGTCGGCCGTCCTTGCCGAAGTCATGCGCTTTCGCCTGCGATGCGGAGGGACGCACGTATCTCAGGATCGAGCGCCTGCATCAGCGGCTCCAGGGCGCTGACGTAATTTTTCCAGCGCCCGATCGAGCGGGTATGTATCGGTTGCCTGACCTGCCAGCGGCTCGGCGTCTGCACGCCGCGTTCACTGGCATGGAACTCCAGACAAGCCGGATGCCAGTCCAGTCCGATGAACTCCAGCAAGCGCCGCGCCTGTGCCTCCGGCTTGCCCACGAGGGATTCGTAGTCGAGCGCCAGGATGGGATTGGGCAGCGTTTCGCACCAGTGGTTCATCAGGCGATTGTGCAGGTTGATGCACTGGCCAATGCTGTCCATGCGGTTGGCGAAGCGCTCGCTCAGCGAAAAGTTCTCGCCATAGATCGAGATGGCAACGTCGCGCGGATCGCGGCGACACCAGACGATGCGCGCGGCGGGGAACATCATCCCGATCAGGCCCAGCGCGTAGTAGTTCATCGGAGCCTTGTCGATCAGCCGCTTCGCACCGGCGGGCCCATGACGGGTCGCGGCCGCAAGGTACCTGGCAATGGCCCATTCCAGCGTGGAGGAATCGATCTCGTCGATGATGTGCGGCCAGTGTCTTGCACCGCCGCTGCGTGACGGCAGGTTCCTGGCGATCAGTGCGATATCCGGCAACTCGCCGCATCCGTAGGCCTCGGGATGCGCAGCGATGATCTGCTCGGTCAGCGTGGTTCCGCTGCGGGGCATGCCGACGATGAAGACCGGACGCGAATCCTGGCTGCCCGATGCGGCATGAAACGCCTCCTTTCCAAACAGCGACAACATGCGTTCGACCCGGACCCGGAGCGCATCGGCATCGAACTGGCCCACCATGCGGCAGCGTGCCGCGTTGGCGATGTCCCAGCTTTGCATCGCGCCGCCGTAGTCGCCACGTGCATCCAGCACCTTGCCCAGCTCGTAGCCGATCAGGGCAAGATCGCGGTCGGGTGTTTCCGGTTTGCGCAGCGTTGCCTTCGCTTCTTCCACGCGAAGATCGGGCGCCTTGCCACGCAACAGGCCCAGCACTCCGGCCAGCGGAAAGGCCCAGTCCGGACGCAGCGCCAGTGCGCGCTCATAGGCAGCCTGCGCCGAGGCCTTGTCACCCTGGTCCTCCTGCACCTGCGCCAGTGTCATCCACAGATCGGCCGCGTCTGGATTGCGCTCCAGCCCGGCGCGGCAGGCCTCGTGCGCCTGCGCATGGAAACCGAGCCGGCTGCAGGTTTCCACCAGTTTCATGCGGGCATCGATGTTGTCGGGCATATCCTGCACGATGGCTTGCCAGAGCGGCAGCGCATCGTCCGGGAATCCGGCGCGGAACTCGATGTCCGCCAGCGCATCGCGAATGCGCTTGACCGCAGGAGCCAGGGCGTGCGCGCGACGCAGCGCGGCCAGCGCATCGGCATCCTGCCCCAGCCGCGCCAAGGTGATGCCGAGGAAGTAGAAGGCATCAGGATGCGCCGGCAACAGCCGCACACTCTCCCGCAGGGGAGACAGCGCCGCCTGCAATTGCCCCGCATGCGCAAGCAGGCAGCCATAAGCCAGGTGGAAGGCTCCCTCATCCGGGGCCAGCGTCACCGCGCGATGCAGATGATGCAGGGCGATATCGTTGCGATTGCCACGCGAGGCGAACTGCGCCATGGCGTGATGAAGCGCGGCGGAATCGGGAAAGGCGGCGAGTAGCGCCTGCCATTGCCTAGTGGCGCCCTCGATGTTGCCTTGCTGCTGAAGGGCATGCGCGCGCTGCATGCCCCTGGCGAGTTCGTTGTTCGGAATGGAGGTCATTTATGGATGTGCGGAAGATTTCAGCCAATCGGCAGGTTCGGGCGCTGCACGCCCTGCATCTGGAAGCGCGCATTGAATGCCACGGTGATGCGCGGTTCGTCGCCCTCGAAGGGCGTCACCTCGTGCAACAGCCACGACGGAAACAGCACCAGTTGCCCAGGCTCCAGGCGATAGCGCTGATGCGCGGCCCCATAGGGAAACTTCAGGTGCGCAGAACCCATGTCGATGTAACCTGTGCCCAGCGCATACGGATTGAGCATGACGAGCCGACCGCTGTCACTCTCCGGATCATCGCTGCCATGGCTGACGCAGTACACCCCGGACCAGGAGTGAAGCGGATGGTTGTGCGCCCCGAAATACCCACCCCGGCGCGCGACATGGAACCAGGCTTCGGTGGCGACATGGAGACGCTTCAGGATTTCCGTGTCGTACCCATTCAGTTGCCCGATGGCGCGATAGAGATTGCCCAGGCAGAAGGTACGCAACTGCTGCACGCTAGCCTGCGGCCAGTCGAACAGGCGGAAATTGCTCTCGAACAGCGCATCGTTGCGCTTCACCAGCGGCGTGGGGTGGCGATAGCTGTCGTCCTGCGAACGCGCCAGGAACAGATCGCACAATTCGGCATTCAGCGCCTCGCAATCCGGCATCCTGGCAAAGACCAGCGGAACGGCGAAGGCGGGGACGACTTCAAACATGGGGGATTCCTGTCCGGACGGAAGGGGCGGAGTGCCGATCTACAGAAAGCTGCCCAGCGCATCGCGCAACGGAAGCAGGTGTGCGGCATACCGTTGCCAGCCATCCAGGTTGCGCGCATGGATCGGCTCGCGCAGCTGCAAACTGCTGGCGGTGGCGATGGCCCCCTTGCGCCCATCGATCTGCATGATGCCGTCCACCCAATCGACACCACAGAATCCCAGCACACGGCGTGCACTGTCCTCCGGTACCAGCACGAGGTCAGCATAGCTCACATCAAGAATACGGCCAGGCAGTAACCGATGCCAGTGCTGCATGAGGTCACGATAGCGACGGTAGTGCGCCGCCATGTCCTGCATGTCGTAACTGTGCGGATAGGCCTGGGCGAACAGTTCCTTGAGATTGGAAAAGCACACGTCCATCGGCGCGCGCGTCATGTGCAGGAAACGCGCCTGCGGCAAGGCACGCGCAATGCTGCCCACCAGCAGGAAGTTGCCCGGCAGCTTGTCGGTATAAAAACGCCTGCCACGCGCGCGCCATTGTGTCCGCTCGAGATAGCGACGGCCCAGTTCGCCATGGTCGATACCCTGAGCGCGGCGTATCAGTTCGGCATCCGGCTGGGGCGGCCCGATCAGGTCGCAGCCATGACGCATCTGAAAACCGAAATCACGCAGTTCCCCGCCCTCGGCGATATCCACCGATCCGGCCAGGATGCGTTCCAGCAAGGTGGTGCCCGAGCGCGGCTGGCCGATGATGAAGATCGGCACCGGCCCCGACGTGGTGGCCCCCTCGTTCGCCTCGGGCGGGCGTTCGATGCGATGCAACTGCTCGAACAACGCCTGCTCGGCGCCGGCGTCGTAGCGCACCTGTGCCCGGCGTCGGCGCATGCCTTTCTCCAGTGCGTCCCACGCCGGTGAGCGATCATCCAGATCGTCCAGTTCCTTGAACAGGGCATACAGCAGCGGCGGCGCATCTGGATGCGACTCGCCGACGCGCGCCAATGCCGAACGCAGCGCCTGCACGTGGTTTCTGTCCGACGTGGCTCGCCGCAACACACTCAGGCGACGATGACAGGCCGCGTGCAGCGGCTCCCGTGCCAGACACGCCTCGAAGTCGCGCTCGGCCGCATCGATGTCGCCGCAATACGATCTGGCCAGCCCCATGAAATACCGGATGCGCGCATCGTCCAGCCCCTGGGCGTGGGCGCGCAGCAGGAAAGGCAAGGCGACCTCTGGCATCGCCTGCTCGCAGAAGCGCCGGCCGATGCCTGCCTGTATTTCGGGATCGTCCGCCTGACGCAACGCGGGCGCATGCGCGATATCCAGCGCCGTCTCCACCTCGCCCACCAGGATCAGCAGATCGCACAGCGCTTCCAGCACGGCAGGCTCGGTTTCCGGCACCTTGGCGGCCGCCAGCGCATGCGCGCACGCCTCGCGCAAACGGCTCTCCCGCAAGGCAATGCCGGCCAGGCGCAGGCGCGCCGGAACCACCCATTCCGGCTCCTTCAGCAGGCGCTCGAACCCCGACCGCGCCTGGGCGAGCTGCCCGATCCGCAAGCGACGCTCCGCCTCGCTCCAACACTGTGCTGCCATACTTCCCGGACCGGATGAATCGGATGCTTTGAGTATGCCGCAGACTGAATCGCCACGGCCGCAAGGCGGCATGGATCGCACCACGGCATGGACGGCCTATTGGGCCACCGGCGCGCTGCATTCGTGTGCCACCAGCTTCTCGGGCAACTACGCCGGGCAACTGGAAGCGTTCTGGCACCATGTATTCAGCCAATTGCCCGATGCGGCGCGCGTGGCCGACCTGTGCTGCGGCAATGCGCCCCTGAGCAAACTGCTGCTGGAATCCCCGCACGCCGCGCGCGTGGCGCGCATCGACGCCGTGGATGTGGCGGATATCGCGCCACCGTGGGTGGCGGCACTTGGAGAGGCGACGCACCTGCATGTCCATCCGCGTATGGATGTGTCATCGCTGCCGTTCGCACCGGCCACGTTCGACCTGTGCATGAGCCAGTACGGCATCGAGTACGCCGGCGAGGCGGCCTTTCACGAAGTCGCACGGGTGCTGCGTCCCGGCGGGCGACTGGCGGCCGTGCTGCATCATGCCGAAAGCCTGCCGGTGCGCATCGCAAAGACCGAATGCGCGCACCTCCACTGGCTGTTGTCAGCCTCCGATCTCTACCCCTGTGCGGCGGCGATGATCGCGCCCATGGCCCGTACCGGCACCGAGCAGGGCCGTGCGGAACTCATGCGCGATCCCACTGCCAATGCCACGCGCGCCACGTTCAATCAGACGTTGCACGCCCTGAATACCCGCATCCAGACCGAACCCAACCCCACCGTGCTGGTGGAACAGCGCCAGTGGCTCATGAAGCTGCTGGGGGAAGTGCCGGGAATCGGCATCGAAGCGGCCCGGAACGCGCTGGACAGCCTGCTTGCCACAACGCAGGCCTCGTTGCTGCGGCAGCAGGAGCTGATCCAGTACGCCTGCGATGAAGCGCAGGTGCGGCGGTTGGCCACGCACCTGGGCGACCACGCGCCCGTGGTATCGAACCTGCGTTTCGACAATGGCGACATCGCTGGCTTCGGCCTAGTGGCCACGCGCGCGGCTTGAGGCTCGCCGAATCGCGGCAATCCCGCTCCCACGAAGGCAGGCTCGCAGGGCGGGCACCTCTGGTGCCCACGCGCTTGGACGTTCGCGCATCGCCGTTGTCGTGAGCACGCCCGTGCCCACCCTACGCACTGGAAAAAAAGAAGGGCCCCGTTTCCGGGGCCCTTCCATCACGCAACCAGAAGTCCTGGATCAGAACGACTGGATGTAACGCACATACGTGGTACGGCCATACGCGTCGTAGAGGTAGAAGTTCCACGGACGGTTGTCGTAGGTGCGCAGCTCGGGGTAACGGTCACCCACGTTGGTCGCACCGATGAAGATCCTGCCGTTCCACGGCGCGTTCCAAGCGAACTGCACGTCGTTGGTCGTGTAGCCACCCAGGCCACGGGCACCGCTGGCGAGCACCTGGCTGTCGATGTAGTTGACGTTCCAGGCAACGCTGAAGTCACCGAAGGACCATTCATTGGCCAGGTTGGCGCGCAGATCCGGCGAACCCACGCGACCGGCAAAGCGCGTGGTCACGTTCAGGGCGTCGGTCACATCGTACTTGTCGATGTAGGAGACCGACAGCTGGTTGCGCAGGCTGCCAGCCGCACCGAGGTCGAAACGGGTGTTGGCGCGGAAGTCGGCACCGGCGGTCTTGGTGTCGCCGGCATTGGCGTAGCCTGCCGTGATCTCAAGCACGCGACCATTGGCCGGCGAACGGGTGATGCTCAGGCCCGGCGGAATCGAACCGAAGTTGCCCGGATCCAGATCCATGTCGATGATGTCGGACGCGGAAATCTGCGAGATCGCATTTTCGACCTTGATGTTCCAGTAATCGAGCGAGAGATCCAGCCAGCTGGTGGGGCTCCACACCACGCCGACGCTGAACTGGTCGGACTGCTCCGAAGCCAGGTCAGGGTTGGCGATGTACCAGGTATCGACCTGGACCTGCTGGACCGGCGCACCGGGAGCCTGACGGCAATCGGAGGTGAGGCCGGCGGCAATGCAGGTGGCCGGGTCGTTGCTGACGCCTTCGGCCGAGAACGAATCGGCCTGGGTCAGGATGTCCAGACCGGGGGCGCGGAAGCCCTGGCCCCACGAGGCGCGGAAGGTCAGGTTGTCCACCGGCTGCCAGCGCGCGGCGACCTTCGGGGAGAAGTCGTTGCCGTAGTCGCTGTAGTCGTCGAAGCGACCCGCCAGGGTCACGTCGAAGCTGCTGGTGAACGGCAGCAACCATTCCACGAAGGCCGACTTGACCTCACGCGTACCGGCCGAAGCACCGCCCGCCGAACCCAGCACCACGCCCGCCTGCGAAAGCGAGTCGTACAGGTCCTGGTATTCCTCGTCGCGCGTCTCGATACCGAACACCGCGTTGGACGTACCGCCACCCAGTTCGAACAGGTCGAAATTGACGTTGGCGAAGTATTCCTTGGTGCGGAAGAACGAGTTGCGGCCGATGGTGGCGGTGAAGCTGTTCAGCGTTTCCTGCGTTGCGCCGTAGGGATCGGTCAACATGTAGTCGCCGTTGTTGATCGCCTGGTTGGCGAGGCTCTGGATGATGTAGCCGTAGCCCAGTTCATCGTAGTCGTAGTTGGTGCGGCGGGCACCGAACTCGACACTGATGGAATCGGTCAGCTGGCCCTGGAAGCCCAGCAGGTAGTCATTGTTGATACCGGTGGTGTAGCTGTCGCGGTTACCGGCCGCAGCGAAGCGGTGGTAGAAGTAGGTCGGCAGGCCATCACCAGGGGTGAGGTCGTTGGGCGTACCGTCATCGGCCCACACCAGGCCCGGGACCGGTGCGTAGCGGCCGAAGGATTCGACCTTGGTCGACGCCATCGAGGTGTAGACCGACCAGTTGTCGTTGATCTGGTAATCGCCCTTCAGGAACATCGCGGTGTTGTCCACCGAGGCTTCATTGGCGGCCACGGCGTTGAAGTCGAACGAGCAACGGCCGTTGGTAGTCTGGTACCAGAACGGGTAAGCCGGATTGCGCGAGGTGGTCTGCGGACACTCGAAACCCGGAACCGCGAGAGCCAGGCCGGTATCCCAGTCGTAGTAGTTGTTGCCATAGATCGAAACGCCCAGCGTCTCTCCGCCGATCTGGTCGCGGGTGAACACCATGCCGCGGCTGGACTTGGAGCCACCACCCATCAAGCGGCCACGGTCGGATGAGGTACCGAACACGACCGAGGCATCTTCCAGATCGCCACCCTGCACCTTGGTGTTGCCCACGCCGTAGCGAAGCTCGGCACCGTTGAAATCCTTGCGCAGGATGATGTTGACCACACCACCGATGGCATCGGAACCGTACACCGCCGAGGCGCCATCGGACAGGATTTCAATGCGCTCGACCGCGGCCAGCGGGATCGCGTTGACGTCTGCGCCGGAGGAAGCAGACATCGGGTTGGTCGGAGCACGACGACCATCGACCAGAACCAGCGTGCGGCCCGAACCCAGGCCACGCAGGTCGATGGTGGCCAGCGACTGGGCCGAGCTGCCGGACTGCGGCTTGAAGTTACCGAAGGAAGCAAAGGTGCTGTCGCGCAGCAGGTCGGCGACGGAAATGTCGCCACTGGCGTCGATCTGGGCACGATCGATCACGATGACCGGGGAAGCACCTTCGATGTCGGCACGCTTCAGGCGCGAACCGGTGACTTCGATGCGGTCAAGGGTCTGGGCGTCGTCCGAGTCCTGAGCAAACACAGGCGCGGCGGCAAGCCCGAGCACGCCAACCGCACCGGCAGCAAGGCAGGTGCGAACGGCATCGCTCAACAGATTACGGGTGAGCTTCATTCTCTCTCTCCAACTTTGAGTTGTGTTGACTGTCCGGAACCGGGGAGACCCCTTGACTTCCGCTCTACTTACTTTTCGTTGCCGCTGGGTGGAGTACGTCGAGATCCCCGAAAGCCCCACAGCAGTCTCCGATGGTAGCAACAAAATTTTAATGTCGGAAGTGCCTCAAAGCGACGCCACGACCGCCATGTGTTGCTATTTGGCAACAACTCCGAGGGCATGGATTGGCCTCACGTGATCAGCGTCGCCATCACGTGATCCACATACGCCTCGAACTCGGCCTGTTGCAGGCGCGGCTGGCCAAGTTGCAGGGAGAGCTGAAGGAAGCCGACGTAGGCGGCATAGGTGAGGTGGGCGCGGTGCTGGGCGTCGCCGCGCGACATGCCGACCTGGCGGAAGGCGAGCATGAGGTAGTCCAGGCGGCGCTTGGAGACGCGCTGCATCACCGGCTGCACCACCGGGTGGTCGAGGGTCTTGAGCAGTTCGGAGTAGATGACGTGCGAGCGCACTTCGTGGGCGACGCGGCGGAACAGTTCGCGCATGCGCTGGCGCGGATCGGCGATGGCTTCGAGCTGGGCGAACACTTCGTCCAGTTCCACTTGCTCCCAGCGCTCCAGCGCCGCGCGTAGCAGGGCGTCGCGCGAAGGGAAGTGCCAGTAGAAGCTGCCCTTGGTGACGCCAAGCCGGCGCGCCAGCGGCTCCACCGCCACCGCATGCACGCCATCCTCGGCGATGAGGTCGAGGGCGGCCTGGGCCCAGTCGTTGGCACTCAGGCGGTTGTTGCGTTCTGATTTTGCGGGAGCGGCTGCGGTCATCGGGGAAGCCTAGCGGAAAACGACGCGGACTCGGAGCGTTCCGGGTCGCTCAAGCCGTGAGGATGCGGGTGAAGGCGAGCTTACCATACGCCTGCGTATTGACAGCCGCCGGATCACCGGACCATACTGCCTCGTATGGTAACGCAGCTTTCCCCCTCGCCACAGATCGCGCCGTCGCCGGGCCAGTCCGGGGCGTTGGCGTTGGAGCGCTTCGCCGGGCGCGATGTGAATCCGGCACGCTCGCATCAGGCGCTGCTGTTCGCGCATGGGTTCGGCCAGACCCGGCTGGCGTGGGCGCGCGCGGGCCGGCACCTGGCGGCGCAGGGCTTTCCCGGCACCAGCTTCGATGCGCGCGGGCATGGCGAGAGCGCATGGAACGCGCCGGACGAGGACTACACCTTCGACCAGTTCGTCGACGACATGACCGGGCTGGCTGCCACCTATCCATCGCCCCCGATCCTGGTGGGCGCGTCGATGGGCGGCCTCCTGGGCATGTACGCACAGGGCCATCGCGATCCGCCGCCGTTCCGCGCGCTGGTGCTGGTTGACATCACGCCCCGCTGGGATGCTACCGGGGTGGAGCGCATCCTGGGCTTCATGACCGCGCACCCGGAAGGCTTCGACGATCTGGCGCACGCCGCCGACGCCATCGCCGCCTACCTGCCGCACCGCGCCCCGCGCAAGTCGCCGGGCGATCTGGAAAGGTTGCTGGTGCGCCAGCCGAACGGGCGATGGCGCTGGCACTGGGATCCGCGCCTGATCGATTCGGTCGGCCGGCGTGGAGAGGAATACCAGTCGCTGCTGCTGGACGCCGCGCAGCGCATCGACGTGCCGACCCTGCTGGTCAGCGGCGGGCGCAGCGATCTGGTGGGCGACGACCACGTCGCCGAGTTCCTCTCGCTGGTGCCCCACGCCCGGCACGTAAGGCTGCCCGAAGCCACCCACATGGTGGCGGGCGACGACAATGACGCATTTACTCGAACGATTCTTGATTTCCTTGTGACGTTGCCGACCAGCAACGCCCCCTCCGCCGGAGAACGACCATGAGCATCCTGCTTCCCTTCCTCGCCCTGCTGGCGGCCGGCATGATCGCCGCCTACTTCCGGGTATCGCTCAAGACCTGGGTCATCGTCAGCGCCGTGGCGCTGGTCGCCGCCCTGCTGCTGAAGGCCAGCATCGCGGCCAGCGTCGTCGCGGCGGTGCTGCTGGCGCTGGTCGCGGTGCCGCTGCTGCATACCGGCATCCGCCGCCACAAGATCGCCGCGCCGCTGCTGAACATCTACACCAAGATGCTGCCCACGCTGTCGGAAACCGAACAGACCGCGCTGGACGCGGGCACCGTCGGCTTCGAGGGCGAGCTGTTCTCCGGCATGCCGAAGTGGAAGGACCTGCTGGCCCAGCCCAAGCCGGAACTGACGCCGGAGGAGCAGGCCTTCCTCGACGGCCCGGTCGAGGAGGTCTGCAAGATGACCAACGACTGGGACATCACCCACGTGCGCGCCGACCTGCCGCCGGAAATCTGGGAGTTCCTGGGCAAGCACAAGTTCTTCGGCATGATCATCCCGAAGGAATACGGCGGCCTGGGCTTCTCGGCCACCGCGCATTCGCGCGTGATCGCCAAGCTGGCGTCGATTTCCAGCGTGCTCTCCTCCACCGTCGGCGTGCCCAACTCGCTCGGCCCGGCGGAGCTTCTCCTGCACTACGGCACCGACGAGCAGAAGAACCACTACCTGCCGCGCCTGGCCGATGCGCGCGAGATTCCCTGCTTCGCGCTGACCGGCCCCACCGCCGGCTCGGATGCCACCTCCATTCCCGACCACGGCATCGTCTGCGAGGGCGAGTGGAACGGCGCCAAGGTGCTGGGCGTGAAGCTCAACTTCGACAAGCGCTACATCACGCTGGCCCCGGTCGCGACCGTGATCGGCCTGGCCTTCCGCCTGTACGACCCGGACAAGCTGCTCGGCGATACGGAAGACCGCGGCATCACGCTGGCGTTGATGCCGCGCGAAACGCCGGGGCTGGAGATCGGCCGCCGCCACTTCCCGCTCAACTGCACCTTCCAGAACGGCCCGGTGCGCGGCAAGGACGTGTTCCTGCCGCTCTCCACGCTGATCGGCGGCGAGGACTACATCGGGCACGGCTGGCGCATGCTGGTGGAATGTCTCTCCGTGGGCCGCGCGATCACGCTGCCGTCCACGGCGTCGGGCGGCATGAAGGCCGGTGCGCTGGTGACGGGCGCGTATGCGCGCATCCGCAAGCAGTTCGGCCTCTCCATCGGTCGCTTCGAGGGCGTGGAGGAAGCGCTCGCGCGCATCGCCGGCAACGCCTATTCCGGCAGCGCGCTGTCGCAGGCCACCGCCGCGGCGGTGGATCGCGGCGAGAAGCCGGCGGTGCCGTCTGCCATCGCCAAGTACCACTGCACCGAGAAGGGCCGCGAAACCGTGCGCGATGCGATGGACGTGCTCGGCGGCAAGGGCGTGATCCTGGGGCCGCGCAACTTCGCCGGCCGCAACTGGCAGGCCGCGCCGATCTCCATCACCGTGGAAGGCGCCAACATCATGACGCGCTGCCTGATGATCTTCGGCCAGGGCGCGATCCGCTGCCATCCATGGGTGTTGCAGGAAATCCAGGCCGCGCGGCACCCGGATCCCGAAACCCGCCTGCGCGAGTTCGACCGCACCCTGTTCGGCCACATCGGCTTCGCCATTTCCAACGCCGTCCGCAGCCTCGTGCTGGGCCTGACCGGCGCGGTGTTCGGCAAGGTGCCGGGCGATTCCTACACCCGCCGCTACTACCGCAAGCTCAACCGCTACTCGGCCAACCTGGCGCTGGTGTCGGACGTGTCGATGCTCACGCTCGGCGGCAAGCTCAAGTTCAAGGAACGCCTGTCCGGACGCCTGGGCGACGTGCTGAGCCAGCTCTACATCGCCAGTGCCATGCTCAAGCGCTACGAGGATCAGGATCGCCCCGCCGGCGATCGTCCGCTGCTGGCCTGGGCCTTCCACGACTGCGCCCACAAGATCGAACTGGCGCTGTCCGAAGCCCTGCGCAACTTCCCGATCAAGCCGGTCGGCTGGCTGCTGTGGGTGCTGGTGTTCCCGTGGGGCCGCCGCGCGCACGCGCCGGGCGACCGCCTCGGCCATCGCGTCGCCGCCCTGCTGTTGACGCCCAGCGACACGCGCGACCGCCTCGGCCAGGGCGCGTTCCTGACGCCCTGCGCCAACAATCCCGGCGGCCGCATCAATGCCGCGCTGCCGAAGGTGATCGCGGCCGAGCCGGTGGAGCGCAAGTTCCACAAGGCGATCAAGGCCGGCCAGATCGAGGCGCTCACCGTGGACGCGCAGCTCCAGGAGGCGCAGCTCAAGGGCATCCTGAGCGCGGGCGAAGTCGAGGTGCTGAGGGAATTGCAGGCCATCACGCTGGATGCCATCAGCGTGGACGACTTCGACCCGTCCGAACTGGTGGCCGCGAGCTTCGCGCAGAAGCCCGGATCGCGCAGCCAGGCGGCCTGACGAGCACGGCGGCGCGAGCGGGATCGACGCCATGAGCGACTGTTTCCTGCTCGCGCTCTGCGCCGCGCACAGCTTCGCCTTCGCCGCCTTCCACCTGGCGTTCTGGAAACTGTTCGGCTGGCGCGAGCAACTGCCGCGCCTTTCCCGCGCCAACCGCGCCATCGTGCAGATCCTCAACCTGCGCCTGACCTACGTGTTCCTCGGCATCGGCGCGCTGTGCCTGGCGTTTCCGCGGGAACTGGCCGGCACCACGATGGGGCGTGCCGTGCTGCTGGGCATGGCCGGGTTCTGGCTTTTCCGGCTGGTGGAGCAATTCGTGTTCCTGCGCTCGCGCCACTGGCTGGTGCAGGCGCTCAATCTCGCCTTCGCCGCGGGCGCGGCATTGTTCGCCTGGCCTGCGCTGCGCTGAACAACATCGAGGTTCCCATGAGCATACCGACCACGCTGGCCCTGTATCACCGCCTCGCCGACAAGCCGATGGGGCGCTGGTTGTTCAGCCGCCTGATCTGCTTCAAGGCGCCCTACTTCTCCACCATCCGCCCGCGCATCGCCGCGCTGGAACCGGGCCGCTGCGTGGCGACGATGCGCGACCGCCGCGCCGTGCACAACCACATCGGCACCGTGCACGCCATCGCGCTGTGCAACCTGGCCGAACTGGTCGGCGGGCTGATGACCGACGCCACCATTCCCGCATCGATGCGCTGGATTCCCAACGGCATGACGGTGCAGTACCTGAAGAAGGCCCAGGGCGCGATGCAGGCCACGGCCACGCCGGACATCGCCGTGGTCGAAGCCGGACAGGGCTACGAATTGCCGGTATCGGTGGACGTTCGCGATGCGGCGGGCGAGAGCGTGTTCCATGCGCGCATTTCGATGTGGGTTTCGCCACGAACCAGGCGGCAGAGTCCGGGAACCTCCGAATGACTCCGTCGTGCCCGCGAAGAGCCGGTCCCCGATCAGAAGGCCCTCGAGGGCCGGCTCTTCGCGGGAGTGGGGAGAAAAGCCAGCTTGCCCGGATCTTCCTTGCCTACGCGCGCTGACCTTCCGGCAGCGGGAGCGGTACCGTTTCCTCGGGCAATGCCTTCTGCGCCCGGATCACGCGCCACGCGCCGAACGTCATGCCCAGCGCCACGCCGACGCCGGCCAGGAACACCACGCTGGAACCGAAGGCCGACAGACCCTTGTGCAGCCACACGAAGCTGAGGTCGCCGCCGCGATAGACCACGGTGTCGATCACCGCCTTGGCCTTGTAGCGCGCCTCGCGGCCCACGCGCGTGTACAGCGTCTCGCGCGCCGGCTTGGCCAGCGAGAACTCGCCGGCGCGGGTCATCACCTGCACCACCCAGATCAGCGCCGGCAGCGGCGAGGCGGTGAGCACGGCGAAGCCGAGCAGGATCGCGCCGGCCGGGATCAGCAGCAGCGGCGCCACGCCGAAGCGGCGCAGCAGCCAGCGCGTCAGGAAGACCTGCACCACGATGGTCAGGAAGTTCACGCCCCAATCCAGCCGCGCGTAGTACGCGGTGCGGGACGCATCCTGTCCCAGTTGGCGCGCGATCGCCGCCTGCTCGTTGTACAGCAGCGTGCCCACGCCCACGCCGAAGAACATCAGCACCGCCAGCGCGCGCAGTAGCGGGTCCTGCCAGACCAGGCGCAGGCCGGCCAGCACCGAGCCGCCCATCGCCTGCTCGCCGCTGGCCTCGCGATGCAGGCGCTCGCGGCGGATCGCCCATGGGCGAAGTTTCAGGATGCACAGCAGGCAGACGACGAGGAACCCGGCCGACACCAGCAACAGGTTGGCCACGCCGATGCGCTCGGCCAGCAGGCTGGTGATGGTGGGGCCGGTCAGGGCGCCGATGGTGCCGCCCGCGCCGATGTAGCCGTAGACCTTCTTGGCGTCCTCGTTGTCGAAGACGTCGGCCATGTAGCTCCAGAACACGGTAACCGCGAACAGGTTGAACACCGCCACCCAGATGAAGAAGGCCGCACCGCGCCCCGGCAAGGCGCCGTCGAAGGCCCACCAGAAGAAGCCCAGGCAGGCTATGAAGGCCAGGTAGACCGCCGGCAGGAATACGCGGCGCGGGAAATGCGACACCAGTGCACCGTAGAGCGGTTGCAGCAACACCATGCACAGGAAGGTCCCGGTGAACAGCGCCTGCAAGGTGAAATCGCCCAGTTCGAATCCCATGCGCGTGGCCCAGTCCACCAGCGCCGGCGGGAAAACCGCCTGCGCATCCGCCGACGCGCCCATCGCGTCACGCACCGGGCGCAGCACGTAATAGCCCGTCAGCAAACAGAAGAAGTAGAGCAGCGACCACCACAGCGCGGGAGAATCCACGCCAAGCTGCGCGACGATCTGGCGGAAGCTCTGGGCCGAACGCGGGCTGGCTTCCTGGCTGGAACCTGTCATCAATCCTCGCACGAGTCGCCGGGCAAGCCGGTGCGCCTTCCCGGCGCACGGTATCCGATGCATTGCAACATCGCCAGCATTTCGGCAACGCACGCCCGAGCAATTGCTCTACCCTGCGAAACTAGCCTGCCGACACTCCGCATCGCTGCGGCAATCAGGCGCTGCATCGTGCACCCATCCCCCCACGCATACGACTACATCATCGTCGGCGCCGGCTCCGCCGGTTGCGTGCTGGCGAACCGGCTGAGCGCCGATCCGGATATCCGCGTGCTGCTGCTGGAAGCCGGCCCGCGCGACTGGCACCCCTTCATCCACATGCCCGCCGGCATCGCGAAGCTGGTGCACCAGCGCACCATCAACTGGGACTACTGGACCGAGCCGGAAGCGGCCTTGAACGGCCGCCGCCTGTGGTGGCCGCGCGGCAAGGTGCTCGGCGGTTCCAGCTCGATCAACGCGATGTGCTACCTGCGCGGCCATCCGCGCGATTACGACGAATGGGCCGCCAACGCGCCCGGCTGGGACTGGGCCACCGTGCTGCCATGGTTCCGCCATGCCGAGAACAACGTGCGCGGCGCCGATGCCTTCCATGGCGCGAACGGCCCGCTCGCGGTCAGCGACCTGCGCCACACCAACCCGCTCTCGGCCGCCTTCATCCAGGCCGGGCAGCAGGCCGGACATCCGGCCAACGACGATTTCAATGCGCAGAGCCAGCTCGGCTTCGGCTGGTACCAGGTCACGCAGCGCAATGGCGCGCGCTGTTCTTCCGCCGCCGCGTATCTCGCGCCGGCACGCAAGCGTCCCAACCTCACCATCGTCACCGGCGCGCAGGCCAACCGCGTGCTGATCGAGGACGGCCGTGCGACCGGCGTGGTGTATCGCGCCGGCGGCACGGCACGGGTGCACACCGCGCAGCGCGAAGTGCTGCTGTGCGGCGGCGCGCTGAACTCGCCGCAGTTGCTGATGCTCTCGGGCATCGGCCCGGCGGACGAACTGCGCCGCCTCGGCATCGACGTGGTGGCCGACGCGCCCGGCGTCGGCGCCAACCTCCAGGACCACCTGGACATCTGCACCCTCACCCGCTGCCGCACCCGCGACAGCTACGACCGCCTCAACGAACTGGCCACCGGCTGGAACTGGTTCGTGCACCGGCGCGGGCCGGGCACCAGCAACGTCGCCGAGGCCGGCGGCTTCGTGCGCAGCGCGCTCGCGCCCGACGACCGCGCCGACGTGCAGTTCCACTTCGTCCCGGCGCAACTGGACGACCACGGCCGCAACCGCCTGGACGGCGACGGCTACACCGTCCACGCCTGCGCCCTGCGCCCGCGCAGCCGGGGCCGCCTGCGCCTGGCCTCCGCCAGCGCCGGGGACAAGGTACTGATCGAAGCCAATTACCTTTCCGACCAGGAAGGCTTCGACGTGCGCTGCATGCGCGAAGCCGTGCATCTCACCCGCCACATCCTCGCCCAGGCCGCGTTCGATCCCTATCGCGACAGCGAGCGCTTCCCCGGCGCCGACGTGCGCAGCGACGCGGACATCGACGCCTTCATCCGCGCCAAGGCCGAAACCATCTACCACCCCATCGGCACCTGCCGCATGGGCGAGGACGCCGACGCCGTGGTCGATCCGCACCTGCGCGTGCGCGGCGTCGCGGGCCTGCGCGTGGTCGATGCCTCGGTGATGCCGAACCTGATCGGCGGCAACACCAACGCCCCGACGATCATGATGGCCGAGCGCGCGGCGAACCTGATGCTGGGCGGGGATGGCATCGCGCCCTGATTCCATGAGCGCCGCAGAACCCATCCGCCGCAGCCTGCGCGTCACCGCCGCCGATGGCGCCGGCGCCGCGCTGGAACTGCTGCTTCCCGCGCGCGAGCCCGCGCCGCAGGCCCTGTTCTTCCTGCCCGCCCTGGGGGTTGGGGTAAACCCGAACCTGCGCTTCGCCACCGCAATGGCGCAGCAGGGCGTCGCCACGGCGGTGATGGAATGGCGCGGGCTGGGCAGCAGCAGCCAGCGCGCCGGCCGGCGCTGCGACTGGAACTATCGCCACATCCTGGACCTGGACATCCCCGCCGCGCTCGACGCCGCCACGCAGGCCGTGCCGCAGGCACGCTGGAGCATCGGCGGCCACAGCATCGGCGGCCAGTTCGCACTCATCTACGCGGGCCAGATGCCCGGGCGCTTCGAGCGCGTGCTGCTGGTCGGCAGCGGGCATCCGTACTGGCGCGGTTTCGAGAAGCCGTGGCTCTTGCGCGGATTCGCCGCCTCGCTGCCCGCCATCACCGCGCTCGCCGGCCACTTCCCCGGCCAACGGCTCGGCTTCGCCGGCCGCGAAGCCAGCGGCCTGATGCGCGACTGGGCCGTCACCGCGCGACGCGGCGACTACCGCATCCCGCACCTCGGCGATCGTTTGCACGAAGGCATGCAGCGTTTCGACGGCCACGTCCGCGCCGTCGGCTTCGCCCACGACTGGCTCGCCCCGCCCACGTCGCTGGCCAACCTGCGCCGCCTCGTCCCGAACGCGCAATGGAGCGAAACCACCCTCGGCCACGACGCCTTCCAGAACGCGAAAGCCGATCACTTCGGCTGGCTGCGGGAACCGGAGCCGGTGGCGCGGGCGTTGCAGGCGCCCTAGAAACCGGCCCGCCCAGGCTGGACGCGGCCATCAGAAGCGACGTCCCGCCTGCTCAAGATGCCATGCGGTCCTGGTGCATCGTCTCGGGGCATCCGGCGCGCCGATCGCACACACCCAAGATGTGGCTGGCAGAACCCGGCATACGATCATGGCGCAATATCGGCGGCGGCACTTGGATTTCCCGCGCGCCGCAGGCGGCTGCCAATGACCGCTCCCGCACCACGGATACGGCGGTGGCCACAGTCGAAAACTGTTTGCGTGCCCTCCGTACCAAGCGACAACTCCATGACCCGCCCCTCATCGGCGAGAGCCCGGCGGTTGCAGGAGCGGGATGAGCACCGAGGCCGTCGTGAGTGTGAGCCTGTTTTCCCACGTATTGCGCCTTTCACAGAACGATACGTCATCGTTCAGGAGAAAAACGTGGGCAAATTGCTTGTGGCATCCGTCGCGCCGGAGTTGGCCAGCCATGCACGCATCCGCAACAGGCTCTCGTGGGGACTGCATCCGCAGCAGCGCGGGCTTCGCGTGATTTTCTGGATGGCGCTGATGGTGCTTGCTGTCGGAAAAGCCTGGGCCGCGACCGATCATGTCGTGGTATCCGTCGCCGGCGGCGGGGATGCCAGTTGCGCACGACTGGACGATGGAACGGTGCGCTGCTGGGGCAACAACAACGGTGGCAGATTGGGCATATCCGGGGGCGGTCACCTGCCGGTTCCTGTGGTGCATCCCGGCCTCGCAGCAGGCTCCGTACGTGCTCTGGCCATTGGAGACAGTCATGCCTGCGCGTTGATGCTGGAGGGTACAGTCCGTTGCTGGGGCGCGGGCGCACAGGGCCAGTTGGGCAACGGCGGCACGGCCAGCAGTCTGGTGCCGGTCACGGTCACCGGGCTGACGGATGTGGTCGCACTGGACACGGGCACGGATACGAACTGCGCCGTGCGGGCGAATGGGCAGGTGTTCTGCTGGGGCAGGAACTCGACCTACGGCATCCTCGGCGACGGCAGCACGGGCGGGCAGTCCGCAACGCCGGTGCAAGTGGCGACCATCGACACCGCGATATCGGTGGCGGTGGGCAATGTCCACGCCTGCGCGTTGTTGCAAGGCGGCACGGCCCGCTGCTGGGGCGACAACGCCAATGGCCAACTGGGCACAGGAACCAGTGGCAGCGCGACCTCCAGCCCGACGCCGGTGGATGTGACCGGGCTGAACGATGCCGTGGAACTGGTGGTGGCTCCCGGCAGTGATCACTCCCACAGCTGCGCGCGGCGCGGCGATGGCGCCGTGCTGTGCTGGGGCCGCAATTACTCCGGCCAGATCGGCAATGGGCAGCATGGCGGAACCGGCGGCCAGTGGATCCATGCATCAACACCGACCCTCGTTGCCGGCCTGGGCGGCGCGGCGCAGCAAGTGGTGGTCGGAAGCCAGTTCAGTTGCGCGCTTCGCGACGATGGCCGCGTGCTGTGCTGGGGCGACGATTCGGACGGCGTCATCGGTTACGACTCCCGCGATCATTCCATCAGCGCCACGCCGGCACTGCGCGACAACCCCACCGGCATCGTCCGCCTGATGGCGGCAGGCGGGCATGCGTGCGCTCTGGACGAAGAGGCGCGTTTGCACTGCTGGGGCAACCGGACAACGGGGCAGCTGGGCGATGGCTCGCTCGGTTATGCGACCGTTCCCTCGCCGGCGCAGGAACTGGACAACATCCGCAGCCTGTCCACCGGCTCCCGGCCCTTCAGTTGTGCGGCCACTGAGATTGGCCAGGTGCATTGCTGGGGTCTGAACGAGAACGACGTCCTGAGCGCTGGTCCGGCACGCGCCAAGACCACACCCGGCGCGCCGGTGAGCGCCGTCTCCGGCGCCCAGAGCGTTTCGGTGGGCGGCAATCACTTCTGTGCCTTGCTGACCAGTGGACAGGTGTCCTGCTGGGGTCGGAACGAACGCGGACAATTGGGCCGGAGCCACAGTTTCCTGGAATCTCCGGCCATCATCGCGGGGTTGGGCCAGGTCACACGCGTGGCCCTTGGCTGGCAGCACTCCTGCGCCTTGCACTCGACCGGCAAAGTGAGTTGCTGGGGTCTGAACAGCTCCGGGCAGCTGGGGCGTGGCAGCACGTCGACCGATTCCCCCATACCCGCCCACGTCGTGGGCATCGACGATGCCGTGGCGCTGGCGGCCGGTGAAAGTCACACTTGCGCGGTACTGGGCAACGGTGACATGTATTGCTGGGGCAGCAATTCCAGCAAGCAGTTCGATGCCGCCGCTCCCGGCGTGGTGTCCACGCCGATCCGGGTGTTCCAGGGGGCGGACGATGTCGGCACGGGGCGCTTCCATACGTGCGCCCTGACCGACCAGGCAACGGTTTCGTGCTGGGGCGGGAACTCCGCCACCGTTCGCGGCCAACTGGGCGGCCTGACCAATGTTGTCGCGTTGTCGTCCGCGTACAACCACAACTGCGTCGTGCTCCATGGTGGCAGCGTGAGGTGCTGGGGCGAGAACCGCAGTGGCCAGTTGGGCAATTCAAGCATCGTGGACAGTGCCCTGCCGGTTCCGGTCGATGGCCTGGTCGACGTGGCATCGCTGAGCGCCGGGCACGGCGATTCCTGCGCTTTGCTGCACGATGGCACCGCTGCCTGCTGGGGCTCCAACTCATGGGGCAGGCTAGGCAACGGCCAGCGGCACTATTCGCCGCAAGCCGTCGAAGTGGTCTTCGACCCAGGCGCTGCCTTCAACGTCTTCAGTGACGGATTCGAAACACGATCTCCGCCGCAAGGCGCACCATCACCTACCCATCCCGACCCGCTTCATCGGGTACCCTGAAGCTCGAGGGCACATCATCGTTCCACGGCACCTCCCAACGGATCGCCTGCCAGCACAAAAGAAGAACCCCGCCTTCCGGCGGGGTTCTTCTTGTCGCCTGGGGAAACAGCGGAGCCGGATCAGAAATCCATCCCGCCCATGCCGCCCATGCCGCCACCGTGCGCGGGGGCGGGTTCTTCCTTCTTCGGAGCCTCGGCCACCATCGCTTCGGTGGTGATCATCAGGCCGGCGATGGAGGCGGCGTTCTGCAACGCGGTGCGCGTGACCTTGGTCGGGTCCAGGATGCCGAAGGCCACCATGTCGCCGAACTCGCCGTTGGCGGCGTTGTAGCCGAAGTTGCCCGAGCCGGCCTTCACCTCGTTGACGATGACCGAAGGCTCTTCGCCGGCGTTGGTGACGATCTCGCGCAGCGGGGCTTCCATCGCGCGCAGGGCGATGGCGATACCGTGGGTCTGGTCCTCGTTGGCGCCCTTGAGGTTCTCGATCGCCGCCTTGGCGCGGATCAGGGCCACGCCGCCGCCCGGCACCACGCCTTCCTCCACCGCCGCACGGGTCGCGTGCAGGGCGTCTTCGACGCGTGCCTTCTTTTCCTTCATCTCCACTTCCGTGGCCGCGCCGACCTTGATGACGGCCACGCCGCCGGCCAGCTTGGCCACGCGCTCCTGGAGCTTCTCGCGGTCGTAGTCGGAGGAGGTTTCCTCGATCTGCGCCTTGATCTGCTTGATGCGGGCCTGGATGCGCTCGGCATCGCCGGCGCCGTCGATGATGGTGCTGTTTTCCTTGGTGACGACGATGCGCTTGGCGCGGCCCAGGTCGTTGATCGTGGCCTTCTCAAGCTGCAGGCCCACTTCCTCGGAGATCACGGTGCCGTTGGTCAGCACGGCGATGTCCTCCAGGATGGCCTTGCGGCGGTCGCCGAAGCCCGGCGCCTTGACGGCGGCCACCTTGACGATGCCGCGGATGGTGTTGACCACCAGCGTCGCCAGCGCCTCGCCTTCCACTTCCTCGGCCACGATGAGCAGCGGCTTGCCGGCCTTGGCCACGCCTTCGAGCACGG
Organism: Chiayiivirga flava; assembly: GCA_037190825.1. GTDB lineage: Bacteria > Pseudomonadota > Gammaproteobacteria > Xanthomonadales > Xanthomonadaceae > Denitratimonas > Denitratimonas flava_A. The sequence goes on from JBBCJS010000052.1 coordinate 54,271, forward strand.
GCAGCAGCTCGCGCACGTTGGAGACCGTCTTGTCGTGGATCAGGATGAAGGGATCGTACAGCTCCACCTGCTGGCTCTGCTGGTTGTTGATGAAGTAGGGGCTGAGGTAGCCGCGGTCGAACTGCATGCCCTCGACCACGTCCAGCTCGTTCTCCAGGCCCGAGCCTTCCTCGACCGTGATGACGCCTTCCTTGCCGACCTTCTTCATCGCCTCGGCGATGATGTTGCCGATGGATTCGTCGCTGTTGGCCGAGATGGTGCCGACCTGGGCGATGGCCTTGTCGTCGGCGGTGGGCTTGGAGAGCTTCTTCAGCTCCTCGACGGCGGCCTTCACGGCCTGGTCGATGCCGCGCTTGAGATCCATCGGGTTCATGCCGGCGGCGACGGCCTTGCTGCCTTCGCGGATGAAGGCCTGCGCCAGCACGGTGGCGGTGGTGGTGCCGTCGCCGGCGTTGTCGGAGGTCTTGGAAGCCACTTCCTTGACCATCTGCGCGCCCATGTTCTCGAACTTGTCGGCGAGTTCGATTTCCTTGGCGACGGAAACGCCGTCCTTGGTGATGGTCGGGGCGCCGAAGCTCTTCTCGAGCACGACGTTGCGGCCCTTCGGGCCGAGGGTTGCCTTGACGGCATTGGCGAGGATGTTCACGCCGCGCACCATGCGGGCGCGCGCGTCTTCGCCGAAACGGATGTCTTTGGCTGCCATGGATCAGTTACTCCGGAATCTGGGATGCAAGGAAAGGGGGAGGGAGGATCAGCCGATGACGGCGAACAGGTCGTCTTCGCGCACGACGAGGTACTCGGTGCCGTCGACCTTCACTTCGGTGCCGCTGTACTTGCCGAACAGCACCTTGTCGCCGACCTTCACCTTCAGGGCGCGCACGGAGCCGTTGTCCAGCGGCTTGCCTTCGCCAACGGCGACGACTTCGCCGCGGATCGGCTTCTCGGTGGCGCTGTCGGGGATCACGATGCCGCCGGCGGACACCTTTTCTTCTTCCAGGCGCTTGATGATCACGCGGTCATGCAATGGGGTGAGCTTCATGACAATCCTCTGTGGTAAGTCATTGATTGGGTTGAAACACCAGCAAGTTGTCAGCACTCGCAGGCGGTGAGTGCCAATTCTAGCCGGGAAAAAAACCGCCGAAAAGGCGGGATGCGCCGGGTTATGGGGTTGGCGGAACGCGTTTCAAGGGGTGTGGCTCCGGTACTTGCCCAGGAACTTCCTGGTTCCTCCTCTCCCCCGCCAGCGGCAGGAAGGGGGAACAGAGAAACACGCCCGGCAGCAGGCATACTGACGGCGACGCCTCCGGGTTCTGCTTCATGCGCCTGTCCTTCCTCGTCCTGATCTGGCTGATGGCCCTGCCCTGCGGCGTCGCGGGCACGGCGCACGATGGGACGATGTCGCCGGCCTATCTGCCGGTGCTGCAACAGTTCACCGACGAGGACGGCCTGCCGCTCAACAGCCTCACCAGCGTGATGCAGGCGCGCGACGGCTATCTGTGGGTGGCCAGCGTCGGCGGCCTGGCGCGGTTCGACGGGATGACGTTCACCCGGCTTCCATCGCTGGCCTATCGCCCCGCGCTCGACGGCCCGGCGACGGAAATCGGCGGGTTGCCCAGCATCCGCATCCTGGAACTGCTGGAGGACGATCTCGGGCGCATCTGGATCGCCACGCAGGAAAGCGGCATCAACCTTTACGACCACGGCCGGCTGCTGCAACTGGACACCTGCGACGGCACCTGCCAGGTCAACCAGTTCGTCCTGCACGGCGACCACGTCTACGCCACCACCGATGCCGGCCTGTTCCGGATCGACCTGGAGACGCTCCAGGCGGAGGCGCTGCTGGATGGCGGCGACGTGGAAGTGGGCAGCATGGCGTTCGATCACCAGGGGCGCGGCTTCATGCTGGCCAACGGCGCCTTCGCCACGCTCGAGGAGCGCGAACCCTGGCTGCACGACATGCCGGAGGACATCGCGATGCCGCGTCGCCTGTACACCGACGAACGCGGCATCTTCGTCGTGGCGGTCAGCGGCCTTCACCACTTCGACAGCGGCACGGGAACCTGGACCCGGCACGAGCTCGGCCCGACGCGGGACATATTCCGCATGGCGGACGGCACCCTGCTGGCCAGCACGCAACCCGGAAAGATCTACCGGTTACAGCCGGATGGCACCTGGGATGTACTGGCCGATATCGCGCCGATGTTCCCCGACCGGATGACGCAGGACAGCGAAGGCAACCTGTGGATCGGCACGCAGGGCAGCGGCCTGGTGCGCCTGCGCCAGGCATGGATCGGCACGGTGGCCGATCCGGCGTTCGACATGAAGCACCCCGGCCGCTCCATCGCGCCCGATGGCGAAGGCGGCGTCTGGCTCGCGCTGGGCTGCGCCCACCTGCGCCACTGGCATGCCGATGGCCGGCTGGATCGCCCGGCCATGGCCGCCGACGCGCAGACACTCTGCGTGGAGACCCTGCACCTGGGCCGCGACGACACGCTGTGGCTGGGCGAGGCCCATGGCAGGCTCCAGCGCCTGCGCCGCGGCGGCAAGGTGGAAACGGTGATGCAGTGGCCCGGCCACCAGCCGGTACGCGCGATACACGAAATGCGCGATGGCACGTTGCTGGTGGGAGTGCGCCGCAGCACCCTTGTCGTGACCCTTGCCGCGGACGGCGGCCTGGCGCAGGAACCGCAGCCCATCGCGGCGCTGGAAGGGCTGATCGTGCGCCAGATCGTGCCGTCGCGCCGGCAGGGCGTGTGGCTCATCGGCGAGTACGGCGCGGTGCGGCTGCACGAAGGCCGCATCGTCGAACGCTGGCAGCCGGAGCAGGGGCTGTCGAGCAGCTTCGCCCGCGCGCTGCACGAGGAAGCCGACGGCACGCTGTGGATCGGCACCTACGGCGCGGGCCTGAACCGCATCGCCGACGGCAAGGTCACCGTCTACCATCAGGGCAACGGACTGTACGACGACACCGTGTCCTGCATCCTGGAAGATCGCGACGGGCGCCTGTGGCTGTCCGGCAATCGCGGCATCACGCTGGTCGATCCGGCGTCGGCCACGCCCACTTCGATCCAGTCACGCGGATTCGCCGGCAACGACGGTCTCGCGCCGGCGGAGGCCAATGGCGGCTACCAGGCCAGTTGCGGTGCCGACGAGGCGGGCCGCTTCTGGTTCGCGCTGGTGGAAGGCTTCGCAGTGCTCGATCCGAGCCGCTACCAGGCCCCACCGGCCACCACGCCGCCGGTTCGCATCGAGCGCGTCAGCGCATCCGGCGTCGTGCGCGATCCCAGCCGGCCGCTGCGGCTGGAAGCGAGCGCGCAGAACATCGAGATCGACTACAGCGCCGTCGCCCTCACCACGCCCAAGCGCCTGCGCTTCCGCTTCCGGCTCACCGGCGTGGACCCGGACTGGATCGACGCCGGCGCCAACCGCAACGTCGTCTACCCCTCGCTGCCCTGGGGCGACTACGCCTTCCAGGTGCAGGCCAGGCTCGATGGCACGCCTTGGCCCGATACCTGGGCCGAACTGCGCATCGTGCGCCCGGCCCCGTGGTACCAGCGCCCCTGGGTCTGGCTGGCCTGCACCCTGCTGGCGCTGGTGCTGCTGCTGGATGCGACCTGGCAGCGCTCCTCGCCGGAAACGCACGACACGCCAGACGCTTGAGTGTCATCTCTCGTAATACGCGGTGCGGCCGAGCAAAGAGGACTCCATACCGAAAGGGGTTGCTCGCCAAGGCCCGGAGGGTGCGGATCACGTCCTGGTCTGCGGCTCGCATCGCCGTGGACCAAAGCGCGATGGCTCACCAAGGCAATGGCGTTCCGTTGGCGTGCCAGAATCCACCGCTGCGCTCCACGGTGAGTTCGTCCATGAGCGCGGCCAGCCCGCGCGCCGATTCGTCCGGGCTGACATCGCCCTTGCCGCCCACCATGTCGGTGGCGACGTATCCCGGATGCAGCAGCGCCACCGCGATGCCGCGCGGGGCCAGATCGACGGCCAGCGACTTGCCCACCGCGTTCACCGCCGCCTTGGAGGCGCGATAGCCGTAGTGCCCGCCGGAGCCGTTGTCGGCCACCGAGCCCATGCGGCTGGTGACGATGCCGATGCGCGCGCCGTCGTTCAGATGGCCGAGCAGCGCTTCAGTCACGCGCAGCGGCCCGAGCGTGTTGACCTGGAACTGGCGGGCCATGGCCTCGAACGCGGCCCCGTCCAGCGCGCCCAGGCGCTCGTTGGTGAAGATGCCGGCATTGAGCAGCAGCACGTCGATGCGCGCATCGCCCAGGCGCTGCGGCAACGTGGCGACGGCGGCGGCATCGGCCACGTCGATGCCCGATTCCACGCGCGCGCCCGTGGCCTCCAGTTCGGCGCTGGAGTGCCGGCATACCGCGATCACCTCGTCGCCGCGCGAGCGGTAAAGGCGCGTCAGCGCCAGGCCGATGCCGCGATTGGCGCCCGTGATGAGGATGGTGGACATGGGGACTCCGGAACGAATGGGGGAACGGCAAGAATGGAGGCACGCCGGCGAAGATCAAGCCGTCGCGGCGATGGACACGGCGGGTTTCCCGTGAGCGAATACCACCTCGCCCTCGCCTTCCGGCCTACCGATGCCCCACTACACCGGCCCGCTGCTGACCCGCCCCATCCTCGACGCGTGGCGCGCCGCGCAGGCGGCCGGCCGCACGACATGGCGCGGTTCGCTCGACCTGGGCCGCAGCCAGGGCGAGGTGGTGCTGGAGGCCGACGGGTTCGTCCGAGAGGGCCGCACATGGCCGTATCCGGAAATGCTCAAGGACCGCGCCATCCACTTCTGGAGCGGCGAGGACTGGCAAGCGGCGGCGCGCTTTTCCGGCGCGCTGATAAAACTCGTGCCGACCGACTGGGGCGCACCGACCTTCGAGATCGACGGCATCAAGATGCTGCCGACCTCGCAGGCATCGCCCTTCGACGACGCCCGGCGCAAGGTCGCCCTGATCGCGCCCGCCGGGAAAACCGTGCTCGACACTTGCGGCGGCCTGGGCTACTTCGCCGCGCACTGCCTGGACGCGGGCGCGGCGCGCATCCTCTCGTTCGAGAAGAACGCCGATGTGCTCTGGCTGCGCACGCTGAACCCCTGGTCGCCCGATCCCGCGGCCGCCGGCTACGGCGGACGGCTGCACCTGGCCCATGCCGACATCTCGCAGGCCATCGCCGATGTTCCGGAGGCATCGGTCGATGCCGTCCTGCACGACCCGCCGCGCTTCGGCATCGCCGGCGAGCTGTATTCGCAGGTCTTCTACGATCATCTGGCGCGCGTCCTGCGGCGCGACGGCCGCCTGTTCCACTACACCGGCACCCCCAACCGCCTCACCAGCGGCCGCGACGTGCCGCGCGAAGTGGCCCGGCGGCTGGAGAAAGCCGGATTCCACGCGGAACCGGCGCTGGACGGGGTGCTGGCGGTGCGAAGGCGCCGGGGCGCGTCATCCAGCACCAACGCGCGCCGCGTGGGAATGGACGACGCGCCCTAGTCCACCCAGCGCTCGATCCGCCGCACGCACCCGGCCAACGGCGTGGCCGCCGTCACCATGCCCGCCAGTACACCCACCGCATTGGCCAGCGCATCCCATGGATCGAGCATGCGCAGGTGCGGCACCAGCGTCGCCTGCGCCCATTCCATCGCGATGCCCAGCGCGATCAATCCAAGCGCGACGCCGGCCAGCCAGCGCCACCGGGAAAACACCTGCACCGCGCCGAAGGCCAGCGCGAAATACGCGAAAAAATGCAGCAGCTTGTCGAAGTGATGCGGCGTTTCCATGGGCATCGGCGGCGGTGGAACCAGCGACAGCGCGATCACCGCCGCGATGGCGCAAAGCCACAACCCCAGCCAGAGGCGCGGCCAGCGCAAGGGCCGCATCACAGCCGCCAGCGCAGGTCGCCCTGCAGGAAGGCGTGCCCGAAATCCACGCCACGGGCAAAGCCCATCGCCTGGAAGGATTCGCCCATCGTGCCCGGCAGGGTGAGCTGCTTGACCTGCTGGCCCAGCGCGTAGCGCGTGGCTTCGTCCGGCGCCACCGCGTACATCGTCTCGAAACACTGCGGCAGGTTGTTGCCGAGCAGGAAGCCGGCCTGCGTGGCGTAGCCGGCCAGGTCGAAGCCGGCCCCGGTGCCGGCCTCGGCCAGCGCGGTGAAATCCACCGAGGCGGTGAGGTCGGTCAGGCCCGGCCACAGGAACGGGTCGTCCACCAGCCGATGCCGGTAGAAGCCGCGCAAGGTGCCGCCGCCGCGTTGCGGGGCGTAGTAATCGCGGCGCGGGTGGCCGTAATCGACGAACAGCATCGCGCCTTCCCGCAGCAAGCCGCCGACGGCCTGCACCCAGTACGGCAACTGCGGCAGCACCTCGGAACGGAAGCCATCGGCAAAGCGCCGGTCCAGGTAGCGCTCCAGGTGCCGCACCGCCGCCGAGAGGAAGGCATCGGCGGGCTGGTCGACGCGGATGAAGGCGCCCTGCGGATCAAGCGCGACGTGTTCCTCGTAGATATCCCCGCCATGCACGGCAAAGCGCGGCGTCGGCAGCGCGTCCAGCACTTCGTTGGCGAACAGCACGCCGCGCCAGTCCGCCTCCGGCGGCCCGTCCAGCCACACCACGCGCTCGAACAAGGCACGCGGCAACGCCGCGGCGAGGCGCTCGCGCTGGCGTTCGCGCAGGTCGGCCGAAGGCTCGAGGATCGCGTAGCGCGACGGCAGCGCCTCCAGCATCGCCAGGTGCACCAGCGCATCCTGCGCGAACGCGCCGCTGCCGCCGCCCAGTTCCAGGAACTGCCCGCCGCCAAGCTGATGGAACACCGGCGCGATGGCCTCGGCCACGCACTGGGCGAACAGCGGCCCCAGCTCCGGCGCGGTGACGAAATCCCCGGCACGCCCGAACTTCTGCGCCCCGGCGCTGTAGTAGCCCAGCCCCGGCGCATACAGCGCCAGCTCCATGTAGCGCGAGAACGGGATCGCGCCGCCCTCGGCGGCAAGGGTGGCGCGCAGCGCGGCGGCCAGTCCGGCGCTGTGTGCGCGCGCGGGTTCATCGGGTTCGGGCAGATCGACGCGCACGCGGGTTCTCCAACGGGAAGATGCTATGGATGCCTCGAAAAACCTCCGTCGTTCCCGCGAAGGCGGGGATGCCGAGCAAAAGCAGGTTCCGAGACGCCCTATGTTAAAGGCCCCCATCCGTGATCGGCCCGATGGATTCGCCGCGCGCCGAAAGGCTAAGGTAGGCGGCATGACTCCTCCCCGTCCCGTTGCCCTGGTCACCGGCGCCGCGCGCCGTCTCGGTGCCGCCATCGCCACCGGCCTGCATGCGGCCGGCTACGACCTCGCGCTGCACTACCGCGACAGCGCCGCCGAAGCCGCCGCGTTGCAGAACGTACTGGAAGAATCGCGCCGCAACAGCACCGTGCTGCTGCGCGCGGACCTTTCCGACATCGCGCGCCTGCCTTCGCTGGTCGAACGCGCCGTGCTGCGCTTCGGGCGGCTGGACGCGCTGGTCAACAACGCCTCGGCCTTTTTCCCCACCCCCGTGGGCGAAACCACCGAGGCGATGTGGAATGCGCTGATGGATTCCAACGCCAAGGCCCCGTTCTTCCTCGCCCAGGCCGCCGCATTCCATTTGCGCGAATCCCACGGCGCCATCCTCAACATCTCCGACGTCTACGCCGAGCGCCCGCTGGACAATCACACCGTCTACTGCATGGCCAAGGCGGCGCTGACGATGCTGACGCTTTCGCTGGCGCGCGAACTCGGGCCGGAAGTGCGCGTCAACGCCATCGCGCCCGGCGCGATCCTGTGGCCCGAGTCCGACGACGATGCGCCGAAGAACGCCCTCATCGCCCGCACCGCGCTCAAACGCACCGGCACCCTGGACGAAATCGCCGAAGCGGCGCTGTTCCTGCTCGGCAGGGCCGGCTACACCACCGGGCAGGTGCTGCGGGTGGACGGCGGGCGCTGGTTGACGATCTAAAGCGCCAGCGCCTCGGCCCGTGCCGGGCGCGCATGGTCCGGATGCGCCTGCCACAACGCCGCGAGGGTCTTTCCCGAAACCGGATCGACGAACTGCGGCACCAGCGCCGCCAGCGGCTCCAGCACGAAGGCGTGTTTCAGTTCCGGGCGCGGCAGCTTCAGGTTTCCCGGCCCTTCGCGGACCAGGTCGTCGTAGAACACCAGATCGATGTCTAGCGTGCGCGAGGAAAAGCGCGGCACGTCGCGGCGTCGGCCGTGCGCGTCTTCGAGCGCGTGCAGCCAGTCGTTCAATGCCTCCGGCGACAGCGCGGTGTCCAGCGCCGCGGCCGCATTGAGGAAATCCGGCCCGTCGAAGCCCACCGCGCGATAGCGGTACACGGGCGAGAAGCGCACGCCGGGAAAGGCGTCGCGCAGACCGCGCGCCGCCGCCGCCAGATGCGCTGCCGGTTCGATGTTGCTGCCGAGGCTGAGCAGGGCCAGGCCCATGCGGGTACTTCCGTGCGGGACGCGCGTGGCGCGAAGCGGCGGATTCTACCGGCAGCCGATGCCACCCAGCCCTTCGCGCATGTCGTAGCCGCCGGCCTCCTGGAACACCCGCAGGCCGAACTCGGGCAGCACCGCGAGCAGGTGGTCGAAGATGTCCGACTGGGTGTCCTCGTACACCGCCCAGCGCGTGTCGGAAGTGAAGCAGTAGATCTCCAGCGGCAGGCCGGTGGCGCCGGGCTGGAGCTGGCGCACCAGCATCGTCATGTTCTGGTGGATGCCCGGATGCGCGCGCAGGTAGCGCATCACGTAGGCGCGGAAGGTGCCCAGATTGGTGAGGCGGCGCGCGTTGGCCGGCGTCTTTTCCGCCCACTCGCCGAGCTGGCGGTTCCATTCGGCCAGTTCCTGGGATTTTTCGTCCAGGTAGTCGTCGATCAGGCGCAGGCGGTGCAGGCGCGCCAGCTCGTCATCGTCGAGAAAGCGCACCGAGGTCTGGTCCAGGTACAGCGCGCGCTTGATGCGGCGGCCGCCGGACTCGCTCATGCCGCGCCAGTTCTTGAACGATTCGGTCAGGAAGCGCTTGATCGGAATCGCGGTGACGGTCTTGTCCCAGTTCTGCACCTTGATCGTGTGCAGGGACACGTCCACCACATCGCCATCGGCGCTGGCGGAAGGCATCTCGATCCAGTCGCCGACGCGGATCATGTCGTTGGAACTGACCGTGACGCCGGCCACGATCGACAGCAGCGTGTCCTGGAACACCAGGATCAGCACCGCCATCATCGCGCCCAGGCCGGAGAGCAGCACCAGCGGCGAGCGGTCGATGAGCGCCGCGATCATCAGCACCACCGCGACCGCGAACACCACGATCTTGACCAGTTGCAGGTAGCCCTTGATCGGCTTGTCGCGCGCGCCGGGGCGGCGCTGGTACAGCGTTTCGACCATGTCCAGCGCCTTGGACACCGCCAGTGCCACGGTCAGCGCGATGAACGCCGCGCCGACGTTGCGCACCACCTTAACCACCGTTTCGGGCAGGCCCGGCACCAGCACCACGCCGGCCATCAGAACCAGCGCCGGCACGATGTTGGCAAGGCGCGGGATCACGCCGAAGCGGAACGCCTCGCCCTCGCCCGCGGCGGCCGGCATCACCGTGGCGCGCAAGGCGCGGCGCAGGGCGCGCAGCAGCACCTTCTTGGTGACGACGTTGGCCAGCCACGCGGCGACGCACAGGGCCGCCACCACCACGCCGGCGTACAGCCCCGGATGCGGTTCCAGCGCCGTGCGCAGCGACTGGATCCACTCCATCATGCCGCCGCGTCCTTCCCGCGCACGATCCTCACGCCCACCGCGCGCGCGCCGCGCACCGCGCCGGGCTTGCTCAGCTTCAGTTGCACGCGCCGCACCGGGAACTCGGCCAGGATCAGTTCGGCCACGCGCTCGGCCAGGGTTTCCACCAGGCCGAACCCGGTGGATTGCACGTAGGCGGCCACGCGCTTGCTGACCGCCTTGTAGTCGAGCGTGTCCTCGATCGCATCGCTGGCGGCCGGCACGCGGTTGTCGAAGGCCATCTCGATGTCGAACCAGAGGGGCTGGCGGATGCGCCGTTCCCAGTCGTAGATGCCGATCAGGGCTTCGACTTCGAGTTGTTCGATGAAAACGGTGTCCATTGGGAGCCGGAATTGGGGATTCGCAAGAGCAAGGGTAGCGGCATCACTGGCTTCTATCGAACCCTTGCCGGGAACTCGGGAAGCCCGCTTTTGCTCGTCATTCCCGCGAAGGCGGGAATGACGGCGACTTTGCCTTATGCGACTGCCTCAAGCTCGGCCATGTCCCAGCGCGGACGCACGCGGATCGACGGCGTTTCATGCTGGCCGGCGGCAAGCCGCAGCGCGCCGGCGAAGGCGATCATCGCGCCGTTGTCGGTGCAGAATTCCGGGCGCGGGAAGCACACCTGCGCGCGACGGCGTTGCGCCATGTCGGCCAGCCGTTCGCGCAAACGGCGGTTCGCGCCGACCCCGCCGGCCACGATCAGGGTGCGATGACCGGTCTGCGCCAGGGCGCGCTCGCACTTGATGGCAAGGGTTTCGGTCACCGCATCCTCGAAGCCGCACGCGATGTCGGCGCGGGTCTGGTCGGTCCGGTCCGATTGCTGCCAGGCCAGCAGCACCTGGGTCTTGAGTCCGGAGAAGCTGAAATCCAGGCCGGGGCGGTCGGTCATCGGGCGGGAGAACACGAACCTGCCCGGCGTCCCCTCGCCGGCCAGCCGCGCCAGGTGCGGCCCGCCCGGGTACGGCAGGCCCATCAGCTTGGCGGTCTTGTCGAAGGCTTCGCCGGCGGCATCGTCGAGGGTTTCGCCCAGCAGCGCGTAGTCGCCGATGCCGCGCACGTCCACGAGCTGGGTGTGGCCGCCGGATACCAGCAGTGCCACGAACGGCGGCTGCGGCGGGTTTTCCTCCAACAAGGGCGCAAGCAGGTGGCCTTCCATGTGATGCACGCCGATGGCCGGCACGTCGAGCGCGAAGGCCAGCGCGCGCCCGGCCGCCGCACCCACGAGCAGCGCGCCGACCAGCCCAGGCCCTGCGGTGTAGGCCACGCCATCCAGATCCGGCAGCGACAACCCGGCCTGCGCCAGGCACTGCCGCACCAGCGGCACCAGCTTGCGCACGTGGTCGCGGCTGGCAAGCTCGGGCACCACGCCGCCGTACTCGGCGTGCAGCTTGATCTGGCTGTAGAGCGCATGGGCGCGCAGGCCGGCGGCGGTGTCGTACACCGCCACGCCGGTTTCATCGCAACTGGTTTCGATGCCGAGGACGATCATGGGCTTCCGGGTCGGGGGCTGCATCCGGCAGGAGCGGCGCGCGCCGGACTTGCACTGGACGATTCTTGCCCAGTATCATACGCGGCTCCCATCACGACCGGGCACGTTCCCGGCACACCCAAGAACACACCGGAGCTTCCATGCCCAGCGTCAAAGTCCGCGAAAACGAGCCGTTCGAGTTTGCCCTGCGCCGCTTCAAGCGCACCTGCGAAAAGGCCGGCGTCCTGGCCGAGACCCGCAAGCGCGAGTTCTACGAGAAGCCCACGCAGGAGCGCAAGCGCAAGGCTGCCGCCGCGGTGAAGCGTCACCTGCGCCGCGTCTCGCGCGACGTGACCAAGCGCCAGCGCCTCTACTGAGTCCGCCACGCCTCGCCGAAAAGCCGGCCGCGCGCTCGCGTTGCCGGCTTTTTGCGTTTATGACATCCATGTCAACCGCTCTTCGGACCATCGCTATCGCGATGTCAAAAAACGCTCCAGGCGTTTTTTCGCGTTCCTGACTTCCACGGAAATCACCCCCATGAGCCTCAAGCAACGCCTCACCGACGACATGAAGGCCGCGATGAAAAGCGGCGAAAAGGACCGCCTCGCGGTGATCCGCCTCATCAACGCCGCGATCAAGCAGCGCGAAGTGGACGAGCGCGTCGCGCTGGACGACGCCGCCACGCTGGCCGTGCTGGAAAAGATGGTCAAGCAGCGCCGCGATTCGGTGTCCCAGTACGAAGCCGCCGGCCGCGAGGACCTGGCCGCCGTCGAGCGCGCGGAAATCGCCGTGATCGAAGGCTACCTGCCCGAGAAGATGGGCGAAGCGGACATCCTCGCCGCCATCCAGGCCGCCATCGCGCAAACCGGCGCCGCAGGACCCGCCGACATGGGCAAGCTGATGGGCGCGCTCAAGCCCATGCTCGCAGGCAAGGCCGACATGGGCCAGGTGTCGGCGCTGGTGAAAAAGGCGCTGGCGGGCTGATCCGGCCGGCATTGCGATTCCGCCCGAACGGGCATCACCGGGAGACGTGTCATGAAACGCAAGCATCCCATCGACCTCGCCTGCTTTTGAGGTCACCTCCAAGCGCCGCAAGGGATATCCCTCGGAAACCTGCGTGCAGCGCGGGCGCCGCATCGTCCACGGCGGGAAGGAACTGGTCGAGAAGCTGGGCCGCAACGATCCCTGCCCATGCGGTTCGGCCCGGAGGTTCAAGGAACTGCTGCATGCCGCGCGGCGGACATGACGGCATCCTGCGCCACGACTACTTCAGGGACTGAGTCCACCGCTCCGGAACCACGCGTTCCGGAGCCTTCGGGAGCCGCGCCATGCCCATCGCCATCCGTACCGCCGTCCGCGCCGACGTGCCGCTGATCCTCGACCTGATCCGCGGCCTGGCCGACTACGAAAAACTCGCGCACGAATGCGTCGCGACCGAAACCTCGCTCGCCGACACCCTGTTCGGCGAGCGCCGCGCGGCCGAAGTCGTCATTGCCGAGGCCGATGGCGAACCCGCCGGCTTCGCGCTGTTCTTCACCACCTACTCGACGTTCCTCGCGCGCCCCGGCCTGTACCTGGAAGACCTGTTCGTCTATCCCCGCCTGCGCGGCCGCGGCATCGGACGCGGGCTGATGCGCCATCTGGCGCGACTGGCGGTGGAACGCGGTTATGGCCGCTTCGAATGGTCGGTGCTGGACTGGAACGCGCCGGCCATCGCGTTCTACCGTTCGCTCGGCGCCGTGCCGATGGACGAGTGGACGGTCCAGCGCGTGAGCGGCGAGGCGCTGCAAAGGCTCGCGGCCGAACCTGACGATTGACGCCGCGGCTGGCATCCTTCGCCCATGGCCCGCATCCCCGACGCCTTCATCGACGACCTCATCGCACGCACCGACATCGTCGAGCTGATCGGCGCGCGCGTGCCGCTCAAGCGCGCCGGGCGCGAATACCAGGGCCTGTGCCCGTTCCACGACGAGCGCTCGCCGAGCTTCACCGTCTCCCCGACCAAGCAGTTCTACCACTGCTTCGGCTGCGGCGCGCACGGCAGCGCGCTGCGCTTCCTGATGGAGTACGACCGGCTCGAATTCCTCGATGCGGTGGAAGAACTGGCGCGGCGCAACGGCATGGAAGTGCCGCGCGAGACGCGCCAGCGCAACGAGGACGGCCACCTGCGGCAGATGTACGAGGTGCTGGCCGGCGCCGCGCGCTGGTTCGCGACGCAGCTCGCCGCGGGCAGGCGCGCGCAGGACTACTTCGCCAGGCGCGGCATCGACGCGGCCACGCGCGAGCGGTTCTCGCTCGGCTACGCGCCGGAAGGTTTCGACGGGCTGAAGAACGCGCTTGGCGCCAATCCCGAGACGCTGCGCCTGCTCGAACAGACCGGCATGCTCGCCAAGAGCGATGGCGGCCACGTCTACGACCGCTTCCGCGAGCGGGTGATGTTCCCGATCCACGACCGGCGCGGCCGGCCCATCGCCTTCGGTGGCCGCGTCATCGGCAAGACCACGGCCGATGGCAAGGAAGCCGGTCCCAAGTACCTCAACTCGCCGGAAACCCCGCTGTTCCACAAGGGCCGCGAGCTGTACGGACTGTGGCAGGTGCGGCAGGCGCACTCGAAGATTCCGCGCCTGATCGTCGTGGAGGGGTACATGGACGTGGTGGCGCTGTTCCAGTACGGCGTCACCACCGCGGTCGCCACGCTCGGCACCGCGACCACGCCCGAGCACGCCGAGCTGCTGTTCCGCAACGCCGCCGACGTGTTCTTCTGTTTCGACGGCGATGCCGCCGGCCGCCGCGCGGCGTGGCGCGCAGTGGAATCCATCCTGCCGCGCATGAAGGAAGGCCGCCAGGCCGCGTTCCTGTTCCTGCCCGAAGGCGAGGATCCGGACTCGCTGGTGCGCAAGGAAGGCACCGAGGGCTTCGAGGCGCGGCTGGCGCAGGCGATGCCGCTGTCGGAGTTCTTCTTCCGCGAGCAGGGCGCCGACATCAACCTGCACACCCTCGATGGCCGCGCGCGCCTGGCCGAGCGCTGCAAGCCGTCGCTGGAGAAGATTCCCGACGGCGCGTTCCGCGACCTGATGTTCCAGCGCCTGTCCGAACTCACCGGCCTTTCCAGCGCGCCGCGCGCCGCCGCGCCGGCTCCCGTCGCCGCGCCGCGCCGCGCCGCGCCCGGCGCACCGCGCCGCAGCCTGGTGCGCAACATCATCACGCTGCTGCTGCACAATCCGGCGCTCGGGCTGTCGCTCGCGCCGCCCTACCCGTTCGCCGGGTTGAACCAGCCCGGCATCGGCCTGCTGATCGAACTGCTCGACCTGATCCACGCCAGCCCCAGCCTGCGCGCCGGCGCGCTGATCGAACATTTCGCCGGCCGCGACGAAGCCGCCGCGCTGGAAAAACTCGCGCTGGTCGACATCCCCGGCGATGCCGCCGCCTGGCAGCAGGAAATCCACGATGCGCTGGCTCAACTGGAACGCCAGACCCGCCAGCAGCGCATCGAGGAACTGAAGGCACAAGGCACGCTGAGTCCCGGGGAAAAGCAGGAGCTGCGCGAGCTGCTGCTGGCGCGGGCGTGAACCGCACCTTGGCTTACGGTGCCCGGCCCTAGTAGCATCGGCGTTCCCGTGATTCAGGGGCATGGGAGGATCGAGCGCACCGCTCGCATGTCTAATGAACCGGCCAGGGACGGCCGCGCGATGCATCGCGCTCCCGTTCCATGCCGAAACGGGAGCAAGAATCAGATGTATTCACGATCAGGGAAGTCTCGTATCTCAATGGCGCTGGCTGGCGCGCTGGCGCTTGGATTGTGCGGTGCAGTCCACGCCAAGGAACCCTTCGAAGCGGGCGACGTGACCCGCAGCACCGGCACCGACGGCGTGGAAATCCTGAGCACGCCCGCGCTCAGGACCGAGGAGCTGATCGCACGCCACATCGTCGACCACAAGCCCGGCCGTCCACTGCGCATCGGCGAACCGTTCGCGCTGAGGGCGGATGTCGACCAGGTCGGCACGTGGTCGCGGGAAGGCGACGATGCGGTCTGGCGCCTGCGCCTGCACAGCCCCAACGCGCGCTCGATCAACCTGGGCTTCACGAACTATCGCCTGCCCGAAGGCGCCAGCCTCACGCTGGCCAGCGCCAACGGCCAGGACCGCATCCGTCCGTTCACCGCGGCCGACAACAAGCCGCACGGCCAGTTGTGGACCCCCATCGTGGCCGGCGAGGAAGCCGTGCTGGAACTGCGCGTGCCCGCCGCGCTGCGCAACGAGGTGGCGCTCCAGATCGGCTCGATCAACGCCGGCTTCGTGGACCTCGACAATCCCTATGCCGCGGTGAAGTCCGGCGCCTGCAACGTCGACGTGGTCTGTCCTGAAGGCGACCAATGGCGCGACCAGATCCGCTCCGTGGGCGCCTATACCGTCAGCGGCACGGACTACTGTTCGGGTGCCCTGGTCAACAACGCGCGCGGCGACGGCACCCCGTATTTCCTCACCGCCAACCACTGCCTGAACTCACAGTCCGCCGCCACGGCGACCGTGGTGTACTGGAACTACCAGAACTCCACCTGCCGCGCCCCCGGCTCGCCCGCCAGCGGCGGGCCCGGCGATGGCCAGCGTACCCAGTTCAACTCCGGCACCCTCCTGCGCGCCACGCGCGCGGCGTCCGACTTCACCCTGCTGGAAATGGAGGATCCGATCGACCCGGCCTTCGAGCTGTACTGGTCCGGCGTGGACGCCTCCGGCACGGTCCCGTCCGGCGCGGTGGCCATCCACCACCCGCGCGTTGAGGAAAAGCGCATCAGCTTCGAGAACGACCCGCTGACCATCACCGGCTATGGCAGCGGCAATCCGGGCGGCACCACGCACTGGCGCGTCGCGGACTGGGACCTGGGCACCACCGAGGGCGGCTCGTCCGGCTCGCCGCTGTTCTCGCCCTACCCGGAAAAGCGCATCATCGGCCAGTTGCACGGCGGCTCGGCCGCATGCGGCAACGACCTTCCCGACTGGTACGGCCGCGTCTCGGTGTCCTGGACCGCCGGCGGCACGCCCGCCACCCAGCTCAAGGACTGGCTCGACCCGGACGATACCGGCGCGCTGACGATCGACGGGCGCGACGGCACCCCCTTCTCGCTCCAGGTATCGCCCAGCACGATCGGCGTGTGCGCGGCGGATGAAAGCGTCGATATCGGCATCGACATCGGCCAGAACGATCCGATGTTCACCGATCCTGTCGGCCTGTCCTTCGGCGGCCTGCCGACCGGCGCCAGCGGCGCGCTCTCCAGCGCCACGGTGGTGCCGCCGGGCAGTTCGACCCTGACCATTTCCGACCTGGATTCGGCCACGCCGGGAAGTTACGTGGTGCTGATCGACGCGGCCAGCGGCGACGACGAATTGAGCCAACCGGTGCCGTTCGAGCTTTCCGCCGCCACGCCGGATGTCTCCACCCCGGTCTCGCCGGCCAACGACTCGGTCGGCAACAGCATCTCGCCGACCCTGAGCTGGAGCGCGGCTGCGGAGGCCTTCGAGTACCGGGTGGAAGTGGCCACCGATGCGGCCTTCGCCAACATCGTGGCCGACCAGCTCGTGGCGGGCACCTCGACGTCACTGTCGGGCCTTGCCACCAACACCTGGTACTACTGGCGCGTCACCGCCACGAACTTCTGCGGCACGGCCGATGCCTCCAGCGTGTTCCGCTTCAAGACCCAGCCGGCTCCCGGCGACTGCGACGAAAGCGCCGAGCCGGTCAGCCTGCTCAGCGAGGACTTCAGCGATGGCCTGGGCGGCTTCAGCACGGCCGGCAGCACCGGCGCGCAGACCTGGACGCTCTCCACCACACGCCCCAGCCCGATCTCGGGCGGCAATGCGGTGCAGGCGACGAACATCGCCACCGTCTCCGACCAGCGCCTGACCTCGCCGGTCATCGCCCTGCCCGGCGACCAGAACCCGATCACGCTCAAGTTCCAGAACTGGCGCAACATCGAGAACAGCGGTACCACCGCCTGCTGGGATGGCGGCATCCTGGAAATCTCCGCCGATGGCGGCCCCTTCGTCCAGATCACCGGCAACGCGCTCCTGAACGATCCGTACCGGGGGCCGGTATCGGACCAGTACGAGAACCCGCTCGCCGACCTGGATGCCTGGTGCGAGCCGTCTGATCGCGCTTACGCCGATACCCTGGTCGACCTGACCGCCTATGCCGGCCAGTCCGTGCAGTTGCGCTGGCGCCTTGGAACCGACAGATCCCTCAGCCGCGAAGGCTGGTACGTGGACGATATCCGCGTGCAGGCATGCCAGATCGGCGAGGACCCGGCCATCTTCGCCAACGGGTTCGAGGAAACGCCGTAAGGTCCGGCGCTTCCAGCCTTTTCCAGGGCCGCCTCGCGCGGCCCTGTTTTTTGGGGAATCCGGAACGGGAAAAACCCTCGTTCCACCCCGCGCTTTCCCGGCGCTTTCCCGCAACGCTCCGGAACGACGACAATCGCCTCATGACATCCTTTCGCCCGATCCTGTCGCTCGCCCTCTGCCTCGCCGCATCGCTGGCGCATGCCGCGCCCGCCTTCGATGCCTGCCTGGCCCGGCTGGGCACGCGCGCCGTCGCGGCCGGCGTGCCGCAGGCGGCATTCGATGCCTACACCCGCGACCTCGCGCCCGACCCCTCGGTGCTGGAGCTGCTCGATGCGCAGCCTGAGTTCACCACGCCGATCTGGGACTACCTGGCTGCGCTGGTGGATGCGCGCCGCATCGCACAGGGGCGCGACATGCTGGCGCGCCACGCCGACACGCTGGCGCAGGTGGAGGCCGGATACGGCGTCGATCCAGCCACCGTGGTCGCGGTGTGGGGCGTGGAATCCGATTACGGCCAGGTGTTCGGCAAGCGCCCGCTGCTCACCTCGCTGGCCACGCTGTCCTGTGCCGGGCGCCGGCAGGCGTTCTTCCAGGGCGAACTTCTCGCCTTGCTGAAACTGCTGCATGCCGGCGACCTGTCCGTCGATGGGCTCACCGGCTCCTGGGCCGGCGCGTTCGGGCATACCCAGTTCATGCCCAGCACCTACGCCCGCATCGCGGTGGATTTCGATGGCGACGGCCGCCGCGACCTGGTCTCGAGCATCCCCGATGCGCTCGCCTCCACCGCCAACTACCTCAAGCGCGCCGGCTGGCGCAGCGGCGAAACCTGGGGCTACGAAGTGCGCGTCCCCGCCGGCTTCGACGCCGCACTGGCAGGCCGCAGGAACAAGCGCAGCCTCGCCGACTGGGCCACGCGCGGCATCGCCCGCATCGACGGCACGCCGATCCCCGCATCCGGAACCCAGGCCGCCCTGCTGCTGCCCGCCGGCAAGAGCGGCCCGGCCTGGCTGGCTCTGCGCAACTACGACGCGATCTATTCCTACAACGCCGCCGAAAGCTACGCGCTGGCGATCGCGCTGCTCGCCGACGCGCTGCGCGACGCACCGCCGCAGCAAACGCCGTGGCCCACCGACGACCCGGGCCTGGGACGCGACGAGCGCCAGCACCTGCAACGCCTGCTGCTGGCGCGCGGCCACGCCATCGGCGAAGCCGACGGGCTGATCGGCACCCTGACCCGCCGCGCCATCGTCGCCGAACAACAACGCCTGGGCATCACGCCCGCCGATGGCCGCGCCGGGCGGAAAATCCTGGACACGCTCGAACGCGACGCGAAATCCGCTGCGCCGGCACCGCCATCGGACGAATGAAGGCATCGCATTGCTTCGCACGATGGGACGCCAAGCCGATACCGCCAGGCCACGCGTCAACTATCGCGGCGAAGTTCGCTCCTTCGATGCCGGGTTCGAACCACGGCGCGACACCATCCGCCTTTCGCCCGACGTGGCGAGCGCATTCCGCGCCGGGGGCACAGGCTGGCAAACCCGCATGGATACCGCGCTGCGGGAATGGCTCAAAGGACGTTCGGTTGCGTGAATCTCGGCGGTCGCCATGGTCGACGACGGATGCATGGCCCGCGTGCGTGCCAGTTGCGTGCCAGCGCTGCTGATTCTTGCCAATCGAAAAGACGTAAGCGCCTGATTCGATTGGTGGGCGGTACAGGGTTCGAACCTGTGACCCCTACCATGTCAATCAAGATAACAGCATTTGCACTTCAATCACTTAGTGGTAGAAATGCAGTTGTTGGGCCAAATTTGGGCCATCGAGGGCGACATGGCACAGATCACCAAGCGGGGCGATTTGCAGTGGCGGGCGCGGGTCCGGGTGAAAGGCTACCCCGACCAGTCGCGCACCTTCATGTACCGGGAGGACGCCGAGAAGTGGGCGCGGGCGACCGAGCGCGAGCTCGAAACCGCAGGCTTCGTCGATCGGCGGGAGGCCGAGAAGACCACGCTGCGAACCGTCCTCCGGCGATACCTCGAAGAAGTCACGCCCCGGAAGAAGAGCAAGGATTTCGAGACGATCAAGATCGGACTCTTCCTGGAGGACAAGGCACTGGTCGATCTGAAGATGTCCGCCATCACCAGTTCCGCCGTAGCCGCATGGCGCGATCGCCGCGCAGACAAGGTCGGCGCGGCCAGCATCATCCGCGAACTCGGCATTCTTTCCGCGGTGCTCAATCACGCTCGCCGGGAATGGGGCATCCATGTCGAGAACCCGATTCGTTACGTCAAGCGCCCGTCAACACCGAAAGCGCGTGACCGGCGCCTGTCCGTGGAGGAAGAGCGCTATTTGCTGAATGCCTTGCAGGAAGCGTCCAGGAAGAAGGATGGCACCTTCGGCAAAGGTGGCAGCCGCAACCCGTGGCTGGCGCCCCTGGTGCAACTGGCCGTCGAAACAGCCATGCGCAGAGGGGAGCTGTTGTCCATGCAGTGGCAGCACGTCGATCTCAAGCGCCGAGTCGTGCACCTCCCGGAAACCAAGAACGGCGACGCCCGCGACGTGCCGCTGACGTCGCGAGCAGTCGATATCCTCAAGGGTCTGCCGCGCTCCATCACTGGCCAGGTGTTTCCTGTCACTCCGATGGCGGTGAAGCTGGGGTTTTCGAGGGCAGTCAAGCGCGCCCAGGCCAAGTATCAGCAGGATTGCGAGGCGGCCGGGAAACCCATCTCGGCCAAGTTCCTGCAGGATGTCCATTTCCACGACCTGCGGCATGAGGCGGCATCGCGGTTGGCCGCCAAGTTGTCGAACATGCTGGAGTTGAGCGCAGTCACGGGTCACCGCGATCTGCGGATGCTCAAGCGCTACTACCACCCGCGCGCCGAGGACATTGCAAAGAAGTTGGGCTGACGGGGCGTCGTTACCGTAACGCTACGATATCGTAGCGTTACGATCCCCCGCTCCGGGGGCTTCTCGATGCGTCTGGATTCCGTACTTACCACTACTTACCAGGCCACGGTAAGCAGTGGTAAGGAGTCAGCGCAGCTCGCGCCATGCTTGCGGCTCGATCGGAGGAAGCTCGGCACAGTGCAACTGCTCGAACCCCTTCCACAGATCGAACAGCTCGCAAGGTTCGTCCTGTAGACAGGCTCGGATTGCCGGGCGTGATGCGAAGAAAGTGGAATCCCAGCCGCATAGCAGATGCCCAACAGTATGACGGTCGCGACGGTCACGGACGCCGAACCGGACTTCGGCAACGGCATCCCTGTGAAGCGTAAGCGTGAGGAACGCATAGTCGTCCGCGAACTCCCGGTGCCGGGCCTGTCCCGGTGCATGGCGTGTATCACCGAGAAGCCGTGAGCGGATCAGCTTCGCGAACCGAAGCTGGGCACGCATCTTGTGTCCTGATGCCCGCATCTCCGCTCGGAGCGAGGCCAGTTCAGCCCCTGTCAGCGGGCGTGGCGCCGTGTCGTCAGGCATACCGTGGTTCGGTGCAATGGTCGGCATGGAGGTTCTTGAGCACAAATCCGGAGACTCGATGATGCCATCGCGATGTACGACGCAGGCGAAGCATCCGGCCGGGTACCTCGCTACGGCTCGTCATCGTAAGGTTCGGGATACTGCCCGCAACGCAGCAGCCAATGGCCTGGCTGCTCCTCGGCAAGCTGCAGAGCGCCGTCAGGAAACTCCCGCCTGTACGCGCCTGGCCAATCCGGATGAGGTTCCAGGCCGGCCTGCCGAACCACGGACGAGACGGCATCTCCCGGCACCTGGAATCCCCACTCCGGGGCCTCCGTTTCCAGGTTCGCGAAGACGGTGGTCACAGTCACGCCGTATGCGCTGATGGCCTCGAGGGGGGTATGCATCGCGTCGTGATCCACCACACCATCGAGCAATTGCCAGTTGCGCTCCCTGCATTCGAGTGCACGAACCAGGCCATCCTGTCGACTGGCGGGTGCGTCAATGGCACTACTCAGATTGGCCGTGGGGGCCATTTGTTCGTCGCCCTTCGCACGGAACAGATTGCGCAGGCTCAATGTCACTTTGCGGCTGCCGTCAGACTCCTGCTTCGTCGCGATCACATCATCTGCAAAGGTGGTGGGGCATGTGGCCAGGATCAGGCAGAAGCAGGCGAGTCTTGCCGCCCGTCCCGCAGGCTTCATGATCATTTTTGCCCCCTTTCATCCATTGAAGATTGCATTCAAGCGAGCGCTCCATCGATGCGCTTCACGCTCGGATACCGGAAATTCAAGGCGAGGCGTCTCGGCATCGGCGACACTGAGCACGAGGCGGAAGCTGTCGGCGTACTCGACCGGCTCGAAGGTCGGGGATCGCATCGATGTTCCCCGGATGTAGTCGCCTGTGCCGGAGAGCTCCATCCGCGTCCGGTTGCTCCATTCCGTGTGCCAGCCGAGCATGTGCTGGAAGTCGTAGACTCGATAGTTGCGTGCCGCGGCGTTGCAGAATGCGAACCGGCGCTGGATGTGGTCGAAGACCACGAATACCGGGCTTGGGTAGCCCAGCAGATGGCGCGGGTCCAGCTGCAGCCCCTCTTCCTGATTGACGTGGGCGACGAACCGCTTCGACCGCCGAAGCATGCGCGCCAGCAGCATCAGGACGCTGACGAGCATGGCCAAGGACACGAGGAAGACGGTACGCGCCCCACCGGAGCGACTGGCTTCGTCGAACACCAGCGTCAGCCCTGAGCCCGCGGCGGCCAGAAGGGCGATTCCCCCGACGGGAACCGCGAGGGCCATCAACACCGCCTGCGAGAGCGTTCGAATCGTTCCGGTCATGGGCCAGCCTCCGTTCCTTGAGGCGATCCTACGAAGTTCGGTGCCGATTGTCACTTATAGAGGGTGAACTTATCGAGCGTGGCCCAATAATGGGCTTAACGCCATCGTTTCCGTCCCATTGGAGGAAACGATGCCCACCGATCCCCGCGTCCTGTTCGGACAGCGACTTGCCGAAATCCGGAAGGCCAAAGGCCTGTCCCAGGAGCGCCTTGCCCTGGAGAGCGGGCTGGCCCGGAGCTACCTCGGTGGTGTCGAACGCGGGCAGCGCAACATCGCCCTGCTGAACATCTATCGGCTGGCAGAGGCGCTTGAGGTCAGGCCGTCGGCCCTGCTGGAACCGCCGAAGAAGGGGGGAGTAAGCACGTCGCCACTTCTCCGCCAATGAGGCATCGAGCCTCTCTACACTTTCCCGCATGGGTAACAGTGCACAAGGCATTACTGCGGCCTCTCCAAGGTCAACCGCAGCTTGGAACACAGTCAAGGAGCTGGATGCAGCGGCTCGAATGATGGTTTCACGCCACGTTACTTCTGCTTTCGTGGGATGTTATTCCCATCTTCGATCATCGTTCGGGCGCACTTGGGAGCTGTTCTTCCACTGTTAGATGGACAGAAATCTCATATAGGCAGCCATGCTTCACACTTCGGCAGGCGTTTTTCCCTGTTTGGAGGCTGCGATCACGGCCTTAAGAAGATGACTGCGGACTCAGGCATCAAGGGCGCACCATGAGGCCAACGTAATCGCATCTTTTTCCCGCCTTTCATGTAACGAGGCGCCCACATGGCAACAACTTGGCGACTACACAGCGCCATCAGCTAGCCACGATACGGCCACTCTGCAACTGACTTGTCGCCACCAAGGGGCCCTTATGCCGCCATCATGATGACCACTTTGGTTCTCCAAGGCACTGCCCCCCCCCAGCTCGGTTCCACAGGCGCTGGCCGAGCTGCGTTCCGTGGACCCCTACCCAATTGACTCGCGTAACGATACGGGATACAGTCTGGCATGATCAATGGATTCCGGCACAAGGGACTTGAAACCTTCCATCGCACTGGTTCGACCCGTGGCATCCAAGCTGCGCATGCGAGCAAGTTGCGACGCATTCTCGGGTTGCTCGACGTGGCGCAGGGGCCGCAGGACATGAACATTCCGTCCTTCAAGCTACATCCACTGAAAGGAGAACTCGCTGGACATTGGTCGGTTTGGGTCAACGGGAACTGGCGGGTCACGTTCCGCTTTGTCGAGTCAGGCGTTGAATTGGTCGACTATCAGGATTACCACTAGGAGTCCAACATGATGCACAACCCTCCGCATCCAGGTGAGGTACTCAAGGAAGACGTGATCGCGCCGCTTGGATTGTCCGTGACGGAAGCCGCCGAGCGACTGGCGATGTCGCGGGTCGCATTTTCGCGTGTTCTCAATGGGAAGGCAGGCATTAGTCCGGATTTGGCCGTGAGGCTGGAGCAGGCTGGAGTGAGTACCGCACGAGCTTGGCTCGCCATGCAGGCGAATTACGATTTGTGGCAGGCGATGCAGCACGAGCAGCCGCCTGTTAGGCGTCTACAGGGATCGGCAGCCGCATGATTCGACCGTCAATGAAAGTTGCTGCAGTGGATCTTTTTTGCGGAGCGGGCGGGCTCACGCATGGATTTTTTCTTGAAGGTATTCCCGTCCTGGCAGGGATTGATGTAGATCCTGCCTGTCGCTTTCCCTATGAGGCCAACAATCAAGCCCGGTTCGTCGAGCGTGACATCAGCATGGTCACGCCAGAAGAGCTCAGGAGTCTGTTCGGCGATGCCGATGTGACGATCTTGGCGGGCTGCGCACCATGCCAGCCCTTCTCGACCTATGCTCAGCGTTACGAACTCGATGGTAAGGACGGAAAGTGGGGATTGCTCTACCAGTTTGCGCGCCTTGCCGAGGGCACGGTGCCCGACGTCATCACTATGGAGAACGTGCCGACGGTCGCCAAGCACGAGGTCTTCCACGATTTCGTCGATACGCTGAAACGGCTCGGCTACGAGGTCTGGCACGACGTCGTCGATAGTTCTCTTTATGGCGTCCCGCAGATGCGACGTCGGATGGTGTTGCTGGCCTCCAAGCACGGCAAGATCGAGATGATCGAGCCGACGCGCAAGAAACCCAAGACGGTGAAGCAAGCCATCGGACGCTTGCGTCCCCTCAGCGCCGGTGAGTCCGCGCCCAAGGACAAACTGCACGTCACCTCGACGCTGTCCGACACGAACCTCAAGCGGATCAAGGTTTCCAAGCCCGGCGGCACTTGGCGCGATTGGCCGAAGAACCTCGTCGCCGAATGCCACCGCGCCGACAGCGGCCGCACATATCCGGGCGTGTACGGAAGGATGGAGTGGGACAAGCCTGCGCCGACGATGACGACCCAATGCTACGGGTTCGGCAATGGCCGCTTCGGCCACCCCGAGCAGGATCGGGCCATCTCTCTTCGTGAAGCAGCGATCTTGCAGAGCTTTCCTCGCGACTACAAATTCATCCCAAAGCGTGGTGAGGTCAGCTTCAAGGTGCTCGGTCGGCTGATCGGCAATGCAGTGCCCGTCGATCTCGGTCGCGCCATCGCTCGCAGCATCGACCAGCACCTCGCGTCGGTTCCGGCCAAGTGATGGACTGACGAGGACTACTGGATGCTCGGACTCGTGCCCTCATCATCCGATGCCAGTCGCCGCATGGCGAAGGTGCGGCAGAAAGGGACGGACGCAGAACTGGCGCTGCGGCAGGAGATGTACCGCATTGGCCTGCGCTACAGGATCGACTACGAAGTGTTGAAGAAACCGCGCCGTGTCGCGGACGTGGCCTTCCCCGGCCGCAAGATCGCCGTCTTCGTGGATGGCTGCTTCTGGCACGGCTGCCCGGAACACGCCACGTGGCCGAAGCGGAACGCGGAGTTCTGGCGGCAGAAAATCGAGGCCAACCGCCAGCGGGACGCAGATACGAACACGCGGCTCCGAGCCATCGGTTGGACGGCGCTGCGATTCTGGTCGCACGAATCGCCAGCCAAGGCCGCTGCGATAGTCGCCCGCGCGGTCGCCAATGCCGACACGAAGCCTCGCGCTACGGAGTCCGGCGCGAACGAGAAGAACCGATAAGGAAGATGGCCACCAGATGGGCACCCCAAACGAACGGCAACCTCAGACATATCGCGCTCGCCCCGAGCCAGGGCAGCTCGTCGAGGTGCGCCGTCGTCAGTGGGTCGTAGCCGAGGTCGATGCGGCCGGACTGGAAACCGCTGCACCCCAACATTGCGTGAAGTTGTCGTCCATCGACGAGGACGGTCTCGGCGAAGAACTGGAAGTCGTCTGGGAAATCGAGCCAGGCGCTCAGGTCATCGAGCGCGCGGGCCTGCCATCGGTCACGGGGCAGGACGATTCGAGCATGCTCGACGCCTTCCTCGATGCCGTGCGTTGGGGCGCAGCCACCAACGCCGACCGTGGGTTTCTCCAAGCGCCGTTCCGCAGCGGTGTCAGCATCGAGGACTTCCAGCTCGACCCGCTGGTGCGCGCCATCGACATGGCGCGCGTCAACCTGCTCATCGCCGACGACGTCGGCCTCGGCAAAACCATCGAAGCCGGTCTGGTCATTCAGGAACTGCTGCTGCGGCACCGCGCGCGCACCGTCCTGATCGTCTGCCCC
The DNA here is from genome assembly GCA_037190825.1 of Chiayiivirga flava. Lineage (GTDB taxonomy): Bacteria > Pseudomonadota > Gammaproteobacteria > Xanthomonadales > Xanthomonadaceae > Denitratimonas > Denitratimonas flava_A. The sequence goes on from JBBCJS010000052.1 coordinate 80,314, forward strand.
GCGTCGCTTCAGGAGAAGTGGCGCGTCGAGATGCTGGAGAAGTTCGGCCTCGACTTCCGCGTGGTGGACACCGACTACATCAAACGACTGCGGCGCGAGCGCGGCATCCACGCCAACCCGTGGACGTCGCATCCGCGCCTCATCACGTCGATGGATTGGGCCAAGGGCGGTGAGGGCTTGCGCGCCATGCGCGACGTGATCCCGCCGCACGTTGGTCATCCGCGCAAATTCGACCTGCTGGTCGTGGATGAAGCGCACAACGTCGCGCCTGCCGCAGGCGCGCACTACGCGCTGGAGAGCCAGCGCACGCGCTTCGTCCGCGCCATCGGCCCGCACTTCCAGCATCGCCTGTTCCTGACCGCGACGCCGCACAACGGCTACACCGAGTCGTTCACCTCGCTGCTGGAACTGCTCGACGACCAGCGTTTCGCGCGCAACATCCTCCCCGACGAAAAGCGTTTGAGTCAGGTGATGATCCGTCGCCTGAAGAGCGATCTGGTCGATGCCGATGGCAATCCCCTGTATGCCCGGCGTACCTTGCAGGCGCTCGAAGTCCCCTACACGGCGGAAGAACGTGAGATTCATCGCAAGCTGGACGACTACTGCGCCAACCGCGAAAAGGACGCCGAGAAAGCGGGCAACGGCTTCGGCACGGCCTTCGTCAACCGGCTCCTCAAGAAGCGTCTGCTCTCGTCGCCAGCGGCGTTCGCGTCCACGCTCGAAAAGCACGTCGCATCGCTGTCCGAAGCCCGGCCCGCGAAGCCGGACGCGATGGCCGAGCGCATCCTGCACAAGGCCATCCTGAAGGCCGACGAGGACTACGCCGACGAGAGCGAGGTCGAGAACGCCCAAGCCGAAGCCATCGAGGAAGCCACGCGCCGCTCGATGCCGCTGACGCCGGAGCAGCGGGCGACACTGGACGATTTGCGCGCGTGGGCGCAACACGCGCGGAATCAGGCCGACTCCAAGGCCCAAGCCATCCTCGACTGGCTCACCACCCATCTCAAGCCCAACGGCGAGTGGAACGACCGCCGGGTGATCCTGTTCACCGAATACCGCACCACGCATCAGTGGATGCATCAAATTCTCGCCAGCCACGGCTTCGGCGGCGAGCGTCTCGGTCTGCTGCACGGCGGCCTCTCCCAAGAGGAGCGCGAACCCATCAAGGCGGCATTCCAAGCCTCGCCGCAGGATTCGCCAGTTCGCATCCTGCTCGCCACCGATGCGGCGTCCGAAGGCATCGACTTGCAGAACCACTGCAATCGGCTCATCCACTTGGAGATTCCCTACAACCCCAACGTGATGGAGCAGCGCAACGGGCGTATCGACCGCCACGGCCAGCGCGAGAAGGAAGTGCTGATCTGGCACCCGGTCGATGGCGGCGGTGCGAACGGCGCATCGGTCGGCGGCCACGGCGAGGACATCCTGCGCGCCCTGCGGAAGCTGGATTCGATGCGCGCCGACATGGGCAGCGTCAATCCTGTCATCTCGCCGCAGATGTCCGGCCTCATCGAAGGCTCACTGAAGGACTTGGACACCCGCATGGCCGAGGCGCGGATCGCCCGGGCCAAGAACTTCGTGCGCGCCGAGCGTGAATTGAAGGATCGCGTCGCCAAGCTGCACGAGCGTCTGCTCACCACCAAACAGGACTTCCACCTCACGCCCAACCACGTCCTGATGGCCGTGAAGACCGGCCTCGCGCTGGCGGGCCGTCCACCGCTGGAACCCATCGAACTGGCGGGCGCCCCTCCGGGCAGCGTCTTCCGCATGCCCGCACTGTCCGGCTCGTGGGCACGCTGTCTGGAAGGGCTGCGTCACCCGCACACCCAGAAGATGCGGCCCATCACCTTCGACCACGCCATCGCCAGTGGCCGTGACGACGTCGTGCTCGTCCACCTGAACCATCGCCTGGTGCAGATGTGCCTGCGTTTGCTGCGCGCCGAAATCTGGGCGCAGGACGATGTGAAGAAACTGCACCGCGTCACCGTCCGCACCGTGCCGGATGCGCTCGTCAATGGCCCCGCCGTGGTCGTCGTCTCTCGGCTCGTCGTCACCGGCGGCAACCATCATCGGCTGCACGAGGAACTGACCTTGTCGGGCGGCTACCTGCGCGATCAGTCCTTCCGCCGCGAAGAAGGCGTCGCCCGCGTTCAGCAATGGCTGGATGAATCGAAGCCGATCACAGCGGCTCCGCCCCTGTTCGACGCGCTGCGCGTCCGCTTCGACCGTCAGCAGGAAGCCATCCTGAAAGCGGTCGATGCCCGCTCCAAGGAACGTCTCCGCTATCTGACCAGTACGCTCCAGACCCGCAAGCAGCAGGAAGTCGGTGACATCGGCACCGTGCTCGACGAATTGGAGAAGGCGATCCAGTCCGAGTTGAAGAAAGGCGGGCAGCCCGAACAGCTCACGCTCTTCACCGAGGACGAACGCACGCAACTGCGGCGCGACATCGCCGCGCTTGAAGCACGCCTCGCGCGCATCCCCGACGAGCGCGAGATGGAAACGCAGGCCATCGAAGCACGCTACGCCAAGCTCGACGACCGCACTTTCCCGGTCGCGGTGATCTTCGTCGTGCCGGAATCTGCTGGAGGTGCTGCATGAGCATGCACCACGAATGGCTCGCGCTCGTCGAGATTTCCGGCCCGTTCCTCGCCGTCCCCGTCCTGAAGGATGCCTTCCCGCAGGGGCTGGAAGAACTCGATGCTGCCAAACGCCAGCGGCTGCGGCAGGCCTATGACGAATGGCGTGAGGCGCAGGAAACCGACGATCCCCGGCTCGAAGACCTGCACACGGCGTGGATCGATGAAGTGCTGTCGCGCGGACTGGAACTCGACGAGGACGGTCGTGGCGACGTGCTCAAACACAAAGACTGGTGCGCCAATCACCTGACCGTCGCGCTGCCGGAACATGGCGTGAGCCTGTCGCCCGACTTCGCCGTCGTCGGCAATGGCGATGCGCCGCTGATGCTCGTCCAAGCCTACGCGCCGGACGTCGATCTCGACGCCACCCGAAAACTCGACGGCTGGGCCAGCACACCGGCGGAATGCATGGTCACGCTCTGCCGCGCCACGGGCTGCCGTCTCGGTCTGGTCACCAACGGCGAACGCTGGACGCTGGTCGATGCGCCGGTGGGCGCGGTCACCACCTTCTCCAGTTGGTATGCGCGCATCTGGTCGCAGGAACCCGTCACCCTGCAAGCCTTCGTCCACCTCTTGGGCATCCGGCGTTTCTTCGTGAATGAAGCGGAGCGGCTGCCCGCACTGTTCGACCGTTCGCTGAAGTTTCAAGACGAAGTGACCGACGCCTTGGGCGAACAGGTGCGGCGCGCGGTCGAAGTGCTGATCCAGTCGCTCGACAAGGCCGACCAAGACCGCGACCGCGAACTCCTGCGCGGCGTGAAGGAAGCCGAACTCTACGAAGCTGCGCTGACGGTGATGATGCGGCTGGTCTTCCTGCTTTCCGCCGAGGAGCGCGGCCTGCTGCTCTTGGGAGACGAACGGTACGAGGCGAACTACGCCGTTTCCTCGTTGCGGGTTCGGTTGCGCGCCGAGTCCGACGAGATTCTGGAGCGCCGCTGGGATGCGTGGTCGCGCCTGCTGGCCGTCTTCCGCGCCGTGTATGGCGGCATCGAGCACGAAAACCTGCGCCTGCCCGCGCTGGGCGGTTCGCTGTTCGATCCGGATCGCTTCCCCTTCCTCGAAGGTCGTCCGAAAGGTTCCGACTGGCACACCGACGTCGCCAAACCGCTACCCATCGACAACCGCACCGTCCTGTTGTTGCTCGAAGCCATCCAGCAATTCCAAGGGCGCACGCTGTCGTACCGGGCGCTGGACGTGGAGCAGATCGGCTACGTCTATGAGGGCCTGCTGGAGCGCACCGTCAAGCGCACCGCCGAACTCACGCTGGAACTCGACGCCACCAAGAGCGCGCAGTCACCGTGGGTCACGCTGGCCGAACTCGAATCCGCGCGGCTGGATGGTGCCGCGCGTTTGGCCGAACTGCTGCAGCAGCGTTCCGGCAGTTCCGCCAGCCGCGTACGCAACGATCTGGCCCGCACCGTGGACGATGCGCTCGCCGACCGCCTGCTGACGGCCTGCCACGGCGACACGGCACTGCGCGACCGCATCAAACCCTTCGGCCATCTGGTGCGCACCGATCCGTGGGGCTATCCGTTGGTGTATCCCGCCGGAGCCTTCATCGTCACCACTGGCTCCGACCGGCGCGAAACCGGCACCCACTACACGCCGAAGTCGCTCACCGAGGCCATCGTCGCCGAGACGCTCACGCCCATCTCCTACGTCGGCCCCGCGCAGGGCACACCGCGCGCGGATTGGGTGTTGAAATCGCCCGCAGAACTGCTCGACCTGAAGATCTGTGACCCGGCGATGGGTTCGGGCGCGTTCCTCGTGCAAGCCTGCCGCTGGCTGGCCGACCGCTTGGTGGAATCGTGGGCACAGGCCGAGGCACAGGGGCACGCGGTCGGCGTCGATGGGCGGGTGAAGGCCGCCGACGCCAGCGTTGAGCCGCTGCCGCGCGACACCGAGGCACGCACCATCGTCGCCCGCCGCCTCATCGCCGAACGCTGCCTCTACGGCGTCGATCTGAATCCGCTGGCGGTCGAACTGGCCAAGCTCTCCATCTGGCTGGTGACGCTGGCCAAGGGCCGCCCCTTCGGTTTCCTCGACCACAACCTGCGCTGTGGCGACAGCCTGCTCGGTATCCACCGGCTGGATCAGCTCACCCAGCTTTTGATGAACCCATCCGGCCAAGGACAACTGCGTCTGTTCGGGCAGAACGTCGAGCAGGCTGTGCGCGAGGCCATTGAGCTGCGGCAACGTTTGCGCGAAATGCCCATCCGCGACATCCGCGACGTGGAGGCGATGGCGCATTTGGACGCCGACGCGCGCCGCAGGCTGGCAGTGCCGGAAAGCATCGCCGATGCGCTTATCAGCGAAGTTTTCGCATCAAGCGGAAGTGGCACGGCACTGGAGAACGCGCTGGTGTCGCTAGCCGACCAAGCTGGCCAGGCCATCGACGGCGACCGTGACATGCTCGCCTCGATGCGTCGGAGAGCGGTCGCTGCGCTTTCAACCGATCTGCCCGCCGACAAGCCCGCGCGTCGGCCTTTCCATTGGCCGTTGGAGTTTCCGGAGGTGTTCGCGCAGGAACGCGGCGGGTTTGATGCCTTCGTCGGCAATCCGCCCTTTTTGGGGGGGCAGCGCATCACGGGCGTCGCTGGCACGGCTTTCCGCGACTGGCTGGTCGCGCACATCGCCGAAGGGCGACGTGGTTCTGCCGATCTGGTCGCCTATTTCTTCCTTCGGGCGTGGAGCCTGTTGCGCGAAGGTGGCGGCTTCGGACTGCTCGCGGTCAACACCATCGCGGAAGGCGACACGCGGCAGGTCGGGCTGGAAGCGATGGTTGGCGCGGGTGCCGTCATCCACGCGGCCTACCCGAACGAGCCGTGGCCCGGAAAGGCTGCGGTCGTCACCAGCCGTGTGCATGCCCATAAGGGCCAATGGTCGGGCGAACGCTCTCTGCTCGGACGACCGGCTTCTTTCATATCGGCCTTCCTGTCCGACCGTGAGGAATGGAGTCCAGAACGACTGAAGGCGAACGAAGGGTTGGCATATCAAGGCTCGATCGTGCTGGGCATGGGCTTCGTGCTCCTACCCGATCAGGCCCGAATGATGCTGGATGCCGATCCGAGGAATGCCGAGGTAGTTTTCCCCTACATCAACGGCGATGATCTCAATTCAGACCCAGAGCAGAAGCCGAGCCGGTGGGTGATCAACTTTTGGGATTGGCCGGAAACAAAGGCGAAGACATACACGCTGCCTTACGAATGGCTGAAAGAGAACGTAAAAGCAGAGCGCCTTTCCAACAAGGACAAGGGCGCACGTGAGAAGTGGTGGCTGTTTCTTCGGGCACGGTCTGAGCTTTACCACGCCATCAGTCGTGGCCGCCATTTCGAGCGCCATCCAGATGGTTGGGATGCAGCAACGCCTGCGCTCAGCCACGTGATGGTTTGTAGTGAGGTAACAAAGCATCTCGCATTTGCTTTGGTTCCCAATGATTACATCATGTCTGCCAATCTGGATGTATTCAGGGATGAGGCTCTATTTGGCGTTTGCCAGTCCTCGCTGCATGAGGTTTGGGCGCGGCAATATTCATCAAGATTGGAAACGCGGTTGAAGTATTCGCCCGGAAATGCGCTTGAAACCTTCGCGTTTCCAACCGGACTCAATGACGAGGGTAGTTTTCCGAGTGAATTTGGAAGCCGGCTCCATCGGGTTCGCGCGGAAATCATGCAGACCGATCGCATCGGCCTGACGAAGCTCTACAACCGCTTTCATACCGATAGCGAACGCGATCCTCGCCTCGAAGGGCTGCGCGCGTTGCAGCGTGACCTGGACACCGCTGTCGCGCACGCCTACGGCTGGGACAACCTCGATCTCGAACACGGCTTCCACGAAGTCCCGTACCTGCCGGAAAACGACCGCGTCCGCTTCACCATCTCGGAGACTGCGCGCGTCGAGGTGCTGCGCCGCCTGTCGGAACTGAACCGCCAGCGATACGAAGAAGAAGTCGCCCAAGGGCTGCACGGCAGCACCACGCCACGCATCTCGACACCCAAACGCCGCCGCACCAGCGCCGACACTCCGCAACCCTCGCTCGACTTCGACACCCTTCCCGCCAACGAAGGCCAATACCTCAAAGTCGCCGAACCCCGCGCCGACTACCGCGCCGGCCCCACCCACGCCATCGTCGAACACCTGAAAGCCCACCCCGGCTGGCACGCCAAGTCCGACATCCTCACCGCCACCGGCATCACCGACGGCCAGTGGAACACCGCCATCAACGAGCTGATCGCAAGCGGCAAAGTCGAACGCCATGGTGAGCGGCGTGGTGCACGCTACCGCATTCAGCTAGGCCACCCGGACAAACATCACGAGAGGACGTCATGACTCGAACCCAAGTCACGCCGACGTTCGAGATGACCGTCGATCTCAACGTCCTCGAACACCTCGGCATCAACCTCTATAGCAACATCGCCGCCGTCCTGACCGAAGCGGTGGCCAACGCATGGGACGCGGATGCATCAAGCGTGCAGATTCGCGTCGATCCGAACAACGAATGGATCGAGATCGAGGACGACGGCATCGGCATGTCCGTTGATGACCTGAACGGCAAGTACCTGCGTGTCGGTTACCGGCGCCGCGACGAGGATGCGGAACACGGACGGAAAACTGCCAAGGGTCGCCCTGTCATGGGTCGGAAGGGGCTCGGAAAGCTATCGCTGTTTTCTATCGCCGATGTGATCGAAGTGCAGTCCGCCAAGAGCGGCGGCACGCACGGCTTCCGCATGACCGTGCCGGACATCAAGCAGGCCGTTCAAGAAAAGCAGAAATACCATCCCGAACCGCTGGCGAGCGATGCGCTTACGGTGACGCAGGGTACCAAGCTGGTGCTGCGCGAAATCAAACGGCAGCGTCTCGGCAAAGGCGTTGCCGCACTTCGTAAGCGTCTGGCGCGGCGTTTTTCCATCATTGGTCAAGCCAACGGCTTCGAGATCAAGATCGATGGTCAGCCCATTTCGGCGACGGATCGCGGCGACCTGCCCAAAGTCCAGTTCCTCTGGACGTTCGAGGGCTACGAGCCGGAGGCCAGCACCATCGCGCACGTCGTGGAGCGCGAATCGCTGCCCGCGCGGTTCGAGGCATGGGAAACGGCATGGCGTGTGAGCGGCTGGCTCGGCACCGCGCGCAAGCCCAAAGACCTCGATGATGACGAAGCGGGCAACCTGAACGGTATCGTGGTCTTCGCGCGAGGTCGCCTATTCCATGAGAACGTCCTCGACCGCCTGAACGACGGGAGGCTCTATACCAAGTATCTCACCGGACAGATCGAGGCGGACTTCCTCGATGCCGATGATCAGCCTGATATCGCCACCAGTGATCGCCAGCGCGTGCAGGAGGACGATGATCGGTATGTTCAACTGATCTCTTTCCTCAAATCACGCCTCGGTCAATTGGAAAGGCAGTGGAGCGAGTGGCGTAGGAAGCATGAGGTCGAGAAGGCAAAGGAAGCCTCTCCGGCTCTTACCGAGTGGCTGGATACGCTTCGCGAGGGCCATAGAAAGAATGCAGAGACGCTTATAGCAAAGTTGAGTGCGTTACCGGTGGATGACGAGGATGACCGGAAGACTCTCTATAAGCATGGAATCCTTGCCTTCGAGCGCATGAAGCTTCGTGGCTCCACGGATGAGTTTGTGAGCGGCGTAGAGAATGCCGACAAACTGCTGGCCGTGCTCGCCGATCGCGATGCGCTGGAAGACTCACTCTATCGTGACATCGTGCGGTCGCGGTTGGATGCCATCCGTGCCTTCCAGAAGCTGGTCGATGACGATGAGAAAGAAAAGGTGCTCCAGAAGTACCTGTTCGACCATCTTTGGTTGCTGGACCCTTCCTGGGAGCGGGCAACTGGAAGTGGAGTCATGGAAACCCGTCTACTGGAATCGGGCATCGTCGTCGAAGATTTGACCGAGAAGGAGAAGCTCGGTCGTGTAGACATCAAGTACCGAACGACAGCAGGCAAGCACATCGTGGTTGAACTGAAAAAGGTTCAGCGCAGGATGAAGCTCCTCGAACTTCAGGCGCAGGGCCAAGCCTATGTCGACAAGCTCAAGAAAATTCTGCTCGCGCAGAATGAGCCTACGCCGAACATCGAGGTCGTATTCGTGATCGGGAAGCCAGTCGATGAAGAGGCGTCGAACCCCGACCGCCTCAAGTCGTCGATGGCTGCCGTGTCGCCGGGCAGCCGCATCGTCCACTACGACACTCTGATCCGTGGCGCGCAGGAGGCTTATTCGGCCTACATCGACAGGAGCAAGGAACTGGACAAGCTCGAAAACATCGTGAACAGGATTTGAGGTGCCAACAGCATGACGAGATCACCCACCGCATGGATTGCCGTCGATCACGGTCTCGGCACCGATCGCAGGCTCGCGCCCTATACGTTGGTCTTGAGGGGTGACCGCTCCCTGTATCAAGCCATCGCCGAGGACGATTGGGTGCTCGTGCTGAACCCTGCCGGGGAGATCGTGCGTGCCGGGCGCGTGCTACGGCTTCGCTCCGACCTCGAAATCACTACGATCTTCTTCGACCGGTTGTCTGTCACCGACGCTCCCATGTCGGTCGCCAGCGTTTCGTTTTCTCCGCAGTCGTCGGGCAACGTCGGGCGCATCCAGTGGGACGAGTTTGTCGCGGCCGTGTCCTCAGCGCTGCATCAGACCGTGGGTGGCGTACCGCCGGTCGGGGATAGGGCCTACATCCGCGAGCTGCTTCAACTGGCGGTGGTGGATGATCTACTCGGCCCGGCGGACGGCCCGCACGAACGCATCGTGGACATGAGCGTGCGCGACCGCTATCTGGTCGGCAAATTGGCACCGCGTGAAGATGCCCGGGGTGGCATCGAAGGACTGGAAGGCCCGTTGGCCGAGGAGTATGTGGAGGAGCCCACCGACCCCATCGTGCCCGGCCAGCACGAACCAGGTGCCGAGTTCGGCACGGCCACGGGGCGGGTGGAACCGGAATCGGATTCCTCCGACGAGATCGACGCCGCCAGTAATCAATCGCTGGTGCCCAGCAGCTTCGGCATGACCTTCTGCGTGGATGGCGATGCCGAGCGCATCGAGGTCGAGGCGCGTTGGGGCAGTTACGAGCGCGTGCCCAACGAAGAACACGAGCTGACGCGGCCCAATGGACAGAAGGCCAAGGTCTGGCAGCGTATTCCCTGCGGCGGGAAGCTGGTGCTGCCGCTTGCCGAGGGTGTGATTCCCCATCAGGCACCGGACGCGAACCGTCCGGCAGTGCGGATTCAAGGCTCCATCCGCGCTAAGAACGCCAACGGCGACCGCTTGGTGACGCTGTTCTTGATCAATACGCAGGAAGAACCCGACACCAACCGCGACACGGCATGGTTGTTTCAGCCGGAACTGATCGTGCGCGCGGAGGCAGAGGCATCCAAGCGCGCCATCTTCCGCCGCCGCCCGGTGCTGGACGCCGACGGGAACGACCCGGAGCGCGAATCGCTGGAGATGATCTACCGCAACCGCGTGGAGTTCGCGGTCGGACACGGCGTCGCCATTCATGCCGAGACGGCAGACGACGTGACACTGGCGACCGAAGTGCGCAGCACCGTGATGCCTCGATACGAAGTGCAGGTCACAGAGACGCCGGGCCTCGACCCTGCCGACCGTCCGGCGATGAAGGAGATGGTGGCGAGCGGCCTGCTCGACATGCAGCGCCTTGCCACGCTGGAAGTCACCGAGCTGGTCGATGCCCTGAACTTGCTGACGAAGGACTATGCGGCGTGGATCGCCGAGCAACGCGGGCGCATCGGCAAGGACGTGATCGGATACGACACATCGGCGGCACAGGCGTTGGAGCGGTGTCGGGAAATCCAGACGCGCTTGCAGCAGGGCATCGACAAGCTGAAGAACGACGAAAAGGCGCTGGCGTCTTTCCGCTTCGCCAACAAGGCGATGGCGATCCAGCGCGTTCGTAGCCTGTATGCGCTGGAAGTGCGGCGCGGGCGTGACGTGACGGTCGATCAATTTGACCTGCCGAAGAACCGGAGCTGGCGTCCGTTCCAGTTGGCGTTCCTGCTGCTGTCGATCCCGTCACTGGCCGATCCCACGCACCCGGATCGCGGGCAGCCGATGGAAGCTCATGCCGATCTGCTGTGGTTCCCCACTGGCGGTGGCAAGACGGAGGCGTATCTGGGCGTGGCGGCGTTCACGATGGCGATCCGCCGTCTGCAAGGCAAGCTCGGAGGCTACGACGGCTCGCGCGGTCTGGCCGTGATAATGCGCTACACGCTGCGTCTTCTGACCTTGCAGCAGTTCCAGCGCGCCACTGCATTGATCTGCTCGATGGAGAAACTCCGGCGGGATGCTCTCGTTCAAGGTGATGAGTCGCTCGGTAAGGAGCCTTTCACGATCGGATTGTGGGTCGGTAACAAGGTAACGCCGGGCACGACCGAGGAAAGCCACTACGCCATTCAAGCTCTGCGTGATGCGGGGAAGAACAAGGCCGGACGCGCTTCGCCCCTTCAGCTCACCAGTTGCCCGTGGTGTGGCTCCACGATCGATCCTGGGAAAGACGTCGTCGTCGACAAGGATCGCGGTAGGACGATCGTGTACTGCGGCGACAAGAAAAGCAGTTGCACGTTCTCTCGCGGCAGGTCGAGCAGTTCGCCGCATCCCGGCATCCCGGTGCTGACGGTGGACGAGGAGATCTACCACCGCCCGCCGACGATGATGATCGCCACCGTGGACAAGTTCGCCATGATGGCTTGGCGCGGTCAGGTACGCACGCTGTTCGGTCGTGTGAGTCAGGAATGCGAGCGTCACGGCCTGCTGTGGCACGAGGCGGGCTGCTGCACCGGCAATCACACCGCCGGGAAAGGCTTGCCTGCGGTCAAGGTGAAGAACGTCGCGCCGATCCGTCCGCCCGACCTGATCATCCAAGACGAGTTCCACCTCATCAGCGGGCCGCTGGGCACGATGGTCGGCCTGTACGAATCCGCCGTCGATGAACTGTCCGGCTGGACGCTCGACGGCAAGACTGTCAAACCGAAGATCGTCGCATCCACGGCGACCGTGCGCAAAGCCAAAGAACAGGTGAACAATGTGTTCATGCGGCGCGTGTCGGTCTTCCCACCGCATGGCTTGGACGTGGAAGACAACTACTTCTCGGTGCAGCGTCCGATCGAGGAGCGGCCCGGACGGCGCTATCTGGGCGTGTGTTCGCCTGGCAGCTCACGGCCCGCGATGTTGATCCGCGTCTATACCGCCTTCCTCACCGCAGCCCAAGCCCTGTTCGACCGCTTCGGCGAGCCCGCCGACCCGTACATGACGATGGTCGGCTACTTCAATTCCCTGCGCGAGTTGGGCGGGATGCGGCGCTTGGCCGAGGACGACGTGCAGACACGTTCCTACCGCGTGCAGATGAGCATGGTCGAGCGGCCTGCGCTCGCCCAGCGCAGCGTGAACAACATCCGCGAGCTGACCTCGCGCGTTTCCAGTCAGGACATCCCGAAGTACCTCGACGATCTGGAGGTCAAGTTCAAGGCCGAGCTCAATGCGGTCACTGGTAAGTACGTGGCGAAGTGGAACAAGGGGGACACCCGCGCCATCGACGTGGTGCTGGCGACCAACATGCTATCGGTCGGCGTGGACGTGAATCGCTTGGGCTTGATGGCCGTCAACGGCCAGCCCAAGGGCACGGCGGAATACATCCAAGCCACCAGCCGCGTGGGTCGCTCCTTCCCCGGCTTGGTCTGCACGGTGCTCACGTGGGCGCGTCCGCGCGATCTCTCGCATTACGAGACCTTCGAGCATTACCACGCGACCTTCTACAAGCATGTGGAGGCGCAGTCGGTGACGCCTTTCTCGCCGCGCGCGATGGATCGCGGCCTGACCGGCGCGCTGCTCTCCCTGATGCGTCTGGAGAACGACGCCTTCAGCCCGAACGTGGGCGCGGGCGAGTTGGATAAGTCCGACAAGCCCGAGATCACCGACGCCATCGACGTGCTGGTGCGGCGGGCTTGGAACGTCAGCGAGACGACCACCATCAAGAATCTGGCCGAGCGTGAACTGAAGGAGCGCGCGGACGAGTGGGCGAAGGAAGTGAGCGTGCCCGGCCGCACGCTGGCCTACGAAAAGCGTGGCGCGCAGGCGGCGACGACGGTCGGGCTGGTCAAGTCGCCGGGCATCCATGCGTGGGACAACTGGACGGTGCCGATGTCGATGCGCGAAGTGGAGCCGGGCGTGCGTCTGATCATGAATATGGGGCACTTATCGGACGACCACGGTTGGAAGCCGCGTCCGGTGCCGAAGGACGAGGACTGACCATGGCCACCAACAGAACACCCGTCGGGGAAGTCCGCCCCAGTCAACTGCTCTGGACATACGGGCCGGGCGCGCTGATCGACCTGCCGAGCCTCTCGGTGGTGACACTGGGCATCGACCAGTGGGAGAAGGATCGCTGCCAGCCCATCGCCGAACCGCGTCTGCTCGCCGCCGTCCGTAAGGTGCTCGGGGCACAGGTGGAGAACCTGCGCATGCCGCCGTTCCAGAAGAGCGAACTCGTCGATCGGTGGTCAGCGGAAGCGAACATCGGCGTGCCCGTGCGTCCGTTCCCGCGCTGGATGCGCTGCGTGAAGTGCGGTTTGTTGTCGCCCTTCGATGCTGGACTGTTCGAGATCAAGGAAAATCGCTTCCGCCCGGAACGTACCCGCTTCGTCCACAAGGGATGCCGAGGCTCCAAGGGCGACCAGCCCGCGAAGGACGCCGACGCCGTTCCGGCGCGTTTCCTCTTGGCCTGCCGCGACGGCCACCTCGACGACTTCCCGTGGCACTACTTCGTCCACGGCGGCAACAGTTCTTGTAAGGGCACGCTGCGCTTCTTCGAAAGCGGGGCTTCGTTACAGACCGAGAACCTATGGGTGAGATGTGATGCTTGCTCCGCATCGCGCAGCTTGGCTCAGGCCTTCGGGAGGGCAGGAAAGGAAAACCTCCCGAGTTGTCGAGGCAGGCATCCACACCTCGATCATTTCGACGCTGAGTGCGACGAGGAAGCACGAGCCGTTCTGCTGGGTTCGACGAACAGCTGGTTCCCGATCACGCTGTCGGCGCTAGCCATCCCGCAGGCCAAGGATCCACTTGGCCAGTTGATTCAGGACGGCTGGGATTTCTTCGACGACCTGGATTCCGAAGTCGCCGTCGCGGTTACGGTGAAGACGCTGAAGAAGACCGGAGCCTTGCCAGGAATCGACAAATACCCGGCATCGGAAATTTGGGCAGCCATCGAAGCGCATCGCAATGGCGGTGGACAGGAGGTCATCGGCGAGGCCGACATCAAGGGGCCGGAATGGGAAGTGCTGACGGCAGCCAATCCGCCCTCCGATTACCCACACTTCATGAGCAAGAAGGTGGGGACACCCACTGGCTTCGAAAACCGGATTGCCCGAGTTCTGTTACTACAAAGGCTACGCGAGGTCAATGCGCTACTCGGCTTCACACGTGTAGAAGCGCCGGAAGAAACGAGCGATCCGAACGAGCGCCCGCAGATGGCGGGGCTTTCACGGCACAAACCGGACTGGGTGCCTGCGAATCAGGTACATGGCGAGGGTATCTTCATCCAGTTCGACGAGGCAACGCTGCTGACGTGGGAGGCGGAGGCTGGCGTCCAGCGCCTGGACGGGATGCTAAAGGCCGGTCATGGTGGATGGCGAAACTCGCGCCACCTCGACCCGAACGAGGGCTACCCCGGCATCCGCTACGCCATGCTTCACACGCTCTCGCACCTGCTCATTCGCGAACTGGCGCTGGAATGTGGCTACAACGCGGCGAGCATCCGTGAACGCATCTACGCCGACGTGTCGAGCGCGAGTCCCCAAGCAGGTATCCTCATCTACACAGCGGCAGCCGATTCCGACGGGACGCTTGGCGGTCTCGTCGATCTGGGCAAACCGGAAAACCTCGGCCGGCTGCTGCGACAGGCTCTGAACCGGTCGAAGGTTTGCTCGTCCGATCCGTTGTGTTCGGAGCATGATCCGGGCAAAGACCGTTCGTTGCACGCGGCGGCCTGCCATGCGTGTAGTCTGGTCGCCGAGACCTCGTGCGAGCGCGGCAACCGTTACCTCGACAGATCGCTGCTGGTGCAGACCCTCGACCGAGGGGATGCCGCGTTCTTCGCAGGGCTGTGACATGGAAAGACTACTGGAAGCGGTCACAGCCGTGGTCTGTCTCGTGTCGCCGGAGAAGGTGCGGGCACTGGCGGGCGCGATCCGGAAGGTCGGGGACGCAAAAGCGAACATCTCCCTGTCGGACGTCGTCGGCACACCTACAGCCAAGACCGTCGTTGAACGGTTCGTCAATGCGTGGCGGGCCACATCGGTCGGTTCCGGCGAACTGGCTTCGATGCTGCTCGCAGCCAGCCATGCGTTCGAGAACGTGTCGAAACACCAGTCCACCGAACTCGTGTGGACGGGGCCGACGACGCCCTTCGTCTCCGCCCGCCGAACTGAGCAAGTGCTACTGCAAGTCATCGGCGGTGCCAAGCAAACCCTGTTCATCACCAGCTTCGTGGCCTATGACGTCTCGACCATCGTGAAGGCATTGAACGACGCGAGCACGCGCGGCGTTAGCATTTCGATGCTGCTCGAATCCTCGCAGGACCACGGCGGAAGCATGTCGTTCGACGTGATCGGCAAGATGCGAACGCTGGTGCCCGCCGCGAAGCTCTACGCTTGGCGCGAACGGGCTGCCCAGTTTGCCGACGGGCGGGTTCACGCCAAAGTCGCGGTCGCAGACGGCGGTCTGTGCTTCATCACCAGTGCCAATTTGACTGGCCATGCAATGGCGCAGAACATGGAAGCCGGCGTGCTCATCTCCGGTGGCGACATCCCCAAGCTTATCCTCGATCACTTTCTGGCCTTGATCGATACACGCCTAATATCAGAAGCATGAGTCTCCGCTCTGCGCCGGCACGGTGTACAGCGGGTTCGTGCGCGGAAGCGCCATACATCGGCAGCGTTCGGTCTTCCAACGTCAGACTTGCCTATGGTCGGGCGTGGCGATGGGCAACAGTAAGTTGCACTGATCACTAGACTCGTGGCGGCAGCTGCTGCACACCTTGGCCGGATAGGGCGCTGCGCGATGTGCCGATGTTCTCGACTGAAAGTGCGTGCCAATCAGGTGTGCGCATGAGCTTAGTCCTGAAAATTTCCTCTCAAACGACGCTCTTCGGCAGCGGCCAAATGGCAGAGGCAATCACTGACTCCATCCAGGATATCCGGTAATGACCGTGAGGGGCCTCCGGTATGAGCAGGGTAAATAGCTCTCGGCTGTTTGTTAGTTGATTGCTCAAACTGTAGCCAACGCCGCGCTTCGCTCACATAAGCGACCGGCCGGCCATGTCGATCGAAGCGGCGGACCGCAGCAGCGGCCGTCTCCACGGTGGCCGTACCATACTCGCGCACGAGTTCATCGATCTGCCCCTGATCGCGATCCCCGAAAACATACAGGCCGTGGTGCTGGCGGGGGCGCTCTGGATTGTTTTTGCGGTCCGTACGTATCGTCCTCTGCACTGGTCTGGTGCTGTTGTTGGTAGAGCTGTTGGTGCTGGTATTGGGGATGGTGCTTTTGGCCCCCAGCTTTCCGGAAGGCGGGTGATTGGCGTTCGGTTGCCCGGCGGATGGGTACCCGGCGCCCGGGAATCCGTCTTCGGTCGAATCGGCTGATCCATCGGTGGGGCACGTATCGCGGATGATGGTCTCGGTGATCCACTGTCCACGACTATTCTGTCGGCGAAATCGCCGCAAGTAGCCGATGTTCTCCAACTCCTTCAATGCACTTCTGATCGCTTCGCGGCCTTCGATGCCTTCGTTGGCCAGGTCCTGCACGGTCATTCGGTAGCCATCGACATTGGACAGCAGGCGTGTGGCAATACCGCGGGCGCGGTAGGACAGGCGAGCATCGCGCAGCAATGCGACGGGAATGATCTCGAACTGCGTGGTGCGCGGGGCCCGTATGATTTCGACGCCTCCTGCTTTCTTCGCTGTCCCCGGTGAGCGTCCATCGCCTTGACGCGAGCCATCTTGGAAGCTTTGCCGATCGTTCATCGTGCAGTCTCCCCAGTCGCCAAGACTGCCGCCCAACGGTGCCGCTCCAGTTGCTCACGCTTGGTGGGACGGCCGGGCTTTCTGCCGGCGGTAGTCGTAACCTCCTGGCGGCTGGATTCAATCCATTCCCGGACCTCGTGCTCATACCAGCACAGCCTGCGACTGTTCGGCATCTTGAACGGACGAGGGATGAGGTTGCGATCCTTGTACCGCCTGTGGGTCGCGAAGGTCCGGATGGTCGTGGGGGTTTTGCCGATCAGCTCGGCGACGGTCTCGATGAAGATGACGCGCAGCGGCGCGTGGAAAGCCGCAATGGATTCGGGCTGCATGTTTGCCTCACAAGTGCAGAGCGCGCTTGTGAGGGCCGGTCTTTGGGTGGGCCGAGCTGATGCGGCTCACCCTCACGGGGTGGGTTGCACTCAGGGCGCCTGGAAGGCCGTTGCGCTTCGGACACTTCCAGCCGACACCCCCGGCGGTTCTTTACGCCAGCGTGCCACTTTCTTCTCCGGGCTTATCCCTCGATACAGATTTGCCCGGATCAGCCCGCCCTCGCGCCGTGGCCACACGGTGTCTTGTTGGGCGCTACGCAGGCATCACCGTTACGTCGACCACTGATACGGGAGCGACGCTAGCGAAGAGACTGGAGTCCGTCAAGTCGGCGCAGAAGTGCGCA
Organism: Chiayiivirga flava; assembly: GCA_037190825.1. GTDB lineage: Bacteria > Pseudomonadota > Gammaproteobacteria > Xanthomonadales > Xanthomonadaceae > Denitratimonas > Denitratimonas flava_A. The sequence goes on from JBBCJS010000052.1 coordinate 97,679, forward strand.
ACGGAGAGCGCTGGAGCCGTGGTGACCTTGGGCCAATCTTGGGCCATCGAGTCCGGAGGATTGCTCTTTCTCGTTGGTCACAACGATTCAGAGCGAATCGGATAATTCCTTGTATTTCAAGGAGTTCCACCCATCAGGGTGGTGGGCGGTACAGGGTTCGAACCTGTGACCCCTACCATGTCAAGGTAGTGCTCTACCGCTGAGCTAACCGCCCGGTGCTGTCGCCTGCGGCGGGGCCGGCGGGCGAAGGGCGCGCATTATGGCATCGGGGCGGGTGGGACTCAAGCTGCGCGGGGCCGGTCATTCCTGCGAGCGCTTCACCGGCGCGACGGCGCCCGATTGCAGGTCGGCGATGCGCCACAGGGCCAGCGCGGCGTAGCTGCGATACGGCGCCCAGCGCTGGCCGCGCGCGGCCAACGCCTTGGGCGTGGGCATGTCCGCCAGTCGATCCACCTGCTGCGCGCCCTTGCGCACACCCAGGTCGTCGATGGGCAGCACGTCGGGGCGGCCGAGGCGGAAGATCAGCATCATCTCGACGGTCCAGCGGCCGATGCCGCGCACCGGCGTGAGCGCGGCGACGATGGCGTCGCTGGCCAGGCCGGCCATGTCGTCCACGCCGGGAATCTCGCCGCGCGCGGCGCGCTCGGAAAGGTCGCGCAGCGCGCGCACCTTGTTGCCCGAAACGCCGCAGCCGCGCAGCGTTTCGTCGTCCACGCGCCCGAGCGTATCGGCATGCAGCACGTCGGAGGCGATGGCCTTTTCCACGCGCCCGACGATGGTGCCCGCGGCCTTGCCGCTGAGTTGCTGGTAAAGGATCGCACGCGCCAGCGCATCGACCGGATCGAACGGCGCGAGCCAGCGCGGGTCCGGCGCGATGGGTTCGATCTTCGCCAGCCAGCGCGCGAACTTGCGGTCGCGGGAAATGTGCGCGTGGGCGGCGTGGACATCGAAGCCGCGGAGGTGGGCGGGAGCGGTCACGGCGAACTCGGCGATGCGTGGCGACAGGCGCCCCACTCTACTGCGGAAGGCCGTCCGGCACCGGATTCCATAAAAAAGCGGGGCGCGTAACGACGCGCCCCGCGGGATGCCGCACAAGGCCGAAGGATTACTTCGGCGAGAACTCGATCCTCGCCACGGCCGAGGCTTCGGAGACTTCCGGATCGATCACCAGCGGCTTGTAGGCGTTGACCAGCCAGCGCGGCAACTGGCTGATGTAGCCCATGTCGCCGGGGTTGCCGTCCTGTCCGCCGGGAGCGATCTGCAACAGGGTCGGGGTGTCGGTCATCTCGCCGATGAAGCGGCGCACCGGGCCGGAGCCGAAGGTGAAGCCGTTGACGCTGTTGGCGCGGGCGTTGTGGCCGGAGGCGTCCACCACGTCGAAGCCGCCCTGGCGCGCGAGGCCGGGCAGACCTTCGCCCAGGTTCTGGAACGGGTAGCCGGCGATGCCCGGCACGCTCAGCGCATCGCCCAGGGTGTGGCGGAAGGTGATGCGGTGCAGCTTGCCCCAGCGATAGTCGTTGAGGTCGGTGGAGCCGGCGAAGGCCGGCGCGAACGCCTCGCTGGCGAGCAGGTCCAGGCCATCGCGCACGCTGCCAAGCAGGACGCAGTCGCGCCGCACGTCGGCCGCCGCGCCGGCCAGTTCGGGCGATACCTTGGTGAAGAAGTCCAGGCCCGACGCGCCCTTGCCGCCCAGTGCGGCGAAGGCGTCGAGCTGGAACTTCAGGCCCGAATAAGCCTCGTTTCCACCCGGCAGGTAGCTGCCCAGGCCCACCTTGCCCAGGGTGTGATCGACCGTGTTGCGGATCAGTTGCCCGCGCGTGATCGCCCACAGCGTGGCGCCGACGGAGTTGGCGATCTCGGTGGCCGAAGGCGGCGCCAGCGCGAGCGGATTGTCGCCCGCATCGAAGCCCTGCTGGATGCCGGTGGGCGTGGAGAAATCCCATGCGGCCAGGCGATCCAGCGCCTCGTCCAGCTTCGCGTCGTCGCCGTAGCCGCAGGCCTGCGCGCTGGCGCGGGCATTGAGCACGTGCGGCAGCACCAGTTCGGCATCGAGCTGCTGCACGTTGGCCTGGAGCGCGGCCATGTCGGCAACGGTGACGTCGCCGCGCGCGATCAGCTTCTGCATCTCGCGGTCGATGCGTCCCATGCGGTACGAGGAATGGCCCGGCGCGTAGTACAGGATGCCACCGTTCGGGCGCGCCTGGTTCAGCGGGTTGTTGTCGAAGGTGGTGCCGACCGGGTCGTTGTTGGCGTTGGCGATGTAGCCGCGCGCCGGGTTGATCGTGTACGGCATTTCCTCCGGCGAGAGGATTTCATAGGGCACGTTCTGGCCCGGATAGCGGTTCTGCACCGGCAGCCACTCGTTGCCGCCGGTGCCGTTGCGGATGACGAACGGCGGCGCGCCGTTCACCGTGCCGGCTTGCAGGTCCTCGCGGATCGGCGCCTCGGCGCTGACGAAGTAGGCGAAGTTGCCCTGCTTGTCCACGTAGGCGAAGTTCTGCGAGCCCACGTCGAAGTTCTGCAACGCCGCGCGGAACTCGTCGAGGTTGGAGGCGCGGTTGACCTTGCGGAACGCCTCCAGCTCGAACGTCGGGCCCCAGCCGGTGTACTGGATCGACAGGCCGCTGTTGCCGGCGATCTGCACCACCGGGCCGTTGTTGCGGCGTGGAACGATGATGGTGATGCCGCCGTTGGTGTAGCCGATGGAGTTGTCGCGCACCACGTTGTCGGCCACGCCGTCGCCGATCTGGTTGACGAAGTAGCTCTGGAACACCCAGAGCACCGGCTCGGGGACGCCGTTGTGGATGGTATGGGTCGGCAGGCCGTAGGAGTTGAGGACGAACTGCTCCTGGTAGGTGTCGGTCACGTCCAGCGAGTTGGTGGTCAGGCCCCAGCAGAAGTCCGAGGTGCAGCCCAGGATCGGCCACGGCGTGCCGGGTGCGATCGAGCCGACGCTGTTCATCGGCTTGGCGTAGCGCGGATCGTTGGAAACCACGTGGCCTTCCTGGAACAGCATCGGCGTTCCCAGCGACAGGTGCGGATCGTTGGCCAGGATCGGGCGGCCCGAGGCGGTGTGCTCGCCGCCCACCATCCACCAGTTGCTGCCGGCGCGATCCTCGCGGCGCTTCAGGTGCGGGGCGATGATCGGGTTGTCGGCGATCTGGTCGCGGTAGCTCTCGGCCAGCGTCAGCAACGAGGCGGGGAGCGGCGCGGAAGTCGGTTCCCCGCCGCTCTTGGGCGCGGCCTGCGCCGAGCCGCCGCCGGGCACGAAATCGGGGATCGAGGCACGCGCGTCCGGCGGCGCGGAGCGGTGCGTATCCACGAAGAACAGCGCGTTGCCGTCGAAGCCGGCGGCGGCGCCCGCCTGCTGGTACGCGCCGAGGCGAATGGTGTAGTCGATCTCCAGGTCAAACGAGAGCTGGTAGGCCAGGAGCTTGCCGATCACCACCGAATCCACCGGCGTCCACGGATCGGCCGAGGTCAGTTCCAGCGCGCCGTATTCGATGGGCAGCGGATGGGTCGCGAGCCAGGCGTTGACGCCGTGCGCGTAGGAGGTGAGCTGGGCGCGCAACTCGGCCGGATACTTGACCCAGGTTTCCCACGCGGCGCGGCGCAGGCCGAGCGTGCGCACCTGGATGTCCTGCGCCAGACCGGCGGCGCCGACCACTTCGGCCACCGTGCCACTGGCACCACGACGCAGGGTGTCCATCTGGAAGAAGCGGGTGCGGGCGTGGTTGTAGCCCATCAGCCAGGCCGCGTCCTCGTCGGTGGCGCCGACCACCGTGGGAATGCCCTCGGCATCGTAGGTGATCGTGCCCGGATGCTTGAGGCCCGGCCCCTGGATCGGCGCGGCGTTGACGGCGGTGGCCCCGAGGATCGAGGCGATGGCCAGTGCGATCAATGCGCGCGGGCGCATGGCGGTGCTCTGCGTATTCTTCATGACTCCCTCCCGTATAGAGAAGGCGATTATGCGTACGCCGGCGTAGGGAAAAAAAGCCCTGTTGACAATGGTTTGCGGGGGCTTTCCTTATTGCGGCGCAGCATCGCCGACGGACGGGGAACGCAGCAACGCCATCGCGCGCGCGATCCAGCCGAGCATGAAGGCGATGCCGCCGGCCGGCGCGAGCGCCGTCGAAACGCCCCACAATGCGCCCGCGACGAGGCTGCCGCAGAACATCGCACAACCGGCGAGCCACAGCACGAGACTCGCACCCGCCCACGCGCCGCGTTGCCGCAGCGCAAAAACCGCGAGCGCGAATCCGTGGAAAAAAAGATACAGCGAGGCCGTGTCGAGCCGTGCCCGCGCCACTTCCGGGGCTCCGTGCGCGGCATAGGCTCCCAAGCCGACGGCAAGCGCGCAGAACACCGCGCCGAGGGCGGCGGCGAGGCGATGGGCGGGCTGCGTACCGATACTGGTCATGCGCTCTCTCCGGAACATCCGGGCCATCCGTCATCCCGGCGGTTCTTGACGGACGGATGCCTGGTCAAGCCGGGATGACGCCGGTTCAAACCAAACCGTTCCCGGCCATCAGCCCTTGGGCTTGAGGTAATCCTCAAGCCCCTTGTTGAGATTGGCGGCCTTGAACGATGGCAGCGCGTAGGTCCAGGCGCCGTGGGCGCGCTGGAAGGCCACGACTTCCTCGGTCAGTGCGTCGAGCGTGGCCGGCGCGGGGGCATCTTCGCCGCTTCCGGTGTCGTCGCCCTCGGCCGGCGCGGGCTGGCGCGCCAGCCATGCCCGCGCGGCGTCCTCGTCCAGCGTCATCGCAAGGCGCGCATAGGTGCGCCCCTCGTCCTGCCAGGACACGATCTCGACCTGCCGGCCATCGTCGAGCGTGAAGCGCGCCTGGCGGATTGTTTCCGGCGGCGCGCGTTCGGCGGCGGGGAACACGTCTTCGAAGGTCAGCCCGGACAGCAGGCCGGCGAGGGCCTCGCGCTGGTAACCATCGGCCGCTTCGCGCCCGCGCGGCAGGTTGACGAGGGCGAAATCCGACGCGGTGTCGTCCTCGGTGCGCGCCAGTTCGATGGTCCCGCCGTCTTCGGTCTTCACCGAGATCGCGGCGATACGGTTGGCGCCCACGTCGACGATGCGCCTGACCAGCCAGTTGGCCGGGTTGCGCTCGACCGCGATGTTGCGTTCCACCAGCCAGCTCTGCGCCTCGTCCGCGGCGCGCACGTAGGTGCCGGTGCCGCGCGCGAGGTTGTCGCCGAACACGTAGGCAAAGGTCCGGGCCGGGGTGGCGATGTCCACGCGCACGCCGTGCGCGTCTTCCGCCGAGACGTCTTCCACGCCCAGTTGCGCGTGGCGTTCCGGCAGCGCGGTCTTGGCCTCGACGCGGCGCGCGGCGGCTATCCCCGAGAGCAGGCCGCGCAGCTTCTCCACGTCCACGCGGTAGCCGCCCTTCTCCGCCAGCCCCCAGCCCTCCTCGCCGCGTTCCAGGGTGGCGAGCACGGCATTGCCGGCAGCGGTGATGCGGACCTGGGTGACGCTGTCCAGCGCCTCGGCAAGTCCCGGCGCGAGCGGGCCCGGGCTGGCCGAAGCCGGCTCGGGCGTGCGCGAGGAGGAAATCCACGCCGCCGCCAGCAGGGCCAGCACGGCAGCCACGGCGATGGCGATGAGCGTGCGCGTCTTCATGCCGCGGCCCTCCGCTGGCGCGCACGCCAGCCGACGAACGCGAGCGCGCCCAGCGTCAGCAGCAGGGGCATGCCGGCGATGTTGAGGAACTTGAGCTTGCCGCCGAGCGCCTGGATGTCCTCGTCGAGCTGGCGGCGCACCTGGCGCAGGTCCTTGCGGATGCGCAGCTTCTCCTCCTGGAAGCGCAGCAGTTCGGCCTGCTGCTCCGGGCTGAGCGCCAGCGCATTGCCGCCCGGCTGGGTCTGTTGCAGGGCGGTCAGCTTTTCCTCGGTTTCCTGCAACCGCGCCTGCAACTCGCGCTCCTTGGCGCGGAAGCGCGCGTCGGCCTCCACGCGCAACGCGTCCACGGTGGTGAACGGACGGCTGGAACCGGCGCGGGTGCGCACCGCGATGAGGTCGGCGCTGCCGATCAGGTTGTCCACCGCGTTGATGACGAAATCGCCGTTGCTGGCGAACGCATTCACCACGCGCTGGCCGAAGAACTGCTGCACCTGCGCCCAGAGGCGATCGGTGAGCAGGTCGGTATCGGCCACCAGCACGATGTTGGCCGGCTCGCGGCTTTCGGCCAGGTGGCCCTCGCCTTCGCGGTCCGGGAAGGCCGTGGTCAACGGGCCGGTGAGACGCACCGCGATGGCGTAGCGTTCGCCGGTGGGGGAGAAGTCGGCGTAGAGCTGGGCCGGATCGGGCGAGAAGCGCAGGCGCTGCGCATCGGTGGCGCCGGCATTGGCCGAGCTTTGCAGCAGCGGCTCCAGCGCCACCTTGGCATCGTCCGCCAGGCCGAAGCTGCCGGCGCTGGACAGGTGGATGGTGCCGAGCTGCGCCGTCACCACGTCATCGGCATTGGAATCGTCGCGCGACAGCCCGATCACCGCCAGGTGCCGCACCGGCGGCATCCCGGGCTGCACCTGCACTTCCAGCGCGCGCTGCGCATCGAGCACGACGCGGCCCGGATCGTAGGTGACGCCCCAGGCGGCGAACAGTTCGGGCAGGTCCGAAGACGTGTCGTCGAACATCGCCTGGGTCGGGTCGGCGCCGCCGGCCGGCGCCTGCGCCTCGGCGTTGGGATCCACGAAGGCCAGCAGGTTCCCGCCGCGCAGCACGAACTGGTCGATGGCGTACAGCGTGTCGGTGGACAGGTGGCGCGGATGCACCACGACCAGCGCCTTCACGTCCTCGGGAATGGCGGTGACGTCGGTTTCCACGCGGCGCACCTCGAACAGGTTGCGCATTTCCCCGTCGATGACCCAGCCCTGGGTCGGGCGGCCGGCGGCCGGATCGAAGCTCGGCCCCATCGGCAGCGTGCTCATCACCCCGACCACCGGGCGCGCGTCGCCGGCGAGGCTGGACACCAGCTTGGCCACGTCGTATTCGAGGAAGGCTTCCTTGTCCGGCTGGAAGAACGGGATCGTGGCTTCGTTGCCGATGGCGTTGGTGCCGGCGAGGCCGAAGAACAGCGTATCGCCGGCGTTGCCCACCGGCACGACCTGGAGCCCCATCGCGGTGGCGCGGTCCTCGTCCTCGGAGAACGGCTGCGGATCGATCACGGCAAGGCGCAGCTTGCCGCCCGAGCGCGCCGCCATTTCCTCCAGCAGTTCGCGCACGCGGCCGGCGTAGGTGCGAAGCTGCGGCAGGTCGCGCGCGGCGTGGTCGGAGTAGTAGTAGGTCAGGTTCACCGGCTCGTCGAGCTTGCCGAGGATGGCCTTGGTGCCGTCGGTGAGCGTGTAGAGGCGGTGCTGGGTGAGGTCCAGCCGCGCACCGCGGAACAGGTTGCCGGTGAGCACCACCAGCGCGATGAACAGCAGCGCCAGCGCCAGGAGCGCCACGCCGGTGGAGATGCGTCGTTGAGTCAGGTTCATGGCAGCACCTCAATCGGCTTTCTTGAGGTCGATCACCAGCGCGCAGGCGGTGAGCCAGAACGCGATGACCAGGAGGAAGAACAGTACGTCGCGCAGGTCGACCACGCCCTTGGCGATGGCGGAAAAGTGCGTCAGGAAGCTCAACCCGGCGATGGCATCGACCACGCCCTGCGGGAAGACCGCGCCGATGAACTCCAGCACCAGCGGGAAGCCGGCGAGCAGCAGCGCAAAGCACACCACCACGGTCAGGATGAAGGCGATCACCTGGTTGCGCGTGGCGGCCGACAGGCAGGCGCCGATGGCAAGGAAGGCGCCGGCCATCAGCGCGCTGCCGAGGTAGCCGGCCAGGATCACGCCGTTGTCCGGATCGCCGAGGTAATTGACCGTGATCCAGATCGGGAAGGTCAGCGCCAGCGCGATGCACAGGAAGGCCCAGGCCGCGAGGAACTTGCCGACCACCGCCTGCCACATCGTCACCGGCAGCGTCAGCAGCAGTTCGATGGTGCCGCTCTTGCGCTCCTCGCTCCACAGCCGCATCGACACCGCCGGCACCAGGAACAGGTACAGCCACGGATGGAAGTTGAAGAAGGGTTGCAGATCGGCCTGGCCACGTTCGTAGAAGCCGCCCAGGTAGAACGTGAAGGCCCCGGCCAGCACCAGGAAGATCACGATGAACACATAGGCCACGGGCGTGGCGAAATAGCTCGCCAGCTCGCGCCGGAAGATCGCGCGCACCGGGTTCATGCGGCCTCCTTGCGGGCGTTCTGCGCGCCCAGCGTGATGCTGCGGAACACCTCGTCCAGGCGTCCGCGTTCCAGTTGCACTTCGCTCACCTCCACGTTCTGGCTGCGCAGGAAATCCTCGACCCGGTCGAAGATGCGCTGGCCGGCGCGCGGGAACGCGGTGATGCGGCCGTCCTGTGGATCGATCTCGACCTGGGCCACGCCTTCCACCCGCACCAGCCCTTCGCGCACCGCGGCCGGGTTGGGCGCGGTCAGCGACACCGCGCCGTGATAGCGCGAGCGCGCTTCCAGTTCCGCCGGGGTGGCATCGGCCAGCACGCGGCCGGCGGCGATGATGATGGCGCGCGAGCAGACCGCGTGCACTTCCTCGAGGATGTGGGTGGAGATGATGATGGTGCGGTCGGCCGACATCGAGGCGATCAGGCTGCGCACCTCGTGCTTCTGGTTCGGGTCCAGGCCGTCGGTGGGTTCGTCCAGGATCAGCGCGCGCGGATCGTGCAGGATCGCCTGCGCCAGGCCGACGCGGCGGCGGAAGCCCTTGGAGAGGGTGTCGATGGGCTGGTCCAGCACGGTTTCCAGTTGCAGCCGGCCGATGGCGTCGTCCAGGCGCTGGCGGCGGCGTTCGCCGGAAAGCCCGCGCACGTCGGCGATGAAGCCCAGGAAGCCCAGCACCGTCATCTCGCCATAGCTCGGCGCGCCTTCGGAGAGGTACCCGAGCGCGCGGCGCGCCTGGATGGACTGCTCGCGCACGTCGAAGCCGCAGACCTTCGCCGTGCCCGCCGTGGGCGCCAGGAAGCCGGCGATCATCTTCATCGTGGTGGATTTGCCGGCCCCGTTGGGACCGAGGAAGCCGAGCACCTGGCCCGGCTCGACGCGGAAGGAAACTTCATCGACGGCGCGGATGCGCCCGTAGGTCTTGGACAAGCGTTCCGTTTCTATCATGGACTTCTCCCTTTGGATGCGGCGGACCGACCCGTCGGGAACGGACGCCACGGCGCCGCCGAATTACCACGAAACATGGAAAAAGTTCCCGCCGCGTTGTGGCGGAAGAACCTGGAAAAGCGCCCCGCCGCGATGCGCCGGGAAGGGCCCACCCCGCGATGGGCCCGGCGCGGCGAACCGCGTCGCCGCCGGCCTGCCGCGCCGCAGGACGCTGCGGCGCGGACACGGTCACTTGATCGGCCAGTACACCCGGAACTGGGCGTCCTCGGCGGCGGTGTCGGCGATCTCGGTGAGGTATTCCTCGAACGCGCGGTCCTGCAACTGCTCACCGAACGCAGCCGCGTAGGAGCGCAACTGGTCGCGGATCAGGGGCAACGCCGCCGGGTGGCCGCGATAGGGCGCGGACACGACGCGACCGCCGTAGCTCTGGCCCACGCGGATGTTGTCGGGCAGGCGCAGGTTCTCCAGCGGCGCGGGCGGCGTGAGGTCGACCTCGCGCGCCTGGAGCGTCGCGGACAGTTCCTCGCCGTTCCCGTTCTCCTCGTCCTCGCCTTCGTCCTCGTCCGGCACCTCCGAGCGGCGCGCCACCGGGATGGCCACGTCGAACTCGTACTTTTCCGCGCCGAAGTTGGTGGTGATCAGGCGCGGACTGTCGGTTTCCACCAGCTGGTTGGCCGAGATCGCCGCGCGCAGGTCCTTGAGCGCCAGGTCCATCGCGTTCTCCACGGCGGTGATGTTGCGGTCGGCCGTGGTGGTGATGAACAGGATGTTGAGCGGGGCGACCTGCGTGACCTGCACGTCCAGGGCGCGGTAGTCGAAGTTGGGCATCGACGCCAGCAGGTTGGAGATGTTGGCCAGGCTGCGCTTGATGTCGTCGCCGACGGTGCGGTCCACGTACAGGCCGGCGTAGCGGCCCGGCAGGCTCCAGCCGTATTCGACCGAGTAGGACCAGTCGATTTCCACGATCTTGCCGCGCTGGTCGAAACTGACCACGTGGTTCTTGTTCTGGCCGTGGGAGTCGTTGTAGACGGTGTAGCGGATGCGCTCGTCCTGCTGGCTCTCGGTGATGTGCCAGCTGCCGTTGCCCACCTCCACGCGGTGGGAGGCGTAGTCCAGCTGCGCGCCAACGCCGCGCTCGGCGCCGGACACGGTGTAGCGCACGTTCGGATCGTGCTGGCGCAGGGGGTTCCAGTCGCCGAACCGCTTGAAACTGTTGAGGGTATCGAAGGCCTGCCGCAGCGGGTGGCTGGTCTCCACGCTGTGCTGCACGGTACGGCGGTCGGGCAGGAACACACCTACCACCACGAACAGCGCCACCACGATCAGTACGGACGTCAGCAACTCTAGAAAACGGGTCATTCGGGGTCTCCGGGGGGCATTTCTCGCCATTTCCGGATACGGCGGACCGCGCGCGCGGGTTCCACTGCATCGGGAGCCGCGAAGCATAGCTGAAGCGTGGATAACCCGCATCCGTCATCGACGATCCGGCGGAATCGGGGCGAATGGGCCGAAGCCCAACGGCATGCAAGCCGCCGGGCCGGCCATCCTCGCCCTCAGACCAGCTTCAGCTCGAACGCCTTGAGCACGGCGCGGGTGCGGTCGCGCACGCCGAGTTTGGAGAGGGCGAAGCGGCGCGCCCGCGAGGCGCAGCCTCGCGCACCGCTGAGCGCCCGGCGGCATGCAAGCCGCCGGGCCGGGCACCCTCGCCCTCAGACCAGCTTCAGCTCGAACGCCTTGAGCACGGCGCGGGTGCGGTCGCGCACGCCGAGCTTGGAGAGGATGTTGGAGACATGGTTCTTGACCGTTCCCTCCGCCACGCCGAGGGAGCCGGCGATCTCCTTGTTGGAGTAGCCGCCGGCCATCAGGCGCAGGATCTCGGTTTCGCGTTCGGTCAAGGGATCGGGCTGGTCGAGGCTGACGAAATCGTTGCGGATGGTTTCCAGTCCCGAGAGCAGGCGCTGGGTCACGGCCGGCTGCACCAGCGAACCGCCGGCGGCGACGGTGTGGATGGCGTCCACGAGCTGTTCCAGCGACACGTCCTTGAGCAGGAAGCCGCGCGCGCCGGCCTTGAGCCCGGCCAGCACCAGTTCGTCGTCGTCGAAGGTGGTCAGGATGATCGTGGGCGGCAACTGTCCCTGCGCGGACAGCGCCTGCAGGACCTCGAGACCGGACATCACCGGCATGCGCATGTCCAGCAGCACCACGTCGGGCTTGACCTGCGGGATCGTCTCGACCGCCTGGCGGCCGTCGCCGGCCTCGGCGACGACGCGGATGTCGTCGGACAGTTCCAGCAGCGAACGCACGCCCTGGCGCACCAGGGTCTGGTCGTCGACCAGGCAGACTCGGATCATGGGGTTCCCTCCAGGGGCAGGAATGCATCCAGCGCGAAACCGCGCGCGTCGGCGGCGACGACCGACAGGCGCCCGCCGTATTCGGCCAGGCGTTCGCGCATGCCGCGCAGACCGTTGCCGAGCGCCACCTGCTCGCTGCCGCGGCCGTCGTCGCGCGCGCGCAGCACGATGCCGGCGTCCTCCTTGGCCAGCGCGATCCAGAGGTTGTCGGCCTCGGCATGGCGCACGGCGTTGGTGATGATCTCCTGCACGCAGCGCAGGACCACCTGCGCGCGCATCGGATCGGCGAGCGCGAACTGTTCGGGCATGTCCAGGTGGATGCGCAGCGAGGGCACGCCGTCGGCGAGGGCCTCCAGCGCCTCGCGCAGGTCGATCGCACCGCCCTCGCGCAACTGGCTGACCGCCTCGCGCACGTCGGTGAGCAGCAGCTTGGCGAGGAACTGGGCCTGCTGCACGTGCTCGCGCGCGCGGCCCTGGGAAAGATGCGTGGCCACTTCCAGGTTCAGGCTCAGCGCGGTGAGGTGGTGGCCGAGCAGGTCGTGCAGTTCGCGCGAGATGCGGGTGCGCTCGTTCAGGCGGCTGGATTCGGCCAGCAGCGCGCGGGTGGCGCGCAGTTCGGAGATCAGCCGGCGCTGTTCCTCGCGCGCCTGCGCCTGCTGGCGCGCGACCAGGCCGGTGACGAAGGCCACGGTGGAATAGCCGATGTAGAACAGCGCCTGCAACAGCGCCTCGATGACGCTGAACTCGGGCCTGCCCGCGAACACCGGCACCAGCGCGATGTGCTGGAGCACCAGCCAGGCCAGTCCGATGCGCGGCCCCAGCACCCAGGGCAGGATGCCGGCGATCACCAGCAGCAGGCCGCCGCCCAGTCCGCTGTTGGAGAAATGGCTGACCGCGATGGCGCAGAACGTGACGAGCGCCAGCAGCGCGATGTCGAGCGAACGGTTGAGCGTATGCCCGAGGCGCCGCGTCAGGATCCAGTAGCCGACGCCGAAGGCGATGTAGACCACGCGCCAGGCGATGAGATCGGCGCGCGACAACCCCTCGTGGAAATACCAGGTGTTGAGTACCAGCGGAATGCCGACGCAGGCCCAGGTGAACAGGCCGGCGTAGCGCAGCAGCTGGGTATGGCTCAAGCGGGAAAGCATGGCGCCATCATAGGCCCGGACGGGGCTGGCGCATCCTGTGCCGCAGGTCATGCGGCAGGGTTCGCCCCGGAGCCCGTTCATCATCCCCGCGAAGGCGGGGATCCGGAGGCTTTCCCGAACCTTCCGGGGACACTGGAACACCGGCCATTGGGCTGTCGAACGCGCCTTCGCGGGAATGACGGCGGTGGGTGGACGGCGGGGTCTAATTCAGCCGCGACGGATCGCCGTGGCATTTCTTGAATTTCTTGCCCGATCCGCAGGGACACGGATCGTTGCGGGCCGGCGCTTCCTCGCGCCGCGCCGGCGTGCGCGGGGTGCGTTCGTCGATGGCGAGCTGGTGCAGGTCGTGCAGGATTTCCGGCAGCGCGCCGATGATCGCCATGCGATCCTCGAAGCTGGCCGGTTCCTCGTCGTCGTCCTCGCCCTCGTGGTCCTCGTCGTCCGGGAACCCGTCCTCGTCCGCGAGCGGCTCGTCGTCGATATCGTCGTCGTCCTGTCCATCGCGCTCGTCGTCGGACAGCGGCGGCATCAGCGCGAAGATGTCCATCACGTCCCAGGCCACGTCCTCGTCCTCGTCCAGCCGCAGCTCCCATTCGGGCGCGCGCAGGTTGAAGGTCAGCAGGAAGCCCAGCGCCCAGGCCGAGCCGACCAGGAACTCGTCGGCCGCGGGATCGCCCTCGTCCATGTCCTCCAGTTCCGGCGGCATGCCGATCAGCGGCAGGCAATCGCGCGGATCGGCGGTCGGCCCACGCACGATGCGCCGGCCGATGGCATCCCACATCAGTTCCAGCAGGCGGACCAGTTCCTCCGGCGCCGATCCGGCGGCATCGCCGAGCGCCACCGGCAGCAGGTCGGCCAGCGTCAGCGGCGCGCCGGGCGACACCCACGCGCAACTGAACAGTCCGTCGATGGCTTCCAGCGGCAGGCCGCCGTTCGGCAGGCACTCCTGGTTCAGCAGCACTTCCAGGCGTTCGACGGCGGCATCGTCGAAGCGCGTGTGCGCCGCGGCGCGCGGCGCGGGAGGTTCGATGGCAGGCATGGGCGATCAGTAGGCGAACTGGCTGAATACCGGATCGACGCTACCGCCCCACGCTCCATGAAACAAGTCCAGCTTGCGCTCGGCCGGGGTCTGGTTGGCGAGCGCGAACTCGAACAGCGGGTCCAGGAACATCGTCTCGTCCGCCCCCTGCGCGTTGAGGCACGCGCGACGCGCCAGGCCGGCGCGCGAAATCCTGAGCGCCTCCAGCGCCAGCTCGCGCAGCGTGGCATCGCGGAAGGGCAGCTTGAAGCCGTGGCGCGGCACGCCGTCGCGCAGCGCGTGGCGTTCGGCGGAGGTGAAATCGCGCACCAGGTCCCAGGCCGCATCCAGCGCCGCGTCGTCGTACAGCAGGCCCACCCAGAACGCCGGCAGCGCGCACAGCCGGTTCCACGGGCCGCCATCGGCGCCGCGCATCTCCAGGTAGGTTTTCAGGCGCACTTCCGGGAACGCGGTGGTCATGTGGTCGGACCAGTCGCGCAGCGAGGGCAGTTCGCCCGGCAATCCCGGCAGGCGGCCGGCGAGGAAGTCGCGGAAGCTCTGGCCGGCCACGTCGATGTAGCGGCCGTCGCGGTAGATGAAATACATCGGCACATCGGCGAGGTAATCGACGTAGCGCTCGTAGCCGAAGCCGTCCTCGAACACGAAGTCGAGCATGCCGGTGCGATCGGGGTCGGTATCGGTCCAGATGTGCGAGCGGTAGGACAGGTACCCGTTCGGCTTGCCGTCGGTGAACGGCGAATCGGC
>JBBCJS010000053.1:0-67680 GCA_037190825.1 Chiayiivirga flava
TTTCGCCAGGTCCGCCGCGTGGGCGGCGAGCTTGTAGGTGATGATGCCGTCGCGCACGTCCTGTTTGTCGGGAAGGCCGAGGTGTTCCTTGGGCGTGACGTAGCAGAGCATCGCGGTGCCGTACCAGCCGATCATCGCCGCGCCGATCGCGGAAGTGATGTGGTCGTAGCCGGGCGCGATGTCGGTGGTCAACGGCCCGAGGGTGTAGAACGGGGCTTCGCCGCATTCGCGAAGCTGCTTGTCCATGTTCTCCTTGATCAGGTGCATCGGCACGTGGCCGGGGCCTTCGATCATGGTCTGCACGTCGTGCCTCCACGCGATCTGCGTCAGTTCGCCGAGCGTCTCCAGTTCGGCGAACTGGGCGTCGTCGTTGGCATCGGCGATCGAGCCGGGGCGCAGGCCGTCGCCGAGCGAGAAGGCCACGTCGTAGGCCTTCATGATCTCGCAGATTTCCTCGAAGCGGGTGTAGAGGAAGCTCTCCTTGTGATGCGCCAGGCACCACTTGGCCATGATGCTGCCGCCGCGCGAGACGATGCCGGTGACGCGCCTGGCCGTGAGCGGGATGTACGCAAGGCGCACGCCGGCGTGGATGGTGAAGTAGTCCACGCCTTGTTCGGCCTGCTCGATGAGGGTGTCGCGGAACAGCTCCCAGGTCAGCTCCTCGGCGCGGCCATCGACCTTTTCCAGCGCCTGGTAGAGCGGCACGGTGCCGATGGGCACGGGGCTGTTGCGCAGGATCCACTCGCGGGTCTCGTGGATGTGCTTGCCGGTGGACAGGTCCATCACCGTGTCCGCGCCCCAGCGGATCGCCCAGACCATCTTCTCCACTTCCTCGGCGATGGAGCTTGTGACCGCGGAGTTGCCGATGTTGGCGTTGATCTTCACCAGGAAGTTGCGGCCGATGATCATCGGCTCGCTTTCCGGGTGGTTGATGTTGCACGGGATGATGGCGCGGCCGCGCGCCACCTCGTCGCGCACGAATTCGGGCGTGATGCGCTGCGGCAGGCTGGCGCCGAAGTCCTGGCCGGGGTGTTGTTTCAGCAGGTGCGCTTCGCGGATCGCGTCGAGCTTCTGGTTCTCGCGGATGGCGATGTATTCCATCTCCGGCGTGACGATGCCGCGCCGGGCGTAGTGCATCTGGCTCACGTTCGCGCCGGCCCTGGCGCGGCGCGGCGCGCGCAGCGCGGGGAAGCGCACGGCATCCAGTTTCGGATTGGCGAGCTGCCTGCGGCCGTATTCGGAGGTGAGGCCGGCAAGCTGCTCGCAGTCGCCGCGCTGCGCGATCCACGCCGCGCGCAGGGCCGGCAGGCCGGCGGTGAGGTCGATGTTCGCGCTGGCGTCGGTGTACGGGCCGGAGGTGTCGTACACGGTGAACGGCGGGTTGATCTCCGCGCCGAACACCTTGGGCGTCTGCGACAGCTCGATCTCGCGCATCGGCACGCGCAGATCGGCGCGCGAGCCCGGCACGTAGACCTTGCGCGAGCCGGGAATCGGGCGCGTCACGTCGGTGGAGAGCGCCTGGGTGCGCAGGATGAGATCGGAAGGCTGGGCATTCATGGACGGCAAACCTCGTGCTTTCATTGAAAAGTCCGCACACGGATGTACGGGCTCTTGCGGAGGGACCCGCATAAAGCAGAGGCACGCCGCGACCGGACGGTCGCCGCATGAAGTCTCCCTACGCCGGTACCAACCGGATCAGGTTCCAAGGGACTCTCTCAGCCCGGCCATGCCAGGCACCCCCGCTTCGTGGCGCGCATTCAAGCACGTTCCACGGCCGCGCGCGAGGCGATGAGCCAGGTCGGCGCCGGTTTGCGCCTCTGGAAACGGAGCATCCCATCCGAATCCAGGAGTCCGCCGCCATGTCCCTGTCCCCTTCGCCGCGATCGTTTCCCGCCCGCCGTCCGTTGGCCCTGCTGACGCTGGGGGCATGCCTTGCCGCGTCCCACGCGGGGGCGTCCGGGCCACAGCCCAAGACGGGCCCCGCCGCCTTCGCGGACCGGGTGCTGTTCGCCCCGGTCGGCAGGACGTTCGAGCACGATGGCTTCATCATCTACTACCGCGACGATGCCGAGCCGGGCGATGCGTCCAGCGCGCAGGCACAGCGCGCGCTCGGGCATCTGGAGGACGACCTGGCGCGGGCGGCCGGCGAACTGGGCATCCATGCCCGGGTGCAGCGCCGCATCGCGACCGGGGGCCATGTCCTGGCGCTGGATGGCGACATGCTGGATGCGGAAACGGCCAACCGTTTCATGCTCGAACTGGCGAAGAACCCGGAAGTGGCGTCGGTGGAGCCGAACCTGCGGATGTATCCGGCCGCGCTGCCGAACGATCCGCACCTCTCGTACCAGTGGGGCCTGCTGGGGCCGGCCGGCGGCATCAACGTGGAGCCGGCATGGGGTCTGGCGGGCAGCAACGGCGTGGTGATCGCGGTGATCGACACCGGACAGACCGCGCATCCCGACCTGGATGCCAAGACGCTGGCGGGCATGGACATGATTTCCGACCCGGCCAACAGCCGCGACGGCAACGGGCGCGACAGCAACCCGGCCGACGAGGGCGACTGGAACAGCGCCGGCCAGTGCGGGCCGGACGCGCAGGCGCGCGATTCCTCCTGGCACGGCACCCACGTCGCCGGCATCGCGGCGGCGATCACGGACAACGGCCAGGGCATCGCCGGGGTGGCCTATAACGCCTGGCTCCAGCACGTGCGGGTGCTGGGCACCTGCGGCGGCAGCCTGGCCGACATCGCCGACGGCATCGTCTGGGCCAGCGGCGGCACCGTGCCGGGTCTTCCGAACAACGCCAACCCGGCGCGGGTGCTGAACCTGAGCATCCAGGGCATCAGCGAATGCGGCACCACGTACCAGGCGGCGATCAACAGCGCGCGGTCGCGCAACTCGGTGCTGATCGTGGCGGCCGGCAACCACGCGGTGCCGGCGTCGCTGTCCACGCCGGGCAACTGCCAGGGCGTGGTCACGGTGGCGGCCAATGGCCCGGGCGGCCTGCGCGCGGTGTATTCCAACTATGGTCCGGCCACCGATGTGGCGGCGCCCGGCGGGGACAGCACGAACTCGGAACTGGACGGCATCCTGTCCACCATCAACCTGAGCCCGACCACGCCGGGGGCGCCCGGCTACAAGATGATGGACGGCACCTCGATGGCGACGCCGTACGTGGCCGGTGTCGCGGCGCTGATGCTGACGCGCAATCCGAACCTGACGCCGGACCAGATCGGTGCCCTGCTGCGCAATACCGCGCGGCCGTTCCCGAGTTATTTCGGCGGCGGCGGCGGTACCGGCATCGTGGATGCCGGCGCGGCCATGGCGGTCGTCGCCGGCGGTTCGATCTCCAGCTATCCGGTCAGCGTGGCGCTGCTGGGAAGCGGGCAGGGCAACGTCGTCAGTGCGCCGGCCCAGATCAACTGCGGCAGCGCGGGCACGACCTGTTCGCGGCGATTCAACGCCAACACCTCCATCACGCTGACCGCCACGGCGACATCCGGCTCCGTGTTCGGAGGCTGGGGCGGGGCGTGCGCCGGCACAAGCGCCACCTGCACCCTGTCGATGAACAGCGGAAAGGCGGTGTATGCGGTTTTCAACCCGCCGATTCCCGCGCTGACCAATGGCGTCGCGGTGTCCAACCTGTCCTCGCCGGACGGTTCGCCGCGCTATTTCCAGATGCAGGTGCCTGCGGGTGCGACGGGCCTGAGCTTCCAGATAAGCGGGGGCACGGGCGATGCCGATCTCTATGTGCGCCGGGGCAGCGTGCCGGGCACGGACGCGGGCGCTTACGACTGCCGGCCGTATCTGGTCGGCAACAACGAGACCTGCAATTTCCCCGCTCCGGCCGCCGGCACCTGGTACGTGATGCTGCTGGGCGATCCGAACTTCGCCGGGGTTTCGCTCCGGGGCAGCTACACCACGGCGGGCGGCGGGGCGGGCATTTTCTGCGACGGCATGGAGGCGCAGCCGCAAATGTGCCCGTGACGCGGTACGCCGAGGCCAGCCCCTTTCCTCGCGGCTTCCGGCAGGGACCGGCGCGCCGCGCGAAGGGGCTTCCGGGAATCCGTACTGTTTACGGCTCGCGATGCAGGCTCATCGTGGCGATGCGGTCCGCCTGCGGCCAGCTGCCGTCGGCGTAGCGGCGCAGGAGGGAGCCTTCCCGCACGGCGTAGAAGGCGTGGTCGGCGGCGGCGTCGAGCTGGATGTGGTTGCCGTCGTAGGTCCATTCGAAGCGGCCGGCGGCAAGCTCGGGTTCCGGCTGGCGGTCGATGTAGCGGGTGGCCAGGCGGTAGCTGCCGTCGTCGTCGAGGGTCAGGCGGATTTCGATGCCGGGACAGTCGGCGCAGGGCAGGGTGCCGGCGTAGGTGCCGGCCCAGTCCAGCGAGATGCGGCTGGAATGGGCGGGATCGGGCGATGCCGGTGCGCCGTTGCGCTCGATGGGCGGTGCCGTGGTGCAGGCCGCCAGGAGCAACAGGGGGAGAAGGGCGGCGAAGCAGCGCATGCGGAACCTCCATCGTCGCGGTGGCGGGACGGTAGCACGCCGCAGGCATGTGCGCCGTGACGTTTTGTGACGTGGGCTGATACACGGGCGTCATGTTGCGATGCAATATTGGGCTGTCGTCATCGGCGGGAAGAAGGGGATCGACATGGCTTGGCGCATCCGCATCGTTGCAGTCGTGGGGCTGGGCATCTGGCTGGCGTCCGCGCCCGCGAAGGCGCAGGACGAGGCCGCGCTGCGCACGGCGGAACAGTTGGGCGCATCGCTGTACCAGGTCGACCGCGCGCTGCGGGCGGCGGCGAAGGAAGGCGAGCGTTCGCGCGCGTTCCGCCGCGATGAGCGCGTGCAGGGCTGGGTGGCCGACATGCAGCCGGATGCGATCCGGATCACCTACGTGGGATCGGAAGGCGGCGCGCTGGTGGGGTTGTACCGTGTGGCGGTGGACCGCACCGGCAAGGTGCTGGCGGCGCTTGAGCGGATCGATCCTGCGCCGCTGGACGGGCGGCTGGCGATGCAGCACGCCATCGGCCGCAAGGCGCGGGAAGTGGAGCGCACCGAGTGTTCCAACGAAGTGGAAACCCTGGTGTTGCCGGCGGGTGATGGCTGGCGCGCCTATGTGCTGCCGCGTGCGGCGTTTCCGGACGTGTACCTGCTGGGCGGCAGCTATCGCGTCGAAGTGTCTGCTCCCGGCGATGCGGTGACGGGCGTGCAGGCGCTGGCCTCCGAGTGCGTGATCCTCCAGAACAAGCCCAAGTCCGACGCGCTGCTGTTCGCCGAGGATCGCGGCACGTTGCCGAACGAACTGCACGTCTACATCAGCCGGCTGGCGGGCAAGCCGCTGTATGTCACCACGACGCCGAACGGCCGCACCTGGCTGATCCAGGACGGCCGCATCCAGAGCGTGCAGGGGATTCCGGCCTCGGTCGGGTAGCGTTCCGCATCCTTCCCCGCTCGCCCCTCCACCAGCCCGGCCCGGCGTGGCGCGCTGGATCGGAGGCGTGAGCGTTGTCACAATCGTTGCAGTGCGCGCCCGCCGGCAGCGGGGTATAGTGCGGAATTGTTGCAACGCAATAACGGCATCGAGGCCGTTGCGCTGCGGTTCCGCACCGGCCGGCACGCGATGCGTCCGGGTGCGCGATGTCGACTACAGGAGGGTGGGCATGTCTATCGGGAAGTCAATCGCCGCGAGCGTGCTGGCGCTTTGCGCGCTGTCGGCGCAGGCGCAGGACGAGGCCGCGTTGCGCGCGGCCGAGCGGCTGGGCGCGGAATTGTTCGAGCTCGATCGCGCGGTGCAGGCGGCGGAAGCCGCCGGCCAGGAATGGCGCGCTTTCCGGCGCGACAGCGATGTCCAGGGCTGGGTGGCCGAACGGCGTGGCGATGGCTCGTATGCGATCACGTTCGTCGGCACGAGCCGGGCGGGCGAACGGGTGGGTCTATATCGGGCATCGGTGGGTCGCTCGGGAACCATGCAGGGCGAGATGGAACGGTTGGATCAGGTGCCCCTGGACAGTCGGCTCGTGGTGCAGTTCGCGGCGCGCCAGCGGGCGGCGGAGATCGAGCGCGTCGACTGTTCGAGCACCTACGAAACCGTGGTGCTGCCCGATACGATCCAGGGCGCGCCGGGCTGGCGCGCCTACCTTCTGCCGCGTGCCGCGTTCCCGGACGTGCATCTGCTCGGCGGCACCTACCGCGCCGACCTTTCCGGGCAGGGCGATGCGGTGCGCTTCTTCCAGCCGCTGGCAAGCGGTTGCACGGTGTTGCAGAACGTCGCCGATGCGCCGGCACTGCAATTGGTCGACGAGCAGGCCAGCGCGCCGAACGAACTGCACGTCTACGTCAGCCGCCAGGCCGGCAAGCCGCTGTATGTGGTGGGCGGCGGCCGGACCTGGTTGGTCCAGGACGGACGCATCCGCGCGGTGGAGGGTGTGCCTCCGGCGCAGTGAGCGCCCGCCGCCTCAGCGCAACTGGCTGTCCTTGCTGCCCCGGCGGTTGTATCCGCTGAACGCGCCCGCGGCGTCGTGTTCGTTCTGGCAGGCGATGCAGCGGCGCACGCCGGGAATGGCGGCGCGCCGCGCGGCCGGGATCGGCTCGCCGCAATCCTCGCATTCGGAAAGGCTCGGGCCTTGCGGCAGGCGGCTGCGCGCGCGGCGCACGGCGTCGTCGACGGTGCTGTCGATCTGGTCCTGTACCGCGCCGTCCTTTGCCCATCCGGTAGCCATGCGCGGGAGGATGGGGGCGCACGGAGCGAGGATCAATACACGTCGCGGCGATAGCGTCCGGTTTCGATGAGCCGCTGCACGCAGGCATCGCCGAGGATGCCGCGCAGCACCGCGTCCACGCCGCCGGCCATGCCTTCCTGGCTGCCGCAGACGTGGATGGCCGCGTCCTCGTCCACCCATTCGGCCAGGCGCTGCGCCTGTTCGAGCAGGCGTTGCTGCACGTAGGCGCGTTGCGGCGCATCGCGCGAGAAAGCCAGGTCCAGATGCTCGAGCCGGCCTTGCGCGAGGGCGGCTTCCAGTTCCTGGCGGTAATGGAAATCGCGTTCGCGCTGGCGCTCGCCGAACAGCAGCCAGTTGCGATGGCGGCCCTGCGCGATGCGCTCGCGCAGCAGCGCGCGCAGGCCGGCCAGCCCCGTGCCGTTGCCGATCAGGATCAGCGGCACGTCCGCCTCGGGGGCGTGGAAGTTGGGGTTCGCGCGCAGGCGCACGGCGATGGCGCTGCCGGGCGCGGCGTGCGCGGTGAGCCAGCCGGCGCCCAGGCCGAGGCTGCCATCGGGCCGGTGGCCTTGCCGGATCAGCAGGTCGAGATGGCCGTCGGCGGGCAGCGAGGCGATGGAATAGTCGCGCGCGTGCAGCTCGGTCAGCGCATCGGCCACTTCCTGCGCGCTGCGTCCGGCGACGTTGGGCGGATCGGGCAGTTCGCTGCGCGCCAGGCGCTGGATCAGGGTTTCCTCGCCGATGCGGGCATCGCCGTCCAGTCCGGTGTCGGCAAGCCAGCGCGCGAGGACGGCAGGCGCGTGGCGTGGCTGGATCTCGGCGATGTCGCCGGCGCGCCACGGCGGCATCGGGCCATCGGCGGGCACCAGTTCCAGATGGAACACCGGCTCGCCCTGGCTGCCGGGATTGAGTTCGACGCGGCGCGCGAGCGACCAGTCGGCAAAGCCCGGCGTGCGCCATGCGGCCAGCGCCGCGCCATCGGTGAGCGCGGCCAGCGCGGTGCGCCAGGCATCCAGCGCGGCCGGATCGGCATCGTCCACCTCGATGCGCGGGAACAGCGCGGCCGCGCCTTGCCGCGTGAGCCAGGCATCGAGGCGATGGCCGAAGGCGCAGAAGTTGGCGTAGTGCCGGTCGCCTAGCGCGAGCAGGCCGTAGCGCAGGCCGTTCAGCGCGGCATCGCCGGAAAGCACGCGACGCACGAAACCGGCCACGGTATCGGGCGGGTCGCCTTCGCCGCTGGTGCTGGCGATGAACAGCGCACGCGGCAGGCGCGCGAGCAGGCCGGCATCGGCCCGGTCCAGCGGCTGTGCCTGCGCCGCTACGCCCGCCCGGGCCAGGGCCTGCGCGGTCTGTTCGGCGAGGAACTGGGCGTAGCCGGTCTGGCTGGCGTGGAACACGGGGAGCACGCCATCGGCGCGCAGCGGCGGCGGATGGTTGGCCGACTGGCGACGCAGGCGCACGCGCGCGCCGATGATCCAGGCGGCGGCGAAGGCGAGCGTGCTGCCCGCTGCCCATGCGATGCGCGCCGGATCCGTGTTCCAGATCCAGAGACCTTCGGTGATCGGCAGGAAGGCGAGTGCAAGCGCCAGCAGCGCGAGGCCGGCGAGGATCTGTCCTGCGAGGGTACGGTTCATCGGGCGCGGTACCGTTCAAAGGCGGGCGTGGCGCGGCGTACATGGCCGGCGTCGGTGCGCAGCGTGAACACGGCGGCCAGGCCGTGCTCCCGTGCGAAGGCCATGCCCTCGTCCGGGCCGAGCACGAGCAATGCCGCGGCGCGCGCATCGGCGGCCATCGCGCTGGGTGCGATCACGGTGACGGCGGCCAGCGTGTGATTCACCGGCGCGCCGGTGCGCGGATCGAGCGTGTGCGAGTAGCGTCGGCCTTCGTGCATGAAGCCGACGCGGTAGTCGCCGGAGGTGCCGAGCGCGGCGTCGGACAACTCGACGACGGTGTCGAAGTTCTCGCCCAGCGTGTCGGGGCGCTCCACCGCCACGCGCCACGGGCTGCCATCGGGCTTGCGCCCGGCGCCGCGCATTTCCCCGCCGAGTTCGACGAGGAATACGTGGATGCCGGCCTCATGCAGCAGCGCGGCGATGGCGTCCACGGCGTAGCCGGGGGCGAGCGAATTGACATCGATATGCAGCTCACCCGGTTGCAGGGCGCGCTGGTTTTGCGCATCCAGTTGCAGCCGCGTTGCGCCCACCAGGGCCTGTGCGGCGGCGATCTCCGCCTCTGGCGGCGGCACGGTGCGCGGTGCGCGGTGCGCGCCGAAGCCCCACAGGTCGACGAGCGGTGCGATGGTCGGATCGTAGGCGCCCTGCGTTTGTTCGGACAGCGCCAGCGCGTGTTCGAGCACGGTGAAAAGATCGGGGGGCAGGGTGTGCCACGTGTTGGCCGTGGCGCGGTTGAAGCGGCTCAGGTCCGAGCCCGGCTCCCATGCGCTCATCTGGCCGATCAGTTCGCCCAGGCGCGTTTCGATGCGCTCGCGCAGTTCAGGCGCGCGCGCCTCGGGGGCATAGGCTGTCACCTGCCAGGTGGTGCCCATCGATTCGCCGTGCAGGCGTAGCGGTTCGGGTGGGGTGGCGCAGGCGGTGAGCAGGAAGCACAGGCAGACGATGAGCATGCCCCAGCCCGTCATCCCGGCGCGGGCCGGGATCCAGCGACTTTCAAGCCGTTGGACGGCAAAGGCGCTGGATCCCGGATATCGCCGACGCGATGCCGGGACGACGGTGAGGAAAGGCTCCTGGGCAGCGACAGAACGCACTCCCCGCTCCTCGCCTTACTGCGGCAGCACTTCCAGCGTCGCCACGTAGGAGGCCCGGCGCGCCTTCGCCGGCGGCGTGGCCTTCTCGTCCTGCACCGAGGCTTCCAGCCAGTACATGCCCGGCGCCGGCCAGGTCACGCTGAAGCGGCCGTCGGCATCGGTCTTGGCGGCGATCTCGTCCTGGCTGTCGCGGTAGCGGGTCGCGCCGGGCACGATTTCCACGTCCACGCCGGCGGCGGGCTCGCCGTCGATCAGCAGGCGAAAGCTCGCCGCTTCGCCGGCGAACAGGTCGTTCGGATGCGTCACCGGCACCAGTTCCAGGCCGGCCTTGGTCGGGGCCAGCGCATCGGTGCTGGGGGCGCCGTTGGTGACGAAGGTCTCGATGCGGCCGGCGCTCTGGGTCACACGCAGGTCCTTGGCGTCCTGCGGCACTTCCTTGGCGAAGGTTTCCACCGTGCCGCGCCAGCGCCTGGGCTGGCCGTTCTCGTCCCAGCTGGCGAACAGGCCGGCGTTGACGCTGGCGATGCGGTAGGTGCCGGTCTGGACCAGCTCCACGTCGAACACGCTGCGGTACTTGCCGGTGTGCGGATTCTGCGCCGCCACGGCGCTGCCGTCGGGCGCGGTGATGACGAGCGACTCCAGCCGCATCGGGAAGTGGTCGGGGTAGTAGAGGTTGTTGGAGATGGCGCCGTCCACGCTCACCCACGGCGCGTTGCCGGAGACGACGGTGGCCGAGGGCAGCAGCCAGGCCTTGTGCGCGTGCGCGGCGAAAGGCAGCGCGATGGCCAGGGCGAGGGCGGCGGGAAGCAGGCGGGGCAGGGAAGCTTTCATGGTGAAACTCCTCGTGGGAAGCAAAGAAATCAGGGCGTGAGGCTGAGCGCGATACGGCCCAGTTCGCTCTCGCCTTGCACGCTGGCCTGTGTGGCGTCGGCCGGTGGCCAGGCCAGCGGCAGTTTCAGCAGTTCGCGGCCGCCCACTTCGCGCGCGGCCTCGACGACGACGTGGTACTGGCCCGGCGCCAGGTCCTTCAGCGGGCCGGCATCGCCGGAAAAGCGCAGCGCATGGGTGCCGACCGGACGGGTCGCGCCGGTCACGCCATCCACCGGCAGGCTCAGCGCACGGCCGCTGCGGCGCCACCACTGGCGCAGGTCGGGCAGCCACTTGGTGCCGCTCTCGCCACGGTTGCCGGGCTTGTCCTGCTGGTACCAGACGGCGAGGTTGGCCGCGACGCTGGCGTCCTCGCGCTCGATCCACACGGCCACGTACGGGCGGTGGTATTCGGCCACGTCGAGCTTGGGGATCTCCACGTCCAGCGCGAGCTCGGCGGCATGCAGGGAGAACGCGCAGGGGAGCAGCAGGAACGGAAGCATCAGTCGTTTCATGTCGAACTCTCGCAGAGGGAATCAGTGGATGAGCAGCAGGGCGATCAGCAGCGGAACCAGCGCGCCCAGCCCCACCATCGGCCAGGTCAGGCCGCGCTGGCGCGCGTGCAGCTGGAGCAGCACCAGGCCGGTGATCGCGAACACCAGGCAGGCCAGGGCGAACACGTCGATGAACCAGCTCCACGCCGGCCCGGTGTTGCGGCCCTTGTGCAGATCGTTGAGGTAGGAGATCCAGCCCCGGTCGGTGCTTTCGTGTTCGACCAGTCCGCTGGCCAGGTCCACCGACAGCCAGCCATCGCCACCCGGCCGCGGCAGCGACAGGTAGATCTCGTCCGCCGACCATTCCGCCTCGCGCGCGCCGGCGCGCACGCCGAAGTTGTCGGCAACGAACGCGCGCAACGGCAGCGGCAGCGGCGCGCGATCGCCGGCTTCATCGGCGGCCGCTTCCAGCGTGGCGCGCAAGGCTTCGGGCAGCGTGGCCTGCGCGGTGCTGGTGCGGGGCGTGGCGGGAATCTGCGAGGCGTGGTTCAAGGTGATGCCGGTGATGGCGAACAGCAGCAACCCGATCAGGCACAGCGCCGAACTGATCCAGTGCCACTGGTGCAGCGTGCGCAGCCAGAAGGCGCGGCGGCGTGGATCGGGTGGCGGCATTGCTCGAAGGGCGGGAAGACAAGAGCCGAAGCATGCCGCATCGCGGGACCGTTGTAAATGATAACCGTTCTTGATAATGCCGACACTTGACGCAGATCAACCACTTGTCAATGCCTACCTTGGTGTTCATTGCAAACGATAACCCTTCTCATTAACATTAGCGTGATCATTTGAGGCCTGGCCTTTGGCGCAGGGCCGGGTTTTCCGGAAAGCGCCCGTTCCGGCCGAATGGCGGTATCGCCGACCGGCCGGATGCCCCCTCCAAGAAAAAAACCCCACCAAGGAAACACCGCAATGTCCCTGCATACCTTCCCCGCATCGCGCCGGCCCGCGCCGGCCCGCAATGCCCTGGCCCTGGCCCTCGTCGCGGCGTTCGCCGCACCGCTTGCACAGGCCGATGCCTTGCTCGACGCCGATGCCGATGCCACCAAGCTGGACCAGGTCGTCGTCACCGCCGCAGGCTTCGAGCAGAAGCTCACCGACGCCCCGGCCAGCATCAGCGTGGTGACGCACGAGGAACTGAAGAAGCGCCCGTACATGACCCTGATCGACGCGGTGCGCGACCTGGAAGGCGTGGACGTGGGCGAGACCTCGGACAAGACCGGCCAGAAGACCATCTCCATCCGCGGCATGGGCCCGGAGTACACCCTGATCCTGATCGACGGCCGCCGCCAGAACAACCACGGCGACATCTATCCGAACGCCTTCGGCGGCAACCAGTTCAACCACATCCCGCCGCTGGACATGATCGAGCGCATCGAGGTGATCCGCGGCCCGGCCTCCACGCTGTACGGCGCCGATGCGCTGGGCGGCGTCATCAACATCATCACCCGCAAGGTGTCCACGCGCTGGACCGGCTCGGCCACGCTCGGCCACAACATCCAGGAGAACAGCGACTTCGGTTCGGACACCACGTTCGACTTCGCCCTCTCCGGCCCGCTGGTGCAGGACCTGCTCGGCCTGACCGTGCGTGGCGCGCGCTATGAGCGCGATGCCTCCACGCCCGAATACGAAATCATCACCGCGCCCGACGGCACCGAGTTCGAGCGCTCGCTGGGCTTCGGCGGCGGCGGCAAGACGGTGGACAACACCAACAAGGAACTCGGCTTCACCCTGAGCTGGACGCCTACCGATTCGCAGAGCCTGATCTTCGACTACGACACCTCCGAGCAGGTGTACGACAACACGCCCTTCGTCAACAACCTCGGCAGCGAGGCATATCCGCTGGGCACGGTGGACGGCATCGCGGGCCTGTGGCGCGCCGCGCCGCAGGCTGGCTACTCCAAGGACCAGGAGTTCACCCGCGACCAATGGGCCATCACCCATCATGGCGACTGGGAGTTTGGCCGCAGCATGGTCTCGCTCTCGCACGTGGAGACCGACAACCACGGCCGCACGCTGCCGCTGACCGTGGCCGAGCGCCTGCTGCACCGGGAAATCTTCCAGGGCACCGGCGACTACGCCGGGATGAGCGTGGACGAGCGCCGCGCGCTGATGGTGCAGACCTTCCTGCCGCGCCCCAAGCGCACCCTGCAGAGCAGCCAGTACGTGCTGGACGCCAAGCTGGACATGCCGGTGGGCGAGAACCACTACGTCGTGGTCGGCGGCCAAGTCATCGACGGCGAACTGGATGACGGCGTGTTCGGCATGGAAGAAGGCGGCGACGGCGCGGGCTTCGTGCAGGATCACAAGATGTGGTCGGTGTTCGCCGAGGACAACTGGACGCCCACCGACGCGCTCACCATCACCGCCGGCATTCGCCACGACGACCACAACATGTTCGGCAGCCAGGTCAGCCCGCGCCTGTACGCCAACTACAACCTGTCCCCGACGTGGGTGCTGAAGGGCGGTGTCAGCACCGGCTTCAAGACGCCCAAGACCACGGACCTGTACGACGGCGTGACCGGCTTCGGCGGCCAGGGCACCACGCCCTTCATCGGCAATCCGGACCTTCAGCCCGAAACCAGCGTCAACAGCGAAATCGCGCTGTACTGGAACTCGGACAACGCCGGGCACAACTTCAACATCACCGTGTTCAACAACGACTTCAAGGACAAGATCGCGCGCGGCGAAACCAACCTGAGCTGCGCCCAGACCGGCGGCGTGCGGCCCTGCGCCAACCTGGGCGACTACGAGCTGCTGGGATACGGCACCTACGCGCAGAACATCAACATCGACGAAGCCCGCGTGCGCGGCGCGGAAGTCGCCGGCCGCTACGAGTTCTTCGACGGCTTTGCGTTCCGCGCCAATTACACTTACACCGACAGCGAGCAGCTGAGCGGCTCCAGCAAGGGTCTGCCGCTGACCAACACCGCCGAGCACATGGCCAATGCCACGCTGGAGTGGGCCGTCACCGAGAAGTTCGGCATGCAGTTGATCGGCGAGAACCGCTCCGAGCGCTACCGTGGCTCGCAGGATGCGGCCGGCAACCCGCAGTACTACAAGGGCTACACCGTGTGGCACCTGGCGGCGCAGTACCGCTTCACCGACAACGTGAGCTTCGCCGCGCGCATCAACAACCTGCTGGACAAGGACTTCACCAGCTTCCAGACCCTCTGGACGCAGAATCCGCAGACCAACGCCTACACGCCGTCCTATCTGGACGACTACAACAACAAGGACAAGTCGCGGAACCTGTGGCTGAGCCTGAACGTCGGGTTCTGATCGCGCCATCGCACGGAATGCGGCAACGGCAGGGTGGCGACACCCTGCCGTTGCCGTGTGTGGAACGCGGTATCAGTGCTTCTGCGCGTAGGTCTTCTCGCCGGCCAGCACCGCCAGCCGCACGATCTGGCCATGTTCATCCTTCTGCGCGAGCCGGTTCTCCGGCGGCGGCAGCGGACAGGTGGCGTAGTCGGTATAGGCGCAGGGTGGGTTGGTGGCGCGGTTGAAGTCGATGGTGAGCGTGCCGTCGGCGCCAACCGCGCCGGTATGGAGGTAGCGCCCGACGCCGTAGGTTTCGCGGCCGCTGCTGCGGTCCTGGAAGTTCAGGTTCAGGCCCCTGGCTGGATCGCCGAGGGCCTGTAGCGTCCAGCGCTGCCCGTCCTTTTCGAATTGCACGTAGCCGGGATTGGGCACGTCGCTGACGTCGCCGATCACGTTGACGATGGGCAGCGTGGTGCCGGGCGGGTTGGCGACGAAGCGCGCCTGCACGCGCCAGTCCGGGTCGGCGGGGAAGACGTTGAGACCGGTGAAGGCAAGGCGCGTCGGTGCGTCGGCGTGGCGGACCCGCAGCGCGAATTTGTCGCCACGGCCGATCACGGTGATCTGGCCCTTGCCGCCGTCGTAGCGCAATTTCGTCGTGCCGTTGCGGTTTTCCGGTTGCAATGGGATCTCGTCCTGGACCGGCTGGCCGTCGAGGCTGACATCGGCGCCGGCGGCGGCGGTGAAATACACCGTATCGCCACGGCGCTCGACCTGCCCGAGCTGGGCCGGGCCGATGGCGAGCAGGATGGCGCTGCCCTCGCCGCTGCCGACGCTGTGCACGCCGGGTTCGACCCAGTGCAGGCCGATCAGGCTGAGCCAGCCGTCCGGCGCGCTCAGGGCGCTTTCCCGCTGCGCGAGCCATTGCGCGTGTTCGGCCCGGAATGCCGCCGCATCGGGCGGAGCGGCTATCGCCCCGGCGCTGGCGACCGGCGGCGCGCCGTCGCACGCGGCCAGCGACAGGAGCGCGGCAACGGACAGGGCGAGGGTGCTTCGTTGGAGATATGGGGTCTTCATGTTCGTACTCACCAGGTCTTGCCGATGCTCAGGTACAGGTAGCGGCCAAAGGATTCGTGCAGCGAGGACAGGTAGTTGCTGCCGGTGCTTTGCGGCGTGGCGCCGAGCGGCGGTTCCTTGTCGAACAGGTTGCGCGCGCCCGCTTCCACCGCGCCGCCCTTGAGCCAGCCGTCGTTGAAGTCCTTCTTCACCGACAACGTCCAGCGCTGCGTGGCATCCACCCGGTACGGTCGGCCATCGGCATACGCGCCGGAAATCACGCTGCCGATGTAGTCGTCGCGCAGGCGAACGGTCCAGTCGGCCAGGTTCCAGAGCAGCACGGCACTGGCGCGCCATTCCGGCTTGGCGCCGTTGAGGCCGACTTCGTTCGCGGCCCCCAGGCCCTGGGCCACGATGCGCAACTGGCCGCTGGCGATCGCGGCGGCCACGGCCTGCTCCTTCAGCGACTTCTGCTGGGTGTAGTCCTTCAACTGGCTGACGTTGAGCAGGAAGGCGAACCGTCCGGCGCGGGTATCGTCCGAGCGCCAGTTGAAGTGGTAGTCCACGCCCGAAACCGTCAGCGGCTGCTGGTTCTCGTAGCTGCTGACGACGTACTGGATCGCCCCCACCGGGTCGATGCCCGAGCCTTCGAACTGGGCGATGTCCTCGGCCGTGGGGGCCGCGCGCACCACGTTCGGGTTGCTGCCGCCTTCCACCGCGCGCAGGTAGGCGTCGTACAGCAGTTCGTTGCCCGAACCGATGGTGCCGATCGGGTTCTCGATCTTCACCCGCCACACGTCCACGCCCAGGCTGACGCGGCCCGCGCCTTCGGGCAGGAACTGCGGCTCGAATACCAGGCCATACGACGACTGCCGGGTGGTTTCCGGTTTCACATCGTCGCCGTAGGAGGTGGCGGTATTGGTCATGTACCGCACCAGCGGGCTGCCGATGCAGGCGTTGTAGTTGGGCTGGCTGCCGTTCCTGACCAGCGCTTCGCAGCGGATCGGGTCGCTGCTGCCGCCAAAGCGCCAGATGGTGCCGGAGTTGACCATCTCCAGGCCCGGCGCGCGGAAGCCGCCGCTCACCGAGCCGCGCAGCAGCAGGCTGTCGCTCGCCCTCCAGGCCACGGCGAACTTGGGCTTGGCCACGTCGCCTGCGTCGCTGTAGTCCTCGTAGCGGCCGGCGATCTGAAGATCCAGGGACTTCACCAGAGGGATGCCCTGCTGTGGCGACACCAGCGGCACGGCCAGTTCGACGAAGGCCGACTTCACGTTGCGGCTGCCGTAGATGTCCGGCGAGGCGCTGTGGGTGAAGAAATTGCTCTCGGCCACCCGGCCGGTGTACCAGTCGGTGTACTGCACCGTGCCATCGACGTTCTCGTCGCGGTCGTCCAGGCGGCTCTCGTAGCGGTATTCCACGCCGAGCGCCGCGCCGATGTCGCCGGCGTACCACGAGAACAGGTCCGGACGGTCGAGCTTGAAATCCCACAAGGCCAGTTCGCTGGTGCCTTCGCGCGTGGTGGGCAGGATGAACGACGTCGCATCCGAGGGCGTGGCGTCGCCGATGCGCGGATTGGCCGGATTGCCGCCGTTGAACGGGTTGTAGGCCGAGGCATCGGTGCGGTTCACCGCTTCGGCGAAGGCCGTGGCAAGGCCGCCTTCCTGCACGTCGGTGGTGCGGGCGCGCGAATACACCAGCGCCGATTCCCAGTTCCAGCCGCTGTCCGTCCAGCCGCGCAGTCCCGCCAGCGCGCGCGACTGGGTGTTGGTCACGTCCAGCTTGCGCAGGCCGTAGTCGGCTACGTAGTAGTTGGTCAGGCGGATGGCGTCCGCGCCCTCGCGCAAGGCTTCCGGCACCCAGTACGCATCGGGCCTGATGTGGATGTAGTTCTCCACGCCGCCCACCGTGACGAACTCGCCGCTGAGCTTGGCCGCCGATTCGGAGCGGTGATAGCCCAGTTCGCCGAACAGTTGCAGGCTGTCGCCGATGTCCAGGCGCGCGGTGGTGAAGAGGTTGGCCTTCTTCACCGCCGGGGTATCGGTGACGCCGGGCTCGGCGCGCGTATCCGGCCGCAGTTCCGACGGAACCGCGCCCTGCACCAGGTCGCCGTCGAGGTTGACGTAGAACGGCGCGCCCACCGGCACGCCGTTGTTGAAACGCTGGAACGAACCCCAGGCCGTGTTCGCGAACGTCTGCGCGAAGGGCGTGGCGGTCGGGTCGAGGACGAAGGTGCCGTCGTCCAGCAGGCGGCGGCCATCGGTGGCGGTGAACCACTGGTCGGAGTTCAGCTGCGCGGTGCGGTGCGAGAGCCCGTACAGCAGCGAGACGTTGCCGCGCCCGCCGGCCACGTCCTTGCCCAGATAGCCGTCCAGTTGCAGGTCTTCGCGGTGGCCGGTCTGCACCTTGCCGTATTCCAGCTTGATGCCGCCGCCGTCCGCCAGATTGCTCTGCGTGACCAGGTCGACCACGCCGGCAATGGCATCGGAGCCGTACACCGCCGCCGCGCCATCCAGCAGCAGGTGGATGCGTTCCAGGCCAAAGGTCGGGATGGCGTTGGCGTTGTACGCGGTGTTGCCGACGCCGGCGCTGATCGGGTGCTGCACGGTGCGGCGGCCATTGATCAGCAGCAGGGTGTATCCCGCGCCGAGGTTGCGCAGGTTGATCGAGCTGACGTCGCCGCGCGGCGCGTTGGAATTGCGCCCCTGGTTGGTCGAGGACTTCTGCGTGAAGGCGACGTCGCCGAACTGCGGCAGGCTGCGGAACAGCTCGTTGCCGTCGGTGGCGCCGGTGGACGCCACTTCTTCCCTGTCCACCGTCACCACCGGCAGGGCCGCCGCCGCGCCGCCGCCGGAGATCTGCGAGCCGACGACCGAAACCTTGTCCAGCACCCGGGCGTCGGCCGGATCCGCTTCCAGTGCCGCGTCGGTGGAGGCGTCGGTCGTTGCATCGGTGGTGGTTGCGGCGTGCGCGGATGGCGCGAGCAGCGCGCACAGCGCCAATGACAGCCGGCCGTGTCGAAGCGTGCTCGCGTGGAGGCGTTGTCGCGGGGGGCGTATGCGCGGGGACATGGTCAGTCGCCCTGCCGTGCCGCGTACGCGGCGTGGACGATCCTGCCTTCCAGGGTCTGTGCGTCCTTGACCAGGTTGTACAGCGGGCACGTGGCCTCGACCGCATCGCGCAGCGCGAGGATCTCCTGCTCGGACGCCGGCGATTCGATGCGCGCCTTGTAGCGGATGTTGCCGTAACGCGCGGGCGCGGCGACGTTCTTGCCGAAGCGCGGCGTCAATTCGGCGTCGGCGATCACTTCCAGGGAATCCAGCAGCACGTTGCGCGTGGCGGCCTGCACTTCGAAGATGTGGGTCAGGCAGGTGCCGGTGACACCGAGCACGTGTTCCTCCACCGTCGGCGCCAGTCCATAACCGAGCAGGCCTGGCGCGCTGTCGTGCAACTGCTGGTGGTAGCCGTCCTTGCCCAGGAACACGCGGCGCAGGCCGGTACGCGGCTCGACATGGGCGCGGGCGACCAGCGTGCCCGGCTCGGAGGGCTTTTCCCTGGCGGCGGACCGCGTCTTCCTGGACAGCACGGCCGGGCGCTTTTCCTCGCTGATGAACTCGCGCAGGCCCGGCGGCAGGCTCGGATCGCGCGTGGCCGGCGCCTGGGTGTATTCGACCTCGGCATGGCCGACCTGCTGCGGCTGCGTCACCAGGTGGATGACCGGGGAGTTCTCGTGCACGGCCCGCTTGAGCGCCTGCAATTGCGCCTCGCTGGCCGGCGAATCGATGTAGGCCACGTAGGAAAGATTGTTGGGATAGGCCAGGTTCTCGTTCTGGCGCTTGGGGATGCTGGTGAACACCACGTCCAGCGCATCGAGCGGGATGTTCGCCGCCGCCGCCTGCACCAGGTATTCGTCGGCCACCGCGCTGGCCAGCGTGCCGACCAGCGAATCCCACGAACCGGCGCCGAGGTTGTAGCCGGCGAAGTCGCGGCCGCTGTCGCTGATGTACTGGAACTCGCCGGTCGGCCCGAGGCGCAGGCGACGCACCCCGGAGCGGCTTTCCGCGGTGACCTTGGCGTGAAGCGCGACCGGTGCGGCATCCTGCGCGGACTGTTTGCGGATCGCGTCGTGCTTCGCGCTCAGGTAGGCACGCAACGGCGAGCCGGCATCCCCGGCCGCCATGGCCGTGGACGCGCAAAACAGCAGGGCAGTGGACAGGAGGGCGCCGAGAACGGCGGCGGACAGGGCGGGGCGGTGGATGATGGACATGGAACAGCAGGCTCCCGGGGCATGGCTGGAGGGAGCGCGACTGTTCCATGCGAGGCGATGCGCGAGGAAATGCTCGTTGGCGATGCGTATATGCCCGAGCCGGCAGATGCTCGCTGGTAATGCGCATATGCCGATGGGCGTGATGTTGCGTGCCGTGCATTGCCCGGCACCGTTGCCCGGCACGCGGCAGTGGCGTGGGTAAGTAGATGTTCGCCCGCCCGGAGTGCAGGTTTTTAAAGCTCGATGGCGGAGATCGTTTGCGCAGGGCCCACGGGCAAGCGTGTCAGCCCGCGTAATTCCCCAGCGCCAGTCGCAACTGGATCTGCGCCTCGCTGCGCAGGCTGGCGGGTTCGACGATGGTGGCGTCCGGGCCGTAGCGCAGTACGTCCATCAGCAGTTCGCGCGAGTTGCTGTAGGGCAGGCGCAGTTCGTAGCTGCCGTCGGGGCGCAGGTGGCCCTGCTGCTGGCTGTGCCAGCGTTCCTCGGCGGCCCAGGCGGCGGCTTCGGCGGAGAAGAGGATGGTGGCCCAGGCCTTGGGCGGGCCGGAGAAGATGCCGTAGCTGGACGACAGGTGCTGGTCGAGGTCGGCTTCGGCCACGTCGATGGCGTCGTCGTCGAGCGGGCGGGCGGCGTCGAGGCGGTCGAGCGAGAAGCTGCGCAGGGCTTGGCGTTCGTGGTCGAAGGCGTCCAGGTACCAGTTGTTGCGGTAGTGAGTGAGGCGCTGCGGCGAGGCCAGGCGCTGGGTGGTGGCGCCGGTGGAGCGGGCGCGGTAGCGGAACGCGAGGCGGCGGCGCTGGAGCACGGCGCCGGCGGCCAGGCGGAACGCGGCCTGGTCGATGGCGCGGGTGCCGCTGGTGACCACGCGGATGCGTTCGACCGGCCAGCGTTTGCCGCCGGCCTGTTCGGAAAGGAGTTCGTCGATGCGTTCGCGCAGGGGGCCGAGCGCATCGGCGAGGAAGTCGCCGGGACCGGACTTGGCGAGCAGTTGCTGCGCGGCCAGCAGGGCGTGCAGTTCGTCCGGGCTGAGCCACAGGCCGGGCAGTTCGAAGCGCCGGGCTTCGTCGGTGGCGTAGTGGAAGCCGGGCGGGTCGTCGGAGGTTTCCACCGGCGCGCCGAGGAAGTCGCGCAGGAAGGCCACGTCGCGGTAGACGGTGGCGCGCGAGCAGCGCAGTTCGTCGATCAGGCGTTGCAGCGGCACCGGATAGCGCGCGTTGCGCAGGGTGCGGTGCAGCAGGTTGATGCGTTCGTAGCGGTCCATCGGGCTACTCCGGAGTAGCGGGCGCTTCGTTCTGGCGGCGCGCGAGCGCGCGCGCGACGATGAGGCCGGCCTCGTAGAGCAGGCACATCGGGATGGCGAGCATCAACTGGGAGATCACGTCCGGCGGGGTGATGATCGCGGCGATGACGAAGGCGCCGACGATCACGTACGAGCGCGCCTCGCGCAGTTGTTCGACGTTGACCCAGCCCAGCAGGACGAGGATCACCACCGCCACCGGCACCTCGAAGCTGAAGCCGAAGGCCAGGAACAGCACCAGCACGAAGTCCAGGTAGCGGCTGATGTCGGTCATCACCGCCACGCCCTCGGGCGCGATGCCGGTCAGGAAGCCGAACACCACCGGCAGCACGAGGAAATAGGCGAAGGCGCAGCCGGTGTAGAACAGCGTCACCGAGGAGATCAGCAGCGGGCGCGCGAGCTTCTGCTCGTGCTTGTACAGGCCGGGCGCGACGAAGGCCCAGAGCTGGTACAGCACCACCGGCATCGCCAGCATCAGCGCGACGAAGAAGGCGAGCTTGATCGGCGCGAAGAACGGACTGGCGACGTCGATGGCGACCATCTGCGCGCCTTCGGGCAGCTTGGCGCGCAAGGGCTCGGCCAGCACGGTGTAGATGCGGTTGGCGAACGGGATCAGGCAGATGAACACCGCCAGCACCGCCAGCACGGCGCGCAACAGGCGTGCGCGCAGTTCGACCAGGTGGCCGATCAGGCTTTGTTCGGTATCCGATTCGGCCGAGCCCATGGTGTCAGTCGCGCGTGGCCGGGGGCGTGTCGGCCGAAGGTGGCTCGGCGGCCGGGATTTCCGCGGGCGTCGATGGGTCTGTCGGCGGCGCGAGGAGGGTGCGCTCGGTGTCCTTCATCGCGCGCTTGAGATCGTCTGCGGCCAGTTCGCGTTCGATGTCGGTGCGGATGGCATGCCAGCTCGCGCGCGCCTTGCGCAGGTACAGGCCGGCAGTGCGCGCGGCGCGCGGCAGTTTCTCCGGGCCGAGCACGAGCAGCGCGACCAGCGCGATCACCGCCAGTTCGACCATGCTGACTTCGAACATCGCCGCAGGCCTGCGTCAGTCGGCCTTGTCGGCGCCGGCCTTGTGCGCGGTCTTTTCCGGGTCGGCGGAGGCGGTGTCGAGCTTTTCCGGTTCTTCTTCCTGCAGGCCCTTGCGGAAGCTCTTGATCGCGCTGCCAAGGTCCGAGCCGACGTTGCGCAGTTTCTTGGTGCCGAACAGGAGCACCACGACCAGGAGCACGATCAACCAGTGCCAGATACTGAAGCTGCCCATGGCGATTGCCTCATGCGGGAAGGGGAAAGAGCGGCAGCATAGCGCAGCGGCGCGCGGGCGGCTTATTGCTGCGCGCTGTATTCCTCCAGCCGGTCGCGGAAATCCACCACGGCGGCCGGCGACTTGC
This sequence comes from Chiayiivirga flava, assembly GCA_037190825.1. Taxonomy (GTDB): domain Bacteria; phylum Pseudomonadota; class Gammaproteobacteria; order Xanthomonadales; family Xanthomonadaceae; genus Denitratimonas; species Denitratimonas flava_A. The sequence continues at coordinate 22,157 of JBBCJS010000053.1, forward strand.
GCACGCGGTTTTCGAACGCGGCGCGCGGCGTGGTGTTGCGGCCGTAGGCGCTGGCGTTGGCGCGATGGTCGATCGACAGCACCGCGCCATCGAGCGCGACGCCGGCGAACAGGCCGCGCGAGCGGGAGTAGGAATAGATTTCGGCCTTCAACTGGCCGTCGGTGGAGGCGGCGGCGGTGCGCCCGACCGGGCCGGCGGCCACGGCGGCATCGGCGCCGAGGGTGAACTTGCCGTTGACGATGGAGTCCACGCCGCGCGGCGAGCGGAACACCAGCACCACGTCGGTGGCCTGCACGCCGGCCTGGAAGCCGACGCTGCCGCCGGTGAGGCTGATGAAGCTCGGCGTGCTCCAGGCGCCGTCGGGCGAGCGCACCGAGATGACGCCCTTGCCGTGGCGGCCGCCGACCACGAGGCTGGCCTTGACCACGTTGGGGATCACCGCGATGGCGTAGGCGTCCGACAGCATCTTGCGCGGGATGGCGTGCTCGGGCATGCGCATCACTTCGTCGAGCACCTCGACCGCGCGCTGGACGCGCTCGTTTTCCTCGCCCTTGGCGGCGTGCGCGGGTGCGTCGGCAGCGATGAGGCCGAATGCCAGCAGCAACGGAAGCAGGAATCGGGACATCGGTGTCTCCCAGGCGAGTCGATGGACAGGTCCGCGCGAGTATGAGCGGATGGGCATGAACCCCGGTTCAGCGACGCAGGCGACGCGCGCCCACCAGCGCGGCCGTCAGGCCCAGGAGGATCAGCGCTGGCGCCGCCGGGCCAGGGACCTGTTCGACGACCTGCGCGTTGCCGCCGCCGGCGACGCCGCAATCGCGCGGTGGGGCGATGGCCATGCCGCGCACACTGACGTTCTCGACGATGCCGGTGATCGAGCCGGCCACGGTGGCCGTGCCGCGGGCAAGATCGACGCGGGCGAGCCGGCTGGCGCGGTCCACGTCCGGCGGTTGCGAATCGAGCGTGGCCCACAGCACGCCGTTGGCGTCGAAGTCGGCGCCGCTGCTGCTCAGGGTGTCGCTGACGTCGAGACTGCCGATCCGCGTGGCCTGGGCGGTGGCCGGGTCGATGCGGTACAGCGCCTGATGGGCGCGGTCGCCAAAGCCGTTCTGCACGCCGATGCCGTACAGCATCTTGCCGCGCCCACCCAGGCCGCTGAGCGGCGCGCCGGTATTGCCGGCCTCGCGCACGGCGGCGCTGGACGGGTCGATTTCCCACAGCAGGCCGGTGGTGTCCGAGGAGGCCCACAGCCTGCCGTCGCAGGTGAACGCAAGGCCGTAATCGAGCTGGCCGTTGGGGCCGGCGCCGGAAAGTCCTTCCAGTGCGCCGACCAGGGTGCCGACGCCGGTGGCGGTATCGATGCGGATCAGGAAATCGGTGGCTTGCGAGCCGGCGCCGGCCGTGCCGTCGGCCACGCCGTAGAGGGTGCCGTCCGGCGCGATCGCCAGGCCTTCCACGTCGTTGAAGCCGATGCCGCTGCCGATGGGCGTCGCCTGCGCGGTGGCGAGATCGAGGCGATACAGTGCGTTCCAGGCCGAGACATAGGCATCCGGCGCGGCCATCGCGGGCAGCGGCAGGAAACACATGAGCACGGCAAGGAGCCGTCGGCCGAGCAGGGGACGCATCGAGGTCGTCCTTCTAGTAGTATGGGGTCGTCGTCACTGCGCCTCTATGGTGGAACTGCGGGCGCTGGGCGCGAGCATACCATTTCCCCGCCTTCGATCAACGCCTTGCCGTGCCTCGCGCGCCCCGGCGTGATCGGCTCCAGCCTGCGCCCGAGCCGTTTTGATGCCCGATTCCCGCCCGAACCCCGCAAACACCGCCGTGCCGTCCTGCGGCGTGCTGCTGGTCAATCTTGGCACGCCATCTGCGCCGAACGTGTCGGCATTGCGGGCGTATCTTGCAGAGTTCCTCGCCGATCCGCGCGTCGTGGACCTGCCGCGCGTGTTCTGGTATCCGATCCTGTACGGCATCATCCTGCCGTTCCGCGCGCCGCGTTCGGCGGCCCTGTATCGCAGGATCTGGACGCCGCAAGGCTCGCCGCTGCGGGTTTTCAGCGAGGAACTGGCCGCGGCCATGGGCATGCATCTGGCCGGCCGCGCCCAGGTGGCGCTGGCGATGCGCTATGGCGAGCCGTCGATTGCCACGCAGATGCGCGCGTTGCGCGATGCGGGCGTGCGGCGGATGATCGTGTTGCCCCTGTATCCGCAGTATTCGGTCACGACCACGGCGTCGGTGATCGATGCGGTGCAGGCCGAGTTGGCCGATTGGCAGCCGCCTCCGGAACTGCGCGTGGTGAGCGATTACCACGAAGAACCCTCATGGATCGACGCCGTTGCCGCGAAAATCCGGGAACATCGCCAAAAACAGGCCGAGCCCGGCCATCTGCTCTTTTCCTTCCACGGCATCCCGCAGCGCTGCGTGGACAAGGGCGACCCGTATGCGCGCCAATGCGAGGCCAGCGCCCGTGCCATTGCCGGCGCACTGGGGCTGGGTGAGGGCGACTGGAGCCTGAGCTACCAGTCGCGCCTGGGGAAAGCGCAATGGCTGACGCCCTACACCGACCGGACCGTGCGCGAACTGGCGCAGCACGGGGTGCGACATCTGGACGTGGTGTGTCCGGGCTTTGCCGCCGATTGTCTGGAAACGCTGGAGGAAATCGCGATCCAGAACGCAGGCTTCTTTCGCGAGGCCGGCGGGCAATCGCTGCGCTACGTCCCCGCGCTCAACGCCGATGCCGCGCACGTCGCGGCGCTCACCGCGCTGATCGAGCGCCATGCCGGCGACTGGGAGGGTCTGGTCAGCCCAGCAGCCGGCGCAACTCGCGCTTGACCTCCATCCCGTCCTCGCGCAGCCAGCGCCGCTGCGTGCGCCAGTCCGGGAACCGCCGCTCCACTTCACGCCAGAACGCGGCCGAGTGGTTGGGCTGGATCAGGTGGCAAAGCTCGTGCACCAGCACGTATTCGAACGCGGCCGGCGGCGCCAGCACCAGCGCCAGGTCCAGCGACATCACGCCGGCGGCGCTGAGCGAACCCCACAGCGAGGCCAGCGGGCGGATTTTCCATTCGCGCGGCGGGCGCGGCAGGCCGCCGAGATAGCGTGGCAGCCAGCGGCCGACATCGGCGCGGGCCTGGGTCAGGTAGAACTCGCGCAGTGCGCGGCCGATGGCGCCAGGGCGCAGTACGGGCGGGGTGTCGATCACCAGCCGGTCGGCTTCCTGCATCACGCGCAGCCAGCGCGCCTGCCGCCAGTCCACGTCGAGCCGGTGTCCCCGCAATGGAGCATGGCCGGGTTCGCCCGGCGAGAGCGGCGCGGTCGAGGAAGCGGCGTGCGGGTCTTCGGCCAGTTGATCGGCGAGCCAGTGCAGGTGCTGGTCGAGGAAACGCTGCGCCTCGGTGACGCTGGCGGCCGGTGGAATCGTCAGGCGCGGGCCGCGTTCGGAAACCAGCAGGCGCAGCCGCCGCGCGCGCGGGTCGACGACGCGCAGCAGTTCGATGTCGCGCCCGTCCGGCAGCCGCAGCGGCACGGTGTCGCGCTGCTGCGGGCGGACGCGGCGGACCATGATGCGATCAGGCGTCGGCCGAACTCAGCGAGAACTCGGCCTCCAGGCGTTCGAGCAGCAACCGCAGCTCGCCGCTCATCAGCGCGAAGGTCGCGTCCACTTCCGCTTCCACCGATTGGCGGTCGTCCTTCTCCAGCGCCTCGGTCGCCGTTTCCAGGAACTTGAGCTTGCGTACCACCATGTCCTCGCCGAGCACGAAGGAAAGCCGCTCGGCGAACACCAGGCCGAGCTGGAAGCACTGTTTGCCGACCTTCAGGTGCTCGCGCACTTCGTCGCTGTCCAGCTCCTGCCGGCGGCACTTGACGATGGCGCCCGAATCCACCGGGTCGCGCAGTTCGCATTCGTCGCCGAGCGAGAAGCCCTCGGGCAGCGGCTCGCCGCCGAGCCAGCCGGTGAGCAGGGCGCGCGGGCTGGATTCGGCATTGACCGGCAGCGCCGGGAACGAGCCGAGCGCTTCGCGGATGGCCGAGACGAGGGTTTCGGCGTTCTTGCGGCTGGAGGTATCGACCACCAGCCAGCCGAGCGAAAGATCCAGATACGCCGGCACGCGCGTCGGCTTGGAGAAGGCACGCGGCAACAGATCGGTGAGCACTTCGTCCTTGAGGCGCTTGCGCTCGCGCCCGCCGGGGCTGCGGCCTTCCTGCTCGCGGATGGTGTCGAGCTTGCCGGCCAGCACTTCGTTGACCACGGACGCGGGCAGGATCTTGTCCTCGCCGCCCAGGTTCAGCAGCAGGCAGTCGCCGACGCGATGCGACAGCGCCTCGTGCCCGCGCCCGAACGGGGAGACGAAGCCGCGCGTGGAAAGCTCCAGCGGGCCGAGCGCCTTGAGCGCGTGTTCCGGGAGTTTTTCGTCGAGCGATTCCAGCGCGGCGCGCAGCGAGAGGGGAAAACGGAACAGGGTGAGATTGCGAAAGAGCATCGAATGGGTCCGGAAGCGTGAGGCGGGAGACGCGCTGGCGCGTCAGCCCGTGAGGATGGAAAGGCCGTTGTCGGCCTGGGCGTTGCGGAGCGGCGGCGCGGGCGCATCGTCCTCGTCCTCGCGCGCGCCGGCCGGTTCGCCGGCGAGCCAGGCATGCGTGTCCGGCAGCGGGGAATCGCCGCGCCGGCCGAGGATGCGGAAATCGAACAGAGCGCGGTCGGCCAGTTGCGAAGGCCGCACGTCGCCCAGCGCGCGGACGATCTGGTCCACGCGGCCGGGCGCGTCGCGTTCCCACTCGGCCAGCAGGCGGCCGACCTGCTTGCGTTGCAGGTTTTCCTGCGAGCCGCACAGCGTGCAGGGAATGATCGGGAACGCGCGCCATTCCGCGTAGCGCGCGATGTCGGCCTCCTTGCAGTAGGCCAGCGGGCGGATCACCACGTGCCTGCCGTCGTCGCTGAGCAGCTTGGGCGGCATGGAGGCGAGCTTGGCGTGGAAGAACAGGTTCATCAGGAACGTGGCCGCCAGATCGTCGCGGTGGTGGCCGAGCGCGATCTTGGTGAAGCCCTGTTCGGCGGCGAAGGTGTACAGCGCGCCGCGGCGCAGGCGCGAGCACAGCGAGCACATGGTCTTACCTTCGGGGATCACGCGCTTGACCACCGAGTAGGTGTCCTGCTCCAGGATGGTGAAATCCACGCCGAGGCCGGCCAGGTATTGCGGCAGGATGTGCTCGGGGAAGCCGGGCTGTTTCTGGTCCAGGTTGACGGCGGTGATCGAGAACGACACCGGCGCGCGCGCCTGCAACTGCAACAGGATGTCCAGCATCGTGTAGCTGTCCTTGCCGCCGGACAGGCACACCATCACCTTGTCGCCGTCCTCGATCATGCCGAAATCGGCGATGGCCTGGCCGACCTGGCGGCGCAGGCGCTTGGCGAGCTTGTGGTTCTCGAAGTCCTGCTTGCGATTGGGTGTGTGGGCGGCAAGGGTCATGGCGGCCAGCCGGCTCGGGTGCCGGACGAGTGCGGGGGAAGGAGGCAAGGGCGCGGATCGCGCAGGCGCATAGTGTAGCCGGGCTTCCCCGTGGCGCAGACAGCGCCGTAAGCTAGGCGGACAGGCCACCGTTCCCCGACCGCCCATGTCCGAAACCGCCGACATCGTCCAGCAGATCGCCGCATTGCGCAGCGAGCACCGCGAGCTGGACGAGGCCATCGCGCGGGCCTCGCAGGAAGTCTGGGTCGATCAGCTGGTGGTGACGCGGATGAAGAAGCGCAAGCTCAAGATCAAGGACATGATCGCGTACCTGGAAAGCAAGCTGATTCCCGATCTCGGGGCGTGATCCGGACATCCTGCCGCCGTCGTCCAGCGCATGCCGGGCTCTCAACAGCCCAATGACGGGCCATCGCTCTCCAGCGGGCGGAGCGATGTGCTCTCGGGTCCTGCGTAACCTGCCTGAGAACGGATTCCGGCTTGCGCTGGAATGACGGCGGATTCCGGGCCAACCCCATTCCCCGTGCCGCCACGTTGCACGCCTTCGGTATCCACCCACGAAGGAGACTGCGATGTCCAGCCCGATGCTTGAAGCTTCCCGTCCTTCCCCGCTGCGCGTCGGCGTGGGAAGCGCCGTGATCGCCGCCCATGCGGCGCTGTTGCTGATGATGAGCCTGGCGGCGCCGGGGGATTACGAATTGCCGGTGAGGATGGTGTCCAAGCCCATCGACATCGAGCTCATCACGCGCACGCCGGCTCCGCCCGTGCCACCGCCGCCGATGCCGGTTGCGCCGCCGCGCGCACGCGCTCCGGTGAAACCGCAGCCCGCGCCGGTCCCCGTGCCTGTGGTTCAAACCGAATCGGCGTTCGTGGTCGAAGCGGCGGCTCCGGTCGATTCGGTGATCGATGATTTCGCCAGCCCCGGCGTGGCGGAGGGCGAGGCCGATGCGGCGGCGGCCGCCACGGGTCTTGCCGGCCTCACCCTGCTGCACGCGCCCGAACCGCCTTATCCCGCGCTGGCCCGGCGTTACGGCTTGCAGCGCGCAGTGCTGCTGCGCATCCACGTCGGCGTGGATGGCTTGCCGCGCGAGGTGCGCATCGTGCGCAGCAGCGGCCATGCGGAACTGGATCGCAGCGCCCGCGCCCACGTGTTGCGGCATTGGCGTTTCGCGCCGCCGCAGCGCGAGGCGATGGGCGAGGTGCCGATCCGGTTCGCACTGCTGTAAGCGCTTCGAAAAACGCTTCGAAGCGGAAGGGCCACGCGGTGTGCGTGGCCCTTCGGGTGGTGTTCGTCAGTAGCCGTGGCGGTGGCGGTGATAGCCCGGGCGCGGCGGCGGAGGCGGTGGCGCGGGGCGGTAGTGATAGCCGTGGTGGTAGCCGTACACCGGCACCGGCCGGTGGTGGCGGTAGTAAGGGCGCGGCGGAGGCGGCGGAGGCGCGACGTAGTAGTACTGCGGGCCGTGCGCCGCGTGCACCACGTGCAGCGGGTAGTGGTGGTGGCGATGGTAGGGGCGGCCGGCGCTGAACATCACGTCGCCGAACGACACGAACACGCGCAGGTCGCTGCCGTGCGCCTGGGCCGGTGCGCCGAAGCAGAGTCCGAGCGCGAGCGCCGCGCCGGCAAGCAGGGGAAGGGGTCGCATCGCAAGTCCTCCTCGGTTCCGCCGCAACGTCGGCGTGGTGCAAGCGTCGGGCATCTAAGGTGAATCGTGGCGCAACTGCGGCGGGCGATCGTCAATCGGCGCTGAACCGGCGGCTGGCCTGTACTTCCAGTTCGGCGATGGCCTGCGGAATCCGGGCCGGCGTGTCGATGCGCCGCACGCGCGGATCGTCGTCGGCCACGGCGTGTTCCATTTCGTGCGCCCAGGTGACGGGGTAGGGCACGTGCACGCCCCAGCCGCCGAGCGCCAGGACCGGCTCGATGTCCGAGCGCAGCGAATTGCCGACCATCGCGAAACGCTCCGGCGCGGCGTCGCATTCGCGCAGCACGCGGGCATAGGCGGCCGGGTCCTTTTCCGAGACGATCTCGATGCGGGTGAACAGGTCGGCCAGGCCCGAGGCGGCGATCTTGGTCTCCTGGTGGAACAGGTCGCCCTTGGTGATGAGCACGATGCGGTGCGTGGTGGCGACTCGCTCCACGGCGGCGCGGACGTCCGGCAGGAGTTCCACCGGGTGGGCGAGGATGTCCTTGCCCAGCGCCAGGATGCGCGCCAGGTCGGCGGCTGGGATGCGCGCATCGGTCATCGAGATCGCCGTTTCCAGCATCGACAGCGTCATGCCCTTGGCGCCGTAGCCGAACAGCTTGATGTTGGTGCGTTCGGTGGCGAGCAGGCGATCGTGCAGGCGCTCGTCGGCCAGGTCCAGCCACGGCGCCAGGATGCGCTCGAATTCGGCGTGGGCGGCCTGGAAATACGTTTCGCTGTGCCAGAGCGTGTCGTCGGCGTCGAAGCCGACCAGCTCGATGGGGCGTGGGGAAAGCGGGGAAGCGGCGCGGGGCGCGGAAGCCACGGCGGGTGGGGCGGGGAGGTTCATCGGAGGCCGGCGGACGGGAAAGGGGCGATCCCATCCCATCGGAAAGCCGGGAAGTGACGCTGTGCGTCAGCCCGATGCGTTCAGCGCGTCACTCCGTGTCGGTAGCGCGGCTGGGGACGGGGTCGGTGCACAGTGTACCCTGCGCCGCATGGCCCAGGGCCTGGGCGATGGCGGTGGCCCAGTCCAGCAGCGGCAGGGCGAATTTTTCCACGAGGACGGGGGAGATCATGGCAGTGGCCTGGATCGCGTCGATGAGTGATGGCCATGCTGAAGCATGAATCGGGCCAACCTCTGTCGTCCGGCGCTGTCCTTGCCGGGGCGGGGAAGGGCGGGGATGCGACCGGCCGTGCCCGCATCGCGCTGGCCTGGGCCGTGGCGGTGTCGTTGTTTCTGGCGCTGTTGCCGCGCCTGTGGCCGGCGCTGGCGTGGCTGGCCTGGCCGCAGATGCTGGTGGCCACGCTTGCGCATGAACTGGGTCACGGTTTTGCCGCGTTGTCGTCCGGTGGCGGGTTCGATTCGCTGCGGCTCTATGCCGATGGATCGGGTGTGGCGATGACGCGCGGTTCGGGCGAGGGGCTGCAACGCGCCTTCATCGCGGCCGGCGGCCCGTTCGGCCCACCGCTGGCGGCCCTGGCGCTGTTCGTGGCCGCACGCCATGCGCGTATCGCACGCGTGGCGCTGGGGCTGGTGGCGCTGCTGCTGGCGTTCGCCGTGCTGTGGTGGGTGCGCAATCCGTTCGGGTTCGGCTGGGTGGCGCTGTGCGCGGCGGCGGCGGGATGGGCGGCGTGGCGCGCGCCGCCGATCGCCGCGCAGGCGCTGACCTGCTTCCTCGCGGTGCAGTTGTGCCTGGCCAGCCTGGCGCGGGTGGACTACCTGTTCTCGCGCGGCGCCGTCACGGGCGCGGGGGAGTTCGCTTCGGATACCCAGCAGATCGCCGCGCACCTGGGTGGGCCGTACTGGTTCTGGGGTGGCCTGATCGCGCTGGCCTCGGTCGGCGTGATGGTGGTGGGGCTGTGGCTGTTCCTGCGGGCGTTGCGCCGGCAGGCGAGGCGCCCATCGCGCTGATCCATCGCGCCGACGCCGGCCTCCGCGATGTGGCGGAGGCCGGCGTGCGGTGCCGCCTTACTTCTTCTTTGCCGCCTTCTTCGCGGGTGCCTTCTTTGCCGCGGCTTTCTTGACCGCAACCTTCTTCGCCGGCGCCTTCTTCACGGCGCCCTTCTTCGCCACTGCTGCTTTCTTCGGCGCTGCCTTCTTGGCCACGGCCTTCTTCACGGCCGCCTTCTTCGCGGGAGCGGCTTTCTTCGGCGCCGCCTTCTTGGCGGGGGCCTTCTTGGCCACGGCCTTCTTCACCGTCGCCTTGGTCGCGGCGACCTTCTTGGCGGTGGCCTTGCGCGCCGAATCGACCCGCTTCTTGGCGACAGCGGTTTCCTTCTTCACGGCTTTCTTCGCGGTGGCGACTTTCTTGTCCACCGCCTTCTTGGCTTCGGTCACTTTCTTCCCGACCGCCTTCTTGGCCGATGCCACCTTCTTCTTCGCGGCCGTCGCGGCCTTCTTGAGCGACTTGCCCGCCGCGCTGGCCTTCTTCTCGATCGCGCTGCGCGCGCCGGCCGCGGTTTCCTTCACCGCCTCGGCCGCGTTCGCGACGGCGGCTTTCGCGTCCGCCGCAATGTCGTGCACCTTTTCCGAGACAGCTTCCGCTGCGTTGGAGATCGCCGCCGTCACACCGTTTCCATTGCTCATCGCGTGCCCCTCCTTGTCGTGGGCGTTGGTTACCGTTGCGAAATCTGCGCCTAGTTTCCGCTTTGCGCAAGAGCTTGCGCAGGCATGAGGAAACCACCGCCGGGACTTTTCCTCCCGCTGCGTGGGAACATCCGCCGGTGGCGGCTGGTCGAAGGCCGCGACCCACGATAAACGGAGGTTGCATGTCCTCTCTGTTCCCATGGCGCAGCGTCGCCTGCGCCGCACTGTTCGCCTTGTACCCGCTGGTGTCCGCGGCCGCGTTGCCGGCCGATGTCGACGGCACGCCCCTGCCCTCGCTCGCGCCGATGCTGGAGAAGGTCACCCCGGCGGTGGTCAACATCCACAGCAAGACCGTGGTGCGGGTACGCAGCCCGTTCGCCGACGATCCCTTCTTCAGGCATTTCTTCGGCCTGCCGAACGCGCCGCAGGAGCGCATCAAGCAGTCGCTCGGCTCTGGCGTGGTGGTGGATGCGGCGCGCGGCCTGATCCTGACCAACAACCACGTCATCGCCGGCGCCGACGACATCCAGGTGCTGCTGGCCGATGGCCGCACCCTGACCGCCGAGATCGTCGGCACCGACGAGGACACCGACGTGGGCGTGATCCGCGTCGATGCGAAAGACCTGGTCGCGGTGCCGGTGGCGCGCTCGGATGCATTGCGCGTGGGCGATTTCGTGGTCGCGGTGGGCAATCCGTTCGGCCTGGGCCAGACCGTGACCTCGGGCATCGTCTCCGCGCTCGGCCGCCACGGCCTGCCGGGGCTGGGCTACCAGAACTTCATCCAGACCGATGCCAGCATCAATCCGGGCAACTCCGGAGGCGCGCTGGTGAACCTGCGCGGCGAACTGATCGGCATCAACACCGCGATCTTCAATCCGGGCGGCAGCGCGGCCGGCAACATCGGCATCGGTTTCGCGATCCCCTCCGATCTTGCGCTGGACGTGATGCGCCAGCTGCTCGATACCGGGCAGGTACGGCGCGGCACTTTCGGCATCGAAACCCAGGACATCACCGCCGAGATCGGCGGCGCGCTCGGCCTGCGCGGCGCCAGCGGCGTGATCGTCACGCGCGTGCAACCCGACTCCCCGGCCGCCGCCGCCGGATTGCGCGCGGGCGATGCCATCACCGCGCTCAACGGCAAGCCGATCGCGAACCGGCAGGAGCTGTCCAACCTCGAAGGCCTGCTGCCGGTGGGCGAGGCGGTGACGTTCGCGGTGCAGCGCGATGGCAAGTCGCTCAACGTCCGCGCCAGCCTCGCGCCGCGCGTCACCGAACTGGCCGGCGCCAGGCTCGACGCCCGCCTCGCCGGCGCGCGCTTCGGCGTACTGCCCGAGCGCCTGCGCCGGCAGGGCGTGGCCGGCGTGCTGGTGCTCGACGTGGACGATGGCAGCCGCGCGTTCGCCAACGGCCTGCGCGCGGGCGACCTGGTCACCGGCATCAACCGCCGCGAAGTCGGCGACCTCGCCGCGCTCGAACGCGGCCTCTCGCCGCGCCCGGCGCAGTTGCTGCTCACCCTGGTGCGCGGACACAGGTCGTATTTCGCGGTGATGGAATGAATGAGGGTGCGTTCAGGTTCGCGTGATAGCGTGAACCGGGCGACATCCATACCCACCCCCAATCGCGAGGAGAACGTCGATGAGCAGCAAAGCCAAGAGTGCGCCGGACAAGGACGTGGCGGCCGACCCGGTCGAAACCGCCGCCGCGGCGGTGGGGCACCTGTACGAGGCCAAGGAGCGGCTCAAGGACGCAGCGGTCGCGGCCGGCGGCGCCGTGCGCAGCGCGGCCAGCACCGCCGCGCAGGCGGTGCGCGAGGATCTGAAGGCCGGCAAGGAGGCGATCACCGATCCCCTGCACGATGCCGCCTCCGCCAGTCGCGCCGCCGCCAGCGAGGCGAAGGCCGCCGCGAGCGCCGAGTTCGACGTGCTCGTGGACAAGGGCAAGGAGCTTTGGACGAGCGCCGAAGGCGTGATCCGCCAGCATCCGGTGGCCGCGTTCGGCGCGGCGCTGGCGGCAGGCTGGCTGATCGCCCGGATGCTGCGGCGCGGCTGATGCAAGCCGGCGACATGCCGCCGCCGGAGCCCGGGCAGCCCGACCCGCAGCAGCCCGGCTCGTCTTCCGACGCGCCGCCCCTGGACGAGGCGGCGCGTCGCATCGGCGCGGCCGGCAAGGCGCTCGGCCATGAACTGTGGACGGCCGCGCGCGCGTTCCGCGCCCTGTTCATGGCCGAACTGGCGCTCTCGCGCAGCGCCATCCTGCGCGTGCTGGTGCTGGCGACGATCGGCACCGCGCTCGGCGCCACCGCATGGCTTTACCTGATGGCGATGGGCGTGCTCGGCCTGCGCGCGCTCGATCTGCCGTGGTGGGCCGCCGTGGGAATTCCCGCGCTGGCCTCGCTGCTCGGTGCGGCGTTGTGCGCCTGGCTGGCGCTGCGCGCGCTGGAGGATACGCAATTCAAGGCCACGCGCCGCCAGCTCGCGCGCTTCGGCATCGGCGACGATCCGGAGGCGGTCGAGAAGGACCCGGAGAACGTGCCATGAACTACCGCGCGCTCAAGGCCCGCGTCGCGGCGGCCGAGCGCCGTGTCGGCGAGCACCTGGACGACGCCGGTCGCCAGGCCGCCGTGATGCGCACCACCACGAAGCAATCCCTGACGCCCACGCGCCTCATCGTGGCCGGCGTGCTGAGTGGGTTCCTGATCGGCTGGCTGCGGCCGGTGAAACATGCCGCCGCCTTGCCCAACCTGATCCGTCTGCTCGCAGGGGTTCCGCCGCTGCTGGCGGCCATCGAGCCATGGCTCGGGCCGTTGCGCGGCGCGGCTCAGGCAAACGAGGAGCGCCAGCCGTAAGTACGGGCTGGCGCTGTCAGTCTCGGTCTGCCTCGATGGCTTCGAAGCCGTCCTCGAAGATGTCCGATTCCGGGGCAAGGTAATACACGTTGTCGATGAAGATATCGACGTTCTCGCCGTACGGATCGGCCACCAGCATGAACATCTGCTCGACGCTGGACAGGTCCAGACCGGCGAAGGCACTCAGCGGAATAGTGACTTCGTGCCACTCACCATCGCGCACCAGTCCGTATTGCTCCCCGCCAGCATTGAACGGGAGCCAGAATTCGGAGGGCCCTGGTGGTTTGACGCCGATCCGGAACGGTGCCGCCGAGGCCGTCCTCATGTGGAACTTCAAGGAGCCCCCGGCATAGTTGCTCATGTCCTTGGGTGCGGTGTGGACACCCATGCCGAACCACTCGCCGGCATTGGCGCGGAATGCCCACACGCTCTCACCCTCGTAGGGTTCGACACCCGCGGAAATATCGGTCAGGTTGTGCCAAATGAACAGGTTGGTGTCATCGGCGTAATCCAGCGCGCCGGCCAGATCGCTGCGCTCGGTGAATACGCCGAACCTCGGCGGCGGGACGGGGCCGACAGCATATTCGCCCAGATGCAGCTCACTGTCGGGGTGATCCTGGTACAGGCGGACGTAGTCGATCTCCATCCGGCCGGGCAGCGGTGCGGTCACGCCGCCGGCATCCATGATGCCGGTGTATTGGCCGCCGACGGCCAGGTTCAGCAGCAGGAAATGCGGTTTGTGCAGCTCGTGCAGCGAGGCCGCTTCGATGGGGCTGATGTCGATCGCGAAGTACTCGATGTCATCGATGAAGGTGCGGATGAACTGGTCGTCCCAGGTCAGCTTGTAGATGTGAAAGTTCTCGTTGAGGTTGGTGTCATGAACGCGGGAGTCGTGATGCATCCAGTGCTCGCCATTGGGGCCCGCCCAATGCACCGCGCCGCCGATCCATCGATTCACCACCCCATCGTTGATCGCTTCCAGGTTGCCGGCTTCCATGATGTCGATTTCGCCGCGCATGGGCCAGACGCCGGTGGCACCGAGCAGCCAGTACGCCGGCCACAGTCCGTTGGCCATATCCGGAAGGCGGATGCGCGCTTCCAGCGTGCCGTACTTGAAGGCCATGCGGTTTTCGGTCTTGAGGCGGGCCGAGGTGAAGGGGCTGCCTTCGTAGTCTTCGCGGCGCGCTTCGATGATGAGCACGCCATCCTCGATGCGCGCGTTCTCCGGTCGGTCGGTGTAGTACTGCAATTCCCCGTTGCCCCAGCCCCAGAGGCCGAGATGGGCGCCGGTGCCCCAATCGAAGACCCAGTTGTCCGTCTCGATGCCCGGGCCATCGAATTCCTCCGCCCAGACCGGCGTCTGTGCATGGGCCTTCGATGGAAGGCACGCGGTCGCGGCAAGGAAGGCGGCGAAAACGATGGAAAGCGACGTCGGTCGGCCCATGAGGTTTCTCCTTGGTAGCAGAGGATGGCTTGCTGCTTCGGCGGGCATGTTGCATACCGATGACAGCGCTGTCAAAGAGTTCTCATGTGCAGGTGCAGCATCGGTTTTCGCGCCCATGGGGTTCGCAACGGGGCATAAATGCGCATAGGGGATAGGGAACGGAAAGGCATGCGCGACGGGGCATCCGAAAGCCACGTGCTATCGTTGCCCGTTCCTACGCACTCTTTCGCCGCCGTGCCGATCCGCGCCATCACCCTCGATCTCGACGACACGCTGTGGCCGATCTGGCCCGCCATCGTCCGGGCCGAGCAGGCGCTGCACGACTGGCTCGCGCAACACGCGCCGCGCACCGCGCAGCGTTATCCGGTGGCGGCGATGCGCGCGCTGCGCGACGCCATCGCCGCGCAGCGCCCGGAGATCGCGCACGACTTCACCGCGCAGCGCCGCCTCACCCTGCACCACGCGCTGGCCGACAGCGGCGAGGACGTGGCGCTGGTGGCGCCGGCCTTCGAGGTGTTCATCGCCCATCGCAACATCGTCGATCTGTATCCGAACACCGCCGATGCGCTGTCCCGGCTGGCGCGGCGTTACCCGGTGGCGGCGCTGACCAACGGCAACGCCGATCTGGCGCGCATCGGCATCGAGCGGCATTTCGTGTTCCAGCTCGGTGCGCGCGAACACGGCGTCGCCAAGCCGCACGCCAGCATCTTCCACGCCGCCTGCCAGCGCCTGGGCCTGCGCCCGGACGAAGTGCTGCACGTGGGCGACGACCCCGAGCTGGACGTGCTCGGCGCGCGCCGAGCCGGGTTGCGCTGCGCCTGGGTCAACCGCGAGGCGGCGGCGTGGCAGGCCGAACATGCCGATCCCGACTACATCGTCCGCGATCTCGACGAACTGGCCCGACGGCTGGATTGCGGGACCGCGACCCACTGAGAACCTCCATGCCCCTTTCTGCCGCCATCGAACTTGCCGTGGATCTCGACGCCACTCCGATCGTCGCCGTGCATGCGGCTTCGCTGCCCGCCACGCTCGCCGCGCTGGAGGCCGATGCGCGCGGCTGGGTTGCCGCGAATGGCTTTGCCGCGAAACCCGATAGCCTGCTCGCCGTGCCCGGCGCCGATGGCCGCATCGCGCTGGTATTGGCCGGCATCGGCGACGCGGAGGACCCGCACGCGCTCGGCACGCTGCCGTTCGCCTTGCCCGAAGGCCGCTATCGCCTGCATCCCGAATGGGGCGAGCGCATCGATCCGGCGCGCGCGCTGCTCGGCTGGGGTCTGGCGGCGTACCGGTTTTCCCGCTACCGCGCGTCCAGGCGCGCGCCGGCCACGCTGCTCGTGGCCCCGGATGCGCCGGGCGTTTCCGAGGCGCGGGCGCAACTGGAGGCCTGCCTGCGCGTCCGCGATCTGGTCAACACGCCGACGCAGGACATGGGGCCGGCGCACCTCGAGGATGCGGCGCGCGAACTGGCCGGACGCTACGGCGCCACCGTGCGCAGCGTCGCCGGCGATGCGTTGCTGGAGGAAAACTTCCCCGCCATCCATGCCGTCGGCCGCGCCAGCCACCGCGCGCCGCGACTGATCGAGCTGACCTGGGGCGACCCGGCGCATCCCCGGCTCGCGCTGGTCGGCAAGGGCGTGTGCTTCGATACCGGCGGGCTGGACATCAAGCCCTCCGACGGCATGCGCCACATGAAGAAGGACATGGGCGGCGCGGCGCACGCCATCGCGCTGGCGGGCCTGGTCATGGATCAGCGCCTGCCGGTGCGACTGAGCCTGCTGGTGCCGGCGGTCGAGAACGCCATCGGCCCGGATGCCTACCGTCCCGGCGAGGTGGTCGCCACGCGCAAGGGCGTGAGCGTGGAGATCGACAACACCGATGCCGAAGGCCGCGTCGTGCTGTGCGATGCGCTGGCCTATGCGGCCGAAGCCTCGCCCGACCTGATCCTGGATTTCGCCACGCTCACCGGCGCGGCCCGCATCGCGCTCGGCCCGGACCTCCCTGCGCTGTTTTCCAACGACGAAGGCGTGGCCGCCGGCTGGATCGACGCCGGCGAACGCCTGCGCGACCCGGTCTGGCGCATGCCGCTGTGGCGGCCGTACCTGCGCTATCTCGTCAGCCACGTCGCCGACATCGCCAACGCCGGCTCGCGCATGGCCGGCGCGGTCACCGCCGCGCTGTACCTGGAAAAGTTCATCCCCGAAGGCCAGCGCTGGGCGCATCTGGACGTCTACGCCTGGAACGACGGCGACCGCCCCGGCCGCCCGCGCGGCGGCGAGGCGATGGCGCTGCGCTCGGCGTTCGAGATGCTGAAAGCGCGCTACGGCTGACGGCATGACCGATGGCCCACGGCGCGGGCGGGCGCGGCCACTACAATTCACGGCCTTTCGTTCCGGCTTCGTGGAGTAACCCCGCAATGCGCTTCGCTCGTACCACCCGCCTCGTGGCGGCGCTCGGCCTGATGCTGGCCGGCAGCCACGCCCTGGGCAAGACCCAGGTCGACATTCCCTATGAGGAATTCACCCTTCCCAATGGCCTGCGCGTGATCGTGCACGAGGACCGCAAGGCGCCCGTGGTGGCGGTCAACATCTGGTACCACGTCGGTGCCAAGGACGAGCCGCTGGGCAAGAGCGGCTTCGCGCACCTGTTCGAGCACCTCATGTTCCAGGGCTCGGAAAACCACCGCGACGAGTTCTTCGCCCCCTTCGAGAAGGTGGGCGCCACCAACCAGAACGGCACCACCAACCAGGACCGCACCAACTATTTCCAGAACGTCCCCACCACCGCGCTGGACATGGCGCTGTGGATGGAGTCGGACCGCATGGGCCACTTCCTCGGCGCGGTGGACCAGGCCCTGCTCGACGAGCAGCGCGGCGTGGTCAAGAACGAAAAGCGCCAGGGCGAGAACCAGCCCTACGGCCAGGTCTGGGACGCGCTCTCGCGCGCCAGCTATCCCAAGGCCCACCCCTACCATCACTCGGTGATCGGCTCGATGGCCGATCTGGACGCGGCCTCGCTGGATGACGTGAAGGGCTGGTTCCGGGACTGGTACGGCCCCAACAACGCCGTGCTGGTGCTGGCCGGCGACATCGACGCGACCGTCGCGAAAGAGAAGGTGACGCGTTACTTCGGCGACATCCCGGCCAGCATCACCGTGCCCAAGATCGCGCCCGACCCGGCCCCGCGCAAGGCCTCCACGCGCGAGACGATGAGCGACCGCGTGGCGCAGGCGCGCATCTACCGCGTCTGGAACGTGCCGCAGTTCGGCACCGCCGATCTCGGCCATCTCCAGCTCGTCGCGCAGGCGCTCGGCGGCAGCAAGTCCTCGCGCCTGGACAAGCGCCTGGTGCACGAGGAAAAGCTCGCCGACAGCGTCAGCGCCGGCGCCTGGGGCGGCGAGCTGGGTTCGACCTTCGCCATCATCGTCAACGCCAACTCGCCGGAAAACGTCGAGAAGATCGAGAAGATCCTCGACGAGGAAATCAAGCGCCTGATCGCCGACGGCCCCACCGCCGATGAACTGGAACGCGCCCGCACCGTGTTCCAGGCCGGTTTCGTGCGCGGCATCGAGCGCATCGGCGGCTTCGGCGGCAAGGCCGACGCGCTGGCGCAGTGCGCCACCTTCACCGGTAACCCCGGCTGCTTCCGCGACAGCCAGAAAGTGCTGGCCGAGGCCACGGCCGACGCGCTGCAAAAGGCCGCCGCCACCTGGCTGGCGCAAGGCGACCACACCCTGGTCGTGATGCCGGGCGATGCTCCGCCCACGCCGGCCGAGGATGCGCCGCACGTGGCCGGCGAGGCGCAGGCGGACAAGGACAAGGTGCTCACGCCCGATCCCAAGTACACCGTCGTCGCCACCGACGTGGACCGCTCCAAGGGCGTGCCCGAAACCACCAGCTACCCGGACCTGAGCTTCCCCGCCCTGCAACGCGCCCGGCTCAAGAACGGCATCGGCGTGGTGCTGGCCGAGCGCCATGAGATCCCGGTGGTGCAGGTGAGCATGGAGTTCGCCGGCGGCTACACCGCCGACGTGGGCCGCACCCTGGGTACCGCGAGTTTCGCGATGGCGATGATGGACGAAAGCGCCGCCGGCATGGATGCGCTGGCCCTGGCCGACCGCGCCCAGGCGCTCGGCGCCAACGTCGGCGCGGGCGCGTCGCTGGACGGCAGCAACGTCTACGTTTCCGCGCTCGCCGACAAGCTCGAGCCTTCGCTCGACCTGTTCGCCGACGTGATCCTGCGCCCGGATTTTGCCGAGAAGGAAATCGAGCGCGTGCGGCAGGCGTGGATCGCCGGCATCCGCCAGGAAAAGACCCGCCCCAACGGCGTCGCCAACCGCCTGCTGCCGCCGCTGCTGTACGGCGAAGGCCATCCGTATGCAATCCCGTTCAGCGGCACCGGCAACGAAGCGTCCATCGCCTCGCTCAAGCGCGATGACCTGGTGGCCTTCCACCGCGACATCATCCGCCCGGACAACGCCACGATCATCGTGGTGGGCGATACCACGCTGGCGCAGATCGTGCCGCTGCTCGAAGCCCGCTTCGGCACGTGGAAGGCCCCACGCGGCAAGCTCAAGCTGCCGAAGGTGGACGCGGTGGCGCTGCCGGCCAAGCCGCGCGTGTACCTCGTCGACCAGCCCGGCGCGGTGCAGGCCAACATCCTGGTCGGCCAGGTGGTCAATTCCACGATGGACCCGGCCGCGCTGGACTTCGACCTCGCCAACGGCGTGCTCGGCGGCAAGTTCAGCTCGCGCCTGAACATGAAGCTGCGCGAGGAAAAGCAGTGGGCCTACGGCGCCTACAGCTATGCCAGCGGCGCCAAGGGCCAGCGCCCGTGGATCGCCTATGCGCCGGTGCAGATCGACAAGACCGCCGATGCCATCGTCGAGCTGCGCAACGACATCGCCGCGTTCGCCACCAACGACCGCCCGGCCAGCGAGGCCGAAGTGGACAACATCAAGGTCAACAACGTGCGCAGCCTGCCCGGCGCCTATGAAACCGCCGGCGCGGTGATGAGCGCCATCGGCGGCATCGTGCGCTACCAGCGCCCGGACGACTATGTCACCACGCTCAAGCAGCGCACCGAGGCCACCAGCCTCGACGCCGTGCGCCAGGCCGCCGGCCTGATCAAGCCACAGGCCCTGACCTGGGTGATCGTCGGCGACCTCAAGCAGATCGAGGAGCCGGTGCGCTCGCTCGAACTGGGCGATGTCGTGGTGTTGGACGCGGACGGCAGGAAATTGCGCTGACGGTTCCACGCCGACGGTTCATTGTCCAGCCATGCGATGCGACGGGCGGAGTGACATACTCCGCCCGTCTTTTTTATGCCCATTCCGCGGAGCCTGCCATGAAGCCTTTCCTCCCCATCGCCGCCGCAGCCACGCTCGCGCTGGGCGCCTGCACCTGGGTGAAGATGGAACCCGATGGCGCGCGCGTCCGCGTCCTGGCCGCCGATGCCGCCACCGACGGCTGCACCGCGCGCGGGGAAATCGGCGTCTCGGTGAAGGACAAGGTGGGCCTGTACCGCCGCAACGACATCAAGGTGCGCGACGAACTGGAAACCATGGCCCGCAACGAAGCCGTGAGCCTTTCCGCGGACGCCATCAAGCCGCTCGACGAACCCTACGCCGGCGAACAGCGCTTCGCCGCCTTCCGCTGCGGCAGCGCCGTGCCCTCCACCCGCAACGCCGCCCGCCCGGCGCAGCCGGCCAGCCAGCCGCTGCAACTGGAAGAAGCCGAGACGTATCCGGTTCGGGAGGAGTGAGGCGGGCGGGGCCGTGTCCCCTGTCGCTCACGGCGTGAGAACGGGAATTGCCTTGCGCCCGTGCCGCCGATAGATGTGGAAATCGCTGTCCAGCGTCAGCACACGGCAAGGATCGTAGAGCTCGGACATGCGAATCAGGCAGGCATCGGCCAGTGAAGCGGGGGCGTTCTCGTAGCGCGAGAACAGCGCGCGCACCTGGCGATTTCCTCATCCAGCGACATGCCCAGCGTGACCACGCCGCGCTCGATCAATTCCAGCGCCTTGGCCGCGCGCCAGCAGAAAACACGTCTCCGCCACCACCGCCTCGCAGGTCAGCAGTGGCTCGGGCGTGCTGGCGAACTGCGCCTTGGCCCAGGCGTGATGCTGCGCGTCGCGACAATGCAGTGCGACCCATGGGCCGGTATCCAGGATGAGCCTCACTCAGTCCTTCCCGAAATCGGCCAGGTGCGCCGGATTGGAGGCCAGATCACGCGGCCCGCCCTCGAAACATCCCACCAGATCGCCTGCCCGGTCCAGCGCCGAGACGAACGGCGCAGTGGCCTTGCGCTGCGCCAGGTAGCTTTCCAGCGCACGCCGCACCAGCGCGGATTTGCTGATGTGCTCCTGTGCGCTGGCGGCAGCGATCTGGTTTTCGAGCTGTTCGGGAATCTTGATGGTGAGGGTGTTCATGGTGTGGGTAATACGAATTGCCATTGGGTAATACAAATAGAGCGGCGCGCCTGTCGATGCACGTCGGCCTTGCGTGCTGCCGGTGTTTTCCGATGATGCAGCGTGCGTCTCAGGCCTGCATGAATCCCAGATCCGGCGTGTCGTATTCGCCAAGGCGCGGGAACAGTGTCGAAAGGTCGCCGGGCGCGACGCCGAACCAGGCGGCGAGCGTGGCGGCGTACTGGTCCACGCCGGTGGTGGGGATGATCTGGCCGTAGCCGGCGTCGTCGGGGTTGTCGTGCTGCGCGAGCGAGGGCATGCGGCCGTAGAAGCGGCGGCCGCGCACCGCGCCGCCGAGCACGAAGTGATGCCCGCCCCAGCCGTGGTCGGTGCCGTCGCCGTTGGTGGAGACGGTGCGGCCGAAGTCCGAGGCGGTGAACGCGGTCACTTCGTCCGCGATGCCCAGCTGCACCATCGCGGCGTGGAAGGCGGCGAGCGATTGCGCCAGGTCTGCGAGCAGGGCCGGGTGCACGGTGAGTTGCAGGTCGTGGGTGTCGTAGCCGCCCTGGCTGACGTAGAAGATCTGCCGGTTCATCGCGAGCGCGCCGGGGCCGCGCAGGCTGATGAGGTTGGCGACCTGGCGCAGCTGGCCGCCGAGGTTGGTGTTCGGGAACGGCGTCGTCCACGCGGGCACGGTGCCGAGCAGGCCGGAGAGGATCTGGTAGTTGTCGATCGCGCGGCGCGTGGCGCGGCCGTAGGCGCGCTCGAACATGTGCGACTGCACGCCGTCGGCGATCAGCGCCTCGAAGGTCTGCCTGCCAAGCTCGTTCTGCCAGGTGCCGAGGTAATCGATGCGGTCCACCGCGCAATGGTCGCCGGCACAGGCGGGCAGCACGTATTGATCGACCGCGCTGCCGCGCTGGAACAGGCTCTGGCCGCCGAGCGACATCGTCATCGGCAGCGGTGCGCCGGGGTTGGCGGCGTGCAGCAGGTCGGCGATGCGCCCGCCCCAGCCGTCGGCATTGGCGTCGTCCGGGCGCGAGGTCTGCCAGAAGTTGGCCTGGTCCGAATGCGAGAAAAGCTGCGGCGGCGCGAGCGCGGGATTGGCCTGGTACTGCGCCTGCGTGATCGGGCCGAGCAGGGTGCCGACATTGGCGACGATGGCCAGGCGCTGCTGCTCGAACAGCGCGCGCAGCGGCGCGAGCGAGGGATGCAGGCCATAGCTCGCGCCATCGCCGGGCAGGCCATCGGGCAGCGGCGCGAGCGCATGCGGTTGCGCCTGTGCCAGCGGCACGGCCAGCGCCGGACGCGCGGCGAAATAGGTGGCGTGATGGGTCGGGGAGACCGGCACGATGCTGTTGAAGCTGTCGTTGCCGCCGTGCTGGAACACGCAGACCAGCGCACGGTAACCGGGAAGTGGCGTGCCGTTGATGTGCGCGGCGGCGGCCATCGCCCTGAGGCTGCCGAACGCGCTGGCGACGACCACGCCGCCGAGTGCGGCATGAAGGGAACGGCGCAGGAAGGCGCGGCGGTCGAAGTGCATGGCGCGCTCCTATTTCTGGATCGAAAATTCGGGGGACGTGACGATCAGGTACAGCGCCTGCTGCACCCGGAACACCGCGCGGCGCTGTTCGGGCGTGCCGCCGCCCATGCCGGGCACCTGGTCCGGCACCGGGCCGTCGAGCCGCGCGATGAGCAGGTCGCGCATGTAGCCGGACATCTGTCCGGACATCATCACGAGGTCCAGATGGTCCACCAGCGCCGCCGGGTCGGCCGCCAGCGCGCGCAGCGCCGAGTAGTCCATCAGCGTTTCCTCGTCGGCCTGCGCGACCGAATAGTTGCTGCCCTGCCAGAAGTAGAAGATGCGCCAGCCCAGGTAGTTCGGCGCGCTGACGAGCTGGGTGTCGGTATGGATCTGGAACTCGGGCGACACCAGCCCGGCGTCGCGGATCTCGCCCGGCTGCGCGAAGTCGGGCCGGAAGAAGTTGAACACCGAGGGCGCGCTGAGCGGCAGTTGTCCGAACTCGTCGTCCGGTTCGGAGTACTGGAACACGTGCCCGTTCGCCGAGGCGCCCGGCGCCACCCGCCATAGCTTCACCAGCCGGGTGATCGGCTCGCGCAGCTTGCCGAAGGTGCCGGGCGTGGCCAGGTGGCCGTTGCGCGCTTCGTCATCGAGCAGGATCGCGCGCACCACCGCGCGCAGGTCGCCGCGCACGCCCTGGCCGTTGTCGTCGAACACGCCGGCCACGCGCTGGACGTAGGCGGGCGTCGGGTTGCTCGTCACCAGCCGCTGGATCAGGTGGCGCGCCATGAACGGGCCGACGTTGGGGTGGTGGAAGATGTTGTCCAGCGCCGCCGCCAGCTCCTCCTGCGCA
The DNA here is from genome assembly GCA_037190825.1 of Chiayiivirga flava. GTDB lineage: Bacteria > Pseudomonadota > Gammaproteobacteria > Xanthomonadales > Xanthomonadaceae > Denitratimonas > Denitratimonas flava_A. The sequence goes on from JBBCJS010000053.1 coordinate 44,966, forward strand.
TTGCCGCCGGGCGCGAGCACGCCGCCGGGCAGGCTCACGCCCGGATAGGCCAGCAACTGCTTGGCGGTGGTGGTGTCGTGGAAGGACTCGAACGGCTGCATCGGCGTGGTCCACGAGGGGTGGTGGGGCACGCCGCCCTGTTCGCAGGTGGTGTAGGTCTGCACCGTGCAGCCGGCGAAGTTCCAGCCGGTGAACACATGGGCGAAGCCGCGCACCACGTGCTGGTCGTAGGTCGGCACGGGCTGCACGCCCGGCGCGGCGGCATCGCCGTCGAACACGCTGCCGTCGGGATTGAGCCGCACCAGCCCGATGGAGAACAGTTGCAGCACTTCGCGCGCGTAGTTCTCGTCGGGGCGGATGTTGAGCGCCGCATCGGTCTTGCGGTTGCCGAGCATGCTCAGGTACCGCCCCATCGCCGGGTGCAGCGTCACCTCCTCGAGCAGTTGCCGGTAGTTGCCGAAGGCGTTGCGCGCCAGCGTGTCGTGGTAGTCGGCCAGTGCCCAGGGCTGGTAGGTGAGCGAGGCGTTGCGGTCGGACACCACCATCACTTCCGACAGCGCGAAGGCCACGCGCTGGCGCAGCTGGTCGGCGTGCTGGTGCGATGGATCGCTCGGATCGGCCAGTTGCGCGGCGTGCGTGAACCACGCGGCCACGCGCGCCTGCTGGTACACGCCCAGGTTCTGCGAGCGCAGCCAGTCCAGGTAGGGTTTCTGCAACGAAACGGGCGCGGCGAACTGCTGGGCCAGCCAGCCCTCGTAGCCGAGGCTGCGCACCTGAGCGATGTCGGACAGGCGCCCGCCGAAACTGGCCTGGTCGAGGAAGCGGGCGGCGTCCGCATCGGTGATCGCCGGAGGCGGCGATTCGAAATCGTCGGCGAAGATGCCCGCCTCGCCGGCATGCGCCATCGCGCACCACGCCAGTGCGATGCCCGCCGCACGCCATCCTGCTGCCTTCCGATCCATGCCCGCCCCGCTTGCGGCGATTGCCGCATCGTCGTTTTCCCCCTGCGGTGCACTGCGCGACCGGCTCCGGGCGACACAGAGTGTTTCAAGTGTGAATCCGTGGCGGGCATCGCGCAATGCTGCGATGCGGTATCGCGCGCGGCATGCGTCGCCCGCGTGTCCGGAAGGGCTTTGTGCCGTTTCTGCGTGGGGTGCGGCCATTTCGCGCTAGCCCGCGATGCCGCACACCGTCAAGCATGGAAAGGGTCGGCGGAGCGTCCGGACGAGCACTGGCTCGGAACGTGTTGCGCCATCCATCAACCGGGAGGACATCCAATGAGAGGGAATTCACCCAGCGCGCTGGCGCTGGCCATCGGACTGGCGCTGAGCGGCAGCGTGGCCTTCGCGCAGCAGAGCCAGGCAGAGGTTTCGAATACGACGCAGGCCGCCGACGAAAGCCAGGCGCAGTCGCTCGAGCGGGTCGAGGTGACCGGCTCGCGCATCAAGCGCACCGAGGTGGAGGGCGTGGAGCCGGTCCAGATCTACTTCGCCACCGACCTGCAGAACCAGGGCTTCGCCAATCTCTACGATGCGCTGTCCAACCTCACCGTCAACACCGGCGTCTTCATCGGCGAGGAATCCACCAACAACTTCCACGCCAATGCGCAGGCGCTGAACCTGCGCGGCTTCGGTGCCGGCTACACGCTGGTGCTGCTCAACGGCCGCCGCGTGCCGATGATGCCCAAGCCGGCCGGCACGGTGTCGGGCAACGTCATCAACCTGGCGATGATTCCCACCTCGGCGGTGGAGCGTGTGGAAGTGCTCAGCAACGGCGCCTCGGCGATCTACGGCTCGGACGCGGTGGCCGGCGTGGTCAACGTGATCCTGAAGGACAACATCGACGAGACCACGCTCAACTACCGCTACGGCAACACCGTGGACGGCGGCGGGCGCTCGGACCGCTTCACCTTCACATCCGGCGTGGAGCGCGGCGACACGCGCATCAGCTTCGGCCTGGAATACGACGACCGCCGCCCGATCCGGGGCGACCAGCGCGACTGGTTCGATCATCCGACCGATTCGCCCGATCCGGATTACCACGAGCTGGAGCAGGTGATGTCGTTCTGGGACGTGGCCAACGGCTGGGGCCTGCTCGACATTTCCGATCGCTGCAACCAGGTGGGCTACGAGGCGGTGCGTCCCGGCTGGGCCGGCGAAGGCCCGGAGAACTACTGCGGCGACAACATCTTCGGCACCTACACCATCCGCAACCAGCGCGAGCGCGTGTTCGGTTTCGCCAACCTGAGCCACTACTTCGGCGACCACGAGTTCTACATGACGCTGATGTCCGGCCGTTCCAAGGCCGATGCCGGCCTGTACCGCTACAGCTACGGCGTGGACTACGAAGTGGTGGACGACATCAACGCCGCCACGCCGCAGGTGCTGGGCCTGCGCCACGTCTGGCGCTCGTTCCGCGATTTCGAGACGCCCACCAGCAACCAGTCGTTCAAGGAAACCAGCCACACCCTGAGCGCGGGGCTGCGCGGCGAGATCGGCCGCTTCGACTACAACCTGGGCTACAGCGCGGGCGTGTACCGCTACACCGACTCGGTGGTGCGCTTCGACGACGCCAAGATGCTGGGGCTGATCTTCGGCGCCGAAGGCGTGGACTGGGCGCAACCGTGGTCCGGCAGCCGCTGGGTGCGGGTGAACCAGAGCCAGCTCGATGGCCGCTACATCCCCAACGCCGGCCTGGACCTGCTCGGCCAGCTCAGCCCGGAAATGTTCGACGCGGTGCTGCACACTTCCGTCGGCGACGGCCGCTCCACCTCGCAGACGATCAGCGCGGACATTTCCGGCACCCTGTTCGCGATGCCCGCCGGCGACGCCGCGTTCGCGGCCATCGTCGAGGCCAGCCGCGACACCTACCGCTTCCTGACGGATCTTCCGACGGTCAATGGCGACATCTACGGCTGGAGCGGCATCCGCGGGCGCGGCGACCGCAACCGCTACGCCCTCGGCGGCGAGCTGGCGCTGCCGCTGCTGGATGCCGATTCGCCCGTCGGCCGGCTCGAAGCCAAGGTGGCCGGCCGCTACGACTACTACGACGACGCCTCCGACGTGGGCGGCGCCGCCACCTACCAGTTCGGCCTGAGCTGGCGCCCGCTGGACTGGCTGATGTTCCGCGCCTCGCGCGCCACGTCGTTCCGCGCGCCGGACATGCACGTGATGTTCGCCGAGCGCAGTTCGTCCTACACCAGCGGCGTGGACTACCTGCGCTGCGTGCAGACCGAGGGACTGGAACCGGGTATGTCGTGGCAGGCCTGCGGCAACAACTACGGCACCGGCTCCATCCGCCAGTATTCGGAAGGCGACCCGTCGCTGCGCGAGGAAACCGGCCGCACCGATTCGCTCGGCATGGTCGCCCAGCTCGGCGACAACCATTCCTTCACGCTGGACCTGTTCCGCATCCGCCTGGAAGACCAGATCGGCATCATCGGCGCCAGCACCGTGCTGCGCTACGCGGCCGAGTGCGCGCTGGGCTTCGACGCCTCCGGCAACACGGTGGACGCCAGCTCGCCCAAGTGCGTGGAGATGATGGCGCGGGTGGAGCGCGGCGGGCCGAACAACACCATCACCTCGGTCATCACCAGCCCGTTCAACACCGGCATGCGCCAGCAGGACGGCGTGGACCTGACCTGGCAATCGGCGTTCCCGACGCAGAACGCCGGCCGCTTCACGGCCCGCCTGGGCTACACCCACGTGTTCAAGACGCTGGAGCGCTACCTGCCCGAGGACGAGGAAGAGGACATCCGCGACGCCCAGTGGAACAACGAGTTCCGCACCCGCGCCTACGCCACGCTGGGCTGGAACTACGGCAACCTGGGCACGTATGTGCACGTCAACCGCCTCGGCTCCTCGCCGGTGCGCTGGGCCGACAGCTACGAGCGCCATCCGTCCTTCACCACGGTCAACCTGTCGGCCGATTACCGCTTCACCGACGCGCTGTCGCTGGGCCTGAACGTCGTCAACCTGTTCGACAAGAAGCCCTTCCGCCACGACTCGGAAAAGTGGTGGCCGTATGCGGACATCAGCAAGTACAACGCGGTGGGCACGGAGTACTTCGTGACGCTCCAGTACCGCATGTGACCTCGTCGCGCGGCGCGAACCGCCCGCGTTCGCGCCGCCGCGCCGCCCGGTTGTTCCGCCGGGCGGCGTTTCGCGTCATGGTGCGCATGACCTCGGGGGCGTCGTTTCCGCCTGCGCGGGATGACGAACAAGAACCAGGTTCCATGAAGGACGTTTGATGAACGCACAGATCGGTCACCTCTCACTCGAACAGGCGCGTGCGCGCCTGAAGCCCTGGGCCAACCGCGCCGCGCCCATCCTGCCTGCGGAATACGCGCAACGCCTGGAGGACGCGCGCCGCCTGTTGCGCGAACTGGGCGCGGATGCGCTGCTGGTGAACGCCGGCGCGTCGCTGCGCTATTTCGCCGGGGTGCCGTGGGGCGCCAGCGAGCGGCTCGTGGCGCTGCTGGTGACCGCCAGCCGCGAGCCTGTGCTGGTGGCGCCGGCCTTCGAGGAAGGTTCGCTCGACGCGGTGCTGAAGATCCCGGTGGAAAAGCGCCTGTGGGAAGAACACGAGGATCCGCACGCGCTGGTCGCCGCGATCATGGCCGAACGCGGCGCGCGCACGCTGGCGCTCGACCCGGAAGCGGCGCTGCGCATCCACACCGGCCTTGCCGCGCAGCTTGGCGCGGCGGCCATCGTCGATGCGACGGCGGTGATCGACGGCTGCCGCCGCCGCAAGTCGCTGGCCGAACTGGCGCTGATGCAGCAGGCCTGCGACATGACGCTGGAGGTGCATCGCCTGGCCGCCGGCATCGCGCGCGAGGGCATCGGCACGGACGAGCTGGTGCGCTTCATCGACGAGGCGCATCGCGCGCTCGGCGCCGATGGCGGCTCCACCTTCTGCATCGTGCAGTTCGGCCACGCCACCGCGGTCCCGCACGGCGTGCCGGGCGTGCAGCACCTGCGCGAAGGCGAACTGGTGCTGATCGACACCGGATGCAGCGTGCAGGGCTACAACTCCGACGTGACCCGCACCTGGATCTTCGGCACGCCCGATGCCGACCAGCGGCGCATCTGGGATCTGGAACGCGCCGCGCAGCAGGCCGCCTTCGATGCCGTGCGCCCCGGCGTGCCGTGCGAGGCCATCGACGCGGCCGCGCGCCGCGTGCTGGAAGCCGCCGGTCTCGGCCCGGATTACCGCCTGCCCGGCCTGCCGCATCGCACCGGGCATGGTTGCGGCCTGTCGATCCACGAAGCCCCGTATCTGGTGCGCGGCAACGCGCTGCCGCTGGCGCCGGGCATGTGTTGCAGCAACGAGCCGATGATCGTGGTGCCGGGCAGGTTCGGCGTGCGGCTGGAGGATCACTTCCACGTCACCGAGGACGGCGCACAGTGGTTCACGCCGCCGTCGGTGGCGATCGACCAGCCGTTTGCGTGATGCCACGCGTGGTTGTTCCGCGACGAAAAATCATCGTCATTCCCGCGAAGGCGGGAATCCAGTGACTCTTCCTTTAAAAAGGCTAAGACGCTGGATTCCCGCCTTCGCGGGAATGACGGCATTTTCGAGAGTGTGGAGTGGGGTGATCTTGCCGTGACTCCATCAAACAGGACATTCCAATGAAGCAACGTGTTTTCTGGCTGCTGCTGCTGGCGGCGATTTTCACCCCGGTTGCGATCGCCACCGCACCGCCCGTCCCCGATGCCGCCGCCTACGAACGCTCGCTCAGGCTGCGCGACAACTGGATGTACCTCACCGCAGGCATCGCCGGCCCGGTGAGCTGGATCGACGACGCGCACTACCGCTATCGCCGCACCGTGCGCGGTGGCTTCGAGTTCGTCGAGCGCCGCGTCGGCAGCGATACCGCGCAGCGCGCCTTCGATCACGACGCCGTCGCACAGGCGCTGGGCAAGGCCGCCGGGCGCGAGTTCGATCCGTTGAAGTTGCCGTTCTTCGGCTACGAACGCGCCGACGAAGGCAAGGCGATCCGCTTTTATGTCGGCAGCGATTACTGGCAGTGCACGCTGGAGCCGGTGTCCTGCCGGACTGCCGACGCGCCGTCCCATGGCCAGCCGCGCGCCTGGGGCGTGGTGCGGGATCGCTCGGTGCCGGCCGATGCCGCGCCGAAGCGTTCGCCGGACGGGCGCTTGGAGGCGTTCGTGCAGAACGACGACCTGATGCTGCGCACGCTGGAAACCGGCGAGGTCGCGCCGCTGAGCCAGGATGGCGATGCGCGCAACTTCTACGATCCCGAATCGTTGAAGTGGTCGCCCGATTCGCGCCGCGTGGCGCTGTATCGCGTCGCGCCCGGCAGCCAGCGCAAGGTGTTCCGGGTGGAAAGCCGTCCTCGCGGGCAGGTGCATACCCGCGTGCAGACCCAGCTCTATCCCAAGCCCGGCGATGCGGTGGACATCGATACGCCGGTGCTGTTCGACGTGGAGACCGGGCAGCGCACGGTGGTGGACAACGCCCTGTTCCCCACGCCGTTCGAACTGTCGCCGCTGTATTTCCGCGCCGATGGCAGGACGCTCGCGTTCCGCTATGTCGAGCGCACCCGCAAGCGCATCCGCCTGGTCGAGGTCGATGCGGAAAGCGGCGACACCCGCACCGTCATCGAGGAAACCGCCGACACCTTCGTCAACGACTGGTGGCAGCGCAGCCATTACCACGACGTGGGCGAGCGCGGCGAGGAAATCCTGTGGATGAGCGAGCGCGACGGCTGGAACCACCTGTACCTGTTCGACGGCAGGACCGGCGAGCCGCGCCAACTCACGCGGGGCGAGTGGGCGGTGCGCGAGATCGTCCGCGTGGACGACGAGCGCCGCGAAGTCTGGTTCACCGCCAATGGGCGCGAACCGGGCGATCCGTACTTCAAGCATTTCTATCGCGTGGATTTCGACGGGAAGCACCTCGCGCACCTGACGCCGGGCGAGGGCTGGCACGAAGTGTCGCTGTCGCCGGACGGGAAGCACTACACCGATACCTGGTCGCGCATCGACAGGCCCGATACCACCGAGCTGCGCGACGCCCGCGACGGCCGCCTGGTCGCCACGCTGGAACAGGCCGACGTTTCCGCGCTCACCGCCGCCGGCTACCGCCCGCCCGAAGCCTTCGTCGCGCCCGGCCGCGATGGCAAGACGCCGATCCACGGCATCGTCGTGCGCCCCGCCGACTACGATCCGGCGCGCCGCTATCCGGTGGTCGAGAATATCTACGCCGGCCCGCACGATGCCTACGTGCCCAAGACCTACTGGCCGTTCGGCCATCACTCCGGCGGCGACAAGATCATCGGCATGCAGATGCTGGCCGACCTCGGCTTCATCGTGGTGCAGATCGACGGCATGGGCACGATGCACCGCTCGAAGGCTTTCCACGACGTGGCCTGGAAGAACCTGGGCGACGCCGGTTTCCCGGACCGCATCGCCTGGCACAAGGCCATGGCCGCGCGCGATCGGTCCTACGACATCAGCCGCGGCGTGGGCATCTACGGCGCCTCCGCCGGCGGGCAGAACGCGCTCCACGCGCTGCTGTTCCAGGGCGATTTCTACACGGTGGCGGTGGGCATGAACGGTTGCTACGACAACCGCATGGACAAGATCAGCTGGAACGAGCAGTGGATGGGCTGGCCGGTGGACGAAAGCTACGCCCGCGCCTCCGGCGTGGACAACGCGCACCTGCTGCGTGGGCATCTCCTGATGATCCTCGGCGAGCAGGATGCCAACGTCGATCCGGCGTCCACGTATCAGGTGGCCGACGCGCTGATCCGCGCCGGCAAGGATTTCGACCTGCTCGTCGTGCCCGGCGGCGGGCATGCGGTGGGGCGCTCGGAAGAGCCGGTGGACTACGTGAATCGCCGCCTGTTCGATTTCTTCGTGCGGCATCTGCTGCGCGCGCCGACGCCGGAGTGGAATCGCGTGGCGGTGGCGGAAGAATCCCGCTGAAGCGACTCCGGCCTCCCTCTCTCTCTCTCTCTCCCGGGCGCTACCGCAGGCGACTGCCAGCGCCCCGGCGTTGCCTCCTTCGCCACCGCGCCGTCCGGCTGCACCTTCGCTCGCGCTGCATCAGAACGGGCCGATTCAAAGCAGGAAGTACAGAATCGGCAGGTTCGTAAGCAGGTGCAGCAGCATCGCCGCGACGAGATTGCGGCGGATCAGCGCGATGGCCGAGATGGCCAGGACGGTCGGGAACTGGTGCAGCAGCCACGAAGGGCCGAAGAAGGCCAGGTGCGGCACGACGAAGATCGCCAGGCTCGATGCGGCGCCGGCCCACGGTGCCCAGCGTCGCGGGCCGAACAGCGCGCCCAGCCGTTCGGCCAGGAAGCCGCGGTAGACGATTTCCTCGGTGATGGCGGCGGTCACGGTGAGGAGGAGGATGCCCGCCGCGCCGAGCCGCACGATGGTTTCGATGCCTTTGTTGCCTTCCTGCGGGGCGATCATCCCCGCCACCCAGGCCCAGGCCATCGCGGCGCTGAAGGCGTACAGCGCCCATTCGATGTCGGCCCACGATGGCCGGCGGATGAGCAGGGAGGCGAGGCCGAGCCGTTCGATGCCAAAGACGATCGCCAGCAGCAGCGCCACGCCGATCCATTTCCACGGATCCCCGGAAAGCGGCCCGCGCAGCCCGAACCACAGGTCGATGCCGGCGACCTGGTCCACGGGCGGGCCGCGATGGACGAACAGGAACACCAGCAAGCCGAGCGCGAGCGACAGCAGCAGGCGCGGCCGGCTCAGCGACCACGCACTGCGCGGCCCTTCGCCGGCCGGGTGCCCGCGATGCCGTTCCGCCGGGTGGCCGGATGTGTTCATCAGGGTGCCAGTTCCCTTCTCGAGTGGCCCGCGCCGTGCCGCCAAGGACGAATGACGCCGCGCAGGCCGATACGTGACTTGGACGTGTCATTCATTCCCGCGCACTGGAGGGCGTTCGGCTTGCGCGAGGGGAAAGTTCAATGTAGCGTTGCCCGGCTTGTCTCCCCACTTTTCGGCAGGACCATGCTGTTCCAGCACGTTTCGATCGCCAGCATCGCGCACATCGATGCGCCACGCCCGCTCAGTTCCGCGGAAATCAACCAGCGCCTGCGTCCCACGCTGGACCGCCTGGGCATCCGCACCGACGTCCTGGGCGATATCGCCGGCATCCATTCCCGCCGCTTCTGGGAAGACGGCGTCCAGGCTTCCGACGCCGCCACGCTCGCGGCCGAGAAGGCGCTGGCCGAGCTGGACGTGCCGCGCGAGAAGATCGGCCTCCTGGTCAACACCTCGGTGAGCCGCGACTACCTGGAGCCGTCCACGGCCAGCATCGTCTCGGGCAACCTCGGCTTGTCGGACACCTGCCAGAACTTCGATCTGGCGAACGCATGCCTTGCCTTCATCAACGGCATGGACATCGCCAGCCGCATGATCGAGCGCGGCGAGATCGAATACGCGCTGGTGGTGGACGGCGAAACCGCCAACCTCGCCTACGAAAAGACGCTGGAGCGGATGACCGCGCCGGACATCACCGAAGAACAGTTCCGGCAGGAGGTGGCGACGCTGACGCTGGGCTGCGGCGCCGCCGCGATGGTGCTTTCGCGCAGCGAACTGACGCCGGACGCGCCGCGCTACAAGGGCGGCGTGACGCGCGCGGCCACGCAGTGGAACACGCTGTGCCGCGGCAACCTGGACCGCATGGTCACCGACACCCGCATGCTGCTGATCGAGGGCCTCAAGCTCGCGCAGAAGACCTTCGCCGCCGCCAAGACGGCGCTGGGCTGGGCGGTGGAGGAACTGGACGAGTTCGTCATCCACCAGGTCAGCCAGGTGCACACCCAGGCCTTCATCAAGGCCTTCGGCATCGATCCGAAGAAGGTGCTGACGATCTTCGCCGAGCACGGCAACATCGGCCCGGCCTCGGTGCCGATCGTACTGTCCAAGCTCAAGGAAATGGGCCGGCTGCGCAAGGGCCAGCGCATTGCGCTGATGGGCATCGGCTCGGGCCTGAACTGCTCGATGGCCGAAGTGGTCTGGTGAGCCGGGACGTCCACCTCCCGCCGTTCGGCGAGGTGGAAGCCGCGCTGGCGCGCTGCGCCATCGGCATCGACGCCGCCGAGCTGCACGGGCTGGCGACCGGCTTCATCGCCGCCGGCGCGTCGCTCGAGGGCGACGACTGGCTCGCGCGCCTGCACGTGGAAGCCGATGCCGCCACGGTGCGCGACGACGCGGTGCTCGGCGATCTGCGCGAGGCCAGCATCGCGGCGCTGGCCGACCCGGACATGGGGTTCTCGCTGCTCCTTCCCGACGACGACGCGCCGCTGGTCGAGCGCGTCGCGGCGCTGTTCGACTGGTGCCGTGGCTTCCTCGCCGGCTTTTCGCTCGCGCCCAACCGCCCGCCCTTGTCCGAGGATGCGCAGGAAGCCTTCGCGGACCTGGCCAACATCGCCGGCTTCGTCGTCGACGAGGACGAGCAGGACGAGCAGGCGCTGATGGAAATCGCCGAGTTCGCGCGCGTGGCCGCGCTGCTGATCCACGGCGACGGGCTGATCGCGCGCCGCAAACCCGGGCGATTGCACTGAGGCACGCCGTGCGTCCACTGGGAATCGAGCCAGCCGAATACGCCCGCCGCCGTCGCCAGTTGATGCGCATGGCCGGGCCGGACGCGATCCTGATCCTGCCCGCCGCGCCCGAGCGCGTGCGCAGCAACGACACCCACTTCCCGTACCGCCAGGACAGCGACTTCTGGTACCTCACCGGCTTCGACGAACCCGAAGCGGTGCTGGTGCTGGTGCCCGGCCGTGCCGCCGGCGAAGCCTTGCTGTTCTGCCGCGAGCGCGATCGCGAGCGCGAAGCCTGGGACGGTGCGCGGCTCGGGCCGGAAGGCGCGGTCGAAACCCTGGGCATGGACGATGCCTATCCGTGGGCCGACATGGATGAAATCCTGCCGTGCCTGATCGAGGGCCGGAACCGGGTCTATTACCACTTCGGCCGCGATACCGAGTTCGACCTGACCCTGATCGGCTGGGTCAAGCGCGTGCGCTCGCAGGTCAAGCAGGGCGCGCAGCCGCCGCACGAGTTCCAGGAACTGGGCCACCTGCTGCACGACCTGCGCCTGTTCAAGAGCCCGGCCGAGCGCCGTCTGATGGCCGAGTCCGCACGCATCGCCGCGCTCGCGCACGTGGATGCGATGCGCGCCGCCAGGCCCGGCATGTTCGAGTACGAGATCGAGGCCGAGCTGCTGTATCGCTTCCGTCGCCATGGCGCGGTGCCGTCCTACGAGCCCATCGTCGGCACGGGCGCGAACGCCTGCGTGCTGCACTACCGTGCCAATCGCGCGCAGATGCGCGACGGCGACCTGCTGCTGATCGACGCCGGCGCGGAGTATCAGGGCTATGCCTCGGACATCACCCGCACCTTTCCGGTCAATGGGCGTTTCAGCGCGCCGCAGCGGGCGCTGTACGACCTCGTGCTGGCCGCCAACGTGGCCGCGCGCGAGGCGGTGCGGCCCGGCGTATCGTGGATCGCCCCGCATGAGATCGCCGTGAAGGTCCTCACCGAGGGCCTGTTGCGCCTGGGCCTGCTGAAAGGAACCCTCAGGCAGTGCCTGAAGGACCACGCCTACCGCCGCTTCTACATGCACAAGACCGGCCACTGGCTCGGGCTGGACGTGCACGACGTGGGCGACTACCGCGTCGACGGCGAGTTCCGCCTGCTGGAACCGGACATGGCCTTCACCATCGAGCCGGGACTCTACGTCGCGCCCGATGCGCCGGGGGTGGCGGCGAAGTGGCGCGGCATCGGCATCCGCATCGAGGACGATGTGATCGTCACCCGGCACGGCGCGAAAACCCTCACCGACGGCGTGCCGCGCGATGCGGACGAAATCGAAGCGGTGATGGGTTAACCTGACGCGGCTGGGCAGCGTGCCCGCGCAAGACAACACGTCCGCATGGCAGAGCCCTCCGATCCGTCGCTGTTGCAGGAATACCGCAGCGAGTTCGCCGGCCGTTTCCACCCGCTGCGGCTGTGGAACGACCGCCGCCGCATCCTCGCCGATCCGGCCATCGCGGCGCAGCCGCAGCCGGCGCTGGCCAATTCGCCGGTGCGTTTTGCCTTGAGCCTGCAACTCTTGCCGATCCTTTTCATCGGCTGGCTGGTGGGCGCTTTGACCGGCCTGGTCGAGCCGGACGACGAACGCGCCGGTGTGTATGCGGGCAAGCTGGCGCCCGCCATCGCGTTGCTGGAAGAGCGCATCGGCCCTGTGCCCGACGCGCAACTGAAAGACATGGCCCGCCAGGCCGGCGTGCAGCACATGCACCCGCAGGCGGAATCGCTGTGGATGGAACTGGTCAGGGGCATGGTCTTCCGCAACGCGGCGGGCGATCTGACGCAAGTGGGCGATGTGACGGCGAGCTGGCTGCATCGCCTGGATACCTCGGACATCGCCGACGAACACCGCGCCGTGTTGGCCGCCAAGGCGCTGCGCTTCGTGCGTGGACTTCAGGCCAACGAGAAACTCCACGACAAGGTCATACGCAGCGTCACCGAAGGCGGCGTGCTGATCCAGGTGATGGGCGTGTTCTCGCTGCTGTTCTGCGCCTGGCTGCTGGGCCAGATGCTGCGCGGCGATGCGCGGTTCCCGCTGGCCGCACGCGCCGATCGCTTCTATCTCTATTACTCCACCAGCCACATCTTCTGGTTCCTGCTCGTCAAGCTGCTGTGTTTCGGCGTCGGCAGCTTCGCCTACGCCGCGGGCAATGCGGGTCTGTTCACCAGCATGCAGACGGCGCAGCTTCTGGTGGGATTGGGCATCGCGGCGTGGCTGCTCTCGCGCAGCGGCGAAATGGCGCGCGTGCTCTGCGGTGCGGAACCTGCGCCGAAAGGCGCGGCGTTCGCCATCGGCTGGCGCATTGTGGCGGCGATGACCACGTCGATGATCGCGATAGTCGTCATCGCCCTGGTCGTCGGGTTCGTGGCAGGCATTGCGTTGTCGATGCTGCGGGGATAGCTTCGCCGCGAACCGGGCAACCGGCTATGCTGCGCGCGACGCCGCTTCCGGTTTTCCCGCACCTTCATGCGCTGCCACGTCTACAAGAGCCGCACCCGGCCGGATACCTACGTTTATCTCGCCGAGAAGGATGGTTTCGATGTGCTGCCCGATGCCCTGCGGCAGCGGCTGGGAGCGCTGGAGCCGGCGCTCACCTTCGATCTCACGCCTGAACGCCGCCTCGCCCATGCCGATGCGGCGACGGTGATCGGCGCGCTGGATGCGCAGGGCTTCCACCTGCAACTGCCGCCGGGACGAGTTGAAACCGCATGACGTCCGCGCACGCCTTGTCCGAACCTCCCGGCCTGCCGGCTCGCCTCGCCGCGTTCCTGCCGCCGGTGGCGTTGACGCTGCTGGCGTGGCTGCCGCTGCACCCGGCGTTCGCGCTCGGGCCGGTGCTGGCGTTTCCGCTGTATCTGGCAGCCGCCGCTGTGTGGCTCGGCATGCCCGATGGCACGCGCCTTGTGCCGACACTGGCGCAGCAACTGCGCGGCGGTGCCTGGCTGGCGCTGGCGGGTCCGGTCGCGTTGGCGCTGGCCTTGGCATGGCCGGCGATGCGCCTGTCGCAGGGCGGAAGCCTCGTCGCCGTGTTGCTCGGCGGCGCCGTCATCGGGCTGGCGTGGGTGCTGCTGTGGCGGCGCGCGGTGTTGCCTGCCTTGCTGCTGGAACCTTCCGACGAATCCGTCCCGGCGCGGCGACGCGCGCTGGGCGACGCCGCCTGCCTCGGTGCGGCCGGGTGGATCGCCGCGCTGTGCCTGCTCGCACTGATGCTCGCCACGCTGGCCGTGGCCTGGGCCGAGCCGTGGTCGACGGACGCGCGCCGCATCGCCTTGCTGGCGCATGCGCTCGCAGGGGCTCCGGCACTGGCGTGCGCCGCGCTGGCCGCATCGCGCAATCAGCTCGAACAGGCCCGCCACCGCCTCGCCGATGCGCTCTCGACACAGGCGTTCGCCACGTCCGAGGCGCGGCCCTACACGCCCGGCCCGAGCGTGGATGCGGCGGTGTATTCGGCCGCCCGCGCCGGGCGCGTGGACGAGGCGCTGGCGCTTCTGGACATGGGCGCCAATCCCTACGCCATGCCCGCGTCCGACGCGCGCGACCAGCGCACCCTGCCGATGCTCGCGGCCGTGCTGTCCGACCTGCGCCTACTGCGCGGCCTGATCGCCGCCGGGGCCGATCTCAACCTCGCCCACGCCGGCCTCACGCCGTTGATGGCCGCCGTGCGCGACAGCTACCACGGCCGCCCCGATGCGGTGCTGATGCTGCTCACCAACGGCGCCGATCCGCGCCCGCCCGATGCCAGCGGCCAGACCGCCCTGCACGCCGCCGCGCGCGCCGCGGAACCTGCGATTGCCGCCTTGCTGCTGGACGCCGGCGCGCCGCTGGATGCGCTCGATGCGCAAGGCGCCAGCCCCCTGGGCATCGCCGCCGGGCTGGGCAATCTCGATGTCGCCAAGTACCTGATCGACCGCCGCGCCGCCTGCGAACCCAAGGGCGGCGAACCGGCGCTGCTGCTGGCCGCCGCGCGCGAGGACGACGACCCGGCGATGGTCAAACTGCTGTTGCGGCACAAGGCCAGGATCGACGCGCGCGGCCGCCTCGGCCGCACCGCGCTGCACGCGGCCTGCCTCAAGGGCAACCTGCGCATCGTCGATGCGTTGCTGGCCGCCGGCGCGCAACCTGACCCGGCCGACGACCACGGCGTGACGCCGCTGATGGAAGCCGCGCGCGCCGGCGCCACCGCCTGTGTCGAACGCCTCGCCGCGCACGGCGGCGTGAACCCCTCCGCGCGCGACCACGTTGGCCGCAACGCGCTCGCCATCGCCTGCCAGGCCAGCCATTGCGACACCGCCACGGTGAAGGCGCTGCTCGCGCTCGGCGTCGATCCGCAGCAACCGGCCACCGATGGCCGCCGCGCCGTCGATCACGCCGTGGCGGCCGGGCGCTGGGCGCACGTCGCGCTGCTCGATCCGGGCTACGTGCTGCCGGCCTGCCTGACCGAGAACGATGAAGAATTGCAGGACGCCCCGCCGCTGATGCGCCTGCGCCTGGCGCTGGACCGGGAGAGTTTCGCCACCGCGCGCCAGTTGTTGCCGATCGCCATCGGCTCGCCGGACGAACTGGCCGCGCTGTACCTGGACCTCGCGCCGCGCCTGGAACGCGGCGCGGCCAACGTGCTCGCCGCCGGGCTGGACCCGCACGCCACCGATGCCGAAGGCGTGCCGCTGGTCTGGCACCTGCTCGCGCTCGGGCCGGGCGCGCACCCGGCGCTGCGCGCCCTGCTGGAACGCGGCGCGGCGCCCACCGGGCGCGGCAGCCTGGCGCGCTATCTCCACGCCGCGCTGTTGCATGCCGATACCCGCGCCGATGCGCAGCACGTCGCGCTCGCGCTGCTGGAGCGCGGCGCCGATCCCTTCGCGCCCGATGCCGATGGCAGCCCGCCGTTGCTCCAGGCGCTGCGCCTGAAATGGCACGGCCTGCTCGATGCGCTGCTGGCGCGTGGCGTGGATCCCGATACGCGCGACATGCATGGCGCCACCGCCCTGGTGCTGGCCTGCCAGCTCGACGACGAGGCCGCCGTGCGCCGCCTGGTCGTGCAGGGCGCGCAGCCCTCCGCGCGCACGCCGGACGGCCAGACCGCGCGCGGCCTGGCGCTCTCGCTCGGGCGGCCGCACCTCTCGCGCTGGATGGACTGGTCGCAATGGCGCCTGCCGCGCCGCGCATTGCGCGACGCCGATCTGGTCGCCGCCGCGCAACGGGGCGATGCCGAGGCGGTCGAGCGCCTGCTCGATCTGGGCCTGGCGCTCAACGCCACCGACGCGCAGGGTTGCACCGCGCTGCTGCGCGCCTGCGGCGGTGGCCATGTCGAGCTGGTGCGCCGGTTGCTGGCGCGTGGCGCCGATCCGGAAATCCCCGCCCATTCCGGCGCCACCTGCCTCAGCGTCGCGCTCACCGCGCGCCAGATCGACGTGGTGTGGGCGCTGGCCGAAAACGGCGTGGCGATGGACCAGCGCCTGCCCGGCGGCATCACCCCGCTGATGATCGCCGCCGCGCTCGGGCAGGACCAGGCGGTCGGCGCACTGCTCGCGCACGGCGCCGATGCGCGGGCCACCGATGGCCACGGCGGCAGCGTGCTGCACGCGCTGGCGCAGTTCGGATTCGGCGCGCGCGAAAGCGATGAAGCGGTCGCGGCGTGGGACGCGCTGCTGGTGGCCGGGGCCGATGCCGACGCGGTCAATGCGGTGGGCGAGACGCCGCTGCTGCTGCTGCTGGGCGCGAGCTTCGAACCGGGCACCGCCTGCCGCGAGGAGGTCATCCTGCCGCAACTGGACCTGCTGCTGCGCCACGGCGTGGACCTTTCCGCGCGCGAGCGGCGCGGCTTCGGCCCACTGCACCTGGCCGCCCTGCACGGCCTCGGCCGCGTCGTGCGCCGCCTGCTCGCGGCCGGCGCCGATCCCGATCTGCGCGACGCCCTCAACCGGCGCCCCGCCGAAATCGCGCTGATGCGCGGCTACGTGGACATCGCCGCCGAGTTCACGCCCGGCGAACCGGCGCCCTCCATCGCGCGCTTCCTGCGCGAACCTCGCGAGTAGCCGCTGCGACGGTTCCGCTCCCGCGAGGGACACGGGGCGTCGGGATGCACTCCAATCCGCGCAGCCTGCCGGCCGGCTCAACGCCCGCCGCCGCCGCCCCCGCCCCCGCCGCCTCCGGACGATCCGCCCCCGCCACTGCCCGAGGAACTCCCTGGCGGCGTGGCGGCGGAGGCGATGGAGGAATTGAGGCTGCTGCCGAGGGATTGGGCGAAGCTGCCCAGGTCGCCGGTCGATCCGCCGCGATACCAGGCGATGCCGGCCGTGGTGGCGGCCGCCGCCGCCGCGCCGACGGCGAGGGTGAACTTCTTCGTCCAGGCTTCCTCCACGTCCAGCGCCATGGCGTAGGGCAGCAGGCGTTCGTAGCGTTCGGCATCCAGCGTGGGCGGTGCGTCGGGGCCGGGAAGGTTCTTCAGTTCGTCGCGCTCGGCCACGCGCAGGTACAGGCGCAGGCCTTCGATGTCGTCCAGCAGGCGGCGGCCTTCGGGCGTCGGCGCCGGGATCAGCAGCATGAAGGCGATCAGCGTCGCCACCATCGCGCCGCACGCGAAGATGATGAGCGGGATGCCCGCGCTGCCGGACAGCGCGAACGCCAGCGCGCCGAAGCCCACGGCGATCAGCGCGGCGCGGCCCAGGCTGCCGAGGTTGTGCTTGAAGTGGCTGCCTTCCAGGCGCGATTTCAATACATCGTCGTGGCTGGACTTGGCCGCTTCCAGCAGCGGGCGATTGCTCTGCTCGAAGGTGACCGTCGCGCCGGGTTGCGGCAGCAGCGCGACCAGCAGGGCGCCGGTGCTGGCGAGCAGCGGTCTGGCCGATGGCGCGTCGGTACGTTCCACCGACCAGACGTTGCGACCGGCCAGCAGCCTGCCCACCACCTTCTTCGCGCCGGCCGGCAGCGCCGCGCCGCCGAGCGCATCGGCGGCTTTTTCCAGCGCGTTGCCGCGATGCAGGCGCGCGCAGCCATCGACGGCGAGCAGCAGCAGGTCGGCGGTGAAGCAGCGCATGTCGTAGTGGCAGTTGCGGCGCAGGTAGCGCAGCTCGGCCGGCGAGCGGCCCTCGGGTGGGTCGTAGCGCGCGATGACGACGCCCGGGCGCGGGTCGCGGCCGATCTTCCACCAGCGCGTGGCGCAGTAGGCCCAAAGCGTGAGCAGCCCGATCAGCGCGACCAGCAGGCCGAGGTTGTCGCGCAGCAGCCAGCCCAGGCGCATGGCCCGGCTTGGCTCGGGCAGCAGGCCCTTGGGGAAGGTCAGCACGATGGTGAAGCCTTCCCGCGGCGCCAGCGGCGCGGTGAGGCGCCAGTGCGCCACGCCCGGCGCGATGAGGCTGGCGGTGTAGTTCTGGCCCTTCGCGCCCTGCGGGCCGGTATAGCCCTCGGCGCTCATCCGCGCCACGGGCACCGGCTCGGGCAGGCGCACCTGCACCTGGCCTGTGTCGATCGGGAAGTCCCAGCCGGTGCCGATGGCGTTCCAGTACAGCTCGTCGTGCCCGGCGAAATAGCCGATTTGGCGCGTGGTGCGATAGCGCAGGGTGTAGCGGATGTCGGCCGGCACGGCCAGGAAATCGTCGTTGCCGGGGTTGATGCGCACGCCGTTGGAAAGGTTCTCGGTGAACCAGGGCTCGGGCCGGCCATCGCGTTCCACGCCGAGCACCTCCAGTTTCACCGCCACGCGGTTGCCGGCGCGGTCGCGGTAGCGGGTGGGGAAGTCGCGGTAGATGCCGCGCCGGATCTGTCCGCCTTCGGCGCGCACGGTAATGTGTTCGGTCACGTCCAGGCTGGCGTCGGACTGGATCGCGACCTCGATGCCGTAGTCGAGGATGCGCTCGGCGGCGCGCGCCGGGCTGGCGGCCAGCAGCGCGAGCGTGGCCAGCAGCGCGGCGAGAAGGCGGGCAGGGTTCATGGCAACCGCACGTGTGGCGCGGGACGGGCGCTGGCATCGGCCTGGTAGAACTCGCCCTGGGCAAAGGCCAAGGTGCGGGCGACGACGAGGTCCGGCGCGCGGCCGATGGCGTCGTTGTAGTCGCGCACCGCGCCGTTGTAGAAGCGGCGTGCGTACTGGAGCTGGTTTTCCACGTCCACCAGATCGCGCTGCAATTGCGCGAAGTTCTCGCTGGCCTTGAGGTCCGGGTAGGACTCCTTCAGCGCCAACAGGCGGCCGAGCGCGGACTCCAGTTCCGATTCCACTTCGCCCAGCCGTGCCGGGCTGGTCAGCGCCATCGCCCGCGCGCGCAACTGCGTCGCCGCTTCCAGCGCCGCGCGCTCGTGCCCGGCGTAGGCGCCGACCGCCGACACCAGTGGCGGTACCAGGTCGTGGCGACGGGAGAGCTGCACGTCGATATCGGCCCAGGCCGTGCGCATCTGGTTGCGCAGGCGCACCAGGCGGTTGAATACCCCGATCGCCCAGATCGCGGCGAGGGCGAGCAGCGCGAACAGTACCCATGCCATGCCGCGTCTCCTGTCGGGGGCGGTTGCGTCAGAGCGCGTCCGCGTCCAGTTCGCCGGTGCGGATGCGCACCACCTGTTCGAGCGCGGAGACGAAGATCTTTCCGTCGCCGATCTTGCCGCTGTTGGCCGAACGCTGGATCGCATCGACCACCCGCTCCAGTTGTTCCTCGGTGACGGCCACCTCGATCTTCACCTTGGGCAGGAAATCGACCACGTACTCGGCCCCCCGGTACAGCTCGGTGTGACCCTTCTGCCGGCCGAAGCCCTTGACCTCGGTCACGGTCACGCCGGTCACGCCGATTTCCGACAGCGCCTCGCGCACGTCGTCGAGCTTGAACGGCTTGATGATCGCCATCACCATTTTCATGTCGTATCCCCGCTTGGGCCTAGGAGTTTTCCCAGGCGATTTTAGTGCGTCCTCCGACAGCGGCAATGCGCCCGTCGTGGCAGGATGTTCGCACGTCACGAAGGAACCCGCTCCATGATCAACCTGCAACTGGTCGACGACCTCGCCCGCCGCCTCGGCGCATTGCTGCCGCCGGGCATGGCCGAGGCGCGCGCGGATATGGAAAAGAACTTCCGCGCCGCGCTCCAGAGCGGATTGCAGCGGCTGGACCTGGTCACGCGCGAGGAGTTCGAGGTGCAGCGCGCGGTACTCTTGCGCACCCGCGAGAAGCTCGATGCGCTCGAACGCGCGCTCGCGCAGCAGGCCGGCGGGACCTGATCCGCCTGACCCGAACCCGACGCCATCCAGCGGACGCAAGCCGCCCGCCGCGGGGTGGTCTTGCCCGGAAGCCGCCATGTCCCTCGCCCTCGTCCACAGCCGCGGCCAGTCCGGCGTCAACGCGCCGGAAGTGCGCATCGAAGTGCATCTGGCCGGCGGCCTGCCGGCGGTTTCCATCGTCGGCCTGCCCGATGCCGCCGTGCGCGAGAGCCGCGACCGGGTGCGCGCGGCGCTGCAATGCTCGCAACTGGAACTGCCGCAGCGGCGCATCACCATCAACCTCGCGCCGGCCGACGTGCCCAAGGACGGCAGCCGCTTCGACCTGGCCATCGCGCTCGGCATCCTCGCCGCCTCCGGCCAGGTGCCGCGCGAGGCGCTGCGCGACGTGGAGTTCCACGGCGAACTGGCGCTGACCGGCGAGTTGCGTCCCATCGAAGGCGCATTGCCGGCCGTGCTCGCCGCCGCGCGCGCCGGGCGCGACATCGTGCTGCCGCTGGAAAACCGTGCCGAAGCCTCGCTCGCGCGCCACCCGGGCACGCGCTTTGCCCGCACCCTGCTGGAAGTCTGCGCGCTGTTGCAGGGCGCGCGCGAACTGCCCGGCCCGGCGGCGGTGGAAGCCGCGCCCGATGCCGCCGGTCACGCGCCCGATCTGGCCGACGTGCGCGGCCAGCCGCTGGCGCGCCGTGCGCTGGAAGTGGCCGCCGCCGGCGCGCACAACCTCTTGATGGTCGGCCCGCCGGGCAGCGGCAAATCCATGCTCGCCACGCGCCTGCCCACGCTGTTGCCGGACATCGGCGACGAACAGGCGCTCGAATGCGCCGCCATCGCCTCGCTCTGCGGCCAGTCGCCGGATCTGGCGCACTGGCGCCGTCCCGGATTCCGCGCCCCGCACCACACCGCCACCGCCATCGCGCTGACCGGCGGCGGCGCGGCCAAGCTGCGCCCCGGCGAAATCAGCCTGGCCCATCACGGCGTGCTGTTTCTGGACGAACTGCCCGAATGGGAGCGCCGCACCCTCGAAGTGCTGCGCGAACCGCTGGAGTCGGGCCGCATCGTCATCTCGCGTGCGGCCCGTCAGGCCGAGTTTCCCGCACGCTTCCAGCTGGTGGCCGCGATGAACCCCTGCCCCTGCGGCTGGGCCGGCGATCCCGCCGGCCGCTGCCGGTGCAGCCGCGAGCAGGTCGCCCGCTATCGCGGCCGCGTCTCCGGCCCGCTGCTGGACCGCATCGACATCCAGATCGAAGTGCCCCGCGTCCCCGCCGCCGAACTGCGCCCCGACGGCCCGTGCGGCGAATCCAGCGCCACTGTCCGTGCCCGCGTGCAGTTCGCCCGCGAACGCCAGTTGCGGCGTGCCGGTCTCCCCAACGCCGCGCTCCCGCAAGCCCTCACCGAGCGCGACTGCCCCCTGGTCCCCAACGACCGCGCCCTGCTCGAACGTGCCATCGACCGGCTCCATCTCTCCGCCCGCGCCAGCCAACGCATCCTGCGCGTGGCCCGCACCATCGCCGACCTGGCTGGCAGCGAGGCCATCGCCACGGCGCACCTGGCCGAGGCGATCGGGTATCGAAGGGTGGATGTGGCGGGCTAAATCCTGCGAGCCGGATCAGCGCATTGGCGTGTGGCGCCACGTCACTTTGTGACGTGATGCTCTGTTTGCCTCCCCGGCATGACCCATTCAGGTTCCGAAATCCCTGGGGCAATGCGCGCCAGCCGGCTGGGCTGGACGCCGCAACTATCCCACACATGTGGGGTGGCACTCTTATTGCTTTTGTGTCGCCAACCATGAGGCAGCGTGAGTCTGTGTGCTGCCCGTGTCCGGGCTTGGCATCGAAGGGGATACGCAGTGAAACGACACATTCATGCGCTATCGCGAAGTTTGTGCATGGCGGGGCTGGCGGCATCGGCCCTGCTGGCGAACATCGCGCTGGCGGGCGACAGCTACACCATACGCAACGGCACCATCGCCGGTGGCGGCGGCCTCGTGGAGGCCGACTGCTTCAGTCTGGTCGGCACCATCGGCGAAGCCGTGGCCGGCACCGCCTCCAGCAGCGGCTACCAGCTTACCAGCGGTTTCCCCGCGACCTTGGCTGAAAGCGCATCGGCACCACCGCCAGGCGGTGGCGGACTCATCTTCTCCGACGGTTTTGAAGGCGACGGCCAAACCGGCGATCCAGACGACAACTCAGGGGCATGCACACCATGAAACGCACCAGACTCACTCTATCCCTCCTGCTGGCCCTGGGGCTGTCCGCCCCCTGCGTGCTCGCACAGCCGGCGCCGAAGGCCGCACAACTGCCCGACTTCACCTACCAGGGCAAACTCGATCGCAACGGTGCGCCGGCGCACGGTCTTTTCGACATCGAGTTCTCGCTGTGGGATGCCGCTACCGGCGGCACGCGCGTCGCCGGCCCGGACCTGGTCGAGGACGTGCCGGTGGTCAACGGCGTCTTCAGCGTTCCCTTGGCATTCCCGGATGCCTTCACGGGTGAGCAGACGTATCTTGAAGTCATCATCAACGGCACGACCCTGCCGCGTCAGCCGGTGTCCACCACGCCGGTGGCGCAGTGGGCTTTGAATGGAACGGAGGGTCCGCAGGGTGAAACCGGCCCGGCCGGTCCGCAAGGCGAAGCCGGTCCGGAGGGTCCGCAGGGTGAAATCGGCCCGGCCGGTCCGCAGGGCGAAGCCGGTCCGGAAGGTCCGCAAGGTGAAATCGGCCCCGCCGGTCCGGCCGGTGCCACTGGCTCGCAGGGTGAAGCCGGCCCGCAGGGGCCGCAAGGTGAAACTGGTCCGGCGGGTGCAACAGGTCCGCAGGGTGAAATCGGGCCGCAGGGTCCGCAAGGCGAAACCGGCCCCGCCGGTCCGACTGGTGCCACTGGTCCGCAGGGTGAAATCGGGCCGCAGGGTCCGCAGGGCGAAACCGGCCCTGCCGGGG
>JBBCJS010000054.1:0-53952 GCA_037190825.1 Chiayiivirga flava
CTGCAAGCAGGCTCCCACACCGCAGTGGTCTCTGTAGGAGCCTGCTTGCAGGCGACAGGATGTGCGTAGTGATTTCCGTAGGAGCGAGCTTGCTCGCGACCGCCTGCTCAGAGGTTCCCCGGACCGTATGCCACTCGAAATCGAACGCAAGTTCCTGCCTGCCAGCGACGCCTGGCGCGTCCACGCCGTGCGCAGCGAGCGCATGGCGCAGGGGTATCTCAACGATGCCGGATCGGTGACGGCGGGGCGCCAGCACGTCTCGGTGAGGGTGCGGATCGCCGGCGATGCGGCGCACCTGAACATCAAGTCGCGCGAGTTGGGCGCGAGCCGGCAGGAGTTCGAGTATCCGGTTCCGCCGCGCGAGGCAGAAGCGTTGCTGGCCTTGTGCGTGGGCGGGCGGATCGAGAAGCGCCGGCATTACGTGCCGCACGCGGGCCACCTGTGGGAAATCGACGAGTTCGATGGCGACAATGCCGGGCTGGTGGTGGCCGAGATCGAGCTTTCTGCGGTGGACGAGGCGTTCGCGCGGCCGGACTGGCTCGGCATCGAGGTCACCGACCGCTCGCGCTACTACAACCTGATGCTGGCCGAACGGCCGTATTCGCAATGGACGCAGGAGGAGCGCCATCCATGCTCGTGATCGGCATTTCCGGTACGCGGTTGCAACCCGGGGAACGCGACTGGCTCGCGCATCCGGGCGTGGGCGGGGTGATCCTTTTCACCCGCAACTTCGCCTCGCGCGAACAGGTGTCCGAGCTGTGCGCGGAGCTTCGCGAAGCCGCGCCGCGCCCGCTGATCCTGTGCGTGGACCAGGAGGGCGGGCCGGTGCAGCGTTTCCGCGACGGATTCAGCGCGTTGCCGGAGCTGTCGCGCTTCGGTGCGCGCTTCGATGTCGATGCGGCCGGCGCGATGGACGCGGCGCGCACGCACGCCTGGCTGATGGCGGCGGAAATCCGCGCTATCGGGCTGGACCTGAGCTTCGCGCCGGTGGTGGATCTCAAGCGCGGCAATCGCGCCATCGGCGAGCGCGCCTTCCACCTGTCGCCGGGCATCGTCGCAGACCTGGGCGCGGCCTACGTGCAGGGCATGCACGCGGCCGGCATGGCGGCCACGCTGAAGCATTTCCCGGGCCACGGCTCGGTGCTGGAGGACACGCATTTCGACACCGCCGTCGACCCGCGCCCGCTGGAGGTGCTGGAAGCCGAGGACCTGCTGCCGTTCCGCACCGGCATTTCCGCCGGGGCCGAGGCGGTGATGATGGCGCACGTCGGCTATCCGGCCGTGGATGCCGAGCCGGCCGGCTATTCGCGCGCGTGGATCGACTACCTGCGTGGCGCGATGAAGTTCGCGGGCGTGGTGTTCAGCGACGACATCGGCATGGCGGCGGCCGAATCGGCCGGCGGCATCGCGGCGCGGCTGCATGCGCACTACGATGCCGGCTGCGACAGCGTGCTGGTCTGTGCGCCGGCGCTGGTGCCCGATGCGCTGGCGGCGATGCGCGAGCGGGATGTTCGCGCCGATGCGCTGGCATCGCTTGCCGGAAAGCCCGCGCCGGATTGGCCGGCGCTGGTCGCGGATGCGCGCTGGTCCGATGCGCGGAGCGCGCTTGGCATAATGCTTCCCACCTAGCCCTTACTCAGGAATCCTTGCCCTTGGATGCCCTCACCGTCATCCCCGCGAAGGCGGGGATCCAGTGACTTCAAGCCCTTGGCAAAGGCACTGGATCCCGGATATCGCTGGCGCGATTCCGGGATGACGGGTTGGTGCTCCATGTCGATCCCGGGACACATGCCGGCTGCTTTTACGAATCACCAATCACCAATCCCCGACCCCATCACCCATGTCCGACACTCCCAAACTCTCAGACGCGCTCCCCGCCGCCGAACTCCTGTTCGACCGCGCCATATTGGAGCAGCGCATCGCGCAGCTTGCCGAGCGCATCGACGCCGACTACGCCGGCGACCGCCCGCTGTACCTCACCGTGATGAACGGCGGCATGCTGTTCGCCTCGCAGCTCGCGCTGCACATCCGCACCGATCTGGAGTTCGACTATCTGCACGCCACGCGCTATCGCGGCAAGACGCGCGGTGCGGGGCTGACGTGGCTGCGGCATCCGCAGGTGCCGATGCTGGGCCGGCGCGTGCTGCTGGTCGACGACATCCTCGACGAGGGCCAGACGCTCAAGGCCGTGCGCGAAGCCTGCCAGCGCGAGGGCGCGGCCGAGGTGCGCATCGCGGTGCTGGCGCGCAAGCTGCACGACCGCTGCGTGCCGGGCATCGAATCCGACTACATCGGCGTGGACGTGCCGGACCGCTACGTGTTCGGCTACGGCATGGATTTCCACGAACAGGGCCGCAACCTGCCCGGGATCTACGCGCTGTGAGCGCCGCGCACGAGGTGGAACTGGCGGTGATCGGCGGCAGCGGCCTGTATGCGCTGCCCGGATTCGCGGCCGAGGAATCGGTGGCGGCGGAAACGCCCTACGGCGCACCGTCCGGGCCGATCCGTATCGGCCGCTTGCACGGCAGGCGCGTGGCCTTCATGGCGCGCCACGGGGAAAGCCATAACCTGCCGCCGCACCGGGTCAACTACCGCGCCAACGTGCACGCGCTGGCGCGGTTGCGGCCGGCCTGCGTGCTGGCGATCAACACCGTCGGCGGCATCACGCCGGCCTGCCCGCCGCGCGCGCTCGTGGTGCCGGACCAGATCATCGACTACACGTGGGGCCGCGCCTCCACGTACTGGGACGAGGCCGGGCCGATGCAGCACGTCGAGTTCGGCGAGCCGTATTCGGCGGCGCTGCGCAACCGCCTGGTCGATGCCGGCCAGGACGCCGGCGTGGCGCTGGTGGACGGCGGCTGCTACGGCGCCACGCAGGGCCCGCGCTTCGAGACGCGCGCCGAGATCGCACGGATGCGGCAGGACGGCTGCGATCTCGTCGGCATGACCGGCATGCCCGAGGCCGCGCTCGCACGCGAACTGGACCTGGACTACGCCTGCCTCGCGCCCGTGGCGAACTGGGCGGCCGGCTGCGGCGATGGCGCGCAGATCAGCCTGGACGAGGTGTTCGCGAACCTGGCGGCGGCCAATGCGATGCTGCCGCGCCTGCTGGAGGCGTTGCTGGCCTGAAGGAAAGGCCGGCACACCGCGCCATCCCCGCCTTCGCGGGGATGGCGGGCGGAACGGCCGGCATGCCCAGGCGTTCCAGAGGTCACGTCGCGCACGCGGCATCGTCGTGTCCGGGTGCGTGCGGCATACTGCGCGCACCGTTCTTCCGCCCTCAGGAGTCGCGCCATGTTCGAACGCTTTTCCCGTAGCTGGAGCCTGATCAAGGCCAGCGCCGGCGTGCTGTCCAAGGACAAGGAACTGCTGGTGTTCCCGCTGCTGTCGGCGATCGCCACGCTGATCGTGGCGGCGGCCTTCCTGCTGCCGGCGTTCGGGCTGGGCGTGCTGGATGGCCTGGGCGAGGACGGCGCCGGCCTGTCGCTGGCGGCCTATGTGCTGGCCTTCCTGTTCTACCTGGTGCAGTACTTCGTGATCTTCTTCTTCAACGCCGCGCTGGTGGGCGCGGCGATGATCCGGCTCGATGGCGGCGATCCCACGCTGCGCGATGGCCTGCGCATCGCCAGCGGCAAGATCGTGCCGATCCTCGGCTACGCCGCCATCGCCGCGACCGTGGGCATGGTGTTGCGCGCGGTGCAGGAGCGCGCCGGCTTCATCGGCAGGATCGTCGTCGGCTTCATCGGCGTGGCCTGGACGGTGGCGAGCTTTCTCGTGGTGCCGGTGCTGGTGTCGCGCGACATCGGCCCGGTCGATGCGGTGAAGGAAAGCGCCGTGCTGCTGAAGAAGACCTGGGGCGAGAACGTGATCGGGCAGGGCGGCGTGGGCCTGGTGTTCGGCCTGCTGATGTTCGGCATCGTGCTGGTCGGCGCGGCGGCCATCGTCGGCGCGGCGATGAGCGGCAGCATGGTGCTGGTGGGCGTGGTGGCGACGCTGTTCGTCATCGCGCTGATGGTCGCCGGCCTGATACAGGCGGCGCTGACCGGCATCTATTCGGCCGCGCTGTACCGTTATGCCTCGGGCGATGGCGCCACCGAGGGCTTCGATGCCGGCCTGCTGGAGCACGCCTTCGCGGCGAAGAAATAAGCCGCGCGAATCGCCGCGGCGGCGGGCTGCGCGCACAAGGCTCCCGGCTTCGGCCAGGAGCCTTTCTTTTTGGCTCAGGCGCTGAACTGCAACCGCGCCAGGTCGGCGTACAGCCCGCCCTGGGCGATGAGTTCGTCGTGCCTGCCCTCGGCCACGATGCGGCCGGCATCGAGCACGACGATGCGGTCGGCGCTGCGCACGGTGGCCAGGCGATGCGCGATGACGAGCGTGGTGCGGCCGTGCATCAGGCGTTCCAGCGCGCGCTGGATGTCGTGCTCGCTTTGCGCGTCCAGCGCGCTGGTGGCTTCGTCCAGCAGCAGCACCGGCGCGTCCTTGAGCACGGCGCGGGCGATGGCGATGCGCTGTTGCTGGCCGCCGGAGAGGCGCAGGCCGCGTTCGCCGAGATGGGTGTCGTAGCCTTCCGGCAATGCGCGCAGGAAGCCGTCGGCTTCGGCGGTGCGGGCGGCCGCGACGATTTCGGCGTCGCTGGCATCGAGGCGGCCATAGCGGATGTTCTCTCGCGCGCTGTCGCCGAACAGCACCGGGTTCTGCGGCACCAGCGCGATCTGGCTGCGCAGCGCGCTTGGATCAAGTCGCGGCAAGGCGATGCCATCGAGCGAGATCGCGCCCTGTTCCGGGTCGTAGAAGCGCAGCAGCAGTTGCAGCACCGTGCTCTTGCCCGAGCCGGAGGGGCCGACCAGCGCGACGGTTTCGCCGGGGCGCACGTGCAGGCTGAAGCCGGCCAGCGCGGGCGTGGCCGGGCGGCTCGGGTAGTGGAACGTGACGTGCTCGAAACGCAGTTCGCCGCGCACCCGGGCGGGAAGTTCGGACGGGTGCGCGGGCGTGGCGATGGCGGGGCGCTCTTGCAGCAGTTCCTCGATCCGTCCCATGCCGCCGCCGGCGCGCTGGAGTTCGGCCCAGACTTCGGTCAGCGCGCCGATGGAGCCGGCGCCGATCACCGCGTACAGCACGAACTGGCCGAGGGTGCCGGCGCTGAGCGTGCCTGCGATCACGTCGCGCGCGCCGATCCACAGGACGCCGGTGATGGCGCCGAACACCAGCAGGATCACCACGGCGGTGAGCCCGGCCTGGGTGCCGATGCGGCGGCGCGCGCTGGCGATCGCGGTGCGCACGGTGACGCCGAAGCGGTCCGCCTCGTGGGTTTCGCGCGCGTAGCTCTGCACGGTGTGGATCGCGCCGAGGGTTTCGCTGGCGCGGGCGTTGGCGTCGGCGATGCGGTCCTGGTTGTCGCGCGAGAGCTTCTGGACGCGGCGGCCGTACAGCACGATGGGCAGGATCACCACCGGGATGCCGATGGCCGCCATGCCCGCCAGGCGCGGGCTGGTGACGAGCAGCGCGATGCCGCTGCCGAGCATGGTGACGACGCTGCGCAGCGCCACCGACAGCGTGGAGGCGACCACGCTGCGCAGGAGTTCCGTATCCGCGGCCAGCCGGCTGACCAGTTCGCCGGCGCGGGTGCGGGCGAAGAAATCCATGTCCAGCCGCAACAAGTGCCCGAACACGCGCTCGCGCAGGTCCGCCACGACTTTTTCGCCGAGCAGGCTGATGCAGAAGAAGCGCCCGGCGGTGGCGACGGCGAGCACCAGCGCCACGGCGATCAGGCCGAGGAACCAGCGGTCGATGCCGGAAGGGTCCTGGTCGGAGAAGCCGTGGTCGATCATCAGCCGCACCGCCACCGGCAGGGCCAGCGTGGCGCTGGAGGACAGCACCAGGAAGCCGAGCCAGCCGGCGATCAGGGCGCGGTAGGGGCGCAGGAACGGCAGCAGGGTGCGCAGTGCGGCGAGCGGGCGCGGGCGTGGACGTGGGGAAGAATCGGCGGAGGCGTCGGTGTTCAAGGGCGTCTAGGTCCGGGCAAGACGCGCCTGCCCGCGCGTCGCGTCGCGCAGTGTAGCGGCGAGGGCGTCGAACTGCGCCTCGGGCAGGCGCAGCGCGAGCGCGAGGCCATCGGCGTCGTAGCGTTCGTCGGTCTTTTCGGCGCCGTGCGCGGCCAATGCGGCGTGGGTGCTGCCGGCGTGCTCGAAGGCGCAATGCAGGCGCGCGCTGACGTGCGGCACCACGACGCGGCGTTCGGCCCGTCGCAGGCATTCGGCCGCCGCGCCGCCATAGGCCCGCACCAGCCCGCCGGCGCCGAGCTTGGTGCCTCCGAACCAGCGCGTCACCACCACCATCACCGCGTCGATGCCTTGCCCGTCGATGGCCGCCAGGATGGGTTTGCCGGCGGTGCTGGCCGGTTCGCCGTCGTCGGAAAAGCGATAGGCCTGGCCGATGCGATAGGCCCAGCAATTGTGCGTGGCGGCCGGGTCGGAAACCTGCGCGAGGAAGGCCAGGGCTTCCTCGGGGGACGCGACCGGCGCGGCCTGGACGAGGAAGCGGCTTTTCTTGACTTCGATTTCCAGCCGGGCGGGCGCGGCGAGTGTCGTCGTGCTCACTGGATCGGATTCATGCGGCTCAGGGACGCCCGGCCAGCAGCAGGACCAGATCGTCGGGCACGGGCCGCGAAGGATGGGCGAGCGTGAAACGGTGCAGGCTGAGTGCGGCAGCCGTGCGATCGCCACGACGCACGCGCTCGCGGATGCGTTCCAGCCATTCGTCCGGCGCGAGCTGCGCGTCCTCGCGCCAGGGCGGCAGGATGCGCGAGGTATCCGGGACCACGCGCGTGCCGGTCACGGTGATCGATTCCAGCGCCGTATCGGCGGTGGCAGGGGCGGGCGCCCGGTGCTGCGGTTCGGCCATTGCGGGAGCGGCGGCCTTGTGTGCGGCCTCGGTGCGTTCGCGTGCGAGGGCGCGGGAAGGTTCGGGTGCAGGTTCGCCCATGGCCTGTTGCGCGCCTTGCTGGCGCGCGGCGGCCGCTGGCGGTGGAGGAGCCGGCGGGGTGGGCGGAGCGAGGGCGGGCTCGGCCGGCGGAGGCGGTGCAGCGGGGGCAGCGGCGGGGGCGCGGCCCAGGTCGACGGCGATGGGCGCATCGGCATCGGAGGAGGCGCTGCGCCCGGGCATGCGCGGTACCGGCACGTCGCTGCCGAAGGACATGTCGAAAAGCCCGGCCTGCCAAGCCACGCCGGCGGCCAGCACGGCGGCTGCGGCAGTACCCATTCCTGCGCCCATCCACCACGGACGGCGGCGGCGCGGGCGGGTGGCGACCGCCGGGCGCAACGCCTCGCGCGCCTGCGCCAGCACGCGCGCATCCAGCGCGGACGGCGGTTCGATGGCCGGCAGGCGTGCCAGCGCATCGGCCAGTTCGCGTTCTTGCAGGTCCAACGATTCGCGGCTCATGAGGTCAACCTCGCCCGCAATTTGTCCATGGCGTAGCGCAGTCGCGATTTCACCGTTTCCCGGCCGACGCCGGTGATCTCGCCGATGGCTTCCAGGCTCAGTTCCTGTTCCAGCCGCAGTTGCAGCACGATGCGCTGTTCGTCCGGCAGCTCGGCCAGCGCCTGTTGCAGGCGGCGCTGTTCCTCGAACGCGGTGAGGCGGCGTTCGGGCTGTTCTGCATCTTCGCCGGGCAGGTGCAGCGGCGAATCGTCGTCATCGAGCGACACCTGCGGGCGGGCGCGGCGGTACTGGTCGATCATCAGGCGCTGCGCGATCTGGTACAGCCAGGTGCCGAACTTCGCGTCCGGGCGATAGCGTTCGCGTGCGGCCACCACCCGGCCCCAGGTTTCCTGGAAGCACTCGTCCGCCGTGGCGCGCGGGGAAATGCCGCGCGCGATGAAGCGGTACAGCGGGCCGCGATGGCGCGCGTACAGCGCCTCGAATGCGGCGATGTCGCCTCCGGCATAGGCCAGCATCAGTTCCTCGTCGGTCGGTGGGGCGGTCATGCGCGCTGGCATCCGGCGCACGGGGGTTCCCCGGATGTGCGGCGCGACACCGGGGTTTCAACGCAGCAGACGGTCATTCGGGGTGACGGGCGGTTCAGGGCCATTGCAGGGTTCCGTCGATCACGGTGTCGCAGCCGCCGCCGGTCCAGACCGTGCCATCGGCGTCGATGCGCACGCAAAGATGCGCGTCGTGGCCCATTTCCCGGCCCTGGCTGACTTCGTAGCCGCGTGCGAGGGCGTCGTCCGGGGCCGTCCGGGCGATGAACGCGCCAATCAGGCCATTCGCCGCGCCCGAGGCGGGATCCTCGACGATGCCCGCGCCGGCCGGGAAGGCGCGCACGGCCAAGCCGTCGCCTTCGCGCGCGTAGAGGCACAGGCCCATGCTGTCGCTGGCGGCGGCGAGCGCGGCGGTGTCCCGATGGCCTGGCCGCCAGCCGCGCAGCGTGGCGACATCGGACAGCTCGGCCAGCCACCAGCGCCGTCCGCCATCGACCAGCGCCGCGCCAAGGTTCCCGAGGGCATGGCCTTCCAGCAGCGGCGCGATGCGCGATGCCGCCGCCGCGCCGGCTTCGACGATCCGCGCCGGCGGCGCCTGCACCAGCATGCGCCGGTTCGCGCCATCGCCTTCCACCCGCAACGGCAGCGTGCCGGCGCCGCATTCCTGCCACAGCAGGCCATCGCGCGGCGTGCACAGGCCGCATTCCAGCGCCGCGTGCGCGCTGCCGACGCTGGGGTGCCCGGCGAACGGGATTTCCTTGTGGGGCGTGAAGATGCGCACCCGGTAGCTGCCCTGCGCGGTCTGCGGCGGCAGCAGGAAGGTGGTTTCCACCAGGTTCGTCCAGCGCGCGATGCGTTGCATCGCCACCGCATCGAAGCCATCGCCGTCCACCACCACGCCGAGCGGATTGCCGCCGCCGGAACTGGCGGGAAACACGTCGAGCTGAAGGAAGCGGGATCGGTGCATGGGCGGCGCAACTGGCAGGGTGGTGCGCAGGGTATAGCGCCATGCCGTCCAGACAAAAGCCCGCGCACCGGCGCAGCCCCGTCTCCATGGGCTACGCCGGCAGGCAGTACATCAGCGCGAGACGATCTTCAGTCGCTCCACCTTGCCGGAGGCGGGTGCGTCGCAGGCGGCCTGATTGGAAAAAGCGGAGACCGGCATGTTCCGGCTGCCTTCGCCGATACCGGCCGCCATCGCGTGACAGGCCGAGCCTGTCATGGCACCGCCGTTCTGGCAGGTGATGACCAGGTCCCAGCACGCCTCGAAGGCGCCGTTGCCGCCGGTGCGCGCGATCCGGCAATCCACGCCGTCGGGTCCCGGGGTGCCGCAGTCCACGCGCGCGGCATTCTGTTCGGCGCATGCGCCGAGCATCAGCACGGCGGCGGGGAGGAGTAGCCGGAGTTTCATTGGGCAGGTTCCTTGTGAGTATTGAGGATTGGCCGGAATCGAGGCCGGCTCGTCCACGCCGTCGGTGCTTTGGGGCGTGGGCATGCCCCGTTACGCGATATCGCGGCCAGAACACTCATGAGACGCGGGGTTGCGGGCAAAACCCCCCACACTCGCTAGAATCGGATGGATGGACGATCCAAGTTCCGGTCAGGACATCGCCGCACTGCTCGCCGGCTGGCGGCAGGCGTGCGAGGCGCTGGTGCAGGGTGTGAGCGCGGGTCGCGGCCTGCGCCTGGCGCGGGCCGGGTTCAAGGCGGCGCTGGCCCCATGAGCGCGCCTTCGCTGGATCGCTACGTCGATGCCTTCGAGCAACTGGTCGCGTTGCCGCCGGAGGAGCGCGAGGCGGCGCTGGCGGCCTTGTCGTTCAATGACGACGAGCGCGTCCTGCTGCGCCGCATGCTGGAGGCCGACGCGCAGCAGGACGATCCGCTGGCGCGCGTGCTCCGCGAAGGCGCGGCGCAGCTCATCGCGCCGCGCCACGATCGCCTTGGTCCATATCGCCTGTTGCGCGAACTGGGCGCGGGCGGCATGGGTACGGTGTTCCTGGCGCAGCGCGTGGATGGCGGTTTCGCGCAGCAGGTGGCGATCAAGCTGCTGCGCGGCTTTCCCACGGCGGAAGGCTTGCGTCGGCTGCGGCAGGAGCGGCAGATCCTTGTCGGACTGGATCATCCGAACATCGCGCGCCTGATCGATGGCGGGGAAACGGACGATGGCCAGCCCTGGCTCGCACTCGAATACATCGACGGCCTGCCGTTGCCCGAATACGCAGCCCGGCACGCGCCGCGCCTGCGCGAGCGCCTGGCCCTGTTCGATGCCGTGCTCGATGCTGTCGGCCACGCTCACCAGTGCCTGGTGATCCATCGCGATATCAAGCCGGGCAACGTGCTCGTCAGCACCGCCGGCGACGTGAAGCTGCTGGATTTCGGCATCGCGCGGCTCGTCGATCTGGATGCCGGGGCGACCGGCAACGACATCTCCACCCGCGTCTTCAGCATGGGCTACGCCAGCCCCGAGCAGCGCGCCGGCCGCGCCGTCACCACGGCCAGCGACATCTACAGCCTCGGCGTGCTGCTGCGCGAACTGTTGGCCGGCATGCCACCCGATGCCGAACTGGCCGGCATCATCGCCAAGGCCACCGACGACGACCCGGGCCGGCGCTACGCCAGCGCCGGCGAGTTCCGCGACGACCTGGACCGCTACCGCGACGGCCGCCCGGTGCGCGCCGCGCGGCTCACCCGCGCGTACCGGCTGCGCAAGTTCGTCGGCCGCCATCGTCTCGGCGTGGCGCTGGGCGCACTGGCGGCGATCGCGCTGGCAGCGTTCGTCTGGCGGCTGGAGCACGAGCGCAACCGCGCCATCGTCGCCGAACTGGCGGCATCGCACGATGCGCAGCGGGCACGGGCGGCGCTGACCTTCCTGACCGATACCTTCGAGGCTGCCGCGCCGGCCAACGCGTTGAGCAAGACGGTGAGCGTGCGCGAGCTGGTGGACAAAGCCTCGGCGAGAATCCAGGACACGCCACGGGACCGGCTCGTGGCGGCGTCGATCCAGCGGATGCTTGGTCGTCTCTACGACTCGCTCGGCGCGCACGATGAGGCGCTGAAGCATTTCCGGCAGGGGCTTGAAGGCGTGTCGCCGGACAACCGCGAGCAGGCGCTGGAAATCGCGCATGACCTGAATCAGTACGCGAATGTCCTGGGCATCGTGGATCGCAACGATGAGGCGCGCGAGGCCATCGAGCAGGCGGCACGGCTGCGCGAACGATTCGCGCCGGACGATGCCATCCAGCAGGCGTGGGATTTGCTCGCACGGGGCGTCTGGCACCGGAATGCGGGGGAAAGCGCCAAGGCCGTCCCTTTGCTCAGGCAGGCGTTGGAGAAGTCTTCGCAAGATGTTCCGTTGCCCGACGATCTGGAGGTGAGGATTGCAGCCTTCCTGGCGTCGGAACTCACCTCGCAGGGGTCTTGCGCAGAGGCGATCCCGGTTGCCGACCGTGGCCTGCAACGCCTGTCCGGCGGCGATGCGTCCTCGCCTACACGGTTGTGGCTGTTGCGTACTCGCGCGTCGGCCTTGCGCGTCTGCGGGCGGCCGGGCGAAGCCGAGACGGTGTTGCGCGAGCTGATCGGGATCCAGTCCCGGATCGTTGGCGACGACAGCATGGCGATGTTGCAGCTGAAGAACGAACTGTCGCTCGCGCTGAGCGACCTGGGGCGTTTTCGCGAGGCGATGGAATTGAATCAGGGGATGGGTGTTCCCGAGGGCCTGGGGCCCTACAATCGCGCCGCGCTGCTGGCCAATCTCGCCAACGCGATGGACAACGCCGGCGACTACAGGCAGGCGCTGCGCGCGATCGAACAGGCGCGCGCAATACTCGATGAGGCCGGCATCGATCCAGACAACGATGGACAGCGCGCCCTGGCGCGTATCCACGCGCGGCTTCTTGGCTTGAACGGAAACTCAGGACAGGCGCTCGCGGCGCTGGAACAGCTCCGCGAGCGCGCACGCCGGATCGATGGCGAGGATTCTTCCGAATACATCAACGTCACCTGGCAACTGGCACTGGCGATGTGCATGGCGGGCCAAACCGAAAGTGTGCCCCTGCTGCTGGATGAGGCGGAGCGTTTCTGGGC
Organism: Chiayiivirga flava; assembly: GCA_037190825.1. Classification (GTDB taxonomy): domain Bacteria; phylum Pseudomonadota; class Gammaproteobacteria; order Xanthomonadales; family Xanthomonadaceae; genus Denitratimonas; species Denitratimonas flava_A. Next base: position 12,063 of record JBBCJS010000054.1, read on the forward strand.
ACGGAAGCTGCCCGCCGCGCATCGTGTCTTCGGCCTGCTGCATGGCGTCCGTGCCGATCTGGCCGCGCGGGCGTTGCAGTGGTCGATCGCCGAGCGCGAACTGGATGCTGCGCTGGAGGTGCTTCGCGCCGCCGACGTCTCTCCTGCCGACATCGCCGCGATGCAAGGCAGGCAGGCCGATGCCCATCTGCGACAAGGGCGCCCCGATGAAGCGCGCGCCCTGTTGCAGCAGGCGCTGCCCGTGCTGCGCAACGCATTCCTTCCCGGACAGATCGACCGTGCCGCTGCCGAGCGCCTCGCCATTGAACTGGACATGTGAAGCCGCGGTGCGCGGATCGGGCGGATAAGCGGTTACTCTCGCCATCCGTTCCCCATCGCCCTCGCTTCGCCAGACCATGCCCATCGCCCCCGTCACCCTCGTCCTGATCGCGCTCACCTGCGCGGTGTCTTTCTTCGCATGGAAGCAGCCCGCGCTGCTGGATCGGCTGATCCTGTGGCCCCCCGCCATCGCGCGCGGCAAGGAATACTGGCGGCTGCTGAGCTACGGCTTCATCCACGCCGACGGACAGCACCTGCTGTTCAACATGATCACGCTGTACTTCTTCGGCAGCGCGATGGAGAACTATCTGAGCCAGCTCGGCCTGCCGTGGCCGTGGGGATTCGTCGGGTTCTATCTGTCGGCGCTGCTGGTGTCGGTGCTGCCCAGCTACCTGCGCCACCGCAACGATCCGGGCTATCGCAGCCTGGGCGCGTCCGGCGCGGTGTCGGCGGTGCTGTTCGCCTTCATCCTGATCCAGCCGTGGTCGCTGATCATCGTGTTCGTGGTGCCGGTGCCGGCGATCGTCTACGCGGCGCTGTACGTGGGTTTCAGCATCTGGATGGAGAGGCGCGGGCGCGACAACGTCAACCACAGCGCGCACCTGTGGGGCGCCGGCTATGGCGTGCTGTTCACGGTGCTTTTGCAGCCGCGCGTGGTGGAGCATTTCTTCAACGCGCTGATGAACCCGAAGTTCTGACCGGAGCGGTCAGTGGGTATGCGGCTGCGCGGGTGTTTCCGCACGGCGCAGGTCCAGCCGCACGCGGATGATGCCCGGGTCGTCCGGCAGCACTTCGCGGCGGAAGCCGAGCGATTCGGCCAGCGAGAGCATGCCGCTGTTCTCGTCGAGCACGTCGCCGTAGATTTCGTCCAGACGCTTGAGCCTGGCCCAGCGGAGCAGCTGCTTCATCAGCATCCGGCCCAGCCCCATGCCGGTGAGGAAGCGGCTCACCAGGATCGCGAACTCGGCCCGGCGCGTGCCTTCGTCGATGGCCAGCCGCGCCACCGCGCCGACCAGCGCCTCGCCCGGCGGCAATGGTTCGGCCACCACGAGGGCGAATTGCGTGGCCGGGTCGAGCGTGGTCAGGCGCCGGGTGAGGTCGGGCGTGAGCTCCTTGATCGGATGCAGGAAGCGAAGTCGCACTTCCTCGGGCGAGAGCAGCGAGAAGGTCTGTCGGATCGGCTCGGCATCGGCCGGCTCGATGGGGCGCAGCCACAGTACGCGGCCATCGTCCAGGTGCAGGCGGCGCGACCAGGGCCTCGGCATCGAGGTCATGCGGATCGGCGCGGGCCGATGGCGGCTGTACTGGCTCGGTCGGGACACGGCGATGTCCATGGGATTGTCCCTGGGATCAGGATGCCAGCCGGCGGATGCGGTGTCGCGTGGACCGGCGGGGCAATGGGTGCCAGTGTCACCGAGTACGGGATTTGTTGCAATGCAGCATGATGTGCCCGGCGTATTGCCGTTCAGGTGGTTGGCTCTTGTGGAACGCCGGAAAAAGTATGTACTGCGCCAAACGTCGTCGAAATGAGCGGAAATCCCATCGCTGCCATTCTGTGCAAGGCGAAGCGCGGAGTGGCCGTGGGGAACGGCGTGGCGGGGGCGGCGGGTTCGAGAGGGTGGATTTACTGGATGGCTTCGAAGCCGTCGGAAAATACCGTGACCCCGAGGCATGGGGGCAGTGGGGATTCGATCCAGTTGGAGGTGCCGCCTTGCAGCGCGAATCCGGTCAGCACGCCGTGATACCCGGAGCCGGACAGGTCGGGCAGGCCGACAAGTCCGCTGTTGTCGCCGCCGGCCGTGCCAACCTCGAAATCGTAGTGCAGGATCGGCAGCGCGCCGGTCGCGACTTCCATGCATATGCCATTGGAGATCGCCTGCGCCTCCGTGTCATTCAGCCGCAGCGGCCAGAGGGTCAGTTCGTCGATGGCGCCGTGCAGGCTCTGCGAGCCGTCGTTCTTGCCGCCCAGGGTGAAGGTGTTGTCGACGTTCTCGCTGGAGCTGCCACCCGAGGCGGTCGCGGCCACGCCGTTGACCATCAGCGATACCAAGGATGCGCTTGCGTCCCAGCGCGCCACGAAATTGGCCCACTGGCCCTGGATCGAAGCATTGGTATTCAGGCTTCGGACCGTGCCGTTCACCTGGACATACCAATAGAGGCTCCCACCGGCGGAAGTGAGCAGGCTCACGAAATTGTCGCCGTCCTTCTGCGCGAACAGGACGCGACCGGAGCTGATGCTGCCATCGAGCCGGATGCGGCCTGCAATGGTGAGGTCGTTGCCCGCGATGTCGTCGAACAGAGGCGGGAGCGGGGCTGCCACGCGTTCGTCGTTGCCGGAGAAGTGAAGTGCGTTTGCGTTGGCGGGGGGCGTTGAACCGACCAGATACAGGAACGCCAGCATCGTGCCGGCGATCATTGCGCTTGGTTTCATCGGAAGATCCTCACGGCTGAACAAGACGAGGGCATGCGTATGCAACGCCCGATTCGTGCGCCTCAGTGGGATATGGCCGCCCCTGAACTTGCCACGTGCGGGCATGGTAGATCAGACGAAGATCAGGCGCTCGCGCTCCTGCGGCGCGAGTGGCGGAGGAAGTTTCCTGGCCAGTAGCGGGCTACTCGCGCCGCAACCAGTCCAGCCGCCATCCGCCATGGCCCTGTTCGCCAAGCGCCGCGGCCACGCGCGGCAGTGCGGCGGCAAGCGCTTCGTCCAGTTGCCACGGTGGATTGAGCAGGAGCATGCCGCTGCCGTTGAGGCGCAGCGGCGAGTCGTCCGGGCGCACGAGCAGTTCGGCGGTCCAGGCGTTCTTGGCGGGCAGGTTGGCGGCGCGGCGCAGGAACGGATGCAGGGCGCGGCGCTGCTTGACCGGGTACCACAGCGCGAAGATCCCCTGCGGCCAGCGCGCGAGCGCGGCGCGCAGCGCGGAGAGCGCGGTGTCGAACTCGGCCAGTTGGGCCTCGTAGGGCGGGTCGATCAGCACCAGGCCGCGTTTTTCCGGCGGCGGCAGCAGGGCCTTCATCGCATCGTAGCCATCGCGCTGGTGCACGCCGACGCGGCGTTCGCCGGCGAACAGCGCCTTCACTAGCGCGGCCGGTTCCGGGTGCAGTTCGCAGCAGGCCAGGCGGTCGTTCCCGCGCAGCGCATCGGCGATCAATCGTGGCGAGCCGGGATAGTGGCCTTGCGCCAGGTACGGCCGCACCGCATCGAGGTAGCGTCGCAGCGCGGGGGGATCGCCGGGCTCGGCATGCAGGCGGCCGATGCCGGCGGCGGCTTCGCCGGTCTTGCCGGCCTGTTCGGAATCCAGCGCGTAGCGGCCTTCGCCGGCGTGGGTATCGAGCACGAAATACGGCGTGGGCTTGCGCGCGAGTGCGTCGAGCAGCGCGAGCAGGCACAGGTGCTTGAGCACGTCGGCATGGTTGCCGGCGTGGAAGGCGTGGCGATAGTTCATGGGCCGGGCGCGTGGCCGTCCAGCGCGCGCTTGGCAGTGTCCTTGATGAACGCCAGCAGCGCGGCCAGCCCGTTGCTGCGGGTCGGGGACAGGTGCTTGGAAAGCCCGATCGCGGCAATGTAGTCCGGCTCGGTGGCCAGGATTTCCCCGGCGGCGCGATGCGAATAGACGCGCAGCGCGAGGAAGATCAGGCCCGAGACGATGGCCGAATCGCTCACCGCGCGAAAGCGCAGTTGCGTCGCATCGCCCTCGGGCACGATCCAGACCATCGACTGGCAGCCGAGCAGGCGGCGCTCCTCGGTTTTCCATTCTTCGGGAAACGGCGGGAGCTTGCGGCCCAGGTCGATCAGGTACTGGTAGCGCTCGGTCCAGTCGGCGAAGAAGCCGAACTCTTCGACGATGGCGGCTTGCGCTTCGGCGGCGGTGGGTTCGAGGGGGAAGGGGGTGTCGGTCATGATGTCGCCGAATGAGGCGTCATTCCCGCGAAGGCGGGAATCCCGCGTCTTTTTTCGATGAGGTTGGGGCCATGGGATTCCCGCCTTCGCGGGAATGACGGGAGTTCGCGGGGATGACGGGAGGTGTGGATGCATCACGCTCGCCGCCAGCGCACGCCCTGCGGCGTGTCTTCCAGCGCGATGCCTTCGGCCGCGAGCTGGTCGCGGATGGCGTCGGCACGGGCGAAGTCGCGGGCCTTCTTGGCGGCGTTGCGTTCCTCCACCAGGGCCTGGATGCGGGCATCGTCGTCGGCATCGGTGCCGCGTGCGAACCAGGCGGCCGGATCCTGCTGCAACAGGCCGAGCGCACGCCCGGCGGCCAGCAGCGTGCGCTTGGCCGTGGCGCGTTCTTCCGGCGTCGCCGCCTTGCGCGCGGCGGCGGCGATGCCGGCCAGTTCGGCCAGCGCGGCGGGCGTATTGATGTCGTCCTCCAGCGCCGCTTCGATGGCGGCGGGGATGTCGCCGTCGCCGGCCGTCGCATCCACGTCGCCCAGGTCGCGCAGCGTGCCGTAGAGCCGGTCGAGCGTGCGCACGCTCTGTTCCACCAGCGCGTCGGACCAGTCCAGCGGCTGGCGGTAATGGGCGCTGAGCAGGGAGTAGCGCAGCGCTTCGGCCGGGTGGCGTTCGAGCAGGTCGTTGACGCGGCTGACGTTGCCGATGGACTTGGACATCTTGGCGCCGTCGAACATCAGCATGCCGTTGTGCAGCCAGTAGCGTGCGAACGTCTTGCCGCCATGCGCGCAGGTGCTCTGCGCGATCTCGTTCTCGTGGTGCGGGAACTGGAGGTCGATGCCGCCGGCGTGGATGTCGATGGTCTCGCCCAGGTGCGCCTCCGCCATCGCCGAGCATTCGATGTGCCAGCCGGGGCGGCCACGGCCCCATGGCGAATCCCAGCCGGGAAGATCGTCGCTGGAGGGCTTCCACAGCACGAAGTCGCCCGGATCGCGCTTGTATGGCGCCACTTCCACGCGCGCGCCGGCCAGCATTTCCTCCGGGTCGCGGCGCGAAAGCGCGCCGTAGTCCGGGTAGCTGGCCACCGAGAACAGCACGTGGCCTTCGGCCGCGTAGGCGTGGCCGGAGGCGATCAGCCGCTCGATCATCGCCACGATCTGCGGGATGTGCGTGGTCGCGTGCGGCGCCACGTCCGGCGGCGCCACGCCGAGTGCGTCCATGTGCTCGCGGTAGGCGGCGGTGTACTTGTCGGTGATGGCGCTGATCGGCACGCCCAGTTCGCGCGCGGCCGCGTTGATCTTGTCGTCCACGTCGGTGATGTTGCGGGCATAGACCACTCGCCCGTAGCGCCGCCGCAGCAGCGCGGCCAGCACGCCGAACACCACCGGCGGGCGCGCGTTGCCGATGTGCACGTAGTTGTAGACGGTGGGGCCGCAGACGTACATGGTCACGCGCGCCGGATCGGCCGGGGCGAAGGTTTCGTTCTGTCGGGTCAGGCTGTTGTAGAGTTGCAGGGGCATGGGGAGTCGAAGTGCGGTGCCGGAGCGGGGACGCGAGGCGGCATGGGCGAGGGTTATGGGGAAGTTAAAGGCGCGATTCAGCCGCTCGGTGCTTGAATCGCCCTCCATGTTAAGGCGTGGCCGGCCAGAATCGAAACGCCCGTTCACCGGCGGCGAGGGAACCGGCCAGCCGCGCAGTTCGTTCACGGAGTTCGTGCTGGATGATGTTCGCACAGGAAGGCGTGTCCGCCCGTGCCGGCGGGTCGCGGTCAGGGAGTGATGCCATGAAGTCCACGATGCTGCTGGCGACGGTCCTCGTCGCAGGCCCGGCCTTCTCGCAGGAGATGGCCTACGTCGATACGCCGGTGCAGGGCCGCGAGAACGTCAGCTACGCCTTTGCCGACGTGCTGCGCGCCGTTCCCACCTACGAGATCGTGCGCGCGGTGGAGAAGAAGGAAGAATGCGTCGAGCTTCCTGCCGCCGATGCGGCGCTGCCGGCGGCGGCCAATGGCGATGCGTCGGACGGCCACGATGGCCCACCGGCGCTGGCTGCCGATCCGGCCCCGGAAGACGAGGATTCGCGGCAGCCCCGGCGAGATTGCCGCCTGGTCGACGTCGAGCGCGAGGAGCGCCACATCAGCGGCTACGACGTGGAATACCGCTACAAGGGCCAGCTGTACATGTCGCACATGGAGTACGACCCGGGCAACAAGCTGCGCATCCGCGTCACCGTCGCACCGGCCGATTGATTCCTTCCGCGCCTTGTTGCGCCGCAGCAGCGTTCATGCCAGACTCCGCCGCCATGAATCGCGCCTGCGCCATCCCCGATGTCCTGACCTCCGCCCGCATGGCGGCGGGCATGACTTCGCGCGCGCGCCGACCGTTGCCGCCACGATAGGGCTGGGCGACGGCGGGCATCCGCCATTCCGATGTTTCGATGGAAAAAGCCCGGCCTCGTGCCGGGCTTTTTCGTTTTTCCCTCCAACCCCGACCGGATTTCCCGCATGACCGCCATCCGTCATTTCCTCAACACCCAGGACTGGTCCCGCCCGGACCTCGATGCGCTGCTGGCCGACGCCGCGCGCTTCAAGCGCGAGAAGCTCGGCGCGGCGCTGAAGGGGAAATCTATCGCGCTGGTGTTCTTCAATCCGTCCATGCGCACCCGTACCAGCTTCGAGCTGGGCGCGTTCCAGCTCGGCGGCCACGCCATCGTGCTGCAACCGGGCAAGGACGCCTGGCCGATCGAGTTCGACCTGGGCACCGTGATGGACGGCGACACCGAGGAGCACATCGCCGAAGTGGCGCGCGTGCTGGCGCGCTATGTGGATTTGATCGGCGTGCGCGCCTTCCCGAAGTTCCGCGACTGGAGCTACGACCGCGAGGACCACGTGCTGCGCGCCTTCGCCAAGTATTCGACGGTGCCGGTGATCAACATGGAGACGATCACCCACCCCTGCCAGGAGCTGGCCCATGCGCTGGCCTTGCAGGAGCACTTCGGCACGACGGATTTGCGCGGCAAGAAGTACGTGCTGACCTGGACCTACCATCCCAAGCCGCTGAACACCGCCGTCGCCAACTCCGCGCTCACCATCGCCACGCGCCTGGGCATGGACGTGACCCTGCTGTGCCCGACGCCCGAGTACCTGCTCGACGAGCGCAACATCGGCTGGGCGAAGCGGAACGTGGCCGAGAGCGGCGGCTCGTTCCAGGTCAGTCACGACATCGAAGGTGCCTACGCCGGCGCCGACGTGGTCTATGCGAAAAGCTGGGGCGCGCTGCCGTACTTCGGCAACTGGGAGCCGGAAAAGCCCATCCGCGAACGGTACCGGCACTTCATCGTGGACGAGGCCAAGATGGCGCTGACCAACAACGGCGTCTTCAGCCACTGCCTGCCGCTGCGCCGCAACGTCAAGGCCACCGATGCGGTGATGGATTCGCCGCGCTGCATCGCCATCGACGAGGCCGAGAACCGCCTGCACGTGCAGAAGGCCATCATGGCCGCGCTGGCGAACCAGTGACGTTTCCCCACATTCCCCCCGAGCGAATCCTTCCGATGAACCAGTCCAAAGACATCGTCCTTGCCTTCTCCGGCGGCCTGGATACCAGCTTCTGCGTGCCGTACCTGAAAGAGCGCGGCTGGAACGTGCACACCGTGTTCGCCGATACCGGCGGCGTGGATGCGGAAGAGCGCGCCTTCATCGAGCGGCGCGCCGCCGAACTGGGCGTGGCGAGTCATCGCACCGTCGATGGCGGGCCGGCGATCTGGGAAGGCTTCGTCAAGCCGTTCGTGTGGGCGGGGGAAGGGTACCAAGGCCAGTATCCGCTGCTGGTGTCCGATCGCTACCTGATCGTCGATGCGGCGCTGAAGCGCGCGGCGGAACTGGGCACCAACGCCATCGCGCATGGCTGCACCGGCATGGGCAACGACCAGGTGCGTTTCGACCTGGCGGTGAAGGCGCAGGGCGACTATCGCATCCTCGCGCCGATCCGCGAAATCCAGAAGGAACACACCCAGACCCGCGCCTACGAACAGGCGTACCTGGAGGAACGCGGCTTCGGCGTGCGCGCCAAGCAGAAGGCGTACACGATCAACGAGAACCTGCTCGGCGTCACCATGTCCGGCGGCGAGATCGACCAGTGGGACGCACCGGGCGAGGGCGCGCGCGGCTGGTGCGCGCCGCGTGGCGAATGGCCGGCGGCGCCGCTGGACGTGCGCATCGGTTTCGTTCGCGGCGAAGCGGTGTCGCTCGATGGCGAGCGCGTCGGCGGCGCGGCGCTGCTGGCAAGGCTCAACGCGCTGTTCGCCCCTTACGGCGTGGGCCGCGGCGTCTATACCGGCGACACCGTGATCGGCCTCAAGGGCCGCATCGTCTACGAAGCGCCGGGCCTGGTCGCGCTGCTGACCGCGCACCGCGCGCTGGAAGAAGCGGTGCTGACCAAGCAGCAGAACCGCTTCAAGCCCGAAGTGGCGCGCAAGTGGGTGGAACTGGTCTACGAGGGCTTCTTCCACGATCCGCTCAAGGCCGACCTGGAAGCCTTCCTCGCGTCCTCGCAGGCGCAGGTCAACGGCGACGTCGTGCTGCGCACGCATGGCGCGCGCGTGGATGCGGTCGCGGTGACTTCGCCGCACCTGCTGCATGCCAAGGGCGCGACCTACGCGCAGTCGGCCGACTGGGGCGTGGAGGAGGCCGAGGGCTTCATCAAGCTGTTCGGCATGAGTTCCACGCTGTGGGCGGAAATCAACAAGGGATAAGAGTCCTCATCGCCGTCATTCCGGCGCGAGCCGGAATCCAGTTCTTCGCGAAGCCCTGCTTGCAAGTCGAACAACCGCGGGTTGTTGGAAAACTGGATTCCGGCTCGCGCCGGAATGACGTTGTCGGAACGTATGGCTAACGGCGAAACCATGACCACTCTGCTCGACAGAACGCTCGGACACCTCAAGGCCCTGGTGTCCTTCGACACCCGCAACCCGCCGCGCGCCATCACCGCCGGCGGCAGCTTCGACCCCATCCGCGCCAACCTGCCGGGCTTCGATGTCGAAGTGACCGACCACGGCGCCGGCGCGGTGAGCCTGTACGCGGTGCGCGGCGCGCCGAAGATCCTGTTCAACGTGCACCTGGACACCGTGCCCGATTCGCCCGCCTGGACGGCCAATCCGTTCGAACTGCGCGTGGATGGCGAGCGCGCCACGGGCCTGGGCGCGTGCGACATCAAGGGTGCGGCGGCGGCGCTGCTGGCGGCGGCCAATGCCTGCGACGGCGATGCGGCCTTCCTGTTTTCCAGCGACGAGGAAGCCAACGATCCGCGCTGCATCGCCGCTTTCCTCGCGCGCGTGATTCCCTATGACGCCGTGCTCGTGGCCGAGCCGACGCAATGTCGCGCCGTGCTCGCGCATCGCGGCATCGATTCGGTGCTGATGAAGTTCGCAGGCCGGGCCGGGCACGCTTCCGGCCGGCAGCGGACCTCCGACAGCGCCTTGCACCAGGCCGTGACCTGGGGCCATCGCGCGCTGGAACTGGTGCGCTCGATGGAAGGCGAGAAGTTCGGCGGGCTGTCCGGCCTGCGCTTCAACATCGGCCGGATCGAGGGCGGCATCAAGGCCAACATGATCGCGCCGGACGCCGAACTGCGCTTCGGCTTCCGGCCGCTGCCGTCGATGGATTCCGACGCGCTGCTGCAACGCTTCGCCTCGCTCGCCGAGCCGGAAGCGGCGTTGTTCCAGGAAACCTTCCGCGGCCCGAGCCTGCCTTCGGGCGATCCCGGGCTGGCCGAGGACCGCCGCCTCGCCGCGCGCGACGTGGCCGACGAGCTGGAACTGGAAATCGGCAACGCGGTGGACTTCTGGACCGAAGCCTCGCTGTTCTCCGCCGCCGGCTACACCGCGATGGTCCATGGCCCCGGCGACATCGCCCAGGCGCACACCGCCGACGAGTGGGTGAGGCTGGCGGAGCTCGAGGCGTATGCGGAATCGGTGACCGGAATCCTGCGACGACGATGATCCCCACGCTTGGCGTCATTCCGGCGAAAGCCGGAATGACGCAATCAGACACCCCGCCTCACCATTTCCTTATTCCCGACACCCCCATGCAAACCCGCCAAACCATCGTCCGCCTGCTGTCCTCCATGGCCAGCGCGAAAGAGATCAGCCAGTACCTCAAGCGTTTCTCGCAGCTGGATGCCAAGCGCTTCGCCGTCGTGAAGGTCGGCGGCGCGGTGCTGCGCGACGACCTGGACGCACTGACGTCCTCGCTCTCCTTCCTGCAGGAAGTGGGCCTCACGCCCATCGTCCTGCATGGCGCCGGCCCGCAACTGGACGAGGAACTCGCCGCCGCCGGCATCCAGAAGCACACCGTCAACGGCCTGCGCGTGACCTCGCCGCAGGCGCTGGCGATCGTGCGGCGCGTGTTCCAGGCGCAGAACCTGCGGCTGGTGGAAGCCCTGCAGCAGGCCAGTGCGCGCGCCACCTCGATCGTCGGTGGCGTGTTCGAGGCCGATTACCTGGATCGCGATGTGTATGGCCTCGTGGGCGAAGTGCGGAAGGTGAATCTCGCGGCCATCGAAACCAGCCTGCGCGCCGGCTCCATTCCGGTGATCGCCAGCCTCGGCGAAACCGCCGGCGGTCAGATCCTCAACGTCAATGCGGATGTCGCCGCGAACGAACTGGTCAAGCGCCTCCAGCCCTACAAGATCGTGTTCCTCACCGGCACCGGCGGCCTGCTCGACGAGAACGGCAAGGTGATCGACTCGATCAACCTTTCCTCCGAATACGAGCACCTGATGGCCCAATCGTGGATCAACGGCGGCATGCGCGTGAAGATCGAACAGGTCAAGGACCTGCTCGACGCGCTGCCGCTGGAGTCCTCCGTCTCCATCACCCGGCCGGACGATCTGGCCAAGGAACTGTTCACGCACAAGGGCTCCGGCACGCTGGTGCGGCGCGGCGAGAAGGTGCTGCGCGCCACGTCGTGGGCGGAACTGGATCCGGCCCGGCTCAAGGCGCTGATCGAATCCTCCTTCGGCCGCACGCTGGTGCCCGACTACTTCGAGCGCACCCCGCTGCTGCGCGCCTATGTCAGCGAGAACTACCGCGCCGCCATCGTCCTCACCGGCGACGATGGCCGCCCCTACATGGACAAGTTCGCCGTGCTCGACGAGGCGCAGGGCGAGGGCCTGGGCCGGGCGGTGTGGAACGTGATGCACGAGGAAACGCCGCGCCTGTACTGGCGTTCGCGCCACCACAACCAGGTCAACATCTTCTATTACGCAAACTCCGACGGCTGCTACAAGCTCGGTACCTGGAAAGTGTTCTGGTACGGGCTGGAAGGCTTCGATGCGATCCGTGAATCGGTCCAAGCCTGTGCCGGCAGGCCGGCAACCCTGATGGATCGTCCCGCATGAGCGCGAAGAAAACCCTCGGCATCATCGGCGCGCGCGGCCATACCGGCAGCGAGCTGATCCGCCTGATCGCCGGCCACCCGTCGCTGGAACTGGCCTTCGTGTCCTCGCGCGAACTGGATGGCCAGCGCGTGGCGGACCACAACGCCGCGTGCACGGGCGAGCTGCGCTACGAGAACCTCGATCCGGCCGCCGCCGCCGCGCGCGGCGCCGATGCCGTGGTGCTGGCCCTGCCGAACGGCAAGGCCGCGCCGTTCGTGGAGGCCATCGAGCAGGCCCGGCCCGGAACCCTCATCGTCGATCTTTCGGCCGACCATCGCTTCGATCCGGCCTGGTACTACGGCCTGCCGGAACTGACCCGCCGCAGCTATCGCGGCCAGCGCCGCATCAGCAATCCGGGCTGCTACGCCACTGCGATGCAGCTCGCCATCGCGCCGATGAAGGACGATCTGGCCGGGCCGCCGCAGTGCTTCGGCGTCTCCGGCTACTCGGGCGCGGGCACCACGCCGTCGGACAGGAACAACGTGGAACTGCTGCGCGACAACCTGATGCCGTACTCGCTCGCCGACCACCTGCACGAGCGCGAAGTCGGCACGCATCTCGGGCTGCCGGTGGAGTTCATGCCGCACGTCGCGCCGCATTTCCGCGGCATCACGATGACGGTGAACCTGTGGCTGCGCGAGGCGATGAGCCGCGAGGCGGTGCGCGCCAGGTACCTCGGGTTCTACGGCAACGAACCGCTGATCGACATCCAGGACGATGCGCCGTGGGTGACGAAGATCGCCGGCCGCAACGGCGCGATCATCGGCGGCTTCGCCGTCGCGCCGGGCGGCAAGCGCGTGGTGGTGGTGAGCGTGCTCGACAACCTCCTGAAAGGCGCGGCCTCCCAGGCCCTGCAGAACCTCAACATCGCATTGCGCTTCGACGAACTGGCGGGGATGGCGGCATGAGCGGACTCCTGTGGCAGAAATCCGGCGTCGAAACCGACGCGCGCATCATGCGCTTCCTCGCCGGCAACGACGTGATCCTGGATCGCGAGTTCTTCCTGCACGACATCCAGGCCAGCCGCGCGCACGTCGAGGGCCTGCGCAACATCGGCATCGTTTCCGTTTCCGAGGCCGATGCTCTGCTCGCCGAACTGGCCGCGCTGGCCGAGGATTTCCGCAAGGGCGACTTCGTGCTGGATGAGCGGTACGAGGACTGCCATTCGGCCATCGAAGCGCGCCTCACCGAGCGCCTGGGCGATGCGGGGCGGCGCGTGCACACCGGCCGCAGCCGCAACGACCAGATCCTCGTCGCCACGCGGCTGTGGCTGAAGGAGAAGCTCGACGAACTGATCGCGCGCAACCTCGAAGTCGCCGGCGTCTGCCTGGATCGCGCCGGCAGGGAGGCGTTCCCGATGCCCGGCTATACCCACATCCAGCGCGCCGTGGTGTCGTCCACGGCGATGTGGCTCGCAGGTTTTGCCGAGAGCTTCATCGACAACGCCATGGCCGCGCGCGCCGCGCATGCGCTGATCGACGCCAACCCGCTCGGCACGGCCGCCGGCTACGGCGTGAACCTGCCGCTGGACCGCGACCACACCACCGCCGCACTGGGTTTCGCGCGGATGCAGCTTTCCCCGATCTACGCGCAGCTCTCGCGCGGCAAGTTCGAGCTGGCCGCGCTCGACGCACTCGCCGCCGCGATGCTCGACCTGCGCCGGCTGGCGTGGGACCTGTCGCTGTTCACCACGGGCGAGTTCGATTTCGTTTCGCTGCCCTCGCAATACACCACCGGCAGTTCGATCATGCCCAACAAGCGCAACCCCGACGTGGTGGAGCTGATGCGCGCCAGCTACGCGCCAGTGGCCGCCGCGCGGGCCGAGATCGAGCACCTGCTGTCGCTGCCTTCCGGCTACCAGCGCGATTTGCAGATCGGCAAGGGCGCGCTCGTGCACGGCTTCGGGCACGGGCTGGATGCGCTGGCGCTGCTGCCCGGACTGCTCGCGCGGATGCAGTGGAAGGAAGCGGCCATGCGCGCCGCGATCGAGCCTGCGATGTATGCGACCGATGTCGCCATCGAAGCCGCAGTGCAGGGTATCCCGTTCCGCGAGGCGTATCGCGCCGCTGCCGATGCGGCTGGCGAAGCCGGGCAGGGGCGCACCCCCGAATCCAGCCTCGCTGCACGCGTATCACCGGGCGCGGCCGGCGATCCGCGACTGGACGTGCTGCGCGCGCGCCTGGTGCAGGCCTCCCAGCCGCTGGCCGCGTTCTACGCTGGTTAGAACCGTCGTTCCGGCTTTCGCCGGGACGACGCAGGTATGTGGGCTCGCCCGCATCGTGCAAACCTCGTCAAAAAGTCGATGAATATCAACGCCTTCAATCCATTCGCCGAACAGCCCTTGCCGCCCTGGAAACGTGCCGTGCTCAAGGTCGGAAGCAGCCTGCTCGCCGCGCCCGGCGGCGGTCTCACGCCGCGCCATGCGCTGGCCTTGGCGCAGTGGGTGTCCGGCAACGTGCAGGCCGGGCGCGAAGTGGTGATTGTTTCCTCCGGCGCGGTCGCGGCCGGGCGCGGGATTCTTCCGAAAGCCGCCGAGGCCGGCGCGGCGCTCGCGGCCCGGCAGGCATTGGCCGCACTCGGGCAGGCGCAGTTGATCGGCCTGTGGCAGCGTTTCTTCGAGCGCCCGGTGGCGCAGGTGCTGCTGACCCACGACGACCTGCGCAACCGCCGCCGCTACCTCAACGCCCGCGCCACGCTGCTGGAACTGCTGCGGCTGGGCGCGCTGCCCATCGTCAACGAGAACGACACGGTATCGGTGGACGAACTCAAGCTCGGCGACAACGACAACCTCGCCGCCTTCGTCGCCACGCTGGTCGATGCCGACGTGCTGTTCATCGCCTCCGACGTGGCGGGACTCTACAGCGCCAACCCGCGCATCGACCCGGCGGCGCGGCCCATCGACGAGGTGGCGCACATCACCGACGACGTGCTCGCGATGGCGGGTGGCGCGGGCAGCCTCGCTGGCACCGGCGGCATGCTGACCAAGCTCCTGGCCGCGTCCAAGGCCGCCAGCGCCGGCATCGAAACCGTGCTGTTCGACGGCACCAGCGCCGATGCGTTGCGGCTGATGGGGCAGGGCGTGCTGCGCGGCACGCGCTTTCGCGCCGGTTCCACCCGGCTGGCGGCGCGCAAGCACTGGCTGCGGCACGCGCCCGTCGCGCCGGGCGCGGTGCTGGTCGATGACGGCGCGGCGCGTGCCTTGCGCGAGAAGGGCGCTTCGCTCCTGCCCGGCGGCGTGATGGACGCACAAGGCGATTTCGCGCGCGGGGACATCATCGAGATCCGCCATGCGGGCGGCGATGGCGCGGCGGCCATCGCGCGCGGCATCGTGCAGTATTCGGCCCGCGACATCCGCCGCATCGCCCGCCGCCACAGCCGCGAGATCGACGCCATCCTCGGATACAACTACGGCGAAAACGTGGTGCACCGGGACGACCTGGCGACGCTGTGACAGGCGTTGGCCGCTTGTGCCTTCCGTCGCCCCCGCGTAATCCTGCGAATTAATCCTGCGAGGGCGCGCCGCTCGGAACCATCGGCCTGAGATGCCGCGTCAGCGCATGGAGAATGCGCGCATCCTCGGCATCCGGCGATTGCCGGGCATCGGGCGGCAATGGCGCCTCGATGCCGCGGAAGCGGCGCTGGAAGGCGCGCAACGCCGCCTGCGGATCGTCCAGCGGATAGCCGAACGCGGCCAGCGCCAGCCAGGCGTCGAAGCCTTCTGGCGCGGGCGGTGCGTCGTCCTCCGGCCACGCTCCGAAACCGGCCTCGGCCAGCGTCTTCCACGGAAACAGCACGTTCGGATCGCGTTTGCGCGTGGGCGCCATGTCGGCGTGGGCGACGATCTGGTGGCGCGGGATGCGCAGGCGGGTGCACAGATCGTCGAGCAGGCGCAGCAGCGCGTCGATCTGCGCGGGCGGGAAATCGGCGATGCCGTCGTTGTCCAGTTCGATGCCGATGGAAGCGGAGTTGAGGTCCGTGATCGTGCCCCATCGCCCCGCCCCGGCATGCCAGGCGCGGCGCTCGTCGGGCACGAGCTGGTACAGCCCGCCATCGCGCCCGACCAGATAGTGCGCGCTCACCGGCCCGCCGCGATTGCGCGTGCGCAGCGTGTGCAGGCTGCGTTCCACGCCGTTCTGTTCGGTGGCGTGGATGACGATGACCACGGGCCGGCGTTCGTCGTGGTTGGGCGAGGGCACCCATGCGGCCAGCGGATTGCGTACGGGCTGCGGCGCGCAGGCACAGAGCAGGAAGGCGGCCAGCAGGGCGATGAGGCGGATTTTCATCGCGCCATTGCAGGCGCAACGGGATGCGAATGCAAGGGGATGTCGTGGCATTCGCGCCGGATGCGAGAATCGGCGCGCCCTTTCCCCGGAAGCGTCCCATGGCCGGCGCCAGCCTCCTTGCCCTGATCGACGACATCGCCACGATCCTCGACGACGTGGCGGTGATGACCAAGCTGGCGGCCAGGAAGACGGCCGGCGTGCTCGGCGACGATCTCGCGCTCAACGCGCAGCAGGTAGCCGGCGTGCGCGCCAGCCGCGAACTGCCGGTGGTCTGGGCGGTGGCCAAGGGATCGCTGGTCAACAAGGCCATCCTCGTGCCGGCGGCGCTGGCGATCAGCGCGTTCGCGCCCTGGGCGGTGACGCCGCTGATGATGGCCGGCGGCACCTTCCTTTGCTACGAGGGCGTGGAAAAGCTGTTTCACGCCGGCGGCAACGGCGAGAAGGCCGCGCACGGGGAAGAACTGCGCCAGGCGCTGGCCGATCCGTCGGTGGACATGCGCCGGTTCGAGCGCGACAAGATACGCGGCGCGATCCGCACCGACTTCATCCTCTCGGCCGAGATCATCGTCATTACGCTGGGAACCGTGGCCGACGCCGCGTTCTCGCGCCAGCTCGGCGTGCTGGTCGCCATCGCGCTGCTGATGACGGCGGGCGTCTACGGGCTGGTGGCCGGCATCGTGAAGATCGACGATGCCGGGCTGTGGCTTTCGCAACGCGGAAACGCCCCGGCGCGCGCGTTCGGCCGTTTCCTGCTCGGGCTTGCGCCGTGGCTGATGAAGGCGCTGTCGGTGGCGGGCATGGCGGCGATGTTCCTGGTCGGTGGCGGCATCCTCGTCCATTCCATCGTGCCGCTGCACCACGCCATCGAAGGCTTGGCCGCGCTGGCCGGCGGCATCGGCTGGCTGGTGTCGATGTTCGGCAATGCGGCGGTGGGCGTCGTCGCGGGCGCGGTGGCGCTTGCGGCGGTGGCGGGTGTGAAGCGACTGCGGGCCGGTTTGTCGGCGCGCGCCTGAACCGCCTGGCTACGCCGGACGGCGCGTCTTCAATGCGGCATCCACATCGTCCAGCGCCCGCCGCAGCCGCTCGGTGGCCTCGGTGATGCGGCGCGGCGGGGCGCCGAGGCTGGCGCTGAGGCTGGGATTGGGAGCATCGAGCACATCGCGGCGCAGGGTCAGGCCGTGGCGGGCGAGCAGCGGGGCGAGGTCGTCGTAGCGTCCGCGCAGGTCGGCCAGGGTGGCGGCGTGGGCGAAGTCGCAGACGTCGGCGCGCGCACCGTAGCTGAAGGCGCTGGTGAAGAACATGTCGCCGTCGCGCGGGCTGGGTTCGAACACGAGCTGGTCGATGTCGTCGTACTGCTGGGCGTGGCGCTGCATGCCGACCTGCATGCGCGATTGCAGCAGGGTGCGGAAGGTCTGGGAGAGCACCATCGGCAGGCCGCCGCTGGCCAGGCGCGGGGTCTGGCGGCCGCGCGGATGGCTGGCCTGCGTGGCGTCCACCGGCACCAGCGGGTTGATGCCGATGAAAAGGTCGATGCCGGCGTCGAAGGCCACTGACGCATGCATCGTGCGGCGCAATGCGCCATCGACGAACTGGCGGCCGTGGATTTCCACCGGCGGGTACAGCGCCGGCAGCGCGGCGCTGGCCTGCACGGCCTTGGAGATGGGTACGTCGTCCCAGCCTTCGGCGCCGAAGCGCACGGCCTCGCCGTTGTCCAGGTCCACGGCGACGATGTAGAGCTTGCGCTTGAGCTCGCGGAAGTCGTCGGTGCGGCCGTGGCGGGTGTAGGCCTCGTGCAGGAAGTGGGCGATGCGGCTGTTGTCGAACAGGCCGATGGGCACCAGCGCGCCGAGCCGGCCCAGCGCCTCGCCCAGGTGCGGGCGGGTGGGATGGGCGAGCAGGCCGCGCCAGGCATCCCAGAACAGTCTCGGGGCCGAGGCGGCGCGGCGCAGGTATTCGCGCAGCGCGGGGCGGATGAAGGTATCCGGGTCGAAGCGCACGTCGTTGGCGTCGCCGGTGATGAAGATGCGGCACATCCGTTCGGTGTCGATGCGGTTGGCCAGGCTCGCGGCCAGGAATGCGCCGGAGCTGACGCCGACGTAGACATCCAGCGCGGTGAGGTCCAGCCCGTCGATGGCCTCGTCCAGCGCGCGCAGCACGCCCAGTTCGTACATGCCGCCGATGGGGCCGCCGCCGGCGATGGCAAGGCCCACGCGGGCATGGCTGCGACGGGGGCGGGTGGCAGGTTGCAATAACAGCATCGGGACTTGCGCCGGGGAAGTTCGCCCCGATTCTAGCCGAGAGGAACTGGAGCAGACCTTCGATCTTCGTCGGAGAATGCTGCGTTGTCCCGGATCGGCATGGAGGCACCGCGTTGAAGCGACATCGAAGCATGGGGCCGGCCCATGTCGAACGCAGGCTGGAACGCCTGCTGGCCGCCAATGCGCGCTGGCGCGACCCGGCGCACGAGCCGCGCAACCGTTCGCCCTGGCTGGCGCCGCTGCAACGCTGGCAGTCGGCGCGGCTGGCGGCCTCGTTCGCCGATTTCAGCGCCGCGCCGGCCACGCGCGACGCGACCACGTTCTTCCTTGCCGACCTGTACGGCGATCACGATGTCAGCGCGCGCGACCGCGGCGTGGCGCGGGTGATGCCGATGATGAAGCGCGTGCTGCCGGCCGAGCTGCTGGAAACGGCGGCCGATGCCATCGAGCTGGCGGTGCTGTCGCATGCCTTCGATCTGCGCGTGGCGACGGCGCTGGAATCGTTGCTGCCCGGCAAGCCGCGCGAATCCAGGCTCGATGCGGCGACGTATGCGCAGGCGTATCGCCGGGCCGGGCTGCCGCGTCTGCGGCATCGCCAGATCGCGTTGATCGTGCGGATCGGCGTGGCGCTGGATGCGGCGGTGCGCAAGCCGTGGCTGGCGCGGCTGCTGCGCCTGTCGCGCCTGCCGGCGCGCGCGGCGGGGCTGATGGCGCTCCAGGGGTTCCTGGAACGCGGTTTCGCGGCGTTCGCGAGGATGGACGATGCGAGTGGTTTCATGGCCGAAATCGCGCGGCGCGAAGGGGAGGTGTCGCGGCGGTTGTTCGCGGGGGAGCCGGTGCCGTTTGTACTGGCCGAGAGGGTTTGATAACCCGTCATCCCCGCGAAAGCGGGCATCCAGTACCTTTACTCAAGGGAAAGCCAAGACGCTGGATCCCCGCCTTCGCGGGGGATGACGGCAGAGTTTGGCGCTTAGGTGAACTCGCGTTCCAGGTAGCGGCGGATTTCGCTTTCTATCGGCCCGCGCAGCGCCGAGAGCAGGAAGCCCAGGTTCACCAGTACGTGGATTTCCTCGTCCAGCACCCGGATTTCGCCGTTGACGCCGCTACGCGTGAATTCCAGCGTGTCCTCGTTCCAGGCGCAGCCCACCTCGAAGCGTTCCTGGATCTTGTCGGCCACGCGCGTGACGGCGGTGCGCGCCTGCTTGCGGCTCTTGGAGTGCGGGTGGCGGATGTCGATGCTGGGCATGATGTGCTTCCGGTACGGCGGGCAGTGCGGGATTCTGTCCCAAAGTGCATGACACGCTCCAGTGGCGCCCTAGTGGCGCCGGCTCTGATAAAGTTCCGCCGAGTAGGTGGAGATTCGCGAATGCGTCTGGTTTTTCCCGGCCACACCCATGCCGATGTCGCGTTGCACCCGGGCGAACTGAGCCTGGGCGCATCCGATGAATGCGACATCCAGTTGCACGATGCCGGCTGGTTGCCGCATCACGCCAGTCTGGGCGTCGATCCGCAGCGCGGGCTGTGGCTGCGGTTGGAGCCGGAAGCCGGCGCGGTGCACGTCAACGCGCGGCCGGTGCGCGAGTGCGCGATGCTGCGCGTGGGCGACATCGTGAGCCTGGGCGGGGTGCAGTTCTGCGTGATGTTGCAGGACGAGAGCGAGATCGTCCGCCAGTTGCCGCCGCGTCGTGGCGCGCCGATGGAAGACCCCGAGCGCGTGGCCGCCTCGCGCGCGGTGCTGCGCGGCGTGGCCGGCCTGTTCCACGGGCGCACCTTTTCGCTGGCGTCCGGCCTGGTGATCGGCTCGGCCCCGGAGGCGGACATCCGCATCGAGGACGCAGGCGCGGCCCCGCACCATGCCCGCATCGAACTGCACCACGAGCGGGTGACCCTGCGCGCCGAGGCGCCGGGAAACACGCTCAAGGTCAATGGCGTGATGGTCGAGGACGCGGTGCTGCATCCGGGCGACCAGGTCGTCGTTGGGCCGCATCGCTTCGTGGTGGAAGCGCCGGGATTGCCGCCGCGCGGCGGTGGCGCCTTCTCGCCGCGCCAGCGGCCGATCACCCAGGCGATACCCGCCGTTCCCGCGCCGCCGCCGGTTCCCGTCGAAAGGGAACCCGAATCGCCGCCGCGCGGGCGCTTCAATGCCTGGTGGCTGCTCGCCGCCGCCGCCGCCATCGCACTGGCGCTGGCGGGTATCCTGGTCTACGCGCCGCGCTAGGCGGCTGTTTCGATCTGGTAAGATTCGCGGCCGTTTTTTCGCCGTGCCAGACACCATGATCGAGCTGAATCCCGTGCGCTTCCAGATCGCCGACCTCACCGAGCGCTTCACCGCGCTCAGGGGGTATCTTTGACTACGACCGCAAGGTCGAGCGCCTGGAAGAAGTGACGCGGGAACTGGAAAGCCCCGATGTCTGGAACGACGCCGAACGCGCGCAGGCGCTGGGGCGCGAGCGCGCCGGCCTGGACAGGATCGTCGGCGGCCTGCGCCGCATCGGCGATGGCCTGGCCGAGGCCGCCGAACTGCTGGACCTGGCCGAGGCCGAGAACGACGACGACACCGCGCAGGCCGTGGTCGCCGACGTGGCGAACTACGAAGCCGAACTGGGCAAGCTTGAGTTCGCGCGCATGTTCAGCGGCAAGATGGACGGTGCGCCCGCGTTCGTGGACATCCAGGCCGGCGCCGGCGGCACCGAGGCGCAGGACTGGGCCGAGATGCTGCTGCGCATGTACCTGCGCTGGTGCGAGTCGCGCGGCTGGAAGACCGAGCTGCTGGAAGCCTCCGGCGGCGAAGTGGCCGGCATCAAGTCCGCCACGATCCGCGTCGAGGGCGACTACGCCTACGGCTGGCTCAAGACCGAGACCGGCGTGCACCGGCTGGTGCGCAAGAGCCCGTTCGATTCGGACAACCGCCGCCACACCAGCTTCACCTCGGTGTTCGTCTCGCCGGAAGTGGACGACGACATCGACATCGAGATCAATCCGGCGGACCTGAAGACCGACGTGTACCGCTCCTCCGGCGCCGGCGGCCAGCACGTCAACAAGACCGAATCGGCGGTGCGCATCACGCACGTGCCCAGCGGCGTGGTCGTGGCCTGCCAGACGGAACGCTCGCAGCACGCCAACCGCGACCGCGCGATGAAGATGCTCAAGGCCCGCCTGTACGAACTGGACATCCAGAAGCGCAACGCCGAGCGCGATGCGGTGGAGGCCACCAAGTCCGACATCGGCTGGGGCAGCCAGATCCGCAACTACGTGCTCGACCAGAGCCGCATCAAGGACCTGCGCACCGGCATCGAGCGCAGCGACACGCAGAAGGTGCTCGACGGCGACCTGGACGAATTCGTCGAAGCCAGCCTCAAGGCCGGGCTGGACGCCGGTTCCAAACGCAGCGACGCGGCATGAGCCGCCGCTGAACCCGCGGTCGCGGGCAAGCTCGCTCCTACAGGAAGTCGCACTTTGTAGGAACCTGCTCGCAGGCGATCGGGTTTTTCGATGCACATCGTTTTCGCCGGGCCGTCCCGGCGCCACCGCAGTCCAGGCCGATTCGCCATGACCGATCCCACGCCCGCCATTCCCGTCGATGAGAACCACCTGATCGCCGAGCGCCGAGACAAGCTGCGCGCGCTGCATGCGCAGGGCGTCGCGTTCCCGAACGATTTCCGCCGCGAACATTACGCCGGCGACCTTCAGGCCGAATACGCCGACGCCGGGCGCTGGGACGCCGAGGCGCTCGATGGCCTCGGGCGCGAGGTGCGGCTGGCCGGCCGGCTGATGGCCAAGCGCGTGATGGGCAAGGCCAGCTTCGCCCAGCTCCAGGACGAATCCGGCCGTATCCAGATGTTCCTCCAGGCCAACGCGCTGGGCGAGGCCTACGACGCCTTCAAGGGCTGGGACGTGGGCGACATCGTCGGTGTGGCCGGCACGCTCACCCGCACCAAGACGGGCGAACTCTCGGTGAAGGCCGCCACGCTGCGCCTGCTCACCAAGAGCCTGCGTCCGTTGCCGGACAAGTGGCACGGCCTCTCCGATGTCGAACAGCGTTACCGCCAGCGCTACGTCGATCTCATCGTCACGCCCGAGGCGCGCGAGGTGTTCGTCAAGCGTTCCAAGATCGTCCGCGCCATCCGCAACTGGCTCGACGCGAGGCGATTCCTGGAAGTGGAAACGCCGATGATGCAGATCATCCCCGGCGGCGCCACCGCGCGCCCATTCGTCACCCACCACAACGCGCTGGACATCGACCTCTACCTGCGCGTGGCGCCGGAGCTCTACCTCAAGCGCCTGGTCGTCGGCGGGCTGGAGCGCGTCTACGAGATCAACCGCAACTTCCGCAACGAGGGCGTGTCCACCCGGCACAACCCCGAGTTCACCATGCTCGAACTGTACGAGGCCTACGCCACCTACAGCGAGATCATGGACCTGACCGAAGGCGTGATCCGCGACACCGCGCGGGAAGTCCTCGGCACCACGCAGGTGACGTGGGAAGGCGCGGACATCGACCTCGGCCCGGCCTTCCGCCGCTGGCGCATGGACGAGGCCGTGCGCCACCACAACCCGGACATCGGCGAAGCCGACTGCACCGACCGAGACGCGCTGGCGCGCCATTGCGAGCGCCTGAAGGTCCGCATCAAGCCCTCGTACGGCTGGGGCCGCCTGCTGCTGGAAATCTTCGAAGCCACCGTCGAGCACACCCTGGTCCAGCCGACCTTCATCACCATGCATCCGGTGGAAGTCTCGCCGCTGGCGCGCGAGTCCGACGCCGAGAAGGGCTTCACCGACCGCTTCGAGCTGTTCGTCAACGGCAAGGAAATCGCCAACGGCTTCTCCGAGTTGAACGACCCCGAGGACCAGGCCGCGCGCTTCCGCGCGCAGGTCCAAGCCAAGGAAGGCGGCGACGACGAGGCCATGCATTTCGACGCCGACTACATCCGTGCGCTGGAATACGGCATGGCCCCGACCGGCGGCCTGGGCATCGGCATCGACCGCCTCGTGATGCTGCTCACCGGCAGCGCCTCGATCCGCGACGTGCTGCTGTTCCCGTACATGCGGCCGGAGACGTGATGCGCATGGCCGGCGTTCATCTGCCGGCCTTCACGCTACGCGCGTTTCCCGTTACCCGGAGTCTGCCCATGCTGCGCGCCACGTTTTGCTGCCTTGCCGCTTTCACCGTCGCCGGCAGCGCGCTCGCCGCCGATCCGCGCGCCACGCTGGCCGAGTTCACGCGGGATTTGCAGGGCTTGTCCGGCCAGTTCCACCAGCGCGTGTTCGACCCGGAAGGGCGCTTGAACGAGGACAGCCGCGGCCGGATCGCGCTGTCCGTGCCCCGGCAGTTCCGCTGGGAATACGAGGCACCGTTTCCGCAGCTGATCGTGGCCGATGGCGACAAGGTGTGGATCTACGATCCGGACCTGGAGCAGGTGCAGGTGCGCCCGCAAGGCGCCGAGGAACAGCAGAGCCCGCTGACCGCGCTGATCGATCCGGCCGAGCTGGATCGCCAGTTCGTCGTCAGCGACGAGGGCGAAGCCGATGGCGTGGTCTGGGTGGGGCTGGAACCCAAAGGCGAGGATGCGCCGTTCTCCCGCGCCCGGCTGGGTTTTGCCGGCGGCGAGCTGGCCAGCATGGAAATGACCGATGCGCTCGGCCAGCGCACCCGCATCGCGTTTTCCGGCTGGCGGCGCAACCCGGCGTTCGAGGCCGGCGCTTTCCGCTTCGTGCCGCCGCCGGAAGTGGACGTGATCGGCGATGCGGGCGAGGCGGCGCGGGCGTATCCTCTGGGGGACTGAGCCTCTCGTCACTCCCGCGAAGGCGAGGGGCCGGCGCCTTTGCCGCTGACATGCAAGAGCGAAGTCACCGGGCGCCCGCTCCCGACCAGAAGCACCTCGAGGGCAGGCTCGGCGCGGGTGCGGCGGCTGGGCTAGAATCGCGCGCCATTCGCCCCGAACCGCACGAGCCCCGCATGAGCATCAAGAGCGACGCCTGGATCCGCCGCATGGCGCAGCAGCATGGCATGATCGAGCCGTTCGAGCCGGGCCAAGTCAAGCACAATGCCTCGGGCGGACGCATCGTCTCCTACGGCACGTCGAGCTACGGCTACGACGTGCGCTGCGCCAGCGAGTTCAAGGTGTTCACCAACATCAATTCCACCGTGGTCGATCCCAAGGATTTCGACCCGAAGAACTTCGTGGATTTCACCGGCGAGGTCTGCATCATTCCGCCCAATTCCTTCGCGCTGGCGCGCACCGTCGAGTACTTCCGCATCCCGCGTTCCACGCTGGTGGTGTGCCTGGGCAAGAGCACCTACGCGCGCTGCGGCATCATCGTCAACGTCACGCCGCTGGAACCGGAATGGGAAGGCCACGTGACGCTGGAGTTCTCCAACACCACGCCGTTGCCGGCGAGGATCTACGCCAACGAGGGCGTGGCGCAGATGCTGTTCTTCGAATCCGACGAAACCTGCGAAACCAGCTACCGCGATCGCGGCGGCAAGTACCAGGGCCAGCGCGGCGTGACCTTGCCGCGCACCTGAAGCTCCGACGCGCCGCCGCCGCCGGACCCGGCCACCGCCCCGTGGCCCGACCCAAACGAGACGAGACGATGCGATTTCCAGGACTCCTGCTGACCGGCGCGCTGGCTGCCGGACTGCTTTCCGGCTGTGGCGGCGACAAGGCATCCGACGGCACGCCTCCCGGCGATGCGGCCGGCGCCTCCGCGCTGGCCGTCTCGCTGGCCACGGTGGAACGCCAGGCGCTGGCGCGCGAGATCGTCGCCTCCGGCATGGTCGCGGCCTGGGAGGACATGCCGCTGGGCGTGGAAGCCAGCGGCCTGCGCGTGGCGCAGGTGCACGTGGACGTGGGCCAGGCGGTGAAGGCGGGCGAAGTGCTGCTGACGCTGGACGACCGCGCCGCGCGCAGCGACGTGGCGCAGGCACAGGCGGCCCTGGCCGAGGCGGGCGCCGCGCTGGAACTGGCGGACGCCAACCTCGAACGCGGCCGGCAGTTGCGCGAACGCGCGCTGCTGAGCGCGGCCGATTTCGACCAGCTGCGCGCCGCGCGCACGCAGGCGCAGGCGCGCGTGGGCTCGGCACGGGCGGCATTGGACGCGGCGCGGCTGCGGCTTTCCTACGCCACGCTGAAGGCTCCGGACGATGGCGTGATCTCGCGCCGCGCCACGCAGCCCGGCGAAGTGGTTTCGCCCGGCGTCGCGCTGCTCGGCCTGATCCGGCAGAACCGCCTGGAGTGGCGCGCGCAGGTGTCCGAGAGCGAACTGCCGCAGATCGCCATCGGACAGGCGGTACGGCTGCGTGCGGCCGATGGCGGCATCGTCGAAGGCCGCGTGCGCGCCGTCGCGCCGGGGCTGGACGCGGCCACGCGCACGGCCCTGCTGCATGCCGATCTGCCCGATCCGGGCGGGTTCCGCGCCGGCATGGTGGCCGAGGGCCGCATCGACGTGGGGCAGTCGGCGGCGCTGAGCGTGCCGCTGGCGTCCGTCGTGCGGCGCGATGGCTATGCCTACGCCTTCAGCGTGGACGATCAGGGGCGCGTGAGCCGGCACCGGATCGAGGTCGGGCGCATCGTCGGCGGGCGCATCGAGGTGTTGGGCGGGCTGGACGAAGGCGCGCGCGTGGTCGAGCGTGGCGCGGGCTTCCTCAGTGACGGCGACCGCGTGCGCGTGGTCGCCGATGCGGCGGCCGCGCCATGAACTTCTCGGCCTGGGCGATCCATCGCCCGCTGCCGGCGCTGCTGCTGTTCGTGGCGCTGTGCATCGCGGGCCTGTATGCCTTCAAGCAGCTCGCGGTGGCGCGCTTCCCGGACATCGCGTTCCCGATGGTCACGGTGACGGTGACCTTGCCGGGCGCGGCCCCCGCGCAACTGGAAACCGAGGTCACGCGCCGGGTCGAGAACGCGGTGGCGACGCTGGAAGGCGTCAAGCGAACGATTTCCTCGGTGACCGAAGGCCAGTCGGTCACCTTCATCGAGTTCCACCTGGAAACCCCGCTGGAGCCCGCGCTGGACGAAGTGCGCGACGCGATCACGCGCATCCGCATCGATCTTCCGCGCGACATCGAGGAGCCGGTGATCGCCAAGGTGTCCGTCACCGGCGGCACGCTTCTGGCCTACGCCGTGCACGCGCCGGGATGGCGGCCGGACGAGCTTTCCTGGTTCGTCGACGACACCGTGACGCGCGCGCTGTTCGGCGTGCGCGGCATCGCGCAGGTCACCCGCGTGGGCGGCATCCAGCGCGAAGTGCGCATCGACCTGAACCCCTCCGCGCTGCTGGGCTACGGCATTACCGCCGGCGAAGTCTCGCAGCAACTGGCGCGCATCCAGGTCGAGCGCCCGGCGGGGCAGGCGGAATGGGGCGGCGAGCGGCAGGTGATCCGCACCGTGGGCACCGTCGCCGATGCGCAGGACCTGCGCGATTTCCCGATCGCCTTGCCCGATGGCCGTTCGGTGCGGCTGTCGGCCCTGGCGAACGTCGCCGATGCCGCCGCCGATCCCACCGAGGTCGCGTTGCTCGACGGCGAGCCGGTGGTCGGCTTCTCGATGCTGCGCGCACGCGGCTCCAGCGAAGTGGAAGTGGCCGATGGCGTGCGCGGGACGCTCGCCGACCTGGCCGCGCAGCACCCGGGCATGGAGTTCCGCGTGGTGTTCTCCACCGTCGAGGAAGCCGAGCGCTCCTACGCCTCCTCGATGATGATGCTGTGGGAAGGCGGCGCGCTGGCGGTGCTGGTGGTGTTCCTGTTCCTGCGCGACTGGCGCGCGACGTGGATTTCGGCGCTGGCCCTGCCGCTCTCGATCATCCCCACGTTCGCGGTGATGCACTGGTTCGGCTTCAGCCTGAACATGATCACGCTGCTGGCGCTGGCGGTGGTGGTCGGCATCCTCGTGGACGATGCCATCGTGGAGGTGGAGAACATCGTCCGGCACCTGGGCATGGGCAAGAGTCCGAAACAGGCCGCGCTGGACGCCGCGCAGGAGATCGGCCTGGCCGTCATCGCCACCTCGATGACGCTGGCCGCCGTGTTCGTGCCGGTGGCCTTCATGCCCGGCATCGCCGGCAAGTTCTTCCGCGAGTTCGGCTGGACGGCGGCGACGGCCGTGCTGTTCTCGCTGCTGGTCGCGCGCCTGCTCACGCCGATGATCGCGGCCTACCAGTTGAAGCCGCAGCCCGAGCACGCCGAGGACGGCCGGCTGATGCGCTGGTACCTGGGCTGGGTCGACGCCGCGCTGCGCCACCGCGCGCGCACCCTGTGGATCGCGTTCGCCATCTTCATCGGCTCGCTCGCGCTGGTGCCGCTGATCCCGGCCACGTTCATCCCGGTATCGGACCTGGGCAACAGCAACCTGAGCCTGGAGCTGCCGCCGGGCACGACCATCGAGGAAACCACCGCCGTGGCCGAACGCGCGCGGGTGTTGCTGTCGGACATTCCCGAACTCAGGCAGGTCTACACCACCGTCGGCAGCGCGCTGGATCTCGGCGACCCGGGCAAGACCGGCGTCGGGGAAACCCGCAAGGCCACGCTGATCCTCAACTGGGGCGATCCGGGCGGGCGTTCCCGCCACCAGAAGGACCTGGAACGCGAAACCCGCGCGCGCCTCGTCGACCTGGCCGGCGTGCGCGTCAGCTTCATGAGCACCGAGCCGGGCGAGCTGATGCAGCTGGTGCTCTCCGGCGACGATCCGGTGCGGCTGGCCGAGGCCGCGCAGGCGGTGGAGCGCGAATTGCGCGACATCCCCGGCCTGGGCAGCATCACCTCGTCCGCCTCGCTGCTGCGCCCGGAAGTGGTGATCGCACCCGACCCGGTGCGCGCCGCCGAACGCGGCGTCACCACCGAGGCCATCGCCGAGGCCGCGCGCGTCGCGACCGCCGGCGACTACACCCAGCGCCTGGCCAAGCTCAACCTGCCCGAGCGCCAGATCCCGATCCGCGTCGGCCTGCCGCGCGAGGCGCTGGCCGAGCCGGCGCTGATCGGCCAGTTGCGCGTCGCCGGGCGCGACGGCCCGGTGCCGCTGTCCTCCGTGGCCGATATCCGGCTGGATGCCGGCCCGGCGCAGATTTCCCGCTACCAGCGCCAGCGCAACATCACGC
Organism: Chiayiivirga flava; assembly: GCA_037190825.1. GTDB lineage: Bacteria > Pseudomonadota > Gammaproteobacteria > Xanthomonadales > Xanthomonadaceae > Denitratimonas > Denitratimonas flava_A. The sequence goes on from JBBCJS010000054.1 coordinate 40,339, forward strand.
TGACGGCCGAGCTGGATGGCCGCCCGCTCGGCGACGTGATGGCCGAGGTCGAGCGCCTGCCGAGCGTTGCGCAATTGCCGCCGGGCGTGAGCTTCCTCAACTCCGGCGATGCGGAAGTGTTCGTCGAGCTGTTCGTCGGCTTCCTGCTGGCGATGGCGGCCGGCATCGCCTGCATCTACGCGGTGCTGCTGCTCCTGTTCAACAACGCCTTCCAGCCGGTGACGATCCTCACCGCCGTGCCGCTGTGCGCGGGCGGCGCGTTCGGGGCGCTGCTGATCACCCAGAACGCACTGTCGCTGCCGGCGCTGATCGGCCTGCTGATGCTGATCGGCATCGCCACGAAGAACTCGATCCTGCTGGTGGACTACGCCGTCATCGCCGAGCAGGAGCATGGCCTGAGCCAGCACGACGCGCTGGTGGATGCCTGCCGCAAGCGCGCTCGCCCGGTCATCATGACCACGCTGGCGATGAGCGCCGGCATGGCGCCGGTGGCGCTGGGCCTGTCGGCCGATTCCAGCTTCCGCGCGCCGATGGCGATCGCGGTGATCGGCGGGCTGGCCACGTCCACGGTATTGAGCCTGATCGTGGTGCCGGCCGCCTACACCGTGATGGACGACCTGCATGCCTGGGTTTCGCGCCGCCGCCATCGCGCCGCGGCCGCACAGTGAGGACACCATGCAAGTCGCCTACGAAGCCGAGAACCTGATCGACGCCCACCTGATCAAGGGCTTGCTCGCGCAGGAAGGCATCGACGCCTTCGTGCGCGGCGAGTACCTGAGCGGGGCCATCGGCGAACTGCCGGCGGTGGGGCTGGTGGCGGTGATGGTGGCGGACGAGGATCTCGCCGCCGCGCGCGAGGTGATCGCCGACTGGCGGCAGGCGACGCCGGACGAGGGCAAGTCCCCGCCGGACGAAGGATTCTTCATCGCCTGAAGCGCCCGGCTTGGCCGCACCCGGCGGGGTTGGCACAATGGCCGTTCGCTGCCGGATCCAAGCCCTCATGTCCTATCTCGTCCTAGCCCGCAAGTGGCGGCCCAAGCGCTTTTCCGAGCTGGTGGGCCAGGAACACGTCGTGCGCGCGCTGTCCAACGCGCTGGAAACCGGGCGCGTGCATCATGCCTTCCTGTTCACCGGCACGCGCGGCGTGGGCAAGACCACCATCGCGCGCATCTTCGCCAAGAGCCTGAACTGCGTGCGGGGCGTGGGCGCGGAGCCGTGCGGGGAGTGCGAGGTGTGCCAGGCGGTGGACCAGGGCCGCTTCGTCGACCTGCTTGAAATCGACGCGGCCTCCAACACCGGCGTGGACGACGTGCGCGAGGTGATCGAGAACGCCCAGTACCTGCCCACGCGCGGCCGCTACAAGGTGTACCTGATCGACGAGGTGCACATGCTGTCCAAGAGCGCGTTCAACGCGCTGCTCAAGACGCTGGAAGAGCCGCCCGAGCACGTGAAGTTCCTGCTTGCCACCACCGATCCGCAGAAGCTGCCGGTCACGGTGCTGAGCCGCTGCCTCCAGTTCAACCTGCGCCGCCTCACGCAGGAACAGATCGCGGGGCAGATGCGCCACATCCTCGCGGCCGAGGGCATCGTCGCCGAGGACGGCGCGATCGCCCAGCTCGCGCACGCGGCCGATGGCAGCCTGCGCGACGGCCTCTCGCTGCTGGACCAGGCGCTCGCGTTCGGTGGCGGCGCGCTCGGCGATGCGGACGTGCGCAGCATGCTCGGCACGGTGGATCGCACCCAGGTCGGCGGCCTGCTCGATGCGCTGGCGGCGGGCGATGGCGCGCGGCTGATGCAGGTGGCGGCCGACATCGCCGGTTTTTCCCCGGATTTTTCCGCCGTGCTCGATGCGCTGGCCTACGCGCTGCACCGCGTCCAGTTGCGCCAGCTCGTGCCCGGCGCGCCGGCGCAGGCCGAGGGCATCGAGGTCGAAGCGCTGGCTGCCGCGCTTGCGCCGGAAACGGTGCAGCTCTGGTACCAGATGGCCGTGCTCGGCCGGCGCGACGTGGACCTGGCGCCGAGTGCGCAGGTCGGGTTCGAGATGACGCTGCTGCGGATGCTGGCGTTCCAGCCGGCGGGCGGCGCGGGCGAAGCGGCGCCGCCGCGCGTTGCCGGTGCGGCCAGGCCGGCCGGTGCGCCCGTGGCAGCGGCCAGCGTGGTGCCGGCCGCGCCTTCGGCTCCGGCGGCGATGCCGCAGCCGTATCCCGAAGCGTCGCCGCGGGTCGTGCATCGGGTCGCCGAGCCGCCCGCGCCGCCGTACGTCGCGGCCGCGCCCGTGCCTGCGCCCGCGCATCAGCCCGCGTCCGTGGCTTCCACCGCACCGCAGGCGATTTCCGACAACGAAGGCTGGCTGCACGCGCTGCAGCGCTGCGACATCGCCGGCCCGGTGCGCGAGCTGGGCGCGAACCTGCGCTTCGTCGGCGCCCAGGACGGGCGCGTGCAGGTGCACCTGCCGCCGTCGCACGACTACCTGCGCAATGAATCTTCGGTGCGCAGGCTTTGCGCCGCGCTCGGCCAGGTGCTGGGCGGCGAACCGCGTCTGGAGTTCACCGCCGCCCCCGTGGGCGAGGGGGGAGAAACGCTGGGGGACCGCACCCGGCGTCAGGCGCAGGCGCGCGAGGAGGGGGCGCGAGACGAGTTCGCCTCCGACCCGGTGGTGCGCGGCTTCGTCGCCGAGGGCGCACAGATCCGGGTCGAATCCGTGCGTCCGCGCGAATCGCACTGAGAGAGCCTGAACACTCCGTCATTCCCGCCTTCGCGGGGATGCCTGCCCGGTCGGACTTTCCCGAAGAGTAGCGTTACCCTTCACCGTTCCACTTTTTCAAGGAGACCGCCATGCGCGGACAGCTCGGAAACCTGATGCAGCAAGCCCAGCGCATGCAGGAAAACCTCCAGAAGGCGCAGGAAGAACTGGCTCAGCTCGAAGTCACCGGCCAGGCCGGCGGCGGCATGGTGCAGGTCACGCTCACCGGCAAGATGGAAGCGCGCCGCGTGCGCATCGACCAGAGCGCGGTGGGCGACGACGTGGAGATGCTCGAGGACCTGATCGCCGCGGCCATCAACGACGCCGTCAACAAGGTCAACGAGGAAAGCGGCAAGCGCATGGCCGGCGCCACCGCCGGGCTGCCGCTGCCGCCGGGCATGAAGATTCCGGGGTTGTTCTGAGCCCCATGGGTTTTCCGGATGCCGAGCGCGATGCGCTGCTTGCCATCAAGGGTGTCGGCCCGACGGTGATCCGGCGGCTTGAACAGCTTGGCTTTGCCTCGTTGCGGCAACTGGCCCGGGCCGATACCGCCCAGGTCGTGCAAAGCGCCGCCGGACTCGTGGGTTCGACCTGCTGGAAGAACAGCCCACAGGCGCGTGCGGCGGTGCAGGCGGCGATAGCGATGGCAAGGAGCCACACATGATGCGCGAGCTGTCGATTCGTCATTCCGCCGCAATGACGGCATTTGGCGTAGGCATCGACGATTTCGAGCAAGAAATCCGGCGATGAGTTCCTCCCGCCGCCTCGAAGACCTGATCGAAGCCCTGCGCTGCCTGCCGGGCGTCGGCGCGCGCACCGCGCAGCGCATGGCCCATCATCTGCTCGAACGCAACCGCGATGGCGGCCGGCGGCTGGCACAGCGGCTTGCCGATGCGATGGACGGCATCGGCAACTGCGCGCGCTGCCGGAATTTCAGCGACACCGACATCTGCGCCGTCTGCGCCAACCAGAGCCGCGATGCCTCGCTGCTGTGCGTGGTGGAAATGCCGGCCGATCAGTTCGCCATCGAACAGGCCACCGGCTACCGTGGCCTGTATTTCGTGCTGCTGGGCCGGCTCTCGCCGCTCGATGGCCTGGGCCCGCGCGAACTGGGACTGGACTTGCTCGCCGCGCGCCTGGCCGAAGGGCAAGTGCGCGAGCTCATCATCGCCACCAATCCCACCGTCGAAGGCGAAGCCACCGCGCATTACCTGTCCCAGCTCGCGCGCCAGCATGAGGTGCGCCCGAGCCGGCTGGCGCATGGCGTGCCGCTGGGCGGCGAACTGGAATACATCGACCGCGGCACGCTCGCCCACGCTTTCGGCGCGCGCCAGGACGCGATATGACTTTCATCGGACACTGCACGAGGACGCCATGAGCGACAGCAACGACACCATTTTCGGCAAGATCATCCGGCGCGAAATCCCCGCCGATATCGTGCACGAGGACGATTACGTCATCGGCTTCCGCGACATCGATCCGAAAGCCCCGACGCACGTGCTGTTCATCCCCAAGGCCTACATTCCCACGCTCAACGACGCCACGCCCGAACAGGCCGAGCTGCTCGGCCGCCTGATGCTCGCCGCCGCCGCCTACGCCAAGGCGCAGGGCCTGGCCGAGGACGGCTATCGCGTGGTGATGAACTGCAACGAGCACGGTGGGCAGACGGTGTTCCACATCCACCTGCACTTGCTGGCAGGCCGTCATCTGGCGTGGCCGCCGGGGTGAGGGTGGTCGCGAGCGAGCTCGCTCCTAGGGGCGCTCTTTGTAGGAGCCTGCTTGCAGGCGACAGGCTCCGCTAAAGCCTTTCCCGCACCTGCGCCAGCAACTCCAGCGAGCGTCGCCGCACACGGTGGTCGAACACGTGGCAATTGACGATCAGCTCGTCGGCGCGGGTGCGTTCGAGGAAGGCGCGCAGCTGCGGGGCGACTTCGTCCGGTGAGCCGACGAAGCTGCACGACAGCGTCTTTTCCACGTGCGCGCGTTCGGCGGGCGACCAGAACGTCGCCATGTCTTCGCGTGGCGGCGGGAGTTGGCCGGGGTCGCCGCGAATCAGCTTGACGAATTGTTGCTGCTGCGAGGTGGCTGCCAGGCGCGCCGCATCGCCGTCGTCGGCCAGGATCACGTTGGCCGCCACCATCGCGCAGGGTTTTTCCAGCCGTGCCGAAGGCCGGAACAGGCGGCGATAGCTTTCCAGCGCGGCATCGAGCTGGGCCGGGGCGAAATGCGAGGCGAAGGCGTAGGGCAGGCCCATCATCGCGGCCAACTGCGCGCCGTACAGGCTGGAGCCGAGCAGCCACGGCGATACGTCGGTGCCGGCGCCGGGCACGGCCCGCACGCGCTGGCCCGGCTGCGCCGGAGCGAAATAGCCGATGAGTTCGTTCACATCGTCCGGGAAACCGTCCACGTCGCCCACGAGGTTGCGGCGCAGCGCGCGGGCGGTCTGCGCGTCGGTGCCCGGCGCGCGGCCCAGGCCCAGGTCGATGCGCCCCGGATACAGCGAAGCCAGCGTGCCGAACTGTTCGGCGATCACCAGCGGCGCGTGGTTGGGCAGCATCACGCCGCCCGCGCCGACGCGGATGCGCGAGGTGGCGCCGGCCACGTGCCCGATCAGCACGGCGGTGGCGGCGCTGGCGATGCCGGTCATGTTGTGGTGTTCGGCCAGCCAGTAGCGGTGGTAGCCGAGGGTTTCGGCCCATTGCGCCAGGTCGCGGGTTTCGGCGAAGGACTGCGTGGCGTCGCCGCCTTCGCGGATCGGGGCCAGGTCGAGGATGGAGAAGGGGATCATCCGCAACAGGTGGCGTCGCCGCACGCCGGCTTCAAGCCCTGCGGGTATGCTGGCCGCTGCCATGTCGGGAGCCAGCACGATGGAACACGCAGTCACGCACGAAGCCGATGCCCGGCGCTTCGCCCTGGTGGCCGAGGGCCATACCTGCCTGCTCGATTACCGCCTCGCCGATGGCGTGATGGCGATTACCCATACGCGCGTGCCGGAAGCCGTTGGCGGGCGCGGTATCGCCGGCGCGTTGACCCAGGCCGCCGTGGCGACCGCGCGCGCGAACGGCTGGAAGGTGGAGCCGGTCTGTTCGTATGCGCAGGCCTGGTTCAAGCGGCATCCGCGGGAGGCGGATCTGTTGGTGCCTTGACGCCCAAGTGAAGGTCCAGATAAGTCGTCATCCCCGCGAAGGCGGGGATCCAGCGTGTTTTCCTTCAACGGGTTAAAGGCACTGGATCCCCGCCTTCGCGGGGATGACGAGCTAAAGAGCCGATGCTTTCCCCTATCGCTCAGGCCGGCTTGCCGCCCAACGCCACCAGCACATCCCGCGCCGTGGCAAGGCGCTCGGTCGCGCCCGGCAGTTCGTAGCGGAAACGCAGCTTGTCCGGCCCATCCATCGAGAACACGCGCGGCTGGGTCTGGATCAGGCGGATGAGGGTCATCGGGTCGATCGCCGGCTTGGGCGTGAACGCGATGCGTCCGCCGCGTTCGCCCACTTCCAGCTTGCGGATGCCCAGCGCGGTGGCGGCGAGCTTGAGTTCGGCCACGGCGAACAGGTTCTTGACCTGGTCGGGCAGGAGGCCGAAGCGGTCGATCATCTCCACCTGCAATTCTCGCAGCGCATCCACGTTCGAGGCCGAAGCGATGCGCTTGTAGAGCGTCAGGCGGGTGTGCACGTCCGGCAGGTAGTCGTCCGGGATCAGGGCGGGGATGTGCAGTTCCACGTCCGCGCCGTGGCGGTCGGTGTCGTCCAGGTCCGGAATCCTGCCCTGGCGGATCGAGCGCACCGCGCGCTCCAGCAGTTCGGTGTAGAGCGAGAAACCGACTTCGGCGATCTGGCCGGACTGGCCCTCGCCGAGCAGTTCGCCCGCGCCGCGGATCTCAAGATCGTGCGTGGCCAGCGTGAAGCCCGCGCCCAGTTCGTCGAGCGAGGCGATGGCTTCCAGCCGCTTGGCGGCGTCGGGCGTCATGGCCTTCTTGTCCGGCACGATCAGGTAGGCGTAGGCGCGGTGGTGCGAGCGCCCGACGCGGCCGCGCAACTGGTGCAGCTGGGCCAGGCCGAAGCGGTCGGCGCGGTCGATCACGATGGTGTTGGCGTTGGGGATGTCGATGCCCGACTCGATGATCGTGGTGCACACCAGCACGTTGAAGCGCTGGCGGTGGAAGTCGAGCATCACCTGTTCCAGCTCGCGCTCGGGCATCTGGCCGTGCGCGACGCGGATGCGCGCTTCGGGCACCAGCTCGGAAAGCTCGCGCGCCACGCGCTCGATGTCCTTCACTTCGTTGTGCAGGAAGTAGATCTGCCCGCCGCGCGACAGCTCGCGCTGGAAGGCTTCGCGCATCTGCGCCGGGTCCCATTGCGTGACGAGGGTCTGCACCGCGAGCCGGTTCGGCGGCGGCGTGGCGATGATGGAGAGATCGCGCAGCCCGGACATCGCCATGTTCAGCGTGCGCGGGATCGGCGTGGCGGTGAGGGTGAGCAGGTGCACCTCGGCGCGCATCGCCTTGAGCCGTTCCTTCTGGCGCACGCCGAAACGCTGTTCCTCGTCGACGATGACCAGGCCCAGATCCTTGAACTTCACGTCCTCCTGCAACAGGCGGTGCGTGCCGACGATCACGTCGAGCGTGCCGGCGGCGAGCCTGTCCAGCTCCGCCTTGATGTCCTTGGCGGTCTTGAAGCGCGACAGCACTTCCACCTTGAGCGGCCAGTCGGCGAAGCGGTCGCGGAAGTTGCGGTAGTGCTGCTCGGCCAGCAGTGTGGTCGGCACCAGCACGGCGACCTGCTTGCCGGCGGTGGCCGCGACGAAGGCCGCTCGCAAGGCCACTTCCGTCTTGCCGAAGCCCACGTCGCCGCAGACCACGCGATCCATCGGCTGGGCCGAGTCCAGGTCGGCGATCACCGCCTCGATGGCGGCGAGCTGATCCGGCGTTTCCTCGAACGGGAACTGCGCGGCGAACGGCGTGTACATCGCCCGGTCTACTTCCAGCGCGATGCCGGCGCGGGCCTGGCGGCGCGCCTGGATTTCCAGCAGTTCCGCCGCCACGTCGCGGACTTTCTCGGCGGCCTTCTTCTTCGCCTTCTCCCACTGGTCGCCGCCGAGCGAGTGCAGCGGCGCCAGTTCTTCCGACGCGCCGGCGTAGCGGCTGACCAGGTGCAGGTGCGCCACCGGCACGTAGAGCTTGTCGCCCTTGGCGTATTCGATGCACAGGAACTCGGCCTGCCGCCCGCCCACGTCGAGGGATTCCAGCCCGGCGTAACGGCCCACGCCGTGATCCTCGTGCACGATGGGCGAGCCGATGGAGATTTCCGAGAGGTCGCGCAGGATCGTGTCCGGATCGCGCCCGGCGCGCGCGCGGCGGCGCGGGGCGTTGGCGCGTTCGGGATAGAACTGGCGCTCGGTCAGTACGCACAGCGGCGGGTCGGCGAGGGCGAAGCCGTCCTCAAGCGGGGCGACGGTGATGGCGAAGCGGGCTTTGCTCCCCTCTCCCGCCGGGAGAGGGGCTGGGGGTGAGGGTTCGGTGTCACTGGAAGGGTGGGGCGATCCCGTCCCCTCATCCCGACTCCCCTCCTGGCGAGGGAGGGGCTCGAAAGCACTCCAATCCGCCAGCGTTTCCGGTTTCAGGTCGTGCATCCCCAGCGCGTCGATCAGCGCCTCGCGCCGGCCCGGCGAATCGGCGGCGATCAGCACGCGGCCCGGATAGCTGTGCAGGAAGCCGCGCAGGGCCGTCGCACTGGCTTCGCCCTTCTGCACCAGAGGCAAGGCCGGTGCCGGTGCATCGCCGAGCGCATGCGCCTGTTCCCAGCGCGGATGCTCGCGCCCGAGCACTTCGATGCGGCGGCGCAGGTTCAGCGCTTCGCGCAGGGATTCGGGCGGCAGGAACAGTTCGGCCGGCGGCAGTACCGGGCGCTCGGTGTCGTGGCGGCGCTGCTCGTAGCGTTCGCCTGTCTGCGCCCAGAAGTGCCCGGCCGCGTCCAGCGCGCCTTCGCCGAGCAGGCACAGCGCGTCCTGGCCGAGATAATCGAACAGCGTGGCGGTCTGTTCGAAGAACAGCGGCAGGTAGTACTCGATGCCGGCCGGCGCGCCGCCTGCCTTCATGTCCTGGTACAGCGGGCAGCGGCGCGGGTCGATCGGGAAGCGCTCGCGCAGCACGCTGCGGAAGTCGCGGCTGGATTCCTCGTCCAGCGGGAACTCGCGCGCCGGCAGCAGCTTGACCGATGCCACCTTGTGCATCGAGCGCTGGGTTTCCGGATCGAAGGTGCGGATCGAATCCACGTCCTCGTCCAGCAACTCGATGCGGTAGGGCTCGGCGCTGCCCATCGGGTAGATGTCCAAGAGCGCGCCGCGCACCGCGAAATCGCCTGGATCCAGCACCTGCGGCACGTGGCGGTAGCCCGCCGCTTCCAGCCGTCGCTTCTCGTCCTCCAGCGACAGCCGCTGGCCCTGTTCCACCACCAGCGCCTGCCCGGCGATGAAGCCGGGCGGGGCGAGCCGCTGCATCAGCGTGGACACGGGCACCACCAGCACGCCGCGGCGCACGCCGGGCAGTCGGTACAGCGTGGCGACGCGGCGCGACACGATGTCCGGCTGCGGGCCGAACAGGTCGTAGGGCAGGGTTTCCCAGTCCGGGAACGGCAGCACCGGCAACGCCGGCGCGAACACCGCCAGTTCGGCTTCCAGCGCATGCGCGGCATGGCTGTCGCGCATCACGGCGATCAGCACGCCGGCATGCGCCTGCGCCGCGCGCGCCACCATCAGCGACAGCGCGCTCGGGCTGGAAGGCGCGCGCCAGTCGGCACGCTTGTGGGTGCCGTGGGGCAACGGAGGCAGGGGGAGTTGGGTGGACACGAGGTGGCGCTGTTGCGGGGTTAGCCCACCATTTTACCCCGCGTGGGCGCGTGTTCCGGTTTCCGTGGATCTGGTGCTAGCGTTCGGGCATCGTGCGGCAGGAGAGAGGCGATGCATCCGGACACGCTGAAGTACAACGAGCAGCAGGAACCCGGGCACAAGGAGGTGTGCGACTTCCTGGCCAGTGAAATCGACAGGCATCTGCCGAAGGCGGAAAACAAAGTGTGGCACGCGCATCCGGTCTGGTTCCTGGATGGCAATCCGGTCGTCGGATACAGCCGGCAGAAGCCGGGCATTCGCCTCATGTTCTGGAGCGGGGCGGATTTCGAGGAAGCGGGCCTGGATGTGGTGGGCAGGAAGTTCAAGGATGCCTCGGTTTTCTTCAACGAGGTCTCGGAGATCCGCAAAACCGACCTACGTCGATGGCTCGGGAAGGCGCAGGAGATTCAATGGGATTACAAGAACCTGGTCCGGCGCAAGGGGCGGCTGGAGAGGCTTGAATAGGCTGCCTTGTTCGTTCGGTATCACCGCTGGGGGCGGTTTTCCGCGACGGGTTCGAGTCGCGTCGATCCCGGGGCTTCCAGCGCACGTTCCAGTGCCTGTATCTGGAGTGCGATGCGTCTGCGCACCGGGCGTCCGCCCAGCGCGGCGCGCGCGTCGGCCAGATCGGATTGCGCCTGTTGCGGCTGGCCGGCGGCGAGTGCGTGCAGGCCGAGCGCGACAAAGGCCTCGGTCACGTCCGAATCGCCCGAGGCGGATACGGCGGACAGGTGGGCGCGCAGCTTTGCGGCCTGCGCATCGGCATGGTCGCGCTGGCCCAGCATGAGGTAAGCGCGCAGGCGCAGCGCATCGACGATCGTGCGTCCCGGCACGGAAGCGTGGGCTGCGCCGTCGTCGGTTTCGATGCTGTCCAGCAGCCGCAGCGCTTCGCGCGCATCGCGCAGTTCCAGCCGGATGCGCGCCACCCGCGACAGCAGCGCCACCTGCGAATGCGCGGTGAGCGGGGCCGTCACCTCGGGCAAGGCCATCCGCGCGGCGATGTCGGCGGCCAAGGCTTGCGCGCCTGCCGCATCGCCGCTTTCGTGGGTCGCATAGAGCTGTCCGGTGGCGATCAGCAGGGTGCGGAAATCGTTTTCGCCATAGCCTGCCGCGGCGATGCTCCGGGCCTCGGCGAGCAGCGACAGCGCCTGGGCCGGATCGCCGAGATCGAGCACCAGCAGCATCGCGTAGTTGTAGATCGAGGCGGCCAGCCGCGTGCTGTCGGCGGGCAGGGTGCGGCGGCTGACGGCGAGCGCTTCGCGGGAGAAGGGTTCGGCCTCCGCGCTGCGTCCGGCGTCGATCAGCACGCTGGCCAGCACGTTGAGTTTTCCGCCGAGCATGGGATGTTCGGAAGGGTAAAGGCGGCGCGTGATGTCGAGCGCCTCGCGCGCGAGCGCGACGGCTTCTTCGTGCCTGTCCGTGCGCGAGGCGAGTGCGGACATCGCGGTGAGCAGGTGGGCGTCGGTGGCGTCGTCGAGGCGACCGGCGGCGCGGTAGCGTTCGCGCGCGCGCTCGAACCAGTCCCATGCGGCGCTGTCCTCGCGCAGCACCGCCCACTGGCCCCGATAGAACGCGGCCTCGCCTTCGAGGTACGGATCGGCGGGGCGCAGCGCCGCGATCATCGCGTCGGCTTCGTCCAGCAGGGCGAGCGCCGCTTCGTGCTCGCCCAGTTGCGCGCGCGCGTAGGCCAGGCGCAGGCGCAGGTAGGCGGCGGTGCGCCTGCCGTCGACGCCTTCGCGTTCGGCGCCAAGGTCCAGTGCCTGCGCCAGTTCTTCGCGCATGCGCTGCGGGTTGCCCATGCCCGAGTAAGCCTGCGCGCGGATCAGCGCGACCTCGGTGCGGCGGGTTCGCAGCGTGCGGGAATCGCGCTCCAGCCGGGGCTCGGCGGCGTCGAGCGTTTCCAGCGCCGCATCGTAGCGGCCCAGCTCGGCCTGGAGCCGCGCGATCAGGAGCAGCAGTTCGGTTTGCAGTGCAGGTTCGCCGTCGAGCCGTGCGATGGCCTGGTGCGCGCCGCGCGCGAGTACGTCGCCGGTGTCCTCCATGCGTCCGTCCGGCCCTTCGGGGCTTGCGCTTTGCAGCAGCGAAACGAGGAAGGATTTGACCTGCTCGGCGCGCGCCGCCTCGGCGGCGACCTTATGCGATTGCCACAACGTCGAACCGATGCCGGCGGCAATCGCCACGGCCAGCAGCGCCGCCGCGCCGACCGCGCCGCGATGACGCCGGACGAAACGCCGCAACCGATACCAGCGCCCCGCGGACGCAGCGTGGACCGGGCGCGATTGCAGCCAGCGGCGCAGGTCGTCGGCCAGTGCAGCGGCGTCCGGGTAGCGCCGCGCCGGGTCGGTTTCCAGCGCGCGCATCGCGATGGCGTCCAGGTCGCCGCGCAGCACGCGCGCGATGCCCGGATCGGCGGCGACGCGCGAGGGAAGCCGGATGTCGGCGTCACGGACGCGGCCTCCGTCGTGCGGCGGCTGGCCGGTGAGCAGGCGGTAGAGCACGGCGCCCAGGCCGTAGACATCCACCGCGGTGCCGGTATCGACGCCACTGAAGCATTCGGGTGCGGCGAACTGCGGCGTCAGGGCGCGCTGGCCGGTGCCGGTGGCCTCGCCCTCGATGGCCTCGTCCAGCAGCCGCGCGATGCCGAAGTCGAGCAGGCGCACTTCGCCCTGCGCATCGACCAGGATGTTGCCGGGCTTGAGGTCGCGATGCACCACCAGGTGCCGGTTGGCATGGGCGACGGCATCGCAGACCTGGAGGAACAGTTCGACCACGGCGCGCGAGGTCAGCGCCCGCGCCTGGCACCAGTGGTCGATGCGCTCGCCCTCGACGCGCTGCATCGCCAGATACGGCGTGCCGTCCGGCAGCACGCCGGCATCCAGCAGCGCGGCGATGCGCGGGTGCGTCAGCCGCGCCAGGGCGTGATGCTCGCGCAGGAAGCGCTGCTTGCCGTCCGAGGCCAGCGCCGCGACCGTCAGCAGTTTCAGCGCGGCCTGCTGGCGTTGGCCGGACACATCGCGCCAGGCCGCGTGCACCACCGACATGCCGCCGCGCCCGATCGCCTCGCCCAGCGTCCATGCGCCGATGTGCAGCGGTGCGGCGGGCTGCGTGGCATGCAGGGCCGGCGCGCTGTCCAGCGGCCCCGAGCGGGCGGCGGCATCGAGCAGGCGCGCGACGCATCGGCGCAGCGCTTCGGGCAGCGCCGCCAGCCGTGCCGCGCGCTCAGCGGGCGGCAGGTCCAGCACGGCATCGAAGATCGCATCGGCTTGCCGCCAGAGCGCGGCCTGCTTTTCGTCCATGTGCCTGTCGTCCATGCGCCTGTCCGGTGGGATGTCCATGAGGATTCGGAAAGGCGCGTGGATGGCTGCCAGATCAGGCCGGATCGGGCGAGCGCAGCCAGGCGTGCAGGAAGGCGCGGGCGCGTTGCCATTCGCGGAACACGGTGCGTTCCGGGCATTCCAGCAGTTCGCTGATCTCCGCGAATCCCAGGCCGGCGAAGAAGTGCAGCTCGACGATCTCCCGCTGGCGCGCGGAAACGCAATCCAGCGCATCCAGCGCGGCATCCAGGTCGAGCAGGTCCGGCGACAGGCCGGCGGCTTCGATCTGGAGGCCGTCGAGCGGCAATGGCGCAGCGGCACCGCCGCGTTTTTCCGACGAGGCGGCGCGCAGGTGGTCGATCAGGATGTTGCGCATCGCGCGCGCGGCGCAGTTGAAGAAATGCCGCCGGCTCGACAGCGGCAGCGACGCCGCGCCCATCAGGCGCAGGTAGGTTTCGTGCACCAGGACGGTGGGCGTCAGGGTCTGGTCGCGCTGCCCGAGCTGCGATGACGCGAGCCGGCGCAGTTCCGGGTAGACGCAGCGGAACACCGCGTTCATCGCCGCCGCATCGCCCTGCGCCGAGCGCGACAGCAGTTCGGTGATTTCGCCCATGCCCCGACTCCCGGTGGTCCGCGGCGATGGTACATCGGGCCGGGCCCGCGCTGTGGCGCGGG
>JBBCJS010000055.1:0-16204 GCA_037190825.1 Chiayiivirga flava
GATCGGACAGACCCACGACCCGTTGAACCGCCTGCGCCAGACCTTGCAGGACGTAGGTGGCATCGAAGCCGAGACCGGGTTCGCCTACGACGCGCTGGATCGCCTGACGAAAGTCACCGACCCCAAGGGGCTGGATACCGAGTACCAGTACGACGGCCTGGGCAACCTCGTGCAGCTGACCAGCCCGGACACCGGCATCGCCACGTACGCCTACGATGCCGCCGGCAACCGACTCACGCAAACCGATGCGCGCGGCATCACCGCCACGTACACCTACGACGCGCTGAACCGCCTGACCGGCATCGCCTATCCGGACAGCAGCCTCGACGTCGCCTACCACTACGACGAAGCCAACCTCCTCACCGGCTGCGCCGCCTCGTTCCCGCAGCAACGCCTCACCCGGATGATCGACGCCAGCGGCACCACCGCCTGGTGCTATGACCGGCGCGGTAACGTCGTCCAGAAGCGCCTCACCCACGGCAGCCAGACGCTGACCCTCGAGTACAGCCACAGCAAGGGGGATCGCCTGGCCAGCATCACCTATCCCAATGGCATCGTCATCGACTACACCCGCAACGCGCTGGGCCAGATCACGGCCATGAGTTCGTCCAATGGCATTTCCCGCACGCAGCCTATCGTCACCACAGCGGCCTATCGCCCCTTCGGCCCGATCGCACAGATCGTCTTCGCAGGCGGGGCCAGCCAGACCTTCACCCATGACGGCAACGACTGGACCACCGCCATCGCCGGCACGGCGCTGACTCTCTCCTACGACCACGATGCGCGCGGCAACATCGAGAGCATCACCGAAGCGGCGCAAACACGCAGCTACGACTACGACCCGCTCTCACGCCTGACCCAGGTGCAGGACAACAGCCTCCCCCTGGAAGGCTTCGACTACGACGCCACCGGCAACCGCCAGAGCAAGACCACCCCCAGCGGCACGCAGGTCTACGCCTACCCACTGGACAGCCACCGCCTGGCCGCCATCGACACCAACGCCCGCAGCTACGATGCGATGGGCAACCTCACGGCCAGGGGCACCCAGGACTTCGTCCATGGCCACGACCAGCGGCTCAAGCAGGTCACCCAGGGCAGCACGACGCTGGCCGCCTACCAGCACAACGGCCGGGGCGAACGGACAAGAAAGCAAACCGATCTGCTCATCCCCGGCGGCGGCAACCTCAGTTACTCGTACATCTACGACGAACACGGCCGGCTGCTGGCCGAGTACCGCACCAGCGACTGGCAGGGGCCACAGTTCCACCGCCTGTATGTATGGCTGGATGACCGCCTGGTGGCACTACACGCCAAGGCCGATGCCTATGCCGACGAGTGGCTGCACATCCATACCGATCATCTCGGCACGCCGCGTGCCATCACGCGACCGAGCCAGAGCAACACCACGGTCTGGCGCTGGGGCCTGACGCAGACGGTCTTCGGCGAGCATGCGCCGGACGAGGACTCGGACGGGGACAGCCACGACTTCATCTTCAACCTGCGCTATCCGGGGCAGTACTACGATGCCGAGACGGGGCTGCACTACAACTACTTCAGGGACTACGAGCCCGGCACCGGGCGCTACGTCCAGAGTGATCCGATTGGGTTAAGGGGAGGGATAAGCACATACTCATACACGGCATCGAATCCACTTGGGTATATTGACCCCAAGGGCATGAATCGCTTCGCTCAAATCATTGCCGTGTGTTTGCGGTATCCAGCTTTCTGCTTTCCACCACCCCCGCCGCCGCCCAGACCAGATTATCCACCCCCTACCGAAAACGGTTGCGGTGGCCCTGTGAGTGTACCTTGTCCATGGGATGGCCCCACTCCTTTACCTTGGAATCCACCAGCACCACTGCCACTGCCGTTTAACCCAGCAGATACTGATGAGATTTGCCCTGATGATGAAGAATTTTGCCGCGAGCAGCGTAGAGGATGCTCCGAGATGTGTGCCGAGGCACAAACAGACTTCAATCGCCCCGATGTGTACGGGGGAAGCATGGCGGAATGCATCAAGAGCTGCCTGCCAGAAAAATGTGGAGGATACCCAAAATGGCAAGGTTACAAATGAATTCCCACGAGATAGCCTCCATCAAGTCAATGATTAATCGAAGATCTTATGATGAGGCACTTGAAGCATGTGAAACCCTATTGAAGAATGGAATTGCGCACCAAACACAAGTGCTTCGGCTGCGTGCGTCCATTCATTCCCGCCAAGGTGATTTCAACAAAGCCATCAATGACTATGAATTAATTTTAAGTTCTGGTGAATCTGAATTGCGTGACTATTATTTGGCCGCTGACAACGCGCTGGAAGCGATGCACTTTGTTGATGCGGCCAGTCTTTTTGAGAAAGTCCTCCAGCTTGGAAACTCGGAAAGTGAGGATTGGTTTCTATCCGCAACTCTTTTCTATCTATCCTATTGCAAGACAATGATCGGGGACCTGAATAGCGCAAAAGCCTATCTTGCACAGATCGAGGCCACTGACCCTTCAGTCGAACTCTTCCTTCCAGGCTTAGGAATAAGCAACTTAAATACACTCCGATCCGAAATCACCAAGCGCGACAGGCCTACGCGATAGATTGAGCTTGAAAAACCCAACACGACAGAGGCGCTACCACAACCATACACAGCACGATAGGTTGGAGTGAGCCTGCAAACCCCGACACAACGAAGCCGCTGTCACAACTCGCACAGGGCTGTAGGACGCAATGAAATTGCGCCTGCGCCGGAACTTGATGCGGGATGCCCCTGGGGTGTCTCCCGCATCTTTCACTCACAGTGGCTACCGATAGACGCCCGCCTCCGGGACTTTTGGTACGCGACACCGCCCCCACCTTCTGTTCATCCTGACGCTTGCCCCGGCGCCTGCCAGTTGGCAGGCTGGCACTGTCGCATCGCCGGCCGTCCAGCGAGGGATGGCCGGCTTCCCCCTTCCCAGAGGTCTCCCCCATGTTCGCACCGCGCCCCCTGATCGCCCTCGGCCTTGCCTTCGCCTTCGTTGGCGGCGCGCTGGCGCGCCCCGTGCCCACGTCGCAGGTGACGCTGGCGCCCACGTCCACGCAGACGGACGTATCGACGCTGGTCACGCAGTTGCTCAGCAACAGCCGCTACCACTACCACCCGCTGCCGCTGGACGATGCGCTGTCCGAGCGCATCTACGACCGCTATCTGGAAGCACTGGACCGCGACCGCATGTTCCTGCTGGCGGGCGACGTGGCCGGCTTCCAGGCGCTGCGCACCAAGTTCGACGACGCCCTGCGCGAGCGCCAGATCCAGCCGGCGTTCGACATGTTCAACATCTACGTGCAGCGCGTGGCCGATCGCACCCGCTTCGCGCGCGCGTTCCTCAAGACCGACATCGACTTCTCCACCGAAGAGACCTGGGATTTCGACCGCAAGGACGCGCCCTACGCCGCCGATGCCGACGAGCTGGACGCGCTGTGGCGCAAGCGGGTGAAGAATGACGTGCTGCGCCTGAAGCTGGCCGGGCGCGAGATGGATGCGATCCGCGAGACGCTGGACAAGCGCTACGCCAACCACGAATCGCGCGCCCGCGCCATTCGCGGCGAGGACGTGTTCCAGACCTTCATGAACGCCTACACCGGCGCCATCGAGCCGCACACCAGCTACATGAACCCGCGCACCACCGAGAACTTCAACATGTCCATGCGCCTGTCGCTGGAGGGCATCGGCGCGGTGTTGCAGGTCAACGACGAGGAAGTGACGGTGATCCGCTCCATCGTGCCGGGCGGCCCGGCGGGGCTGTCGGGCCAGGTGAAGCCGGGCGACCGCATCTACGCCGTGGGCCAGGGCGCGGAAGGCCCGATGGTGGACGTGGTGGGCTGGCGCATCGACGATGTGGTGGAACTGATCCGCGGCCCGCGCGATACGCAGGTGCGGATCGACGTGCTGCCGGCCGATGCCGGCCCGGACGGCGAACACCGCACCGTGCTCCTGACGCGCGAGAAGGTGAAGCTGGAGGAGCAGGCGGCGAAGAAGTCGGTGATCGAAGTGGGCGAAGGCGAGACGGCGCACCGCATCGGCGTCATCGACCTGCCCACGTTCTACCAGGATTTCGACGGCCGCCGCCGCGACGAGCCGGACTACCGCTCGGCCACGCGCGACGTGGCGAGGCTTCTGGAAGAGCTCAAGCAGGAAAAGGTGGACGGCATCGTCATCGACCTGCGCAACAACGGCGGCGGCTCGCTTACCGAGGCGGTCGAGCTGACCGGCCTTTTCATCGACAGGGGCCCGGTGGTGCAGGTGCGCGACGCGCGCGGGCGCGTGGACGTGCAGCGCGACACCACGGGCGGCACGGCCTGGGACGGCCCGCTGGCGGTGATGGTGAACCGCGCCTCGGCCTCGGCGTCCGAAATCTTCGCCGGCGCGATCCAGGACTACGGGCGCGGACTGGTGATCGGCGAGCCCACCTTCGGCAAGGGCACGGTGCAGAACCTCGTCGATCTGGACATGTTCGTGCGCGGCGAGCAGGCCGGCTTCGGCCAGCTCAAGATCACCGTGGCGCAGTTCTTCCGCATCGAGGGTGGTTCCACCCAGCATCGCGGCATCACGCCGGACATCGCCTTCCCGGTGACGCTGGATGCGGAGGACTACGGGGAGAGCAGCTACAAGAACGCCCTGCCATGGACCCGCGTGGATGCGCTCGACTACGCCGTGCAGGCCAACTTCAAGCCGCTGCTGCCGCTCCTGGAGACCCGCCACGAAGCGCGCGCCAAGGCCGACCAGGAGTTCGTCTGGTGGACCGAGGACGTGGCCGAATACCGCCGCCAGCGCGCCGACAAGTCGGTATCGCTGAACGAGGCGACGCGGCGCGCCGAGCGCGAACGCAACGAGGCCCGCCGCAAGGCGCGCGAGGAAATCCGCAAGGCCAACGGGCTGGCCGACGCCGACGACGCGGCCAACGACGACGGCCTGCAGGCGGACGAACGCGACGTGGTGGCCGATGCCGCGCGCGAGGAAAAGAGCAAGGACGAAGGCCCGGACGTGCTGGCGCGCGAGGCCGCGCACATCCTGGCCGACGCCATCGACCTGCTGAAAGCCGACCAGGCGTTGGCCGCTCGCGTGCTGCCGGGCACGGCCAATCCCGC
Organism: Chiayiivirga flava; assembly: GCA_037190825.1. Taxonomy (GTDB): domain Bacteria; phylum Pseudomonadota; class Gammaproteobacteria; order Xanthomonadales; family Xanthomonadaceae; genus Denitratimonas; species Denitratimonas flava_A. The sequence goes on from JBBCJS010000055.1 coordinate 5,117, forward strand.
TGCCGCGGCACTCGAGCGCGTTCAGTAATCCACCGCCGAGGCTCCTCCTCCGAAACCTCGCCACATCCCATCCCGCACAGGCGGGAGACGCTCTTCGACAGCCGGATGACTGGTCATCCAGTGTCTGTAGTTTTACGACCGCTTGAAGTCACCAGATCCCCGTCGACGCGGGGATGACGGGCTCACTCCCAGCGCCATCCGCACCCGCGGATGGCGTTTTTCCTACATCCCCATCCCTGGATCGCCCCATGTCTGCCCCCACCGCTCCCTCGTCCGCTTCGCCCCGCCTGTGGGCGGTCGCGCTGGCGCTGGCCTCGGTCTACGTGGTCTGGGGTTCCACCTACCTGGGCATCCGCTACGCGCTGGAAGGCTATCCGCCGTTCCTGCTCGGCGCGATCCGCATGGCGCTGGCCGGCGCGCTGATGTACGCCTTCCTGCGCTGGCGCGGCGTGCCGCCGCCGACGCGCGGCCAATGGCGGCAACTGTGGTGGCTGTCGATCTTCATGGTGCTGCTCAGCAACGGCCTGGTGAACGTGGCCGAGCAGGAAGTCTCCTCCGGCATGGCGGCGGTGGCGGTGGCCTCGATGCCGCTGTGGGCGGCGCTGTTCGCCTTCCTGCGTGGCGAACGCCCGCGCCGCAACGAATGGATCGGGCTGGCGCTGGGGTTCGCCGGCGTGCTCTGGCTCAACGCCGGCAGCGACCTGGCCGCCACGCCCACCGGCATGATCGCGCTGCTGATCGCACCCGTCGCCTGGGCCTGGGGTTCGATCTGGAGCCGGGGCCGCGACCTGCCGATGCCCTTCATGTCCGCCGCCGGCCAGATGCTGACCGGCGGTGTCTGGATGCTCTGCGCGGCGCTGGCCACCGGCGAGCGCATGAACGAATGGCCGCCGCTGGATGCCACGCTGGCGCTCGGGTACCTGGTCACTTTCGGTTCCATCATCGGCTTCACCGCCTACATCTGGCTGCTGCACCACGTGCGCCCGGCGCTGGCGACCAGCTATGCCTACGTGAACCCGCCCATCGCCGTGCTGTTCGGCGTGCTGCTGGCAGGCGAAGCCTTCTCCCTGCACGAACTGGCCGCGATGGGCGTGATCCTGGCGGGCGTGGCGATCATCACGCTCTCGCGCACCAAGGCGCCGACGCCGGGGAAGGGCTAAAATGACCGGCCCGGCGCCGCGCGGTGCCGTTTTCCCCTCGTTCCCCTTCACGGAGTAGTCCCGTCATGGCAATCAAGGTCGCGATCAACGGTTATGGCCGCATCGGCCGCAACATCCTGCGTGCGCTGTACGAAGCCAACCGCGGCAGCGAAATCAAGATCGTTGCGATCAACGACCTGGGCGACGCCAACACCAACGCGCACCTCACCCGCAACGACACCGCGCACGGCCGCTTCCCCGGCACCGTGACGGTGGATGGCGGCGATCTGATCGTCAACGGCGACCGCATCAAGGTCTGCGCCGAACGCGATCCGGCCAAGCTGCCCTGGGGCGAACTGGGCGTGGACGTGGTGCTCGAATGCACCGGCCTGTTCACCAGCAAGGCCAAGGCCGGCGCGCACCTGGCGGCCGGCGCGAAGAAGGTCATCATCTCCGCCCCCGGCGGCAGCGACGTCGACGCCACCATCGTCTACGGCGTCAACCACGGCGTGCTGAAGGCCGGCGACACGGTCATCTCCAACGCCAGTTGCACCACCAACTGCCTGGCCCCGCTGGCCAAGGTGCTCAACGACGTCATCGGCATCGAGCACGGCCTGATGACGACGATCCACGCCTACACCAACGACCAGGTGCTGACCGACGTCTACCACTCCGACCTGCGCCGCGCGCGCAGCGCCACGATGAGCCAGATCCCGACCACGACCGGCGCCGCCGCCGTGGGCCTGGTGCTGCCGGAACTCAACGGCAAGCTCGACGGCTTCGCGATGCGCGTGCCGACGATCAACGTCTCGGTGGTGGACCTCACCTTCACCGCCAAGCGCGCCACCACGAAGGAAGAGATCGACGCCGCGATCAAGGCCGCCAGCGAAGGCGCGCTGAAGGGCATCCTCGGCTTCAACACCGAGCCGCTGGTCTCCATCGATTTCAACCACGACGCCCGCAGCTCGGTCTACGACAGCACCCAGACCCGCGTGCTCGACGGCACCCTGGTGAAGGTGCTCTCCTGGTACGACAACGAATGGGGCTTCTCCAACCGCATGCTCGACACCACGCTGGCGTTGATGGCGGTGTAGGAGCGAGCTTGCTCGCGACACGAACGAAGGCGCGGCCAGCGATGGCCGCGCCTTCGTCCTTTCAGCGCGTCACGGCGACGTCGATGCGATCCGCCCGCTCCCGGATGTCGATCCGTGCGCCGGTCATCGCCACGATCAGTCCGGCATTGGTGCGCAGGTGGCCGTGCGCCGAAACGGTGCTGAAGCTGCCGCCGCCGGCCAGCCACATCGGCAGCAGCAACTGATCGGCCAGATGCGGGCCGACCACCGCGCCCGAATCCAGATAGCGCGTCAGCGCCGCATGGGCGCGCTCGGCCACGGTTTCCGCCGAGACGCCCCGTTCGCCGTGCGTGGTCACCAGTTCGGCGACGTGCTCGAACTGCGCCCAGAGCGAAAGCACGTTGCCCGGCCCGGTGCGGCTGCCGAGGTCGTGCAGCCGGCTGTTGGCGGCGACCTGCGGATACGCCTCGCCCACCGTGCGCAGCTCGCGCTCGCCCACGTGCGCCGGCACCGCGGCGATCATCGCATCCGCACCCATCGCCACCTGCCGGCCGCGCCCGGCCAGGTGCAAGGGCGCCAGCGGCGCGGGCGTGACGTGCGCGACGATGCGGCCGCCGCCGGCCGGAAACAGCCCCGGCTTCTCCACGTCCAGGCGCACGCGCGCACCCATCGCCGCCAGTTGCGGGAGGAAGCAGCGGCTGAGGAAGTCCGTGCTCGGCGCCAGCGGATTGTGCGTGCCGCCGGTGATCGCGATGCGGCTTTCGCTTTTCGCAAGCAGCAGCGGCGGCAGCACCGTCTGCAACACCAGTCCGGTGCTGCCGGCGCTGCCGATGTCGATGTGGTGGCTGCCCGCCGCCAGCGCATGCGGCATGAAGCGCAGCTCGGTCGAACCCAGGCTCGCGCCCTCCACGTCCGCCGCCGAAATCGCCTGGGCCGCCTTCACGCAGGCCAGGTGCTGGCGCATCAGCCCCGGCTTGCCGCGCCCGGCGCGGATGCGGGTGAGGTGCAGCGGCCGCCGCGACAGGATCGACAGCGACAGCGCGGTGCGCAGCACCTGGCCGCCGCCTTCGCCCTGGGAACCGTCGATGTGGAAGATGTCCATGATGCGTTCTCGTTTCCACGGTCTTAACCGCTGAAAGTCGTCGTTCCGGCCGAAGCGGTAACGACGAAATGCCCGGATGCCCGAATGCCCGGACGCTTCCTACCCCTTCACGCACACCACCTGTCGCAGCGTGTGCACGATCTCGACCAGATCCTTCTGCGCCTCCATCACCTGGTCGATGGGCTTGTAGGCGGCCGGGGATTCGTCGATCACCGCCGCGTCCTTGCGGCACTCCACGTGCGCGGTGGCCTTGACGTGATCGTCCAGCGAGATGAGCTGCTTGGCGCGGGTGCGGCTCATCACGCGCCCGGCGCCGTGCGAGCACGAACACAGCGCCTCGGCATTCCCCAACCCGCGCACGATGAAGCTCTTGGCGCCCATGCTGCCGGGAATGATGCCCAGCTCGCCGCGCCGCGCGCTCACCGCGCCCTTGCGGGTGACGAACACCTCCTCGCCGAAGTGCGACTCCTTCTGCACGTAGTTGTGGTGGCAGTTCACCGCCTCGCCGTCCACGGCGAAGGGCTTGGGAATCGTGCGCGACAGCGCGGCCAGCGTGTTCTTCATCATGATGGCGCGGTTCTCGCGGGCGAATCGCTGCGCCCAGCCGACGGCGAACACGTAGTCGTCGAAGTGCCTGGACCCTTCGCTGAAATACGCCAGGTCGCGATGCGGCAGGTTGGCGATGTGATCGCGCATGTCCTTCTGCGCCAGCTCGATGAAGTGCGTGCCGATGGCGTTGCCGACCCCGCGCGATCCGGAGTGCAGCATCACCCACACCCGATCCACCTCGTCCAGGCACAGCTCGATGAAGTGATTGCCGGTGCCGAGCGTTCCCAGGTGCTTGAGGTTGTTGGTGTTGCGCAGGCGCGGATGCAGCTCGCACAGGCGGCGGAAGTCCGCATCCAGGCCCGCCCAGGCGGCCTCCACCGACGTGGGCGCCTCGTCCCAGGAACCCTTGTCGCGGCCGCCACGATTGCTCGTGCGGCCATGCGGCACGTCGCGCTCGATCTGGCCGCGGATCGCCGACAGCGACTCGGGCAGGTCCGACGCGGTGAGCGTGGTGCGCGCGGCGATCATGCCGCAGCCGATGTCCACGCCCACGTCGGCCGGAATGATCGCGTGGCGCGTGGGCACCACCGAGCCGACCGTGGCGCCGATGCCCACGTGCACGTCCGGCATCGCCGCCACGTGCGGCCACACCACCGGCAGCCGCGCGATCTGGGAAAGCTGGCGGCGCGCCTCGTCCTCCACCGGCACGCCATGGGTCCACATCTTCACCGGCACGCCGCCGGTATGGGCCATCCGCTCGTAGTTCGTCATCGTGTTCATTGTCGTTGGTCTTCTTTGTCGATTCGTTCCGTAACGTCAGGCGACGCGAGGCGCGGACGCCTCGGCCATGCACCGGATGGACGAGGGCCGCAGCCAGGCTTTCCTGCCATCGTCCAGCCGGAGCACGAGCAATCCTTCCCAGCCGCCGAACGGAAGCCGCCCGTCCTTCGGATCGATTGCCCCGAGGATTTCCACATTCCCGAAACAGCGCCCGTCGGCGAGCCGAAGGTCGTAGCGCATATCGTTGGCGAACGCTTCCTCGACACAAGGCAGCACTTTCTCGCGCGCCTTGCGCCTGCGCTGCTCCGTCAACCGCGCGCTCACCATGGCGTACACGATGAGGACCAGCGCGGTGACGGCGACGACAGCCCAGAAAATCGACATGTGACCTCCCCTCGGCGCCTACGCGCCTCGACGCGCCCGGCCCATTCCGGGCGCGACGCCGCTACTGGCGCGATATATCCATTACAAGCGCCGTGCCAACGCCACGGAAAATTCGCAACGCATTGATTCCAATGGAATGATGCATTGCCTGCCGATACAGCGATTGAAGATTTATTGATATGATCCGCGCGTAATTTATCCGGATGTATAACATGAAGAAGTGCGTGGTCATGGGCTTCATCGGCACCCAGCTCGATGCCGCGCGCGGCGTCGGGCGCTGGGAGAAGTGGCGGCCGACGGTGAGCCTTGCGATGCACGAGGACTGGTGCCCGGACCGGCTGGAACTGCTGGTGGACCAGCGCCGCCATCGCGCGTTGACCGATCAGATCGCGGCGGACCTGCGCACCCTGGCGCCGGAGATGGAGGTCGTCGTCCACGATCTGTACCTGGCCGACCCGTGGGACTTCGAGGATGTCTACGGCACGCTGTTCGACTTCGCCCGGCGCTATCCCTTCGACCCGGACAACGAGGACTACCTCGTCCACATCACGCCCGGCACGCACGTCGCGCAGATCTGCTGGTTCCTGCTCACCGAGGCGCGCTACGTGCCGGCCTGCCTGCTCCAGACCGCGCCGCCGCGCAAGCAGCGCGCCGGCGGCGCGGGCGAGCGCTCGATCATCGACCTGGACCTGGCGCGCTACGACCAGATCGCGCAGCGCTTCGCGCGCGAGCAGGCCGACACCGCCACCTTCCTGAAAAGCGGCATCGCCACGCGCAGCGCGCGCTTCAACCGCATGATCGAACAGATCGAGCGCGTCGCCGCCAAGTCGCGCGCGCCGATCCTGTTGATGGGGCCGACCGGCGCCGGCAAGAGCCAGCTCGCGCGCAACGTGTACGAACTCAAGCGCCAGCGCCAGCAGCTCAAGGGCCGCTTCGTGGAAGTGAACTGCGCCCCGCTGCGCGGCGATGCCGCCGGCAGCGCGCTGTTCGGCCACGTGCGCGGCGCGTTCACCGGCGCGCAGGCCGAGCGCAGCGGCTACCTGAAAAGCGCCGATGGCGGCCTCCTGTTCCTCGACGAGATCGGCGAGCTGGGCCTGGACGAGCAGGCGATGCTGCTCAAGGCTATCGAGGAAAAGCGCTTCCCGCCGCTGGGCAGCGACCGCGACGTCGACAGCGATTTCCAGCTCATCGCCGGCACCAACCGCGACCTGGCCGTGGCGGTACGCGAGGGGCGTTTCCGCGACGACCTGTTCGCGCGCCTGAACCTGTGGACCTTCGACCTGCCCGGCCTGCGCGAGCGCGCCGAGGACATCGCGCCGAACATCGACTTCGAGCTGGACCGCCACGCCCGCCTGCATGGACAGCGCGCCCGCTTCAACCGCGAGGCGCGCAGCGCCTACCTGAACTTCGCGACCTCGCCCGACGCGCTGTGGCCGGGCAACTTCCGCGACCTGGGCGCGTCCATTGCGCGCATGGCGACACTGTCGGACCAGGGCCGTATCACGCACGATGGCGTGGACGAGGAAATCGAACGGTTGAAGCGCCTGTGGCGCGGCGGCGACGCGACGCAGGCGGAAGACGGCACCCTGCTGCGCGACCTGCTCGGCGAACGCATCGAGCGGATCGACCGCTTCGACCGCGTGCAACTGGCCGAGGTGGTGCGTGTCTGCCGGGGCGCGCGCTCGGCCAGCGCGGCCGGGCGCGTGCTGTTCCAGGCCAGCCGGCAGGCCAAGGCGTCGAGCAACGATGCGGATCGCTTGCGCAAGTATCTGGCGCGCTACGAACTGAGCTTCGATGAGGTACGTGGAGGCGGTTGAGCCGGTATTCCCGCGCTCCACTGAAATCCTCCCCCTCATCAGGCGAAGGCCGGGATGAGGATCTACCAAGCAACCGGCGTCAAGGTCATGCCAGCCGCTCCGCCAGCTTCCCCGCGCGGCCCAGTGAGGTTTGCAGGCACGCGGCGACGGCGGCCGGTTCCGCCCAGAGCTCGACGGCTTCGCGCGCACGCGAGAGGGCGGTGTAGAGCGTCTGGCGGGCGAGCAGCGGATGCGCGTCCAGCGGCGGGAGCAGGACGGCGACGCGGTGGTATTCGGAGCCCTGGCTCTTGTGCACGGTGAGGGCGAAGGCGGGTTCGTGCGCGGGCAGGCTGTCGGGGTCGAAGCAGCGCGGCAGCGGATCGCCGTCCGGCGCGGCGGCGAAGACCACGGCGAGGCGTTCGCGGCCCTGCGCGTCGGCCAGGAGCAGGCAGATGCCGACATCGCCGTTGTAGAGGCCGGCGCTGTAATCGTTGCGGGTGACGATGACGAGGCGGCCCGGATACCAGGTGCGCTCGGCCCATCCGGCGAGCGCGGGATGGCGGCGCAGGTGACGTTCGATGCGGGCATTGGCCTGGACCGCGCCGAACGCGCCATCGCGCAACGCGCACAGGAGTTGCTGGCCCGATGTGGCCGCCAGCGCCTGCCGCAATGCGTCCACGTCGGCCTCGGCGTGGGTGTCGAAGGCGCCGGCCTGCCGCAAGGCATCGCCAAGCCGCGCGCTCCAGTGCGAGAGGCGATGCGCGAGCGCGGGCACGCCGGGCAGGCGATGGTGCGTGGCGCGCTCGCCGGCGGCGGCGAACGCGGTGGAGAAACCGTCGGCATCGCCACGCCGCACGGCGTCGTTGATCGCCACCAACGCACGGTCGGCGCGGAAGCTGTGTCGCAGGCGCGCGAGCGCGGCATCGCCTTCCAGCGCGCCGACCAGATCGGCCAGCGCGGTACCGATGCCCACCGGGGCGAGCTGGTCGGCATCGCCCACCAGCACCAGCGCGGCCTCGCCGCGCAGCGCATCGAGCAGCGTGCGCAGGAGCCCAAGGTCGATCATCGAGGCTTCGTCCACCAGCACGATGTCGGCCGGCAGCCGCTGTCCGGCGTGCCGGCCATGCGTGCGGTAACCGAGCAGGCGATGCAGGGTGCCGGTCTCGGCGGCGAGCGCGTGATCGAGCGCGGCTTGCCAGTCATCGGGCAGCGCATCCAGGCGCGCCGCGCCTTCGCGCAGCGATTGCGCCAGACGCTGCGCGGCCTTGCCGGTGGGCGCGGCCAGGCGCACCACGGGCGCATGGCCGTGGCGGGCGGTGAACACGGCGATCTGCGCCATCAGAAGACGCAGCACGGTGGTGGTCTTGCCGCTGCCGGGACCGCCGGTGAGCACGAACAGGCGGCGGCCGATGGCGGCACGCACGGCGGCGCGCTGCGGGGCTTCCTCGGGGGTGGCGCGGCGCTGGAACAACAGGTCGAGCGCGGCATCGTCCAGCGGCTCACCCGCGACGACGGCATCACGACGCGCGCGCAACGCCTGCGCGACGGCGACCTCGTCGAGGAAATTGCGGCGCAGGTAGAAGGCGCCGCCATCGAGCACGAAGGGCGCGTTGGGTTGCGCCTGCGCGGTCGCGGCACGGGTCACCCACAGGTTGTCCGGATCGTCGGCCGCTGCCACGACGGCATCGGCCAACGCGGCCATCTCGTCGATGCCAAGGCGCGCGGCATGCGCGGCATCGAGCATCAGCGCGCCATCGCCCTGCCCGTCCGCGAAGCTGGCCCAGCCGGCGGCGCGCGCCAGCATTGCATCGCCGCCATGCGCGAGCACCCAGCGCGCGACGCTGCGATCCAGCGCGCGCCACGCCTCGGGCGCGTTCTCCGGCTGGCGCGGACGGAAATCGAAACCGGCGTTCATGCCGCCCTTCCCTGCGCGGTCGCCAGTTCGCGCTGCGCGGCATCGAGCAGGGACCCGTCGAAACGATGCCGCCAGAGGCCGCAGGGCGTGCCATCGGGCAGGCGCAGACCCGTGGCGCGCACGAACAGGTACCAGGCATCGCCCAGGTGCTCGTCGCGGCGATAGGCCGCGCCGAGGCGTTGCGCGAGGTAGCGTTCCAGCGCCACGGTGTAGAGCAGCGCCTGGAAGCGGTAGGACGCGGCATCCATCGCCGCATCCAGCGCGGCGGGGGCGTAGTCCTCCAGGCAGGCCTCGTCGAAGCGGCCGAGGTTGTTGCCCTTCCAGTCCAGCACGTGGAAGCGTCCGCCGTGGCGGAACACCAGGTCGATCTTGCCGCTCATCAGGCCCAGCAGGGTTTCCTCGCGCGGCGGGATCATGTCCGGATGGCCGGCCTGCGCGCACGCAATGCGCAGGCGCGCGAGCGAGGCGCCGTCGAGCAGGTAGTGGAACGCCATTTCGCAGCGCAGGTCGCGCGAGGGCAGCGCGGCAAGGCGCAGGCCCGCGCCATCCAGATCCGCATCGAGCGCGCCGTCCAGCCGCGCGGCCAGATGCTGGGCGAACGCCTCGGCGGCAAGGCGCGGATGCCGCACCGCGTGGTCGTCCAGCGCCGCACGCACGAGCGCCTGCTGATCGCGCAATGGCGTGCCGACGCGGCGGTGTTCGAGGATGGCGTGCACGGCGTTGCCGAAATCCGCGCCGGCCACGCCGAGCAGGGCATCGAGCGCGGCGGAACGGGTACGTGGCGCTTCCGGTTCAAGGATTGCGAAGGTTTCCGGCAGCTCGAGCATGCTGCCATCCACGCCATCCTCGTCCAGCGCCGGCGCGCCGGAATCGGCGATGGCCCGGCCATGCACGGTCAGCGTGGTGAAACTGTGGCGCGATGGCAGCGGGCCCTGGCGCGGCGGCGGCAGCGGGCGCGCGATGCGCGGCATGGCGGCATCGCCGGAACGCGGCACGCGCCGGTTCGTGACCGGCGGCCAGCCGGGGTGCAGCGCGAAAGGCGGCGGCGATGCGCCGTCGCCCTTCGCGGCGCGTATCGGCCCGGCGTACAGCGACAGCGGCGCCGCCGCTGCCGCGATGCCGCGCGTCGCCTTGTTCGGCGAAGGCAGCCAGACCTGCGACGCGAAGCGCGCACGGGTGAGGGCGACATAGAGCACGCGGAAGCGTTCGTCCTGTTCTTCCAGCGCCACCTGCATGCGGCCGGCGGTATCGAGCGCCAGTTCGCGCGAACCGTCCCTGCCCACCAGCAATCCCATATCGGGCAGCGACGCCGGGCCGCGATGCTCGCCCATCAGCGGCAGGAACACGAGGTTGAACTCCAGCCCCTTGCTGGCGTGCAAGGTCATCGCCTGGGCGCAGCGCGCATCCGATTCCAGCCGCAGCGCCTGCGCCTCCGCCGCGTCCTCGCCGGCCTCGCCCGATTCGATGCGGGCGCGAAACCAGGCCAGCAGCGACGCCATGCCATCGCTGCGGTCCTCGGCCTCCTGCAACAGTTCGCCCAGATGGCGAAGATCGGTCAGCACGCGCTCGCCGTCGCGGGTGGCAAGCTGTTGCGCGGCGACGCGCTGCATCAGCGCCAGCACCACGGCCAGCACGCCGCGCGCCTGCCAGTCGTGGTGCCACTGGTGGAACGCGGCGACCAGCGCCCGCCAGCCGACGGCATCCTCGCGCAGCGCGCGCAGTTCGTGATAGCCCAGGCCCCACAGACGCGTGGCGGCAGCGGCGCGCACGCGGCGCGGCTCCTGGCAATGCGCCACGGCATCGAGCAGGCGCAGCAGATCGCGCGCGGTGTCGGTCTCGAACACGCTGGCCCGGCTTCGATCCACGGTGGCGATGCCGCGCTGGCGCAGGAAGGCGGTGATGCGCTGCGCGTCGCGGTTGCGCGGCACCAGCACGCAGACATCCGACGCCCGCAGCGGGCGGCCGTCGATGCGCCAGCCCGCGGCGGGATCGAGCATCGCGGCGATCCGGCTGGCGCAGGACAGCAGCGCGGCGGTGTCGTCGCCCGGCGGCTCGGCGGTGTCGTCGTGGAAGATCAGTGCTTCGGCGGGGCGGCCCTGGTGCGTGAATCGCACTTCGTTTTCCGGGGCGTCGGCCTGCACTTCCGTGTAACGGATGGACGTGGGCGAGTCCTGTGCGCCGAGCTTTTCGCCGACGTGCGCATAGAGCGCGTTGATGGCGGCCACATAGGCGTGCGTGGAGCGCCGGTTCACGTCGAGCGTGAGGCGATCCTTACTCCCGTCATTCCGGCGAAAGCCGGAATCCAGCTCTTGCCCGTGCTCTTGAAAAACTGGATTCCGGCTTTCGCCGG
>JBBCJS010000056.1:0-3149 GCA_037190825.1 Chiayiivirga flava
CTGGAGCGCTTTTGTAAACGTCAAGGAATCGAAGTTGCTCTAAAAGCCCCTCTCCCCTTGCGGGAGAGGGGTTGGGGAGAGGGGGCGACGTCTGGATGGTCGAAGCCTGATCCCCTCACTCCTCGAAGCCGTCGCGGAACAGATCGGCCGCGCGCAGCCGGTAGCTCATCAGCAGCGGCTGGCCGCTGTCGGCATTGCGCGAGTCGCTGCCGACCATCAAATGGTCGCGTGCGAACACCAGCGCGATCACGCCATCCACGCTCGGCTGGCTGGCTTCGTAGTGCGCGGTATGGTCGATGCGCGCGATGCCGTTGCTGCCGAAGTGCACGTCGCGCGCGCCGTCCGGGCGATAGCGCAGGATGGCGTCGTCGGCCAGCGCGGGCGGTGTGGCGGGGGTGCCAGAGGTGCCCGAAGGCGGCATCGCGGCGGCCGGGTAGGCATAGGATTCGGCATGGCCGTGCGCATGGATCGCGACCGAAATCGGCACCGGCGCGGCGACGCGGTATTCGCCGGGCAGGCACGACAGGCGGGCGAAGGCATAGCCGCTGTTGCCGATGGGCTCGAAGTTGCTGATGCCCACGGGCCCTTCGTTCAGCGTGACCTGAGCGGCCGCCGAAAGCGGTGCGACGATGTGCAGCAGGCGCGTGTAGTCGCCGACCGAGGTGGCGATGGGCTTGTCGGGAATCACGGCCAGATATTGGGTGTTCCAGGCCGATACCGGCGGCACGTTGACCAGGAACGGATCACCAGGCCAATGGTTGTGTCCCTGAGAGTCCAGCGCCGAGCCGAGCGCGAGCTGAGCCACCGCGACGGGTTTGCTGGCGTGCAGTGTCAGTGCCTGCGTATGCACGAGATCGTAGGTTTCCCCGGCGGACAGGAGGGCGACGCCGCTGCCGTCGATCGACAGCACGGTTCCGCTCTCGTGCGCGAGCACGCGCAGCAGGGTACCGGCGGGCCGCCCGGCGGTCGGCGCGACGATGAAATCGCGGCCCCAGCGCTCGATGGGTTCCAGTTGCTCGAACACCGGATCGCATAAATCCGTGTCTGCATCGGGAACCTGGGCGCAGGTGTGCCCGGCCAGTACCGCGACTGGCCTGTTGGCCTGGATGGTGGTGCCGGTGAGGTCGCCCTCGGCGGCGGTGCTGTGCAGGCGATAGATTTCGCCGGGGAACAGCGATTTCTCGTAGGGCTGGCCGGCCGGGTGTCCCGCCGTCGTGACCGATGGCACGATCCGTACCGTGGTCGGGCCGGATTCGGTTGCGACGATGGTGAAGGTGCTGCCCAGGCCCAACCCCTGACGCCAGCTCATCACCCGATAGTTCGTGCCCAGCCTGTCATCGGGCAGGATGGTCGCGCCATCGATGGCGAAGCTCCTGCCCGCAAGGGCATGCACGACCACCGGGGCGGCGGTGACGATCTGGATCGAATGCTGGGTGATGGCATCGTTGAGGATCGGGCCGTGTATCTCCGGTGGCAGGTCGATGTGCGTAGGCGTGCCGGGCGTCACGCTGAACGGGATGGTCATGTTTTCGCTGGGGAGCGTTACCGTGCCCGTGGTCGCGGTGGGGCCCGCGACGAGCAGGCGGAACTGGTCGCTCAGTTCTTCGGTCACGACCTTCGGATACGCGAAGCGGAAGCGCGTGCCGGCGTGATTCACCGCCGCCGGCATGCCGTCCACCCGCGCCCCGCCGACGAAGGCGTAGCCGCGATCGTCCAGCGCCAGCGCGTTGAACGCCGAGGCCGCGCCGAAGCCCGCGTCCGGCATGTCCACTTTGCGTCCGCCCTCGCCGAAGGTGGTATCCAGCGCCCCCGTGGGCGTGAGCTGCGCCAGCAGTGCCGCGCGGCGGTTGGTTGCGGACAGCGTGCCCTGGCCCAGCACCAGCGCCGATCCATCCGGGCGCAGCACCACGTCGCGGCCTTCGCTGTCGCGTTTGCCGCCCACCGGGAAATCGATGCGCGTGACGCCGCCGTTGCCGAACGGCACGTCCAGCGAGCCGCCGCCGTCGAACTGCCACACCGCCAGGTCGCGGTGGACGAATTCGCTCTGCTCCACCAGCAGCACGTCGCCGCTCACCACGGCCAGCCCGCCGGGCCGCACCGCGAGCGCGCGGAAGCGCTGTTCCACCACGTCGATGTCCATCGGCGGCGTCACGATGCCCACGCCGGCGCCGAACTCCAGGTCGATCGCGCCGCTGGGCGTGAGGCGTCCGATGAAGGCGCGCTGCGGGTCGCCGGAGGCCTGGCAATGGCCGATCACCAGCATGCCGCTGTTGTCGTGGGTGGCCGCGACATCGGTGACGCGGCAGGTTTCATCCTCGCTCTGCCAGGTGCGGATCGTGCGGCAGCCCGATCCGGATTCCCCATAGCCGGGATCGAAGTTGCCGGCGGCCGCGAGCCGGCAGACCACGGCCGGGAACACGCCGGTATCGGTGCCGATGGAGCGCAGGCCGCCGTAGACGATGGGCTTGCCGTCCGGCTGCACCCACACGCCTGCGATGTCGATGGCCTCGGCCTGCGGAATCAGCGTGGCCGGCAGCCAGGTGCGGCGGCGTCCGTCCGCGCCCACGCCGAAGCCCGGATCGGGCTGGCCATCGGGCAGCAGGCGCGAGATGTAGATCGCGCCCGGCTCGTTGCGGTCGTCGCCGACCATCCAGATATGGCCGGTGGGCAGCGAGCGGTCGTAGCCGCGCAGCACCACCGAGTGCGATTCGAGGAAGCCGATGGTGGTGCGTCCATCGGTGCCATAGGCGGGATCCACCGTGCCGTCGGAGGCCGTGGCGCATAGCGGGGACGAGGCCAGGGCGAGGGCCAGGAGGGAGAGCGTCGGGCGTTGCATGAGGAAGGTTCCATGAAGGGGGTGCCTTCCCACATTCGCGGTTTGGCGCCTTCGCGGATCACGCTCGTTCCGACGGCATGTCCGGATGCATGCCCGATCTCCTTCCCCAGCCGTTACCCTTTGCGGATTTCCGGATACCCAAGCATGCGCATCGTCCTCACTCCCTTCGCCCGCGCCCGCCTGTTCCCCGCCGATGGCCGCCGTACCGCCATCCAGGACTGCACGCCCGGGCAGTTCGTCCAGCGCCTCAACGACGAGCCGCCGCAGGCGGTGCTGGCGGGCTACGCGCCGTTCTGCAAGCTGCACGTGCATC
>JBBCJS010000057.1:0-9631 GCA_037190825.1 Chiayiivirga flava
GGCGATGTCGTAGCCGGCGTCGGCGTGGCGCATGACGCCGGTACCGGGGTCGTTCCACAGCACGCGGGCGATGCGCTGGTCCGCTTCGGCGCTGCCGTCGCAGACGATGACCACGCCGGAGTGCTGGCTGTAACCCATGCCCACGCCGCCGCCGTGGTGCAGGCTTACCCAGGTGGCGCCGCCGGCGACGTTGAGCATGGCGTTGAGCAGCGGCCAGTCGGACACGGCGTCGCTGCCGTCCTTCATCGATTCGGTCTCGCGGTTGGGTGAGGCGACGCTGCCCGAATCCAGGTGATCGCGGCCGATCACCACCGGCGCGCTGAGTTCACCGTTGCGGACCATCTCGTTGAAGGCCAGGCCGAGCTTGTGGCGCAGGCCAAGGCCCACCCAGCAGATGCGTGCCGGCAGGCCCTGGAAGCTGATGCGCTCGCGCGCCATGTCCAGCCAGCGGTGCAGGTGCGGATCATCGGCGATGATCTCCTTCACCTTGGCGTCGGTCTTGTAGATGTCCTCCGGATCGCCGCTCAGCGCCACCCAACGGAACGGGCCGACGCCGCGGCAGAACAGCGGTCGCACATAGGCCGGCACGAAACCGGGGAAATCGAAGGCGTTCTTCAAACCCTCGTCGAAGGCCATCTGGCGGATGTTGTTGCCATAGTCGACGGTTGGGATGCCGGCGGCATGGAAGGCCAGCATTGCCTCCACGTGCACGCGCATTGCGGCCTTGGCTGCGTCGCGCACCTGCTCCGGATTGGCCTGTTGTTCGGCCAGCCATTGCTCGACGCTCCAGCCGATCGGCAGGTAGCCGTGCACCGGGTCGTGGGCGCTGGTCTGGTCGGTGACCGCATCCGGGCGCACGCCGCGGCGCACCAGTTCCGGCAGGATCTCGGCGGCGTTGCCGAGCAGGGCGATGGATTTGGCTTCGCCAGCGGCGGTGTACCTGGCGATGCGCGCCAGCGCGTCGTCGATGTCGCTGGCCTGCTCGTCCACGTAGCGGGTGCGCAGGCGGAAATCGATGCTGCTCTGTCGGCATTCGATGGTCAGCGAGCTGGCGCCAGCCAGCGAGGCGGCCAGCGGCTGCGCGCCGCCCATGCCGCCCAGCCCGGCGGTGAGGATCCACTTGCCGGTGAGGCTGCCGCCGTAGTGCTGGCGGCCCATCTCGACGAAGGTTTCGTAGGTGCCCTGCACGATGCCCTGCGAGCCGATGTAGATCCACGAGCCGGCCGTCATCTGGCCGTACATCATCAAGCCCTTCTTATCGAGCTCGTTGAAGTGCTCCCAGTTGGCCCAGTGCGGCACCAGGTTGGAGTTGGCGATCAGCACGCGCGGCGCGTCGGGATGGGTGGGGAACACGCCGACCGGCTTGCCGGACTGCACCAGCAGGGTCTGGTTGTCGTCCAGGCGCTTGAGCGTTTCCAGGATCCTGTCGTAGCTCTCCCAATCGCGCGCGGCGCGGCCGATGCCGCCATAGACCACCAGCGAGGCGGGATCCTCGGCCACTTCGGCGTCCAGGTTGTTCTGCAGCATGCGGAACGGGGCTTCGGTCTGCCAAGATTTGCAGTTGAGCGTATTGCCACGCGGTGCGCGCGGGCTGCGGGTAGGGTCGTGGCGGGTCATGCATTTCTCCGGGTAGCAAATTCCAGGCAAGCGCCAAGCACTTGCTGCAAGGTGTTGCGGACGGGGGTGGCGTGGTCGGGGTCGTAGGGCGTGGGCCAGCTGTGCTCGTCCACGTCTTCGGGCGCCGGTTCGTGCATGTAGCCGCGGCAGCCCAGTTCCATCTGAAGCGTATGCACGCCATTGGCGGTGTTGCTGTAGTGGCGGGTGATCCAGCCACCCTTGAAGCGGCCGTTGCGCACATGGCTCATGCCGCTGATCGCGCACAGGTTCTCGACCACGTCGGTCAGCGCGTTGTCGCAGGAGGTATCCGGCGCACCGCTGGGACCGGCGCTGCCGATGTTGAACTGCGGCAGTTCGCCGTCGAACAGGTGCGGGATGTGCGAGCGGATCGAATGCGCGTCATAGACCACCACGGTCGGGTGCCGCTGGCGCAGGCGTGCGATCTGCGCGGCGAGCGCGGCGTGATAGGGCGCGAAGTAGCTGTCGCGGCGGCGCGCGATCTCGGCCGTGCCCGGTTCGTGGCCGGCGCGGTACAGCGGCTGGTTGTCGAAAGTGGTGGTGGGGCACAGGCCGGTGGTGTTCTGCCCGGGATACAGCGAGACGCCGGACGGATCGCGGTTGACGTCGATCACCGAGCGCGAGACCGCGGTACGCACGGTGGTGGCGCCCAGGCTGCGGGCGAAGGCGTACAGCTCGTGCACCCACCAGTCGGCATCGCGCCGCGCCAGCCACGGCGAAACGAAATGGCCGGCGAGCTCGTCGGGCAGTTCGGTGCCGGTGTGCGGAAAGCTGACGATCAGCGGGGCGTCGCCTTCGTGGACCTGCAGCCAGTCGGGAGGGGTGTTCATCTGCGCATCTCCGCAGGGTGTGGAATGTAGGGCGGGGCAGCGCCCCGCTGAAGCCCTGTCGCCGGGGCAGGCCCCGGCGGGGCGGGGCCCGGTGTTACAGGACCTCCACCTGCGGCAGCACGCTTTCCAGCCCGCGGGCGAGGGCGCCGTCGCGCACCAGTGCGGTGGCGGCGACCATGTCCGGGTGGAAGTAGCGGTCGTCCTGCAGGGTCGGCACCTGCGCGCGCACGGTGGCGCGAGCCTGTTCCAGCGCGTCGCTGGAGCGCAGCGGGGCGTGGAAGTCGCAGCCCTGCGCGGCGGCCAGCAGTTCGATGCCGACGACATTGGCGGCGTTCTCCGCCATCGCCAGCAGGCGGCGCGCGCCGTGCGCGGCCATCGACACGTGGTCTTCCTGGTTGGCCGAGGTCGGGATCGAATCGACGCTGGCCGGATAGGCGCGCTGCTTGTTCTCCGAGACCAGCGCCGCGGCGGTGACCTGCGGGATCATGAAACCGGAATTCAGGCCGGGCTTCGGGGTCAGGAACGCAGGCAGGCCGGACAGCGCCGGATCCACCAGCATGGCGATGCGGCGTTCGCTGATCGAGCCGATCTCGCATACCGCCATGGCCAGCATGTCGGCGGCGAATGCCACCGGCTCGGCGTGGAAGTTGCCGCCGCTCAGCGCTTCGCCGGTGTCGGTGAACACCAGCGGGTTGTCGGACACGCCATTGGCCTCGATCTCCAGCGTGGTCGCGGCCTGGCGGATCACGTCGAACGCCGCACCCATCACCTGCGGCTGGCAGCGCAGGCAGTACGGGTCCTGCACGCGCACGTCGTTGTCGCGGTGCGATTCGCGGATCGCCGAACCGGCCATCAGCGTGCGCAGCGCGGCGGCGGTGGCGATCTGCCCGCGCTGGCCGCGGATGCTGTGGATGCGCGGGTCGAACGGCGTGTCCGACCCCTTGGCCGCTTCCACCGACAAGGCGCCGGTGACCAGCGCGGCCTGGAACACGGTCTCGATCTCGAACAGGCCGGCAAGCGCATAGGCGGTCGAATACTGGGTGCCGTTGAGCAGGGCCAGGCCTTCCTTGGCGCCGAGCGTCAGCGGGGCATGGCCGATCCGTGCGAGCGCATCGGTGGCGGACATCCGCACGCCATCGACGAAGGCTTCGCCGACACCGATCATCACCGAGGCCAGGTGCGACAGCGGCGCCAGGTCGCCGGAGGCGCCGACCGAGCCCTGGCACGGAATGACCGGGATGAAGTCGTGCTGCAGGAACGCTTCCAGCAGCGCCAGCGTCTGCATGCGGATGCCCGAGGCGCCCTGCGCCAGGCTGGTGAGCTTGAGCGCCATCATCAGCCGCACCACGCTGGCCGGCATCGGCTCGCCGACACCGGCGGCATGCGACAGCACGATATTGCGCTGCAGCGTTTCCAGGTCCTCGCGCTCGATGCGCACGCTGGCCAGCTTGCCGAAGCCGGTGTTGATGCCGTACACCGGCTCGCCCTTGGCGACGATGGCTTCCACCACCTGCGCGCTGCGCAGCACGGCGGCCTGCGCCGATGCGTCCAGGCGCACGCTGGCGCCGCGATGGATCTGGCGCCACTGGGCCAGCGGAACATGGCCGGGGCGAAGCACGAGGGGGGAAATCATCGGGTTACTCCAGATTTTCAAGGGTAGGTGCGGGGCTTGCCCTGCACGGTTTTCGGCGAGGTACGGGGCAAGCCCCGCACCTACGGTGTTGTTGGTTGCCCGCGAAACACGCGCGCATGCAGCGGGTTGAAACCCATGCGGTAGACCAGGTCGGCCGGGGCGTCGATGTCCCAGAGGGCGAGGTCGCAGTCCATGCCGGCGGCGAGCCGGCCGACGCGGTGGTAGCGGCCGAGTGCGCGCGCCGCTTCGCGGGTGAAGCCGGCGATGCATTCGTCCACGGTCATGCGGAACAGGGTCGCGCCCATGTTCATCGCCAGCAGCGGGCTGGTCAGCGGCGAGGTGCCGGGGTTGCTGTCGGTGGCCAGCGCCAGCGGCACGCCGGCCTCGCGCAGTTTCTGGATCGGCGGCACGGTGGTGTCGCGGGTGAAGTAGAACGCGGCCGGCAGCAGCACGGCGACGGTGCCGGCCGCGCGCATCGCGGCGATGCCGGCCTCGTCCAGGTGTTCGATGTGGTCGGCCGACAGCGCGCCATGCCGCGCCGCCAGTTCGGCGCCATGCTGGTTGCTCAGCTGTTCGGCGTGGATCTTCACCGCCAGCCCGTGGCGATGCGCGGCCTCGAACACCTGCGCGGCCTGTTCGCGCGAGAAGGCGATGTTCTCGCAGAACACATCCACCGCCTCGGCCAGTCCTTCGGCGGCGATGGCCGGGATCATGGCCTCGCAGACTTCGTCGATATAGTCCTGCGCCTGCCGGCCCGGCGGCACCGCATGCGCGCCGAGGAAGGTGGGCACCACGTCGACCCGGCGCAGCTGTTCCAGCCGTCTGGCCACGCGCAGCTGCTTGCGCTCGTCGTCCAGCGTCAGCCCGTAACCGGATTTGATCTCGATGGTGGTGACGCCTTCGGCCAGCATCGCGTCGAGGCGGGGCAGGGTGGCGGCGATCAGCGCGTCGTCGTCGGCCTCGCGGGTGGCGCGCACGGTGGCGACGATGCCGCCGCCGGCGCGGGCGATGTCGGCGTAGCTCACGCCCTGCAGGCGCTGCTCGAACTCGTTGGCACGGTTGCCGGCGTAGACCAGGTGGGTGTGGCAGTCGACCAGGCCCGGGGCGATCCAGCGGCCTTCGCAGTCGATGCGCCGGGCGGCGTCGAAGGCTGGCGCGTCCGCGGCCGGGCCGACATGCACGATGCGCCCGTCGCGCGCGGCGACGATGCCGTCGCGGACGATGCCCAGGCCGCCCGCGGCGTCGTCGAGCGTCATCAGGTGGGCGTTGTGCCAGACCGTATCGCAGTGCATGTGCACCCTTCCGCGTTTATTTGTATATACAATAATCACCACCCACGGAGAGTGTCCAGTGATGGCGAACGAAGTTTCCAGTCCGGTCCGTTTCCACGCCGCGCAGGCCTTGCTGCCGCAGGGCTGGGCACAGTCGGTGAGCATCGAATGCGCGCATGGCCGCATCGTGTCGGTGACCGCCGGTGCGCCGGCCGGCCCCGGCGCGCAGCCGTTGGGCACGGTGGTGCCGGGACTGGGCAACCTGCACAGCCACGCCTTCCAGCGCGCCATGGCCGGCCTGACCGAGGTCGGCGGGCGCTCGGGCGACAGCTTCTGGAGCTGGCGCGAACTGATGTACCGCTTCCTCGACCGGCTGACCCCGGATGACCTCCAGGCCGTGGCCGAGCAGGCCTACATGGAGATGCTGGAATCGGGCTTCACCCGGGTCGGCGAATTCCACTACCTGCATCACGCACCGGATGGCCGGCGTTACACCGACCACGCCGAAATGTCCGGCCGCATCGCCGCTGCCGCGAACGCGACCGGGCTGGGCCTGACCCTGCTGCCCGTGTTCTACGCGCACAGCGATTTCGGCGGCGCCGCACCGCTGCCGGCGCAGCGCCGCTTCCTGCATGACGTCGACGGTTTCGCCGCACTGCTGGACGGCTGCCGGCAGGCGCTGCGCGACACGCCGGACGCGGTACTCGGGCTGGCGCCGCACAGCCTGCGCGCCTGCACGCCGGAGCAACTGCAGGCGCTGCCGGCGCTGGTGGACGGACCGATCCATATCCACATCGCCGAGCAGGTGCGCGAAGTCGAGGCCTGCCTGGCCTGGAGCGGCCAGCGCCCGGTGCGCTGGCTGCTGGACCATGCGCCGGTGGACGAGCGCTGGTGCCTGGTGCACGCCACCCACCTGCAGGACGACGAAGTGCGCGGCATCGCCGGCAGCCGCGCCGTGGCCGGGCTGTGCCCGGTCACCGAGGCCAACCTCGGCGACGGCCTGTTCCCGATGCGCGGGTTCGTGCAGCACGGCGGGCGTTTCGGCGTCGGTTCCGATTCCAACGTACTGATCGACGCGGCCGAGGAACTGCGCCTGCTCGAATACGGCCAGCGGCTGGCGCTGCGCGGGCGCAACGTGGTCTCCCCGGGCGAACTGTCCAGCGGCCGCTGGCTGTACCAGCAGGCGCAGGAGGGCGCCGCGCAGGCGTTGGGCGTGGCGGCCGGGCTGGTCGCCGGCGCGCCGGCGGACCTGGTCGAACTGGATGCCGCGCATCCGTCGCTGCATGGCCGCGCGGGCGACGCGCTGCTGGACAGCTGGGTGTTCGCCGCGCGCGGCGGCGCAGTGCGTTCGGTGTGGCGCGAAGGCCGGCAATGGGTGCGCGACGGCCGCCATGTGCGCCGCGACGAGGTGGCCGCGCGCTATCGGGCGGCATTGCAGCGGATACTGGGCTGACTCCAGGCAGGATCCACGAGTGAAGGACAAGAAGGCGCCCAGCCTCAACCAGCGCATCCGCGGCGATATCGAAGGCCGCATCCTCAGTGGCGAGTGGGCGCCCGGCTTCCGCATTCCCTACGAGCACGAACTGATGGCGCAGTACGCCTGCTCGCGGATGACGGTGAACAAGGTGCTCACCGCGCTGGCCGAGAGCGGCATGATCGAACGCCGCCGCCGCGCCGGGTCCTTCGTCGCGCGGCAGCCGCCGCATCTGGAGCAGGTGGCGCTGGAGATCCCCGATATCGCGCTGGCGGTGAACGGGCGCGGTCACCGTTACGGCTTCCAGTTGCTGGAACGGCAGCAGCGCCGCGCCGATCCGGCGGTGCCCGAGGAGCTGCGGCTGGTGGGCGAGGGCGAGCTGCTGGCGATGCGCTGCCTGCACCTGGCCGACGGCCGGCCGCTGGCGCTGGAGCGGCGCCTGATCAACCCCGGGGCGGTGCCGGAAACGCTGGCGGTGGATTTCTCCGCCCACGCACCGGGCAGCTGGCTGCTGCAGAACGTGTCATGGACGCGCGGCCAGCACCGCATCAGCGCGGTGGCCGCCACCGCCGCCGAAGCCGCGCTGCTGGACGTGCCGGTCGGTACCGCCTGCCTGGTGATCGACCGCCAGACCTGGCGCGGCGAAACGCCGATCACCTGGGTGCGGCAGAAATTCCTGGGCGATGCCTACGATCTGGTGGCGCGGTTTGCGCCCGGAGCGAAGATCTAGGAAGCAGCGGAACGGCGGCTGTTTTGCTTTTCCGGGTTACCGCTTCAAAAAGTCCGGCACTGGCGCCAGCGGACCGGCTCGCCGGTGCCGGGACGCGGGTTGAGCTGGACGCGCACGGTGCGCAGCGCCGGATAGTGCTCGACCTCGCGGCAGATCAGCGGCCAGACCGTGGCGTCGTCGCCGCTGCGTTCGACCGACAGGGTGGAACGGGTCAGCCAGATGCCGCTGATGACGCCCGGCGTGGCGGCCAGCTTCCTGGACACGGCCTGCTGGTAGCGCAGCAGGGTTTCCGGATCGGGATCTTCCTGCAGGTCGTCCGCCGCGGCCAAGGCGGCAGACGCGGCCGGTGTCGGCTGCGGTGCCGCGCTGGCGGTAGCGGTGGAAGCGCTGGCGTCGGCCATCGCGGGCGCCGCTGCCGGGGCGGGCGCTTCCGCTGCGGACGCGGGATGGCGCGCATCGGCCGCCGGCGTCGATGCGGCCACCGGCGTGGGCGGGCGCGGGGAAAGGTTCTCGTCCACCTGCGCGGTCATGTAGCCCAGGCCGGCGAGCAGGCCCACCGCCGTCGCGCCGAGCGCAGCGATGCCGGTCTGGCGTGCCGCCTCGCGGCGGGCGATGCCTTCCACCATCGTGCGCATGTCCTCCGGGACGCATGGAGCGAGGAACTGCCACAGCACGCGTCCGTCCAGCACTTCGATGGATTCCTTTTCCGCCGCGGCCAGGCCGTCGCGCTCGACCAGGCCTTCGGTGATGAGGATGCCGCCGGCCGCGCCGGTCAGGCGCAGGGCGGCGCCGAGTTCGGTGATCGCCGGGGCGCCGATCCGGTAGGCGCGGCCGTGCTTGCACGACAGCAGCCAGCGCTGGCCGTCGCGTTCCATCAGGAAATCGCTGCTGGTGCCGCGGTCGCTGTTGTCCTCGCCGGTCAGGTCGTGCAGGCCGCGCTGTTCGCTCATTGCGCGGCGCACGATCTGCGAGAACTCGCGCCAGCGCATTCCCGCCAGCGCGGCCAGGCCGTGCTGCGTCTCGGTTTTCCGGCGCTTGACCATCCACAGCCAGGCGGAGGTCAGGCCCCATACGAACAGTGCGAGCAGCAGGGCCAAAATCCAGGAAAACATCGTTACGTCCGGTGAGCAGGCGAGAGGGCAGGCGCGCAGTTTATAGCGCTTCCCGCGTGGTCGAAGCGTGCTGGCAGGCAGGCGTTCAGCTGTTGCCGCCCGGCCAGTAATGGCTGTCCGGGACCGCCCGCGCGCCGAAGATGGCCTGGCCGACGCGCACCACGGTGGCGCCTTCCTCGATGGCGATCTCGAAATCGCCGGACATGCCCATCGACAGCTCCTCCAGGCCGATGCCGTCCGGCGCGTCCTGGCGCAGCCGGTCGCGCAGCCCGCGCAGGCGCACGAAGCAGGCGCGCACCCGTTCGGCGTCGTCGGAGAACAGCGCCAGGGTCATCAGCCCGCGCACGCGCAGGGCCGGGAACCGCGGCAGTTCGCGGATAAAGGCCGCCACGTCATCCGGCGCCAGGCCGTATTTGCTGGCTTCTTCGGACGTGTTGACCTGCACGAACACGTCCAGCGTGCGGCCCTCCAGCTGCAGGCGGCGGTCCAGCGTTTCGGCCAGGCGCAGGCTGTCCAGCGCCTGGAACTCGCTGGCGAAGCGCGCCACCAATTTGGCCTTGTTGGTCTGCAGGTGGCCGATCACCGACCAGCGCAGGTCGCCCAGGTCCTGCATCGCCTCCCACTTGTGGTGGGCTTCCTGCACCTTGTTCTCGCCGAGGAAGCGGCAGCCGGCGGCATAGGCATGGCGGATGCGGGCTTCGTCGATGGTCTTGCTCACCGGCAGCAGGCGCACGCTGGCCGGGTCGCGCCCGGCGCGGCGGCAGGCGGCGGCGATGCGCGCGTGGACCACGTCGAGGTTGTGGCGGAAATCGTCGGTGGTCTCGGCGCGGGGGTAGCGGCCGTGCTGGTCGTGGCGGGTGGGGGTGTCCGTCATTGGGCGTTCCTTGGGCAGCGATGGTGCGGCTGCATTATCGGCGCTCCGGCCGGCAAACGCCCGGCACCGCAA
>JBBCJS010000058.1:0-87211 GCA_037190825.1 Chiayiivirga flava
GTCCCTAGGCATTTCGCTCAAGGGAGCCGCTCATCTTACACCAGTTTTCCGATCCGTCAACACCTCAACCGATCTTCCCGCCTGGCCCGCCTCACAGCCGTTCCCGGGGGAACTTTCCGTGTAGCGAGCCGGCCATTATAGGCCCCTCCCGGATCGTGTCAACAGGCAATGCCAATGTTCTTCGATGCGCGCCTGTCCGCGTGCCGTCGCTTGGGCTATCGTTCGAGCCAGGCAACGGAAGCCAAGGAGGGATCGGTGCATCGGACCACGACACGACTGCTGTTGCTGGCGCTCATCGCGCTGCTGTGCAGCGCCTGCGCCGCGAGCAGCGCGCCCTGGGTGGAACTGAAGGGCCAGCGCTACGAAGTGGAGCTCGCGATGGACGATGCCTCGCGCATGCGCGGGCTGATGTTCCGCGACCATCTGCCGGAAGGCCACGGCATGCTGTTCGTGTTCGAGCGGCAGGAGCCGCAGGCGTTCTGGATGCGCAACACGCGCATCCCGCTGGACATCCTCTACTTCGACGAGGCGCTGCGGCTGGTATCGGTCGCGGCCGGCGTGCCGCCGTGCACCACGCAGAGCTGCCCGTCCTATCCGAGCAAGGGGCCGGCGCGCTTCGTGCTGGAACTCAACGCCGGACACGCGCGACGCCTGGGCGTGCAGGCCGGCGACGCACTGGTACTGGCCCCGACGGTGCGCGCCCGGATTGATCCGCCGCCGAAAGACACCACATCCTCGCCATGACCACCTCGCGCACCGCCCCGCACCTGGCCGAATGGGACGCGCTCGGCAGCACGCCGGACGAGCGCATCGATCTCCTGTCCGCCGCGATGCTGGTGGCGCGCGACGAGTACCCGGCGCTGGACCTGCGCCACTACGAGGCCATGCTCGATGCGCACGCCGAGGCCATCGGCACGCGCCTTCCCGACAAGGCCGATGCGCAGCAGCGCCTGCTCGCGCTGTCGCGCTATCTGTTCGAGGAAGTGGGCTTCGCGGGCAACCACGATGCGTTCTACGACCCGCGCAACAGCTACCTCAACGACGTGCTCGACCGTCGCCTCGGCATTCCCCTGAGCCTGGCGCTGGTACAGATGGAACTGGCGCGCCGGCTCGGCGTGCCGCTGGAGGGCGTGTCGTTCCCCGGCCATTTCCTGGTGCGCCTGCAGGTGGAAGGCGGCCTGCTGGTGCTCGACCCCTACCATCGCGGCCGCTCGATCGATGCCGAGGAGCTGCGCCAGCGCGCCAGCCCGCACATGGGCGATGCGGACATCGACGACCAGCAACTGTTCCTGATGCTGGCGCCGGCCAGCCATCGCGCCATCGTGATGCGGATGCTGCGCAACCTGAAGAATCTCTACCAGGAACAGGACGACGCGGAGAAGGCATTGCGCTGCGCCGACCGGCTGGTGCGGCTGGCGCCGCAACATGCCGACACGCTGCGCGACCGCGGCGTGCTGTACCACCGGCTCGGCCACCTGGGCGCCGCGCGCGAGGATCTGGCGCGATACCTTTCGATGGCGCCACAGGCCGACGACATCGAAGCAGTACGCGGGCTGCTGCTCGATGGCGGCCACGCCGCGATGCGCCTGCATTGACCCGCATGCCCCCGCGCCGCCCGTCGGGCCTCTACCTGCTCACGCCCGACCACGCCGATACCGCGCAGCTCCTGGCCGACACCCGCACCGCGCTCGACGCCGGCATCGCGTGGCTGCAATACCGCAACAAATCCGCCGATGCGGCCCTGCGACGCGAGCAGGCGCTCGCGTTGCGCACCCTGTGCGACGGCTACGGCGTGCCGCTGATCGTCAATGACGATGTGGCGCTGGCACGCGAGACAGGCGCCGCCGGGGTGCATCTTGGCGAGCACGACGCAGACCTGGCCGCCGCACGCGCCCTGCTCGGCCCCGATGCCATCATCGGCGCGTCCTGCTACGACAGCATCGAACGCGCCCGCGATGCCGTGGCCGCAGGCGCAAGCTACATCGCCTTCGGTGCCTTCTTCGCCTCGCCCACCAAGCCCGCCGCGCGCCGCGCCGCGCCCGAACTGCTGCGCGAAGCGGCGGCGTTCGGCGTGCCCCGGGTAGCCATCGGCGGCATCACGCCCGACAATGGCGGGTCGCTCGTCGCCGCCGGCGCGGACCTGCTCGCGGTGATTTCCGGCGTCTACGCCGCGCCAGACATCGCCCTGGCGGTGCGCGCCTACCACTCCTGTTTCGCGAACCCGACATGACCTCCAACCACGAACTTTTTTCCCGCGCCCTGCAGCGATTGCCCGGCGGCGTGAATTCGCCGGTGCGCGCGTTCCGCGCCGTCGGCGGCGAGCCCTTCTTCACCCGCCGCGCGCAAGGCCCGTACCTGTGGGACGTGGAAGGCAAGCGCTACATCGACTACGTGGGCTCGTGGGGGCCGATGATCGTCGGCCACAACCATCCCTACGTGCGCGAGGCGGTCGAGCGGGCGGTGAAGGACGGACTGAGCTTCGGCACGCCGTGCGAGGCCGAAGTGACGATGGCCGAAACCATCGCGCAACTGGTGCCCTCGGTGGACATGGTGCGCATGGTCAACTCCGGCACCGAGGCCACGATGTCGGCGATCCGGCTGGCGCGCGGCGCGACCGGGCGTTCGCGCATCGTCAAGTTCGAGGGCTGCTACCACGGCCACGGCGATGCCTTCCTCGTGAAGGCCGGCTCCGGCGCGCTGACGCTCGGCACGCCGACCTCGCCCGGCGTGCCCGCGCCGCTGGCCGACCTCACGCTGACCCTGCCCTACAACGACTTCGATGCCGCCACGCGCCTGTTCGACGAATGCGGCGGAGAGATCGCCGGCCTGATCGTGGAGCCGGTGGCCGGCAACATGAACTGCATCCCGCCGAAGGACGGCTACCTGCACCACCTGCGCGCGCTGTGCACCAGGCACGGCGCGCTGCTGATCTTCGACGAAGTGATGACCGGCTTCCGCGTCGCGCTCGGCGGTGCGCAGGCGCATTACGGCGTCACGCCGGACCTGACCACCTTCGGCAAGATCATCGGCGGGGGCATGCCGGTGGGCGCGTATGGCGGCCGGCGCGAGCTGATGGAACAGATCGCGCCCGCCGGCCCGATCTACCAAGCCGGCACGCTGAGCGGCAACCCGGTCGCGATGGCCGCCGGGCTGGCGATGCTGACGCTGATCCGGGAAACCGGCTTCCACGACGAACTGGCCCGCCGCACCCGGCTGCTGTGCGATGGCCTGCAAGCCTGGGCCGATGGCGCGGGCGTGCCGTTCGCCACCACCCGCGTCGGCGCGATGTTCGGCCTGTTCTTCACGGCGGAGAAGAAGGTGGAGACCTACGCCCAGGCGACCGCGTGCGATGTGCCGGCGTTCAACCGCTTCTTCAACGCCATGCTCGAACGCGGCGTGTTCCTCGCGCCCTCGGCGTTCGAGGCCGGCTTCATGTCCGGCGCGCACGACGAGGACGTGATCGGCGCGACGCTCGATGCCGCGCGCGAAGCGTTCCGGATCGCCGCCGCCGGCTGATATTTCCCCGGCCGGCATCGCTGGCGTCGCATCTTTGGGCATGGAATGATGCGGCGATCCCCTCCGGAACCGACCGTGGAAACCACCCTGCTGATCGCGGCGGCGCGCGCCGGCGACAAGGCCGCCGAGGCGCGGCTGTTCCAGGCCCTGTATGCCGACCTGCACCGCATGGCGCAGCATCATCTGGCGCGCAGCGGCTCGGACATCGGCCACGCGCAGTCGCTGGTGCACGAGGTGTACCTGAGGATGGCCAACGCGCAGGGCGATGGACCGAACGATCGCCGCCATTTCTTCGCGCTGGCCTCGCGCGCGATGCGCCAGATCGTCGTCGATCACGTCCGCAGACGCGGCACGGCCAAGCGTGGCGAGGGCGTGGCGCCGCTGTCGCTGGACGAACTGCGCGAACCGGCGCTGACGGCGGTACTGGCCGGACAGGACGACGACCTGCTGCAACTGGATGCCGCGCTGGCACGGCTGGAACGGTTCGAGGAACACCTGGCGCGGCTGGTGGAACTGCACTTCTTCGGCGGCCTGGGCTTTGCCGAGATGGCCGGCGTGCTGGATCGCTCCGAGCGCTCGCTCAAGCGCGACTGGCGCAAGGCCAAGGCGTTCCTGTACCGGGATCTGGCGCATGAGCCATCGCAGCACGGATGACGCCGGGCACTGGCGCCGGCAGTCGGCCGCGCTGGACGAACTGCTCGATCTGGATGCCACAGCGCAAGCCGACCACCTCGCGCGGATCGCCCGCGACGATCCCGCCTTCGCCGAAGAACTCCAGGCCCTGCTCGCCGCCGAAGCCGGCGACGGTCCGTTCGAACGCGGCCTAGGCGCACTCGCGCGCGCGGCGCTGGAGCGGGCGGCCAGCCCGGCGCGAAGCGACGCGCCCACCGCCGACGCACCGTCCGGCACCATCGACATCGGCCACTGGCGCCTGATCGCGCCGCTGGGCCGCGGCGGCATGGGCGAAGTGTTCCTGGCCCAGCGCCACGATGGCGACTTCGCCCAGCGCGCCGCGCTCAAGCGGCTCCGCCGCGGCATGGACAGCGAGGACATCCTGCAACGCTTCCTGCAGGAGCGCCGCATCCTCGCCAGCCTCGCCCACCCCAACATCGCGCGCCTGCTCGATGGCGGCGTGGATGGCGACGACCGTCCCTACATCGTCATGGAACACGTCGAAGGCACGCCGATCACCGACTGGGCGCGCGAGCGCAGCCTGCCGCTGCGCGGGCGCCTGGCGCTGATGCGCAAGGTCTGCGATGCGGTGGCCTATGCGCAGGGCCGGCTGGTGGTGCACCGCGACATCAAGCCTTCCAACATCCTCGTGGATGCGCAGGGCGAACCGCACCTGCTGGATTTCGGTATCGCCAAGCTGCTCGACGACGCGCCGGACGCGCACCACACCCGTACCGGCCTGCGCGCGCTATCGCCCGCCTATGCCGCGCCCGAGCAGATCCACGGCGAGGCGATCAGCACCGCCACCGACGTGCATGCGCTGGGCGTGGTGCTCTACGAACTGCTCACCGGGCAGTTGCCCTACCGCCGCGACCGCGCGCTGACCACCGGCGGCGCCACGTCCGCCGAATACGATTCGCTGGTGCGCCCGAGCCAGGCGCTGCGACGCCTGGATGCCGGGCAGATGGCGCAGCGCTGGGGCGCGGCGGCACCGGAACCGGCACGGCTTGCCCGGCTCGTCGCCGGCGACCTGGATCGCATCGTGCTCACCGCGCTGCGGCCCGAACCCGAGCGCCGCTACGCTTCCGCCGCCGCGCTCGGAGCCGATCTCGCCGCGTTCCTGGATGGCCGCCCGATCCATGCGCGCCCGGATTCGTCCGCCTACCGGCTGCGCAAGTTCGTGCTGCGACATCGCTTCGCCAGCGCCGCCGCGATGCTGGCGCTGATCGCGCTGGTCGCCGGTTCCGGCACCGCGCTGTGGCAGGCGCGTATCGCACGCGAGCAGGCCGACGAGGCCAACCGCCAGCGCGTGCTGGCCGAACAGCACCTGGTGCGCGCCGAAGCCCAGACGCGGCGCGCCGAGAAAACCCGCAACTTCGTGGTCTCGCTCATCAAGGACGGCAACCCGCTTCACTCGCGCGACGGTGCGCAGACCACCGCCCTGGATCTCATCCGCGCCGCTGCCGCGAGCGTGGATGCGCTGGACGATGCGCCCGACACGCGCGCCGAATTGCAGGTCGCCATCGGCAACAGCCTGATCTCGCTCGGCGCCCCGGAAGAAGGCAGGCCGCGGCTGGAAACCGGCATCGCCCAACTGCGCACGCTCGGCGAGGACGCCTGGCCGGCGCTGGCCGATGCGCTGAACCTGCTGGCACTGCACGACGCCAACACCGGGCGACTGGACGAAGCACTCGCGGCCAGCGAGGAATCGCTGGCCCTCTACGACCGCATCGGTCCACGCGACGACCTCGCCCAGGGCCGCATCGCCACGCTGGCCGAACTGGCCAGGAACGTCACGTTCCGCGGCGACCTGGCCACCGCCCAGCACCTGTACGAGCGCATCCTCGCCGACCAGCGCGAACTGCTCGGTCCCGATGACCCGCATCTGGCGATGGACTGGAACAACCTCGGTGCGATCGCCGCCCGGCGCGACCGTTACGCCGATGCCGAGCGCGCCTATGCCGAAGCCATCCGCCTCATCGCGCTGGACCCGCAAGCGCCCGAAGCACGGCAGGCATGGCTGCATCTCGGACGCACCGGCGCGCTGATCGGCCTCGGGCGTTTCGACGACGCCGAAGCCGCCGGCCTGCATGCGCTGGACATCGCCGAACGCACCCTGCACGGCGAGCACACCGTCGCCGGCAGCATCCGTACCACCCTCGCCCGGCTGTACCGCTACACCCGACGGCTGGACGAAGCCGCCGCGCTGGCCGAGCGCGCCCGCGCCATCTACACCGCCGCCAACGCCACCCGGCTCGGCTCGATCGAAATGCAGCTCGGCCTGGTCCTCCTGGCACAGGGCCGCGATGCCGAGGCGCTGACGGTGCTGACCGCCGCCGAACACCACTTCGCCACCCTGAGCAACCGCGAAGAAGCGGACTACTTCCTCACCGCCGCCGCACTGGCGTATGCGCGGCTGCGTCGGGGCGAGGACGACGCGCTCGCGGCGCTGGACGATGCGCTCGAAGAACTCCTGCGGCGCCACCCCGACCCGAGCAATGCGCTGGCCGAGACCCTGATGCTACGGACCGAGGCCGCCGCACTGTCCGGCCACGACGACCTTGCGCGCTGGCGCGAACGCGAGATCGAGACGCTCGTCGCCCTGCTCGGCTCCGAACATCCGCGCACGCAGGCGGCGCGGGAACGGCATTCCCGCTGAGCCTAGGAGCCTGCGCGCGGGCCGACCAGCGCGAACATCGCGCCCTGCGGGTCGATCGCGACGACGATGAAGACGCCGCCCGGCACTTCCTGCGGACCGACGCACAGCGTCGCGCCAAGGCCGGTCAGCGTGGCGACGGCGGCGTCGATGTCGGCCACGCCGAAATAGAATGTCCACGTCGGCGCGGGCTGTTCGGGCATCTGCGGCATCAGCGCGCCGAAAGTGCGGCCGTGGTGGTCGAGGAGTTGGTAGTCGCCCATCTCGCCCATCGGCATCGCCTCGCCCTTCTGCCAACCGAAACTGCGCGCATAGAACACGAACGCGGCTTCCGGATCGGAGGTGGACAGTTCGTTCCACTGACAATGGCCGATGCCGTCCGGCGAGAACGCATGGCTCGGCGCGTCACTGGCGCCACGCATCACGAAGAACGCCACGCCCTGCGGGTCGGCGACCTGCGCGAAGCGGCCCACGCCGGGAATGTCGGTGGGCGGCACGAGCGGCGTGGCGCCGCTGGCCGTCATCTGCGCCACGCTGGCGTCCACGTCGTCCACGCCGATGTAGCCCTCCCAGCGCGGGCGTTCGTCGCCGGAGCAAAGCGGCGAGATGCCGCCCACACCTTCGGCGCCGGCCGACAGCACGCGGTAGTCGTGATCGGGCGAGCGGTGCAGTTCGACGTTCCAGCCGAGCAGCCGCGCGTAGAACTCCGCCGCCGCCGCCGGATCGGGAGTGGAAAGCTGATACCAGATGAAGTCGCCGTGCGGGTTGTGCATGGTGCGCTCCTCGGAAGGGCTGTTCCCGATGTAACCGGGCGACAACATAGCACCGGGCCGGGCGTGCCGCGCGACGCGGCGGCGTGCGATGCCGCTCCGCCGCACGCGCGGGGCGGCAAGGGGCGCCGAACGCCGATCCGGTCCCATCGCGGGACGGGCCTTCGACGCGAAACCGGGCCTGCCGACACAGCGGCGGAAGGCGCGCCGGGCATGCCCGAAAAAAGTTGGCACGATCTCCGGCGAACCTGCGTTCTTGTCGGCGAACCCACCTTCCGGAGGCTTTCGCCATGTTCGCCTTGTCCCGTTTTTCCCGCCCGGCCATGCCGCTGGCGGCCGCCTTCGCGCTGCTGCTGGCGTCGCTCGCCACATCCGCCGTCGCGGCGGAACGCTGCGTCAGCACCGTGGCCCAGTTCAATGCGGCGATGGCGCTGGCCGAGAACGAGCCGGTCGTCATCAAGATGACCGCCGGCATCTGGAACATGAGCGGAAGCGTCATCGATGATGGCGGCGCCATTCCCGACTACCCCAACGTGGGGGAATCCATCAGCATCCAAGGCGGCTACACCAGTGGCTGCACCTCGCGTAGCGAGAATCCCGCCGCCACCGTACTGACCGGCGCGAACCTCTTCATCAGCAACTATCTGGCCGGCGAGCCGCTACGGATCGAACGGCTGACGTTCCGGAACCTGAACTCGCTGTACCTGACCAACGACGACATCGTCACGCTGGAGCGGGTCTGGCTCGATCAGGTCGGGCACAGCCAGATCGGCGGCGACCTGGTGACACTGCGCAGCAGCCTGGTCACCAACAGCGGCGGACACAATCCCGGCTGGTTCAGCGATTGCGCCGTCGAAATAAGAGCCTACCGGCTGGAAACGGCCAGGATCGAGAACACCACCTTTGCGCAGAACAGCGGCAACGGCGCGCTCTGCGTGACGCGCGCGGATCACGAATCGGCCGATGACTGGCGCATGTTCCTGACCAACAACGTGTTCTGGGACAACACGCGCGACATCCGGCTGCGCAAGCGCGCCGCGGTGGGGAGCATCGACGCGCGCCTTTACAACAACATCCTCGGCAATGGCGTGGATGCCATCCCGTCGCTGGCCGCTTCTCCCGTGGCGACGCTGACCGGCAATCCACAGTTCGTGAACCCGGCCAGCGACGACTGGCGGCTGGCCGGGGCATCGCCCGGCATCAACAGCGGACGTAACGACATCAACCTGTACGCCCGGAAGGATTTTTCCGGCAACGCGCGCTGGCAAGGCACGGCACCCGATCGCGGCGCGTTCGAGTCCGACATCGGCTCCACCGCCACCGTGCTCACCGTCACCAACGCCAACGACAGCGGCGCGGGCTCGCTGCGCCAGGCGCTCATCGACGCCAACGCCGCGCCGAACGTCAACCGCATCCACTTCAACATCCCTGGCGGCTGCGGCCCGCACCTCATTTCGCTGAACTCGCTGCTTCCCACCATCGCCCATCCGGTGGTGATCGACGGCTACACCCAGCCCGGCGCCAGCCGCAACGGCGCGACACTCGGCAACAACGCGGTGATCTGCGTGATCCTCAACGGCAACAATCAGGTCACCGGCGCGTATGGCCTGCACGTCGCCACCGACGCCTCGCCCGAGGCCACCGTCAGCATCGAAGGGCTGGGATTTTCCGGCCACTCCATCGCGGCCGTGGCGTTCTCCGGCGGACGCGATCATCGCCTGGCGGGCGTGCAGGTGGGCGGCCCGATTTCCGGTTTCAGCGCAATGCCCAGCGGCACCGGCGTGCGCGTGGGCGGCAGCACCCAGGACGTGCGCATCGGCGGGCCGGAACCGGCGGATCGCAACGTCATCGTGCATGCGCTCGGCACGGGCGTCAGCATCGCCGGTTCGGGCGGCACCCAGCCGACCGGGGCGATCGTCGAGAACAACTACATCGGCACGTTCACCGGCGGCGATCAGCGCGGCAACGATCGTGGCATCCTGATCAACGGTCCGGGCCACATCGTCCGTGGCAATGTGATCTCCAACCACGCTTCCCACGGCATCGAGCTGAACGGCAGCCATGCCGTGGGCAACCGCATCGTGGAAAACCGCATCGGCATCCCGGCGCTGTGCGCGGGCGCCTGCGGCAATCGCGGCAATGGC
Source organism: Chiayiivirga flava (assembly GCA_037190825.1). GTDB lineage: Bacteria > Pseudomonadota > Gammaproteobacteria > Xanthomonadales > Xanthomonadaceae > Denitratimonas > Denitratimonas flava_A. The sequence continues at coordinate 9,759 of JBBCJS010000058.1, forward strand.
GGGCACGGCGTACGCATCGCCAACGGCGCCAGCGCCACCAACGTGGACGGCAACCGCATCGCGTTCAGCGGCGGCGACGGCGTGGCGGTGATCGCATCGAACCTCAACACGATCCGCCGCAACCGTTTCCACGACAACGCAGGCATCGGCATCGACCTCAACGACGATGGCATCAACTTCGCCGACGGCAACAACGCCGATCCGCCGCCGAACGCCGCCAACGGCGGCCAGAACAAGCCCAGGCTCACGGCGCTGGAAGGCAGCGGCGGCACCGCGCAGGTCAGCGGCACGCTGGACTCGGCCAACGGCTGGTACCGCATCGATTTCTACGCCGTGCCGCAGTGCCACCAGGTGACGATAGGCCCGATCACCTACGGCTACTGGGGCCAGGGCCAGGACTGGCTGGGATCGACCTTCGCCCACATCACCAATGGCTGGGACGGGATGGGCAACGGCACCGCGACGTTCGCCAACGCAACGCTCACCGCGCCGGCGGGCAACGGCAATTACTTCAACACCTCGCGCTGGGTGACGGCCACCGCCACCCGGATTCTCGGCGATCCGGAAGGCACGTTCTTCTTCCACCGGGGCACTTCGGAGTTCGGCCAGTGCCGGAGCTCGACGCTGGGCACGGGGCTTTTCAGCGATGGCTTCGAGACACCGTAAGACCCATCGCGCCCCGCCACCGCTCGATCCGTTTCACTCACACAAGGAACCTCGCCATGACCACGATCCGACGCTGTCTCGCCACGCTCTGCCTCGCGCTCGCGCCGCTGGCCGGCGCGCTGGCCGCACCGTTCGCCTACCTGACCAATGGCTCCGACGGCGGCGACACCGTGCGCGTGCTGGACACCGCCACCCACACGGTGGTGGCCGGCATCCCGATGGGCGCGGGCTCCACGCCCTGGGGCGTGGCCGTCAGCCGCGATCAGGCGCGCGCCTACGTCACCCTGGTCGATCACGGCATGCTGGCCGTGACCGACGCCGCCACCAACGGCTACATCGGCACGGTTCCGGTCGGCCCGGCGCCGTTCTCGGTGGCGGCCAGCGACGACGGCACGCGCGTGTACGTGCCGAGCCTTGCCGACGGCACGCTCTCGATCATCGATGCCTACAGCCTCGGCGTGCTCGCCACGGTGCCGCTGGGCGCGGGCAGCGCGCCGTTCGGGGTGGCGGTGAACCCGGTGGGCAACCGGGTCTATGTCGCCAACGGCGGCGACAACACCGTGTCCATCGTCGACGCCATCAATCTCACGCTCGCCGCCACCGTGCCGGTGGGCGACGGTCCGCGCGGCGTGGCGGTGCATCCGGACGGCTCGCGCGTCTACGTAGCCAACCGGCTCGGCGACACGGTATCGGTGATCGACGCGGGCTCGCAGGCCGTCATCGCGACGATTCCGGTCGGCAACCATCCCAACGGCGTGGCGGTCAGCAACCACGGTTCGCGCGCCTATGTGACCAACCAGTTCGGCGCGAGCATCTCGGTGATCGACACGGCCAGCAACACCGTGGTCGCCACCGTGCCGACCGGCGCGGGCGAGCCGTTCGGCATCGCCATCACTCCGGACGACGCGCGCCTCTACGTGGGCGACATCAGCGCCGAACGGATATGGGTGGTGGATACCGCCTCGCTCACCATCGCCGCCACGCTGCCGATCGCCGCACACGCCACCTTCGGCCGCTTCATCGCGCCCGGCACGGGTGGCGGCGGCGAACCACCCGTCGGCCCGCGTCCCGTCGTCACGGTGCCGGGCAATGCGGCGTGGGCGCTGATCGCGCTGGGCTTGCTGATGGCCTGGGTGGCGGTGATGCGCAGGCCATGAAGCCCATCTACGGCATCCCGGACTTCTTCCTCGGGCGCGCCGCCGCGCGGCGCGTCAGCACGGCGGTGTCGGCCAGCAGGCCGTCGTCGCCGTAGAAGCGCACCTGGTCGCCATCGATCACCAGCGTGTAGCCGGCGGCTTCGCCGTAGGCCCATTGCCGCCACCGGCGATACCAGCGGTCGTCTTCGAGCCACCAGTGGCCGCGGTCGCAGTCCTCGCCCGCATAGCCGGCCGTGCCGACGAGGTCGCCGTCGGCGCCGATTTCCAGCGTGCAGGGCTCGCCGTAGACGGTGCGGTACAGCAGGGTGCAGCCGGCGATCGCGCGGCGCAGCGCCTTGCCGCGCAACGGCGCGACGTTTTCTTCCTCGATGCGGCGCGGGGCCGGCGCGAGGTCTCCGCGCAGCAGGCGCGAGAGGTTGCGCACGCCCTCGCGGATGCGTTCGGCGCTGATGCCGGTGACGCCCATGCACAGCGCCTGGCGCCCGTCGCCATGGCGCATCGGCTCCACCAGCACGCCGATGGCGGCGGCCTGGCGCGCCAGTTCGCGCGCGTCCATGCCGGCGGGCAGGCTGACGCGATAGGCGCTGGCGCCGGGGAAGGTCTCGATGCTGACCAGCGGGTGGAGGTAGTGGTTGAGCGCATCGCGCAGCGCGGTGCGGCGCTCGGCCAGCAGGCGGCCGGCGCGCACCAGCGAGGCCGAGTAGTGGCCCAGCCCGATGAAATAGGCCCAGGCGCGTTGCAGCACCCGCGGCGGTGTCGCGCCCTGGCTGCGGCGAAGCTGGCGGACGCGTTCGATGAAGGCGGCGGGAGCCGCCAGCACGCCGGGCGGTTCGCCGCAGGAAGCGGCCGGCGCGAGGCTGCCGACGTAGATGACGCGGCCGTCGCGATCCAGCGCGCGCAGTGCCGGCGAGACGCGCCCGCCATCCTGCACACCGGCGGGCACGTCGTGTTCGATCACCAGGCCATCCGCCTTGCCCACGCAATCGAGCAGGCGGCGCGGCCAGGACGATCCGGCGGCGATGCCGTGGCGCGCGCTGGTGACCACCACCGCGCCGGGCGGCAGCGGTTCGCGCAGCGCCGGGTCCAGCGTGGAGAGATCGGCATGGCGTTCGCGCATGCGGCGCTCGAAGTCCGCATCGGCCGGCTGTTCCAGCACCACCGGGGTGCCGCGCCGCACCAGCAGTTCGCCCGCCAGTTGCAGCGCATGGCGATTGGAGAGCGCCATCAGCAATTCGTCCGCGCCGGCCTCGATGCCGCGCATCGGCAGCACCTTGCCGCGCATTTCGTCCACCAGCATCGGATCGTCGCCATCGCCGGCCTCCAGCGGCCACTGCACCACTTCGTGGCGCGAGCCGGCGAGGCGGATGGCTTCGCTCCATTCGGCCACCGGCGCCAGTTCCGCATCCACGCGCCCGTCGATGAACGGGAATGGATAACGATGCCAGTGCTGCGGACAACGGAAGCCGGCATCGTCGGCGGGCGGCGGCAGGCGCGCGGACAGCGGCGATGCCGGATCGGGCCCGCGCGCGGCACGGCCCACGCGCGTGCCGGGCGCGCCGGCGGCCACGTAGATGCCGCTGCGCGAGCGGCTGGCGAGGTGGCCCTCGGCCAGCAGCGCGTCGTAGGCCAGGCTGACGGTGTTGCGCGACACACCGATGCGTTCGGCAAGAAGGCGCGAGGACGGCAGCTTCTGCCCCGGCCGCAGCACGCCGCGATGGATCGCATCCACGAGCCGCTGCCGCAGTTGCTGCTGCAGGCTCAGCGGACCGCTCGGGTCCAGGGCCAGGTACAGCGGTTCGGCGGCGCGCGGTTCGCGTTTCATGGGCGCTAGGCGGGGCGTAGTGCCTGCTCCAGCAACGCCATGCCCTCGTCGAACACCGCATCGCAGATGGTCAACGGATACAGCAGCCGGATGGATTCGCCCAGGCTGCCGCAGCCCAGCAGCATCAGGCCGAGCGCATGGGCGCGCAGGAGCACCTCGCGTGTGGCGGCCGGATCGGGCGCCGCCTCGCCGCGCCGGGCGAGCAGATCGAAAGCCAGCATCGAGCCTTCCCCGCGCAGGTTGCCGACGGGACGCAGGTCGTCGCGCAAAGCGAGCGCATCCAGTCGTGCGCGCACGCGCGCGCCGAGCGCGTTGGCGCGCTCGACCAGCGCTTCTTCCTCGATCACGTCCAGCACCGCCAGCGCCGCCGCGCAGGCCACCGGCGAACCGGCGTAGGTGCCGCCGAGGCCGCCCGGCTCGGCCGCGTCCATGACCTCGGCGCGGCCGATCACGCCCGAGAGCGGGAAACCGCCGGCCAGCGACTTGGCCACCGTCATCAGGTCGGGGGCCACGCCCGAATGTTCGATGCCGAACATTTTTCCCGTGCGGGCGAAGCCGGTCTGCACCTCGTCGGCCACCAGCACGATGCCGTGCTCATCGGCCACCTGCCGCAGCGCGCGCAGGAGGTCCGGCGGCGCGGGCAGGAAGCCGCCCTCGCCCTGCACCGGCTCGATCACGATGGCGGCCACGTCCTCGGGCGGCACATCGGCGCGGAACAGGCCATCGAGCGCGGCCAGGCTCCCGGCCACCGTCGCGCCCTTGTGCGCGCACGGGAACGGCACGTGGTAGACGCCGCCGGGCAGCGGCCCGAAGCCGCGCTTGTACGGCGCGGTCTTGCCGGTCATCGCCATCGCCATGAAGCTGCGGCCGTGGAAGCCGCCGGAGAAGGCGATCACCGCGTGCCGGCGCGTCGCGGCGCGCGCGATCTTGATCGCGTTTTCCACCGCTTCGGCGCCGGTGGAGAACAGGATCGACTTCTTCGGCCCGGGGATCGGCGCGATCGCGTTCAGGCGCTCGCACAGCGCGATGTAAGGCTCGTAGGCGGCCACCTGGAACGCGGTGTGGGTGTAGCGCGCCAACTGCTGCTGCGCCGCCGCCATCACCCTGGGATGGCGATGGCCGACGTTGAGCACGGCGATGCCCGACGCGAAATCGATGTAGCGCCGGCCTTCCACGTCCCACAGTTCGGCATTCTCCGCGCGCTGCGCGAAGATGCCCATCGCGGTGCCGATGCCGCGCGGCACGCACGCCGCGCGGCGCGCCAGGAGTTCGCTGTTCGTCGCCATGTCCTCGGGTTCCCAGTACGGATGTGCTCCGCAGCGTGGTCGGTTGCGGGCAGCCGGCGTAGGGCCAGATGGAAAACGAGGATGGTGCCAGATGCGAGAGCGAGCCGGTGCATTGGGGCGTGTCATGAGCTTTTGAGCGCCTTGTCCGTGTGACCGTGCCGTTGTGAGGCAAGGCGCACGCCTCGGCCAAGGCTTCCTGCCCCCGTATCGTGTACGGGGCAGGCTTTGGCAAGGTACGCAATAGTTCGCAACACGCTCTAGGATGCCCGTTCACGCGAGGACGCCATGGCCAAGCTCTATTTCTACTATTCGGCGATGAACGCCGGAAAGACCACCACGCTGCTGCAAAGCGCGCACAACTACCACGAGCGCGGGATGCGCACGCTGATCCTGACGCCGAAGCTGGACAACCGCTTCGGCGAGGGCGTGGTGGCCTCGCGCATCGGGCTGTCGGCGCGCGGGCGCATCTTCGGGCGCGACGACGACCTGCTGGACATCGTGCGCGAGGACATCGCCGCCAACGGCCCGCTGCACTGCGTGCTGACGGACGAATCGCAGTTCCTCTCCAAGTTGCAGGTCTGGCAACTGACCGAAGTGGTGGACCGGCTCGACGTGCCGGTGCTGGCCTACGGCCTGCGCACGGATTTTCGCGGCGAGCTGTTCGAGGGCAGCCAGTACCTTCTGGCCTGGGCCGATTCGCTCAGCGAGATCAAGACCATCTGCCACACCGGCCGCAAGGCCACGATGGTGGTGCGCGTGGACGAGCGCGGCCGCGCCATCACCGACGGCCCGCAGGTGGAGATCGGCGGCAACGAGCGCTATGTCTCGGTATCGCGGGGCGAGTTCAAGAAGATCGTCGCCGGCGAGGGCCGGATCGAACTGCAACAGCCGCAGCTGCCGCTGGAACCCTCGGGCTGAGGTCTACGCCCCCGGTGCGTGCAGGAAATCCAGCGTGGCCTGGAGCATCGCGCGCACGCCCACTTCCAGCGCCGCCTCGTCCGGCGCGTAGAACGGCGAGTGGTTGATCGGCATCGTGGCCGGGTCCTGGCCCGCCGGCGTGGTGCCGACGAAGAAGTACAGGCCGCGCGAAGCATCGGCGAAGCGGGAGAAGTCCTCGGCCACGGTGACACGCGGCATCTCGATCACGTTGGCGGCGCCGACGGCGCGCTCGAACGAAGGCAGCAGTTGCCGGTACAGCGCGGCATCGTTGACCGTGGCCGGCGCGTTGTTGACCACCTCCAGCGTCGCGGTGGCGCCGGCAGCGGTGGCGAAATGCTCTGCGGTGCGGCGGAAGCGTTCGATCACGTCCTCGCGCAGCGCGGCGTCGAAGGTGCGCAGGGTGCCGATCAGCATCGCGCTGTCGGGAATGATGTTGAAGCGCACGCCAGCCTGGAACTGCCCGGCGGTCAGCACCACCGGCGAGCGCGCGATATCGACCTGGCGCGCGACGATGGACTGCGCGCCCAGGAGGATCTGCGCCGCGACGGTGATCGGGTCCACGCCGTCCCACGGGCGCGAGCCATGGGTCTGCCGGCCGGCGACGGTGAGCGTCCATTCGTCCGCGCTGGCCAGCATCGCGCCGCTACGCACGCCGATGCGGCCGGTGTTGAGGCCAGCCCACACGTGCAGGCCGAGCACCGCGTCGGGCGGGAAATCGTCGAACACGCCTTCTTCCAGCATCAGTTGCGCGCCGGCCGTTTCTCCGGCCACGGGCGGGCCTTCCTCGGCGGGCTGGAACACGAACATCACCTCACCCGGCAATTCGTCCTTCCTCGCCACCAATGCCTCGGCCACGCCCATCAGGATCGCCACGTGCATGTCGTGGCCGCAGGCGTGCATCACGCCGACCGGCTGGCCGCGATACTCGCCCTTGACGGTGGAGGCGAACGGCAGGCCGGTCTGCTCGGTCACCGGCAATGCGTCCATGTCCGCGCGCAGCGCGATGCGCGGTCCGGGCTTGCCGCCCTTGAGCACGGCGACGACGCCGGTATACGCGATGCCGGTCTCCGGCGCGAGGCCGAGCGCGCGCAGGTGCGTGGCGACGACCTGCGCGGTGCGGGTTTCCTGGTTGCCCAGTTCAGGGTGCCGATGCAGATCGCGCCGCCATTGGATCACCTTGTCGCGCAGCGTCGCGTCCACGGACACGGGAGTTTCCGCGCTGGCCGCCGTGGCGAACAGCAGCGGCAGCAGCAAGGCGAGGGACCGGGACATGGCGCGCTCCAAGGGGCGGAGCGCCGATGCTAGCACTCGCGATCAGGCGGTCGTCATGGTCTGCCGCCATGTGGCGAGCGCGGCATCCAGCCGCGCCAGACCTTCGGCCACGTCATCGCTGCCGATGTTGAGCGCGGGCACGAAGCGCAGCACGTCCGGGCCGGCCTGGAGCAACAGCAGGCCGGCGTTGGCGGCATGGTCGAGGATTTCCGCCGCGCGTCCGGAATGCTCTGGGCGCAGCACCGCGCCCAGCATCAGGCCGCGACCACGCACCTCGGCGAACACCTGATGTCTTTCGTCCAGCGCGCGCATGCCATCACGCAACGCCCGCGCCTGCGTTTCCACGTTCGCCAGCAGTTCCGGCGCGGCCAGCTTGCGCAGCGCCACGCGCGCCACGGCGGCGGCGAGCGGATTGCCGCCGAAGGTGGTGCCGTGGCTGCCGAAATCCAGCGTCTGCGCGGCGCGCTCGCCCACCAGCAGCGCGCCGATGGGGAAGCCGCAGCCCAGGCCCTTGGCCAGCGTCATCGCGTCCGGCACGACGCCGTCGCATTGATGCGCCCAGAGCCTGCCGCTGCGTCCCATGCCGGACTGGATCTCGTCGAACACCAGCAGCGCGCCCGCTGCGTCGCAACGCGCGCGCAGGTGCGCGAGGAACCCGGGCGCGGCCGGCAGCACGCCGCCTTCGCCCTGCACCGGCTCCACGATCACCGCCGCCACGTCGTCGCCGAACACCGCATCGAAGCCGGCGGCATCGTTGAACGGCGCGTGGCGGAAGCCGCCCGGCAGCGGCTCGAAGCCCTGCTGGTATTTCGGCTGCGCGGTCGCGGTGACGGTGGCCAGGGTGCGGCCGTGGAAGGAGCCGTGGAAGCTGACGATGGCGCGGCGTTCCGGTGGCCGCCCGGCATCCGCGGCGAAGCGGCGCGCGAGCTTGTTCGCGGCCTCGTTGGCCTCGGCCGCGGCATTGCAGAAGAACGCCCGTGCCGCGAAGCCGCTGGCGGCGATCAGTTCTTCGGCCAGCCGCAGCGGCGGCTCGCTGTAGAAGATGTTGCTGGTGTGCCAGAGCCTGCCGGCCTGTTCGTGCAGCGCGTCCAGGATGTCCGCATCGCCGTGGCCGAGCGCGCTGACCGCGATGCCGGCGGCGAAATCCACGTAGTCGCGCCCCTCAATGTCCCACAGCCGCGAACCCTGCCCGCGTTCGAGCACCAGCGCGCGCTGGCGATAGGTCGGCACGAGGTGCCGCTGGGCGCTGGCGACGAGTGCGGCGGTGCGGGAGGACATGGCGGGCCTTGGATGCGAGGGGGGCGGCATTATCCGACAAGCCGCGCACGCTGATTGGGATTACGCTTCGCTCCCCCGCAGACCCGAACTTCCGGAACGCACATGCCCGACACGCCACCCGTGGCGCAGGAACTGGAGGCCGAACTGGCCCGGCAAGGCTTCGCCTTCGTCGAGGGCGGACGCATGCGCGGCTGGCTGGAAGCGGCCGGATCGCTGGCCGACTGGGAGGCGTTTTCGGAAAGCTGGGACGACCTGCGCCTGGATGCCTACATGGCCGATGGCGGGCGTTATCGCCGCCGCCGCCATGCCGTGTTCGCGGCCGGGCGCGAAGACGGCATCGCATTGCGGCCGAACCGGCCGCACTGGCAGAGCCGCGACTACAACCCGCTCAACGGCGGCGTCGCGCGCTGGTTCGAGCCGATTTCGCCGGCGCTGATCGAAGGCGACGCGCTGCCGACCGTGCTGCGCTGGTTCCGCCGCCTGTGCAACGACCTGTCGCCGCGGACCGGCGGCTGGCACATCGAAGCGCACCAGTTCCGCATCGAGGCCGGTCCGGAGCGGCCCGGCCAGCCGACGCCCGAAGGCATGCACCGCGACGGCGTGGATTTCGTGCTGGTGCTGATGATCGGCCGCCGCAACATCCGCGAAGGCACCACGTCGATCCACGCGCTCGACGGCGCGCCGCTGGGCAGCTTCACGCTGGCGCAGCCGTTCGATGCGGCCATCGTCGAGGATGCACGCGTGTTCCACGGCGTCACCGCCGTCGAACCGATGGATCCCGCGCGGCCGGCGGCGCGTGATGTGCTCGTCGTCACCTTCCGCCGTGCCGCGGAGGCAGAGGCATCCGCGCGAGAGGCTTGACGCCTCGCGCCGTCACTTCCCGCCCAGCGCCTCCGCCCGCGCCGCCGGCGCCATGTCCAGCAGCCGCTGCCGATAGGCATTGCGCTGCGCCGGGGGCAGGCGCGCGAGGGTGCGGCGCAGGGATTCCACCTGTTCGGGCGTGAGGCTGCGCAGCATGGCGAGGGTGTCGGTGTGCTGCTCGGCGGGGACGAAGGGGAACAGGGCGTTGGCCAGGTCCATCGCGACGCGGGTGGGCGGATCGAACAGGTAGCGCTGGCGCTGTTCGGGCGGCAGCGCGTCGAAGCGTTCGCGCCAGCCCTGGCGCGTGGCTTCGGGCAGTTGCGCGTAGCCGCGCGCGGCGTCGAGGGCGGCGGCGCGGGTGGAAGCGTCCATGTGCTCCCAGGCTTCGAAGTGTTCGCGCAGGGCGAGCTTGCGCAGGGGGTGCAGGTCGTCCCAGGCGGCGAGGTTCTCGCGCAGGCGGACCTGTTCGTCGGGCGAGAGCGCGGCCCAGGCGCGGGCGTGGGCGAGGAGGCGTTCGCGCAACGGCGGCGGCAGGCGCGCCATGAGCGACTGGAAGGGCGCCAGCGCCTGCTGCACGGCGGGCGGCTCGGCGGCCGGCTGCGCGGCGGCGGGAAGACACGCGACGGCGTACAGGCACAGCGCGAGGACGGCAGGGCGTGTCATCGCAATGCGTCCTGTTCGGCCAGCCAGACGTAGAAGTCCAGGTCCTCCAGCACGCCGGGATGTTGCTGCCGCAGCAGCACCAGCAGGAAATCCGGCGCGGTCAGCGGCGCTTCGGGGGCATCCGGCGGCGGCATGCGCTGGGGAGCGGCTTCGACCGGCGGCGGCGCGGGCGGCGGGCCCGGACGCCATTGCTGCCAGGCGAACACGCCGGCGGCGACCAGCACCAGCAATCCGAGCGCGGCCGGCAGGCGCGGCCACGGGCCGGAGCCGGCAGGCGCGTGCTGGGCGGCAGGCATGGAAGCCGTCGGCGGCGGTGGCGTCGTGGGCGCGGGCAGTGCGACCAGCAAGGCGCGGCAGCGGTGCAGCCAGTCGTCGCGTTCCCGATCCAGCGGGGCGTCGGACAGCGCCATGCGCAATTGCGCCACGGCGAAGGCCAGGCAGGCGCGCACCGTATCGGACGACAGGCCGAGCCGGACGGCGATGCCGTCGATGTCCGCCACGTCGCGCAGGCGCAGCAGCACGGCCTGCCGCTGCACCGGGGAAAGCCGCGCCAGCGCCTGCGCAAGCATGCGCCGCGCGGCTTCGTCGGGCATCGAGACGAAGGACGGCGATGGCCTGGAAGGCGGTGCAGGCATGAAGCGCGGGACGGGCTGGCGGCGGCCGGGAAGGATAGCAGTGTGCCGCCTGCGCCCTACCCCAAGCGTGGGGATTGACACCGCGCGAATCGGCGCTCCGCCAAGCGCGACAAGGGCTTGCGGCGCGCGGGTTGTGCACAGCGGCGAGCGAGTGGTCATTTGATCGTCAAAATTGGTGTCACGCACCCGAAACACGGCCAGAACTCAACCACAAGATATTGATCTACATGGAGATTAGTGATGTGGCTATTTTTTGACCAAGCCGCTCCCGGGGCCCACCTCATGGGACCGGCGCATCCACGACGGGGGCCTGTTCCACACACTTATCCACAGGAATTGTGGATTTCCGGGGTTTCACCAAGCGTGGCAGGCAGTTAGCGGCAATTCATGACCTCCGCCACAGATCTGCGCCGCAAATGAGCAAGTGCCGGGCGCGGACCGGGAGACAGTGAGCACTACGCCCGCCGCCGTCCCGGAATCGCGCCGGCGACGGCCGGGGCCCGGCGTCTTTCCCGGCCCCATTACGTCTCTCACCACGCGGGATGGCCCGCCATTCGATTGTCGGAAGAGCGCCTCCCGCCTTCGCGGGGATGACGGGCAAGGGCCGGCTTGCCCAAGTGTTCCCTGACCCTACACTTGTGGAATGAGTGCTTCCCCGCCACCGGTCTGGCGCATCGCCCTGCCGCTGCCGTTGCCACGACTGTTCGACTACCTGCCGCCCGACGCGGCCGCCATCCCGGCACGCGGTGCGCGGGTGCGGGTTCCGTTCGGCCAGCGCAGCCTGGTGGGATTTTTCGTCGAAGAAGGCTTCGCCGAAGCGGGCGGGCCCGCGCTGCGGACAGTGGAGGCGCTGCTCGACCCGGCCGGGGCACCGTTCGACGCCGCGCTCTGGCACAGCCTCGCCTGGGCCGCCGGCTACTACCAGCGCGCCCTGGGCGACGTGCTCGCCACCGCGCTGCCGGTACCGCTGCGCCAGGGCGAGGCGCTGCCGGACACGCGCCTGCCGCACTGGCGGCTCAGCGAGGCCGGGCACACCGGCCGCGATCGCCTGCGCGCCGGTTCGCGCCCGCGCGCACTCGCCGACTTCCTGGCCGACGCCGAACGCGACGAGGCCGCGCTGGCCGCGCTCGACCCCAAGTGGCGCGCCACTCTGCGTGCGCTGGACACGCGCGGCTTCATCGACACCCGCCTGCGCCCGCCCGATACCCACGTCACCTCGCCGCGCCGCGCCCCACCCGAGCTTTCAGTCGAACAACAGGCCGCCGTGCGGGCGGTGGATGCGATGGCCGGGCGTTTCGGCGCGGCGCTGCTGGAAGGCGTCACCGGCAGCGGCAAGACCGAGGTGTACCTGGCCGCGATCGAAGCCTGCCTGGCACGCGGCAGGCAGGCGCTGGTGCTGGTGCCGGAAATCGGCCTCACGCCGCAGGCCATCCGCCGCTACGGCGAGCGCCTGCCGGTAACGGTGCATGCGCTGCACTCGGGCCTGTCGGACAGCGAGCGCGCCCGCACCCACGCGCTGATGGCCAAGGGCGAAGCCCGCGTGCTGATCGGCACCCGCTCGGCCGTTTTCTCGCCGCTGCCGGAAGCGGGCCTGATCGTCATCGACGAGGAACACGACGCCTCCTACAAGCAGCAGGACGGCTTCCGCTACCACGCCCGCGATTTCGCGCTGGTGCGGGCCAAGCGGCTCGGCGTCCCGGTGCTGCTCGGCAGCGCCACGCCGAGCCTGGAAACCCTCCAGCACGCCCGCAGCGGCCGCTATGCCTGGCTGACGCTGCGCGAACGCGCCGGCGGCGCCCGCCCGCCGCAGGTGCACGTGCTGGACCTGCGCGGCCAGCGCCTCACCCATGGCCTCTCGCGCCCGCTGCTGGATGCGATCGGCGCCTGCCTTTCGCGCGGCGAACAGGCGCTGGTGTTCCGCAACCGGCGCGGCTATGCCCCGGTGCTGCTGTGCCACGACTGCGGCTGGCACGCCGACTGCCCGCGCTGCGACAGCCCGATGACCCTGCATGGCCGCAACCGCCTGCTGTGCCACCACTGCGGCCATCGCAAGCCCGCGCCCCCCGCCTGCCCGGATTGCGGCGGGCTGGCGCTGGTGCCGCAGGGCGCGGGCACCGAGCGGCTGGAACAGGCGCTGGCCGGCGCCTTCCCGGACGTGCCGCTGATCCGCGTGGACCGCGAAACCACGCGCGGCCGCGATGCCGTGGAAAAACACTTCGATGCCCTCGGCGATGCGCCCGGCATCCTGGTCGGCACCCAGATGCTGGCCAAGGGCCACGATCTGGCCAACCTCACCCTCGTCGCCATCGCCAGCATCGACGACGGCCTGTTCAGCGCCGACTTCCGCGCCGGCGAGCGCCTGGCGCAACTGCTGGTGCAGGTGGCAGGTCGCGCCGGACGCGCGCAGCGACCGGGCACGGTCTGGCTACAGACCCACCATCCCGACCATCCCCTGCTGCAAACCCTGGTGACGCGCGGCTACGCCGCCTTCGCCGAAGCCGAGCTTTCCGAACGCGCGGCGGCCAGCTTCCCGCCCTTCTCGCACCTGGCCCTGCTGCGCGCCGAAGCCCCGCACGCCGAACCCCTGCAAGCCTTCCTCGCCGCCGCCCACGCCCTGGCGCGCGGCCACGATGGCGTGCAGGCGCATCCGCCGATGCCCGCGCCGATGCCACGCCGCGCCGGCCGGCTGCGCGGCCAGGTGCTGCTCGAAGCCGGCCACCGCCCGGCCTTGCAGGCCGCGTTGCGCGAGGTGTTCGTGCAACTGCACGAGTTGCCGGAGGCGCGGAAAGTGCGGTGGTCGCTGGATGTGGATCCGGTGGACCTGTATTGATTTCGTCAGGCATCCAACCGCGCACTAGAATCCGCACAGGCCATCACAGGACTCATCCAATGAGCACAACCGCCAAGGACATGCTGCGCGACGCCTTGCGGCTCCCGTCGCTGGAGCGCGCCGCTCTCATCGAGGGCCTGATCGCCAGTCTCGACCGGCCGGACCCGGAACTGGATGCACTGTGGCTCAAGGAAGCCGAGCATCGAATGACGCTCTACCGCGAAGGCAAGCTTGCCGTGATCGATGCCGACGAGGTGTTCGCCGCCCTCGGTCACGGCATATGACGCCACGCTTCCTGCTTGCTGCGCGGCAGGAGCTGACCCATGCCGTGCGTTATTACAACGTCCAGCGCAGCGGCCTGGGCAACGAATTCGCCACCGAAGCACGCGCAACGTTGCGCCGTATCCTGGACTTCCCGTCGGCCTGGCATCGCATGGGTGGGGAAATACGCCGATGCCAGAGGCGACGTTTTCCTCATGCATTGATTTACGAGCCACAACCCGAGCGCGGAGAACTCGTCATCATCGCGGTGGCCTGTTTACATCAAGCGCCGGAGTACTGGCACGAGAGGACGTGACGCCACACTCTTCTCCTTCCCGACAACCGGCATCGAAGCGCCCGCCTTGCGGAACGTGGACGCCCGCCCGGCTGCGGTACGCTCTTGGCATGCCATCCGCCGCATTCCGCCCATGAGTCCCGCTTCCCCTCACGCGACGCCGTGGATGCCGGATTTCTGCCGCCCGCAGGCGCTGTTCGGCGTGATGGTGGCGGTGGAAGTGGCGGTGTTGACGGCGATCCTCCTGCGCCTGCCGCAGACGCCGGGAAGCTGGACGGAGCTGTTCACCGCGAGCCTGCTGGCGCAGTGGCTGGCGCTCATGTGCGTGGCCGCGTTGTGCAAGCTGCGCCCGGCCATCGAGCGGCTGCCGCACCTTCCGGGCATCGCGCTGGCGCTGGCGATGCCGGCGGCGATCGTCGGCATCGGCACCTTCTTCGTCGTGCTGCTGGACCAGGCGCTCGGGCTGGATTTCACCGTCGCCGCGCCCTACACGCTGCGTTTCGTCGCGGTCTGCATGGCGGTGGCGCTGCTGCTGGCCGCCGCGCTGCTGCGCTATTTCTACGTCACCGAGCAGTGGCGCGGGCAGGTCGCCGCGCACGCGCAGGCGCAGGTGCAGGCCTTGCAGGCGCGCATCCGGCCGCACTTCCTGTTCAACAGCATGAACTCCATCGCCAGCCTGATCCGGCACGATCCGGCCACGGCCGAACGTGCGGTGGAGGATCTTTCCGAACTGTTCCGCGCGGCGCTGGGCACCGGCAGCGGCGAATCCACGTTGGCCGAGGAACTGCATCTGGGCGAGCGCTACCTCGCCATCGAAGCGCTGCGGCTGGGGCCGCGCCTGCGCGTGGACTGGGCGCTTTCCGACGACCTGCCGCGCGACCTGCCGCTGCCGCGCCTGATCCTGCAACCCCTGGTGGAGAACGCCATCGTGCACGGCATCGCGAAGCTGCCGCAGGGCGGGGAACTGCGCATCGCGGCGCGGCGCGAAGGCTTCCTGCTGCGCATCGAAGTCACCAATCCGCTGCCGCCGACGGCCACGCCCTCGCACGGCAACCACCATGCGCAAGGTAGCATCGCGCAACGCCTCGCGCACCGCTTCGGCGCGCGTGCGCGCATGGCCGCCAGTGCGCGGGACGGCTACTATGCCGCCACGCTGATCGTGCCCATCGATACCGAATGAAGCTCCTCATCGCCGACGACGAACCCCTCGCCCGCCAGCGCCTGCGCGACCTGCTGGGCGACGTGGGCGGGCACGAGATCGTCGGCGAGGCGCGGGACGGCCGCGAAGCCTGCGAGCTGGCCGCCGCGCTGGGGCCGGACGCGGTGATCCTCGACATCGCCATGCCCGTGCTCGATGGCCTGGAAGCCGCCCGGCACCTCGCCGGCCTGCCGACGCCGCCGGCGGTGATCTTCTGCACCGCCTACGACGAACACGCGCTGGCCGCCTTCGACGCGCACGCGGTGGATTACGTGGTCAAGCCGATCCGCGCCGAACGCCTAGCCGCCGCGCTGGCGCGCGCCGAACGCTTCCGCCACGGCCCGCCGCCCGCCCATCCGATGCCGGCCGCGCGCCGCTCGCACCTGTCCGCGCGCATGCGCGGCGCGCTGCGGCTGATCCCGGTGCAGGACATCCGCTACCTCCAGGCCGAGGAAAAGTACGTCGTCGTGCACCATGCCAACGGCGAGGACCTGATCGAGGATTCGCTGAAATCGCTCGAAGCCGAATTCGGCGAGCGCTTCATCCGCGTGCACCGCAACTGCCTGGTCGCCACCGACCAGATCAAGGAACTGGCGCGCGAGGCCGATGGCCGCGAAATCGTGCGGCTGCGCAACGATCCCGCGTGCCTGGAAGTCAGCCGCCGCTGCCTGCCCGGCGTGCGCCAACGATTGAAGAGCCTGTGAACGCACCCGCCCCGTTGCGCATCGCCACGCGCAAGAGCGCGCTCGCGCTGTGGCAGACCGAGCACGTCGCCGCGCGCCTGCGCGAACATCATCCCGGCCTCGCCATCGAACTGGTGCCGCTGTCCACGCGCGGCGACGAAATCCTCGACCGCTCGCTCGCGGCCATCGGCGGCAAGGGCCTGTTCCTCAAGGAACTGGAAATCGCGATCGAGGAAGGCCGCGCCGACTGCGCCGTGCATTCGTTGAAAGACGTACCGATGGCGCTCGACCCGCCATTCGCCCTGGCCGCCGTGCTGGAACGCGCCGACCCGTTCGATGCCTTCGTCTCCAACCGTTACGCCAGCCTGCAAGACATGCCGCACGGCGCACGCGTCGGCACCTCCTCGCTGCGCCGCCAGCTACAGGTGCGTGCCAAGCGCCCGGACCTGCACCTCATCGACCTGCGCGGCAACGTCAACACGCGCCTGGCCAAGCTCGATGCCAGCGACTACGACGCCATCCTCCTGGCCTGCGCCGGCCTGCAACGCTTAGGGTTAGACGACCGCATCCGCGCACGCCTGACGCCGCCGGAGTTCCTCCCCGCCGTCGCACAGGGCGCCATCGCGGTGGAATGCCGCGCCGACGATGCCGCCACCCACGCCCTGCTCGCCCCGCTCGATCACGCCCCCACGCGCCGCTGCGTGGACGTGGAGCGCGCCATGAACCTGCGCCTAGCCGGAAGCTGCCAGGTGCCGATTGCCGGCTACTGCGCCGAAGGCGACGGCACGTGGACGCTGCGTGCGCTCGTCGGCGACGAGCGCAGCGGCGACATCCTGCGCGCCGAAGGCGGCGCCGATGCCGCGTCGCTCGCCACGCTCGGCCAACGCATCGCCGAAGACCTGCTGGCGCGCGGCGCGGATCGATTGCTGGGCCGGTGATGCCATGGCCGGAATCGGCTTCAAGACAAAACTGCTGCGCCCGGCCACGCCGAAAGATGCGACCTGGGCCTTCGCCGTATTGCCCGCACCCGCCAGCGCCAGACTGCCGACACGCGCCATGGTCAGCGTGGAAGGCACGCTCGCCGGGCATCCCTTCCAGGCCACGCTGACGCCGGACGGCCAGGGCAGCCACTGGCTCCGGATCGACGCGCCATTGCGGGAAGCGAGCGGCATCGCCATCGGCGACACCGTCGCGTTCGAGATCGCCCCCATGGCCGTGGAACCGGAACCGGACGTGCCACCCGACCTGCGCCAGGCACTGGCCGATCACCCCGCCGCCCGCGCGACATGGGACGACATCACTCCCGTGGCGCGGCGCGACTGGATCTTCTGGATCGCCTCCGGCAAGAAAGCGCAAACCCGCAGCAAGCGCATCCACACCGCCTGCGACATGCTCGCCTCCGGCAAGCGCCGCGCCTGCTGCTTCGACCGCTCGGGCATCTACAGCAAGGCGCTGTCCGCGCCGGAAGCCGCGGCAGAAGAATAGGCCCGGGAAGGAGGCACTGGGTTACGGCGGCGGCGTGAAAGCAGCGCTGCAAATGCTGCCCCCTGAACCCTGTCCCCACCCGCCGCGTGGACGTGAAGCGCGCCATGAACCGGCAACTCGCCGAAAACCGCCGGGCACCCATCGCCGGATACTGCACCGAATCCGATGATCGCTGGATCCTGCGCGCCCTCGCACGACGGTTTCACTTCACGTCCATGCGGAAAAGGCTTCCCAACTCGCCGCAATCCGCAGAACTGACCTTGCTGAAACCAAACTTTTTCGCGATGTCCAGCCCCCTGGACGTGACAGGCCTTGCCAACACCAGCTTTGTGCGCTTTGGCGCAACGAACAACACCAGTTTTTCCAGTTCCTTCTGCACGAAGGCGCGCGATTTCGGGGTGTTTCCCGCCACACCGCCCACGTATAGCGATGCCCAACGGCGCGTGGACGGGGCCAGGACATCCTCGCCACGGATGTCGGCGATCCGAACCTCTCCCCTCAGAAGCCGCTCCGTGGCACTCCGTGACAACGGGAGTGCCACGTAATACCCCACCAGCCGACTCTCATTCGTCCCGATCGGGTTGTCGAACACCAGCCTGTAGACATTCGGATTCTTCGTGATCCATTCGAGAGTCCTCTCCGGCGGCGTGACGCCAGTACCCAATTCCAACTCGGCGAAATTTACGGCCTCGCTCAGTTCGTGAGGACGGGCGGCACGGATCACGAAGTGGGGCAAGGGAGCCCGGGACGTATAAAGTATGGCGAGCCAGAGCGCCGCCAGAAGCAGGATCAGCGTCACGATACCGATCTGAAGCAAATCGAGTTGAGTCAGGACCAGGTTCAGAACAGGCTGCTGCCAACGGTCGATGATTCTCGGACTGAAGTGATCCAGGGCTGCGATCGCCCCCAGGATCGGCACCAGCACCTTGATCGCCCGCATGAGCATGTCCGCTCGACGATACGAACGAAGCCGCCGATGCTGTGCACTGCTCATAATGTCCCCCTTGGTGATTGATGCCTAGATGCCGATCCAGACATAGTCGTCCGTATAATCTCCAAAGCTTCGGCCAAGAGCAAATCCGCCTGCTGCAAGCGCAGGCACAATCCGCGGAGAAGACAACGGCCGCCTCCGTCATCCACTCCGCTTTTCCGTTGCTCCGTCCCGGAGCGCGCCATGCCTCAACCGTCGTCGCCTTTTTGAATTCATCGGCTACATCGCGGCGGCGGAGATCGAGAAAACGGTCGGCAACTCGCCAGTCACGTGGTTCCGATGCCCGCTTCGCCTGGACCGACCTGAATCCGGGACAGGTCCAGGGATTATCCGGAGAGAATCCGGCCGATACGGCAAAGGGCGCGACGGACATGGAACGACACTCCCCATTGCATGACGTGGAGGGCGTTCCCATGCTTCCGCGCATCGCGCAATCCGCGCCGGCCTGCGATCATGTCGCATGCCGACCTTCAAAGAACTTGATCTCATCCCCGCCCTGCGGCAGGCGCTCGACGCCGCCGGCTTCGAAACCCCCACTCCGATCCAGGCGCTGTCGCTACCGCCGGTGCTGGCCGGCAAGGACGTGCTGGCGCAGGCCCCGACCGGCAGCGGCAAGACCGCCGCGTTCGGGCTTGGCCTGCTGCAACGGCTGGATGCCACGGCGATCCGTACCCAGGCGCTCGTGCTGTGCCCCACGCGCGAGCTTGCCGACCAGGTCGGCAAGGAACTGCGCCGGCTGGCGATCGCGATTCCGAACGTCAAGCTCAGCCTGTTCACCGGCGGCACCGCATTGGGCCCGCAGTTGGTCTCGCTGACGCACCCGCCGCACATCGTGGTCGGCACGCCCGGTCGCGTTCAGGAGTTGCTGCACAAGCAGGCGCTGGATGTTTCGGGCGTGGGCATGCTGGTGCTCGACGAGGCCGACCGCATGCTCGACATGGGCTTCGAGAAGTCCATCAAGGACATCCTGCGGCACCTGCCCAAGGCCCGCCAGAGCCTGCTGTTCTCCGCCACCTGGCCCGGCGAGGTCCGCGAGCTCGCCAAGGCCAGCCTGCGCGATCCGGCCGAGATCGCGGTCGCGGGCGCCGACGCCCGGCCGCGGGTGGAAGCGCGTTTCTACGAAGTCGCACTCGATGCCAAACCCGCGGCGCTGATGGGCCTGCTGATGCAGCAAGCACCCGAATCGACCGTGGTGTTCTGCAACACCAGGCGCGACGTCGACGATGTCGCCACGGCATTGCGCGACGCCGGCTTCGCCGCCGCCGCCCTGCATGGCGACCTGGAGCAGCGCGATCGCGAAGAGGTGCTGGTGCGCTTCTCCAACCGCTCGCTGAGCGTGCTGGTGGCCAGCGATGTCGCGGCGCGCGGGCTGGATGTGAAAGATCTCGCCTGCGTGGTCAACTACGAACTGCCCAACGACCCGGACACCTACCTGCACCGCATCGGCCGCACCGCCCGTGCCGGCGGGCGCGGGCTGGCACTGAACCTGGTCACCCCGCGCGAAATGCCGCGCGCGATCCAGATCGAAGAAGCCGGCGGCGAGCGCATCCGCTGGAACCGCGCCCCGCTCAGCGCACGCCCGACCGACGTGCCCAGGGCGCTCATGCGCACTCTACGCATCGATGCGGGCCGCAGCGACAAGCTGCGCCCCGGCGACATCCTCGGCGCGCTGACCGGCACGGCGGGCCTGAAGGCCGGCGACATCGGCAAGATCGACGTCTTCCCCACTCGCAGCTACGTCGCCGTGCGCGCCGGCGTACTGAAGGCGGCGCTGGCCGGGCTTCAGGCAGGCAAGATCAAGGGAAGGAACTTCCGGGTGCGGGCGATGTAGGCCCATCCTCCGCACCCCGGCCCTACACCTCCCGCAACGCCGCCGTGATCGGCAGCCGCGCCGCGCGCAGCGCCGGGAACAGGCCGCCGATGAGGCCGATGCCGAGCGCCCATTTGAGGCCCGTCCACAGCAGCCCCGGCGTCACCTTGAACTGGAACACCACCTGGCTGAAGTTGTTGCCCAGCGTGGAGACGCTGTAGTTGTTGAACAGCACCCACGCGACCAGGCCGCCGAGCACGCCGCCGGCCAGCGCCAGCAGCATGGTTTCCAGCATCACCGCGGTGACGACGGGCGTGCCGCGGAAGCCGATGGCGCGCATCGTGGCGATTTCGCGGGCGCGGGTGGCGACGGCGGCGTACATGGTGTTGAGCGCGCCGAACACCGCGCCCACGGCCATGATGCCGCCGATCACCGTGCCCAGTATCTGCAGCAGGGTCTTGAGTCCACCCGACTGCGCGGCGAAATAGGCGCGCGTGGTGAGCACGTCGAGCTTGAGCTGCGGGTCCGCCTCCACCGCCGCCTTGAAGCTTTCGAAGCCCTCCGTGCCGGTGCGCACCAGCACCGACTGGTAGGCGCCGCGGTTGTAGGTGGTCGCCAGCGTCTGGGCATCGCTCCACAGTTCCGATTCGTAGGCATCGCCGGATTCGAACACGCCCACCACGGTCCATTGCTGGTTGCCGAGCATCAGCGCGTTGCCGATTTCCAACCCGCGGAACTGCGCCTGCGCGCCGCGCCCGGCGGCGATCTCGCGCAGGCCCGGCGAAGGCGCGCGGCCTTCGACGATGCGCACGCCTTCGCGCACGCGGAAGGCGTCCTCGCCGATGCCGCGGAACTGCACGTTGGTGTCGGTGCCATCGGACTTGGACTGGAGGTTCACCACCTGCGACAGCTCGGCCGAGAGCAGCGGCTTGCCGTCTGCGTCCTTCTCGATGCCCGGCAGGCTGGCCAGCAACGGCACCTGGCTGCGGGTGATGACGGAGTTGGTCTCGGCCTGCGAACCACCGCGCAGCACGATGGCGGTCTCGTCGTTGCCGGCGGCGTTGAGCGTGGCCTGGAAGCCTTCGCCCATCGCCAGCATCGCCACCAGCACGCCGACCACGCCGGCGATGCCGACGACGATCACCGAGGAGGCGCCCCAGCGCTGCGGCAGGCTGGCGATGCCGATGCGCGTGGCTTCCAGCGCGAGGCGACCGGAACGGGTGAACGCCAGCCACAGCGCCAGCAGCGCGGCGACGGCGAGCACGCCCTGCCACGGCAGCGCGATCCAGACGACCAACGCCACGATCAGGGCCAGCAGCACGGCGAGATTCTTCAGAAAGTTCTTCATTGCCTTGTCCTCATCGCCCGGCCAACGCATCGACGATCTTCAGCCGCTGCGCGCGCAGCGCCGGCAGCAGGCCCACCACCACGCCGATCACCGTCATCAGCGCCAGGCCGATCAGCCATGTCTGCCCCGGCACGCTCTGCGTCGGCAACATGCCGCCGCTGGCCTTGGCCAGGCCGGGGATGATCGCCGCCGCCAGGCCCATGCCGAGCACGCCGCCCAGCACCACCAGCAGCACCGATTCGGCCAGCACCAGCATCAGCACGGTGGCGTCGGTGAAGCCCAGCGTCTTGAGCGTGGCAAGCTCCGGGATGCGCTCGCGCACGGCCTGGGCCATCGTGTTGCCGGTGAGCAGCACGAGGGTGAAGAACACCGCGCCCATGATGGCGGTGACGATCAGGCCGATGTCGGCGAACTGCTTGGCGAAGGCCTGCTGGAAGGCCGACTCGGTCTGGCTCTTGGTTTCGTGGTCCGAATTGGCCGAGATCGCGTCGATGGCCTGGGCCACCTGCGAGGCGCGGGACGGATCGTCGAGCACCACGGTGAACCAGCTCACCTGGTTCTTGATGTAGTCGTTGGCCTCGTCGAAGTAGGCCCAGTTCATCACGAGCTGGTTTTCCTGCCCCACCTGGGAGCGATCCTTGACGCGGAAGATCGTGGTCAGCTCCAGCGGCCAGTCGTTGCTGCCGCTGCGCGGGAAGATCGTGGCCTGGAGCGGGATGGTGTCGCCGATCTTCCAGCCGAACTTCTGCGCCAGCGCCTCGCCCACGGCGGCGCCGGTGCGGGTGGCCTTGAACGCCTCCACCTGCTCGGGCGGCACCTCGTATTCGGTGTAGATCTCGAAGAAGTTAGGCGCCACCGAGAAGTTCGGGAAGAAGTTCTTCACGTCCTGGTAGATGCCGCCGAACCACATCGCATAGGTGGCCTTGCGCACGCCCGGCACGCTCTCGATCTGCTGCAACAGCCGGATCGGCAAGGTCTGCGTGATCGACAGGCGCGAGGAGACGATCAGCCGGTTCGCGCCATCCACGCTGCCGCCGGAATTGAACGCCACGCGCACCGAATCCAGCAGGCCGAACAACAGGAACGCGGTGACCACCGACAGCAGCGTCAGCGCCGTGCGGGTGCGGCTGCGGAACAGCTGCGCCCAGATCAGATGAAGGTATTTCATCGCAGGCTCCGGGAATCAGTGCGCGACGGCGGGCGCGTCCACCAGCTCGCCCTTGTCCAGGTGGATGGTGTGGCTGGCGTA
This sequence comes from Chiayiivirga flava, assembly GCA_037190825.1. Lineage (GTDB taxonomy): Bacteria > Pseudomonadota > Gammaproteobacteria > Xanthomonadales > Xanthomonadaceae > Denitratimonas > Denitratimonas flava_A. Next base: position 32,488 of record JBBCJS010000058.1, read on the forward strand.
CTCGGCGGCCTTGGGGTCGTGCGTGACCATGACGATGGTCTTGCCGTGCTCGCGGTTGAGCAGTTGCAGGAGGCCCAGCACTTCCTCGGCCGAATGGCGGTCGAGGTCGCCGGTGGGCTCGTCGCAGATCAGGAACGTGGGGTCGGACACGATGGCGCGCGCGATCGCCACGCGCTGCTGCTGGCCGCCGGACAGTTCGTTCGGGCGATGGCTGCGGCGATCGGCGAGCCCGACCAGCGTGAGCGCGATCTGGGCGCGGCGCGCGCGGTCCTTCGCGCCGAGATTGGTCAGCAGCAACGGCAGTTCGACGTTCTTCTGGGCCGAAAGCGTCGGCATCAGGTTGTAGAACTGGAACACGAAGCCGACATGGCGGCTGCGCCAGCCGGCGAGCTGCCCGGCGCTCATCGTGTCGATGCGCTCGCCCTCGACCGCGATCTGCCCGCCGCTGGGCGAGTCCAGCCCGCCGATCAGGTTGAGCAGGGTGGTCTTGCCCGAACCGGACGGACCCATCAGCGCGACGAAATCGCCGCGCTCGATGTCCAGATCGACGCCGTGCAGCACGGCGACCTTCTCCGGGCCGCGTTGATAGGTCTTGGTGACGTTGCGGATGCTGACCAGGGCCGACATGGGGGATTCCTTGTGAGTGATTCAACGACTGGCAATGTCGTCATGCCGGCGAAAGCCGGAATGACGGCTTTTCTGTGACTCCTATCGCGGCGCGGCCACCCGCACCGCATCGCCATCCTTCAACCCCGCCGGGGGATCGAGCACCACGCTCTGCCCGGCAGCCAGGCCGGACAGCACCTGCCGCCCATCGCCCAGCGCGATGCCGGTCTCGATCTCGCGCAGCGCGACCCTCTCGCCCTGCACCACGAACGCGCGGCTGCGCCCGTCCTGCGACACGATGGCGCCCTGCGGCACGCGCACGCCGCGCGGCTGTTGCGGCTCGTCGGCACGTTCGGCTTCCAGGAAGCTCACCCGCACGCCCATGTCCGGCACGATGCGCGCGTCCTTTTCCTTCAGCGCCACGCGCACCTTCACCGTCGCCTTGCCACGGTCGGCGGCCGGGATGATCGCGATCACCTCGGCGGGAATCTTCCAGTCCTGGTACGCATTGAGCACCGCCTCGACCGGCATGCCCGGCCGCACCCGGCCGATGTAGGACTCGCCCACCTCCACTTCCACCTCCAGCGACTCCATGTCCACGATGGTGCCGATGCCGGTGCGGGTATAGCCGCCCGTGGCGAGCGGGGAAACGATCTCGCCCGGCTGCGCCGCCTTGGCGATCACCACGCCGGCGAACGGCGCGCGAACGATGGTGTTGTCCACGCCGTTCCTGGCGATTTCCAGCGAATCGGACGCCACCTGCACGTTGCGCTGCGCGGTGACGCGCTGGGCGCGCAGGGCATCGCGCTGCGCCACGGCGGCATCGTATTGCGAGCGCGATACCAGCCCGCGCTCCACCAGCGCCGCCACGCGCACCGCCTCGGCTTCGGCCTGGGTCAGTTGCGCCTGCACCGAGGCCACCGAACTGCGCGCCGCCGCGAGCTGCGCGCTGGCGAGCGCGAACTGCGCGTCGGCATCGACCGGATCGAGCGTGGCCATCACCTGGCCTTCCTCCACGCGCATGCCCTCCTCGATCAGCACCTCGCGCACCTTGCCGGTGATCTTGGCCGACACCGTGGCCATGCGCCGCGCCACCACATAACCGCTGGCATCGAGCACCGAGGCGCTGGCCGCGGTGTTGCCGATGGCGATCACGGGCGCGGTGCGCACTTCGATGGCGCTGTCGCGCCCGGCCAGGAACCACGCGACGGCGGCGATGGCGGCGACGGCGACCGGCACCAGCACCCACCACTTCGCCCGCGAGGGCGAAGGCGGCGGCGCGGCGTTGCGCTCGATGCGCAGTTCCTTGAGCAGTTCGGCGGATGCGTTCATGGCGACCGGAGACAGGAGGGGAGCGGCAAGTGTGACCGAATCGATGAAGCACCGGACGAAATGCCGCCGGCCGCAGAATGCCCCCGGCCCGATCCACCGCCAAGTGACAGTCGTCACCTTCATCGCATGAGGCCCGCCACTGATTCCGGCGACGCCCGCGCGCCAGCATGGCGGCGTGTTTCTTCGAGGAGTACGCCATGACGCATCCGCATCCCCCGCTGGCCCGCCTTCGCGCCGTGCACAAGCGCTACGGCGAGGTGACGGCGCTGGCCGGCATCGACCTGGCCGTCCCCGCCGGCCAGGTGCTGGCCCTGCTCGGCCCCAACGGCGCGGGCAAGAGCACGGCGATCTCGCTGCTGCTCGGCCTGCTGCGCCCGGACGCGGGCGAGGCGGAACTGTTCGGTGCCGACCCGCAGCGCACGGCCACGCGCCAGCGCATCGGCGTGATGCTGCAACAGGCCGCGTTGCCGCCCACGCTGACGGTGCGCGAGCTGATCGACCTGACACGCAGCTACTACCCGGTCCCGCACACGATCGCCTCCTGCGCCCGGATCGCCGGCGTCGCCGACCTGCTCGACCGGCGCTACGGACACCTCTCCGGCGGCCAGCAGCGCCGGGTGCAGTTCGCGCTGACGACCTGCGGGAACCCGGCGCTGCTGTTCCTGGACGAGCCCACCACCGGGCTGGACATCGACGCACGCCGCGCGATCTGGGCCGCGATCCGCGCCCACGTCGCCGATGGCGGCGCGGTGCTGCTGACCACGCACTACCTGGAAGAAGCCGAGGCCCTGGCCGACCGGGTCGCCGTGCTGGGCCAGGGCCGCATCCTGGCCGAAGGCAGCGTGGCGGAGATCTGCACGCGCATCGGGCAGCGCCGCATCCGCTGCACCAGCGCGCTCGCGCCGGAGGCGCTGGCGAACTGGCCCGGCGTGATCGAGGCGCGCGGCGATGGCGCGCGGCTGGACATCGTCACCGATGCGGCCGAAGCCGTGCTGCGCCGCCTGCTGGCCGAGGACGCCGCGCTGGGCGAACTGGAAGTCGAGCGCGCCGGCCTGGCCGATGCCTTCCTGCACCTCATCCGCAACCAGCCGCATGCCATCGAACCCTTCAAGGAGGCCGCGTGATGAACGCCATCGTCCACCCGCGCATCGCCCGTTCGCCGTGGCGCGCGTACGCCAAGGAAGCACGCTACGAATTCATCCGCCTCTGGCGCACGCCGGCATTCTCGCTGCCGGTGCTGCTGTTCCCGGCGATGTTCTACGTGTTGTTCGCCGTGTTGATGAGTCGCGGCAACAGCCATGCCGCCACGTTCCTGCTCGCCAACTACGGCGTGTTCGGCGTGATGGGCGTGGCGCTGTTCGGCTTCGGCGTGGTGGTGGCCGAGGACCGCGAGCAGGGCCTGCTCACGCTCAAGCGCGCGCTGCCGATGCCGCGCGGGGCGTACTTCGTCGCCAAGATGGCGATGGCGATGCTGTTCACGGCCATCGTATCGCTGCTGCTGGCGGCATTGGCGGCGGGGCTTGGCGGCGTATCGCTCGCACCGATGCAATGGCTCGGCCTGTTCGCGATCAACGTGGCCGGCGTGCTGCCCTTCGCCGCGCTCGGGATGTGGCTGGGCACGCTTTTCTCCGGATCGGCGTCGGTGGCGGTGATCAACTTCGTGTATCTGCCGATGGCCTTCCTCTCCGGGCTGTGGATGCCGCTGTCGATGCTGCCGGGCGTGTTCACCACGCTCGCGCCGCTGTGGCCGGCCTGGCACCTGAGCCAGATCGCGCTGAAGCTGATCGGCGCCGATGCCGGCCTGCCGCTGGCGCTGCATGTCGCGGTGCTGGCCATGGTGACGGCGGTGTTCTTCTTCCTTGCGCTGCGCCGGCTGGCGCGCTGAACGGCCGGGGAGATGCCGACATGAAACGCTGGCCCGAACTTCTCGCCTTCGCCGCGCTGGCCGCGGTGCTGGCCGCCGCCGTGGCGTTCCCGCGCCAATCGCAGCGCGGCACCGCGCCTGCCGCGCCAGCCGTGCCGTCCGGCGAATTCGCGATCCGCGACGTGCGCGTGTTCGATGGCGAAAGCGTCATCGACGCCGCCACGGTGGTGGTGCGCGAAGGCCGCATCGCCGCCGTGGCGCGCGATGCGGCCGCTCCCGGGGGCCTGCCCGTCGTCGACGGCGCGGGCAGGACGCTGATCCCCGGCCTCATCGACGCCCACGTCCACGCCTTCGGCACGGCGCAACGCGACATGCCGCGCTTCGGCGTCACCACCGGGCTGGACATGCACGGCACGCCCGAACGCCTCGCCGCACTGCGCGCGCAACGCGCCGCGTTCGACGACACCGCGCAGGCGGATCTGTGGGCCGCCGGTTTCGCCATCACCGCGCCGGGCGGTCACGGCACCCAGTACGGTTTTCCGGTGCCGACCGTGGAGGCCGATACCGACATCGACGCCTTCATCGCCGCGCGCATCGACGAAGGCGCGGACTTCATCAAGCTGATCGTCGAGGACCTTTCCGCCTACGACGCCGCGCACCCGATGCCGACATTGAGCGCCGAACAGGTCGCCCGCGCGATCGCGGCCACGCATGCGCGCGAGCGGCTGGCCGTCGCGCACGTTTCCACCCTGCGCGACGCCCGCCACGCCATCGACGCCGGAGCCGACGGCCTGGCGCACGTGTTCATCGACGCCATCGCCGACGACGCGGTCATCGCCGCGATGCGCGAACGCGATGCCTTCATCGTGCCGACGCTGGCGGTGGTGGCCGCCATGTCCGCGCCGGGCGACGTGCCAGCGCTCAGCGACGACGCGCACCTCGGGCCCATGCTCACCGCCGAGCAGCGCGGCACGCTGCGGGCGCGTTTCCCCGGTTCCGACCCGCAGTTCCTCGTGCGCGCGATGGAAAGCGTGCGCCGCCTGCACGCGGCCGGCGTCACCGTGCTGGCCGGCACCGACGCGCCCAATCCCGGCACCGCGCACGGCATCAGCCTGCACGCCGAACTGGAACTGCTGACCCGCGCCGGTCTCTCGCCGCGCGAGGCGCTGGCCGCCGCCACGGCATGGCCGGCAAAACGCTTCGGCCTTGCGGATCGTGGCCGCATCGCCCCCGGCCTGCGTGCCGATCTGGTGCTGGTGGAAGGCGATCCCACCGCCGACATCGCCGCCACGCGCGCCATCGTCGCGGTGTGGAAGAACGGCCATCGCATCGAACGCGCCGCGGCCGCGGCGGGCACGCCCGCCGAGACGGCGCCGGACGACACCCTCGTCAGCGATTTCGATGCGGGCGCCATCGACGCGCGCTTCGGAAGCTGGCATGGCACCACCGACCAGGTCGCGGGCGGCGCCTCCGTCGCGCAGCACCGCTGGATCGAAGGCGGCGCGAACGGCTCGCGCGGCACGCTGGAAGTCACCGGCGAAATCCGCGCCGGGTTCGCGTATCCGTGGGCCGGCGTGATCTTCTTCCCCGCCGCGCAGCCGATGCAGCCGATGGACCTGTCCACCCGCACCGAACTGGTGTTCCACGTGCGCGGCGACGGCCGGCGCTATGCGGCGATGCTGTTCTCCGGGCCCTCGGCACAGGCGTTGCCGAGCGTCGCGCCTTTCGAGAGCGACGGGGAATGGCGCGAAGTGCGGCTGCCGCTGTCCGCGTTTTCCGGCGGCGACCCGTCGCAGGTGCGCGGCATCGCGTTCACCGCGGGCGAGCCGCCGGGCGAGTTCTCGATCCAGCTCGATGAGATCCAGTTGCGGTGATGCCCATGTCCTTCCGTCATGCCCTGGCGGCACTCACCCTGCTCCTTTCCGGTGTGTTCGCCGGCGCGGCCACGGCACAGACGCTCGCCGCGCCGCTTGCCACGCGCACGCTCGCCGACCGTCCGCTCGTGATTCCGGACGACCTGCCGGAACGTCCATCCCTGCTGATCGCAGGTTTCAGTCCGGACTCGGCGACCCAGACGGCGCACTGGCGGCGCAGGCTGGCACAGGAGGAAGGGCTGCGCGGCCTGGTCGAGGTATATCAGATCGCCATCCTTCAAAGCGTGCCCCGCCTGCTGCGCGGCATGGTGATCTCCGGCATTCGCCGCGACGTGCCGCCATCGCAACACGAGCGTTTCCTGGTCGTCACCCGGGACGAAGCCGCATGGAAGGCACTGACGTCATACACCGACCCGGACGCCGCATACCTCGTCCTGATGGCTGGAGGACAGGTGCTCTGGCGCAGCGAGGGGGCATACAGCGACGCGGCGATGCGCGCGCTGCATGCTGCACTGGCCGGAAGCGCGGACGTACCATGACCGCTTCCGGCATCGCTTCCAGGAGCCCCTGAGGTGAACTCCACGCTTCCGGCGCCCGCGCGCTGGTTCATCCCCGCGCCCGGCTCCCTCGCCGACCAGGAACTGCGCGCCGGGCGCTCGCCGTGGCTGACGATGGTGCACCTGGTCTGGTCGGTCTGGGTGTTCCTGACGCCGCTGTTCTCCGGCGGCGACTACGGCTTCTCGCCGCGCTGGTTCGCGCTCACCGCGTTTTCCTATCCGCTGTTCCTGGCCCTGTACCTGGCCTCGGTGTTCGCCGCGCCACGCGCCGCCTATGCCAGCGCGCTGGCGATGGTGGCGCTGAGCTTCGGACTGCTGCCGTGGTATCCGTCCGGCCTGTCCTACTTCGTGTTCGGCTGCGTGATGCTGCAACCGCGCCGCGCCGGCGGCGTGTACGGCTATCTGGCGCTGCTGGTCGCGCTCAACGTGGCGCTGGTGGCCTATGCCTCGCACATCGGCTATCCGTGGCAGGCGCTGGTGTGGATTCCCACGGTCACGGCCATCATCGGCGTGATCGTCATGGTGGAGCGCATCAGCCACCAGCGCGATGCGGCGCTGAAACTTTCGCACGAGGAGGTTCGTCGCCTCGCGGCACTGGCCGAACGCGAACGCATCGGGCGCGACCTGCACGATCTGCTCGGGCACACGCTTTCGATGGTGGCGCTGAAATCCGATCTGGCGGCGCGGCTGGTGGAACGCAACCCGGTCGCCGCGCGCGAGGAAATCGCGCAGGTCGGCCACATCGCGCGCGATGCGCTGACCCAGGTGCGACGCGCGGTCAGCGGCATCCGCGCCACCGGGCTGGCGGCGGAGCTGGCCTCGGCCAAGCTGCTGCTGGAAACCGATGGCATCGCGTTCGATTACGGCTTCGACGCGGGTTTCTCCGACGTCGCGCTGCCGGACGACATCGAGAACGCTTTGGCGATGACGGTGCGCGAAGCGGCCACCAACATCCAGCGCCACGCCCGCGCCCGCCGCGCCAGCATCTCGTTCGCGCTGGATGCCGACAGCGCCGTGCTGCGCATCGCCGACGACGGGCGCGGCGGCGTCATCTCGCCCGGCAACGGCCTGACCGGCATGCGCGAGCGCATCGCCTCGGTGAACGGCGAACTCCACATCCAGAGCCGACCCGGCGAAGGCGCGCGGATCCAGGCGCGGGTGCCGCTGCGGCGCGGACCGGATGCCGGCATCGGACATGAGGGCGCCTTGCCGTGATCCGGATCCTTCTGGCCGAGGACCAGGCGATGGTGCGCGGCGCACTGGCGGCGCTGCTGGGCATGGAGCCGGACATCGAAGTCGTCGGCGCGGTGGCCGACGGCGATGCGGCCTGGAACGAACTGCGCCGGCTGTCGCCGGACCTGCTCGTCACCGACATCGAAATGCCCGGCGCCAGCGGGCTGGAACTGGCGCGTCGCGTGCATCGCCACGGCCTGCCGGTGAAAGTGGTCATCGTCACCACGTTCGCGCGCGCCGGCTTCCTGCGCCGCGCGCTGGATTCGGGCGTGGCCGGTTATCTGCTCAAGGATGCGCCGGCCGAACGACTCGCCGAGGCGCTGCGCACCGTGCATCGCGGCGGCCGCGCCATCGACCCGCAACTGGCACTGGAAGCCTGGTCGGAACCGGACCCGCTCAACGAACGCGAACGCCAGATCCTGCGCCTGGCCGGCGAGGGCCGCTCGGCCACGGACATCGCCGCCGAACTGAAGCTCTCGCAGGGCACGGTGCGCAACTACCTTTCCGAGTGCATCGGCAAGCTCGGCGTCGGCAACCGCATCGAGGCGTACCGGCTGGCGCGGCAGAAGGGCTGGCTGTAGGAGCCCGCCCCCGGGAACAGGATCCCCGCACCGCCGCGGAAGGCGGCGCGGGGACGGAACGCGCGGCTTACCTGGCGAACAACCGCTGCTTGAGGAAGGTGTAGGCCAGCGCCTGCATGTGCGCGCGCTGGCGGTTGTCGGCCGCGCCGCCATGGCCGCCTTCGATGTTCTCGTAGTAGCTCACGTCATGGCCCTGCTGCTGCATCAGCGCGAACATCTTGCGGGCGTGGCCCGGATGCACGCGGTCGTCGCGGGTGGAGGTGGTGAACAGCACCGGCGGGTATTTCACGCCGGCCTTGACGTTGTGGTACGGCGAATAGGCTTGCAGGAACTCCCAGTCGGCCGTGTCCGGGTCGCCGTATTCGGCCATCCACGAGGCGCCGGCCAGCAGCTTGTTGTAGCGCTTCATGTCCAGCAGCGGCACCTGGCAGACCACCGCGCCGAACAGCTCCGGATACATCACCGTCATGTTGCCCATCAGGAGGCCGCCGTTGCTGCCGCCCTGGATGCCCAGGTGCGCCGGCGCGGTGATGTTGCGGGCGATCAGGTCCTGCGCCACCGCGGCGAAATCCTCGTAGGCGCGGTTGCGGTTCGCCTTCAGCGCGGCCTGGTGCCAGCGCGGGCCGTACTCGCCGCCGCCGCGGATGTTGGCCACCACGTACACGCCGCCCTGGCTCAGCCAGCCCCGGCCCACGCCGGCGCTGTAGCCGGGCGTCATCGAGACTTCGAAGCCGCCGTAGCCGTACAGCAGCGTGGGATTGGCGCCGTCGAGCTTCATGCCTTTCCTGGACACCATGAAGTACGGGACCCTGGTGCCGTCCTTGCTGGTGGCGAAGTTCTGGCTGATCTCGTAGGCGCTGGCGTCGAAGAAGGCCGGCAACCGCTTCAGGAGCTCCGGCTCGCCGCCGCCGATGGTGCCCAGGTAGAGCGAGGTGGGCGTCAGGTAGTCGGTGACGGTCATGAAGAACTCGTTGGATTCCTCCGCGTCCACCGCGCCGATCCCCACCGTGCCGAACTGCGGCAGGTGCGGCAGCGGCGTGCGCGTCCATGCGTCCTTGCCGGGCGTGACCAGGTAGATGCGGTTCTTCACGTCCTCCAGCACATTGATGTAGAGGTGGTCCTTGGTGGCGCCGAAGCCGGCCAGCGAGCTGCGCTCATCGGGTGCGAACACCACCGAAAGCTCGCGCTTGCCTGCGATGAAATCGTCGAACCTGGCCGCCAGCAGCGAACCGGCCGCATAGGTCCTGCCATCCACCGTCCACGCCTCGCGCAGGCGGATGGTCAGCCATTCGCGGTAGGCGCTCTTGTCCGACGAATCGGGCGCGTCGATCTTGACCAGGCTGCCGTCGGCGCGGCGCAGGTAGATCTCGTTGCTGAAGAAGGCCGGCGCGCGGTAAACGAAATCGCGCTCGAAGCCGCGCGTATGGTCGCGGTAGGCGCCTATCGAGACGTCCTCGGTCCTGCCCTCGAACACGACCTTCGCCTCGCTCATCGGCGTGCCGCGCTTCCATTCCTTGACGATGCGCGCATAGCCGGAGCTGGTCATCGAGCCTTCGCCGAAATCGGTCGCCACGTAGACCGTGTCCTCGTCGATCCAGCCCAGCGAACCCTTGGCCTCGGGACGGAAGAAGCCGCCCTCGATCCACGCCTTCTTTTCCAGGTCGAACTCGCGCGTCACGTCGGCATCCGCGCCGCCGCGCGACAGGTCCACCAGGCAGCGCACGTAGGGCGCGCCCTTGTCCTTCGGCCGCAGGCACGAGGCGCCGTGCCACACCCAGTTCTCGCCCTCGGCGGCATTGAGCGCGTCCACGTCGATCAGGGTTTCCCAGGCCGGGTTCGGCTTGCGGTACTCGGCCAGCGTGGTGCGGCGCCAGACGCCGCGCTGGTTCTGCTTGTCGGTCCAGAAGTTGTAGAAATAGTCGCCCTGCTTGTAGACGAACGGGATCTTCTCGTCCGAATCCAGCACCGCGAGCAGGTCGTTCTCCAGCGCCGCGAAGCCCGGCGCCGAATCGATCGTCTGCTTGGTCCGCGCGTTCTGCGCGCGCACCCAGCCCAGCGCCTCGTCGCCGGCCACGTCCTCCAGCCACAGGTAGGGATCCTCGTCCGCCGGCGCGGACGCCGTCGTCGCGACATCGGGCGCGGCGGGCTTCTGGTTCACCGGCGCGCAGGCGGACAGCAAGAGCAGCCCGGCAGGCAGCCAGGCGAGAACGGAACGGGACATGGACAGGCTCCAGTTGGCATGAACCGCGAACGCTACCACGGCGGCGGGGCGGTGTTGCTGGCCGGAAGTCATGCCTTAGGGCGTGTCGTCCATTCCCACACGCTTCGCGCCGCTCGGGAGGAGTTGACACGCCCCAGCATCCAGTACCCGCTGCAGCCGCCACGCGTCGCAGCCATCGGCGTAGTACGCCGCACGCCTGTCGAACACGGCGAATCCTTCGCGCCGGTAAAGCGCGATGGCCGCCGCGTTGTCGGTACGCACCTCCAGCCGCAGGCGCCGGCAGCCGGCCTCGCACGCCTGCGCGCAGGCATCGCGCAGCAGCGCGGCACCGATGCCGCCGCCGCGCACCGCCGGATCCACCGCGATCGAATACAGCCGCGCCACCTCGCTGCCGCGCCGCAGGAAAGTCAGTGCGTAGCCGGTCACGCGCCCGCCCGCTTCGGCCACGCGCAGGCGCGCGCGCGGCGAAGCCAGGTGCCGGCGGAACTGGCGCGGGGAGAGCCGGTCGCCGGGAAACAGGGCTTCCAGTTCCAGCAATCGGGCAAGGTCGGGAGCGCGCGCATCGCGCACGGCGGCGGGAGGTGTCCGGGAAATCGTGGAGGAAGGCATGAACGGCGTGCAACCGCCCTGGAATCGCCGCGCGTGGCGTGCCGGGATTCTGTCAGAATCGCCGCCGTTTCGCGCCCGCCGGGCGCTTGCAGGCCATGCATGAGCCGCCTCGTCATCGTCGTGGAGAAGCCCTCGGACTGGGGCTCCTACTACCCTTCGGAAAACGTCGTTTCCGCCACCGACTACCTCAAGGACGCCACCCCGGGCGACAGCGACGAGCGCGTGCAGGTCATCAACCTGTGCCGCAGCTACCGCTACCTGGGCGTGGGCTACTACGTCTCGCTGCTGGCGGAGGCGCGCGGGCACCGGGTGATCCCCTCGGTGCGCACCATCAACGACCTGCGCCGCCGCTCGCTCTACGGGCTGGACGTGGACGATCTCAACCAGCGCCTCTCCCGCTTCGTGCCCGATGGCGGCCACGATGTGGTGGATTTCTCCCTGCTGGTGCATTTCGGCCAGACCGGCCATGCCCCGCTGGCCGAAATCGCCCGGCAGGCGTTCGAAGCCTTCCCCTGCCCGATCCTGCGCATCGAGTTCGAGCGCCAGCGCGTCTGGCGCATCGGCGCGATCAAGCCGGTCGGCCTCAACACGCTGGACGAGGCGCAGGAAGACGCCTTCGCCGCGGCGCTGGACGCGTTCTCGCGCAAGATCTGGCGCAAGCCGCGCGCGCGCCGCCAGTTCCGCTACGACATCGCGATGCTGCACGACCCGAACGAGGCGTTGCCGCCGTCCAACAAGCGCGCGCTCAAGCATTTCATCGAGGCCGGCAAGGAGCTGGGCATCGACGTCGATCCGATCGTGCGCAACGACTATCCGCGCCTGGCCGAGTACGACGGCCTGTTCATCCGCGAGACCACCTCGCTGGACAACCACACCTACCGCTTCGCGCACCGCGCCGAACGCGAGGGCATGGTGGTGATCGACGATCCGGTCTCGATCCTGCGCTGCACCAACAAGATCTACCTCAACGACCTGCTGCGCGCGCGCCGCCTGCCCACGCCGCGCACGCAGATCGTGTTCCGCGACAACCCCGCCCAGCTCGCCGCGCTCGGCGACGCGCTCGGCTACCCGCTGGTGCTCAAGATTCCCGATGGCTCCTTCTCGCGCGGCGTGGTCAAGGCCGCCGACGAGGCGGCGCTGCGCGCGGCGGCCGGCGAACTGTTCCAGCACAGCGCCCTCCTGCTCGCGCAGGAGTTCATGTACACCCAGTACGACTGGCGCATCGGCGTGCTCAACGGCCAGGCGCTGTATGCCTGCCAGTACTTCATGTCGCGCGGGCACTGGCAGATCTACGACCACGCCAACGGCGGCGCCAAGGGCGTACCGCGCTCGGGCGGCTTCAAGACCCTGCCGGTGCGCGAAGCGCCCGCCGACGTGGTGAAGCTCGCCCTCAAGGCCACCGCGCCCATCGGCAACGGCCTGTATGGCGTGGACATCAAGGCCGACGGCGCGCGCACCGCCGTCATCGAAGTCAACGACAACCCGTCCATCGACGCCGGCGTCGAGGACGCCTACCTGGGCGAAGACCTGTACCGCCGCATCATGGGCGAGTTCCTGCGGCGGCTGGAACGCAAGCGGCTGGGGATTGCCGATTGACGGCGCCGCCGGCGACGCGTCGTGCCGCCGGCATCCTCGCCGCATCGTTCAGGGCGACGCCGGCAGGCGCCGAACGCCGGTTCGTGGTACAGCGGCATGGAAGGCGCAGCGCACCCGAGCGCATCCCCAGCGAGTGTGGCGCCTCTCCGCCCGAACGCATGGCTCATTCGTTCGCGCAGGCGCTGGCCTGGCATCGGCCGCACAAGACACGGGCCGCCGGGCAACAACGCGCCCGGCAGCGGCAACGCAGCCGGGCGCTCGACAGGTTCCGACGCATCAAGTGACGCTCAGGCCTTCCCCGCCTCGTCCAGCGCCGCCACATCCTCGGCCGACAACCGCAACGCCACCGCGCGCGCCAGGCTGTCCAGTTGCTCCACGCTGGTGGCACTGGCAATCGGCGCGGTGATGCCGGGCTGGGCGATGATCCAGGCCAGCGCCACTTCGGCCAGTTCCGCATCGTGCTTTTCGGCCACGGCGTCGAGCGCGGCGAGGATGCGCAGGCCGCGTTCGTCCAGGTATCGTGCCACGCCACGGCCGCGCGGGCTTTGGCCAAGGTCCGCCTCGCTGCGGTACTTGCCGGTGAGGAAGCCGCTGGCGAGGCTGGAATAGGTGATGACGCCCAGTTCCTCGGCCACCGCCAGCTCGCGCAGCGGGCCGTCGAAATCGGCGCGGTCGTAGAGGTTGTAGCGCGGTTGCAGCAGTTCGTAGCGCGGCAGGCCGTTGGCGGCGGAAACATCGAGCGCGGCGCGGGTCTGTCCGGCATCGAAGTTGGATGCGCCGATGATGCGCACCTTGCCGGCGCGAATCAGCGCGTCGTAGGCGGCCAGGGTTTCCTCGTGCGGCGTATCGGCGTCGAAGAAGTGCGAGAAGTAGACGTCGATGTACTCGGTCTGCAGGCGGCGCAGCGAGTCCTCGGCGGCGCGCGCGATGTGCGCGGCGGACAGCCCCTTGTTGCCGCCGATCTCCCCGCCCACCTTGGTGATGAGCACGATCCTGTCGCGGTTGCCGCGGCTTTGCATCCACTCGCCGAGGATGGTCTCCGATTCGCCGCCGCTGTTGCCCGGCGCCCAGGCCGAATAGATGTCGGCGGTGTCGATGGCCTCGAGGCCGGCCTCGACGAAACGATCCAGCAGTTCGAACGAACGCGCCTTGTCCGCCGTCCAGCCGAACACGTTTCCGCCCAGCACGAGCGGGGAGATGTGGATGTCGCTGCGGCCGATGCGGCGCTTGGCGATGGCCGGGGCGGCCGGCGGCGCGGGATCGGGCGTGGCCGGCGGTGTCGCGGGCGCGGTGGACGACGGTGCCGGCGCCTGCGCGGTATCGCGGCAGGCGGCCAGGGCCAGCACGGCGGCGGCCGTGGAGGAAGCGAGGAAATCGCGGCGGCGGATCATGGCATCTACTCCTGGAAGAACCGGCGCCCTTTATCCCGCAGGCGGCGGGCAGTGTTGTAAAGATCGGGTTAAAGGCCGCCTGGACAGCCCCTTTCCGGCCCCGTGCCCGCCATCCCCGTCTTCACGGGGACGGCGCTTTCCAGCGCGCATCAGAACCCCGCCGCCTGCCCGTCCTTGCGGCTCTCCGAAGCGCCGGCATAGACGCCGGTTTCCGGATCGCGCGCGATGGCCTGGTAACCGCCATACGGGCCATTGGCAAAGCGCACGGTGTGGCCCTTTTGCATCAGCCCGCGCACGCTTTCGTAGGGAAAGCCGCTTTCCAGCTCGATCACGCCGCCGTCGGTCATCGCGGTGTTCTGGCCGGTGGGCTCGGCCGAGCCGTCGTGATGCAGGCGCGGAGCGTCGCCGGCTTCCTGCAGGTTCATGCCGAAATCGATCAGGTTCACGAGGATCTGCACGTGCCCCTGCGGCTGCATCGCGCCGCCCATCACGCCGAAGCTCAGCCACGGCTTGCCGTCCTTCGTCACGAAACCGGGGATGATGGTGTGGAACGGGCGCTTGCCCGGCGCGTAGGCGTTCGGATGCCCACGCTTGAGCACGAACATCTCGCCGCGATTCTGCAACATGAACCCGAGGCCATGCGGCGTCATGCCGCTGCCCATGCCGCGATAGTTGCTCTGGATCAGCGACACCATCATGCCGTCGGCATCGGCCGTGGTCAGGTAGATGGTGTCGCCCTCGTCCAGTTGTTCCGGCGTGCCGGGCGCCGCCTCGCGCAACGCGCGGTCCATCGAGATCAGCTTGCCGCGCTGGGCCGCGTATTCCTTGGAAATCAGCCGTGCCACCGGGGCCGGATGAAAGTCGGGATCGGCATACCAGCGCGCGCGGTCGGCGAAGGCCAGCTTCTTGGTTTCGGCCAGAAGGTGCAGGTGCTCGACGCTGCCGAACCCGTAGGACTTCAGATCGTAGGGCTCCAGCAGGTTCAACATCTGCAAGGCCGCGATGCCCTGGCCGCTGGGCGGCAGCTCCCACACCTCGAAGCCGCGATAGCCGGTGGACACGGGCGTCACCCAGTTGCCGCGATGCGCGGCAAGATCGTCGTAGGAAAGGAAGCCTCCGTTCTCCTTCATGTAGGCGTCGATGCGGCGCGCGATGTCGCCACGATAGAACGCATCGCGCCCGCCTTTGGCGATGGCCTCGAGGGTGGCGGCCAGGTGCGGGTTCCTCCACATTTCCCCTTCGCGCGGCGCGCGGCCGTCGATGGTGAACTGCGCGACGAAGCCCGGCCACTTGGCATGCAGCGCCACGCTGCGCTCCCAGTAGTACGCGATCGTCTGCGCCACGGGGTGGCCTTCGCGCGCATAGCGGATGGCCGGCGCCAGGTTCTGCGCCATGCGCCGCTTGCCGAAGCGTTCATGCAGCGCGAACCACGCATCCACCGCGCCCGGCACGCTCACCGGCAACGGCCCGGCGCGCGGGACGTCGGCGTAGCCGTTCTCCTCGAACCATTCCAGCGTCAGCGACGCCGGCGAGCGCCCGGAGCCGTCGTAGCCATGCAGGCGGCGGGTTTCCGGATCCCAGACGATCGCGAACAGATCGCCGCCGATGCCATTGCCGGTGGGCTCCATGAGGCCGATGGCGGCATTGGCCGCGATCGCCGCGTCCATCGCGCTGCCGCCCTCGCGCATCGTGTCCAGCGCGATCTGCGTGGCGAGCGGATGCGAGGTGGCCGCCATCGCCCTGGGCGCATGCACCACCGAGCGCGTGGCGAACGGCTGGCCGACGATGCGATCGGCCGCCTGCGCGCAGCATCCGGCGATCGAGGCCAACAGGCCGAGGAAGAGCGACATCGGACGCATGGGGCGACTCACTGGCGGCGCGGGGAATGCAGCATACGCCCACGCGGCGAAATTGCTTCGCGCCAATGCCTTGGCGAAGATAGCCCGCTCCGCATCGGCATCATCGGCCATGACATCGGACAATCCGCTCCATCGTTATTTCGACAACAACCCGGGCCGCCTCATGAACAAATGGCGGCACTACCTGGACGTCTACCACCGCCACTTCCAGCGCTTTCGCGGACGCCCCTGCACGCTGGTGGAAATCGGCGTGTACCACGGCGGCTCGTTGCAGATGTGGAAGCACTACCTGGGCGAACAGGCGCGCATCGTCGGCGTCGACGTGAACCCGCGCCTGTCCGACCTGCACGAGCCGGGCATCGAAATCCACATCGGCGACCAGGCCGACCGCCAGTTCCTGATCGACCTGGCAAAGAAGACCGGCCCCATCGACATCCTCATCGACGATGGCGGCCACCTGATGCACCAGCAGATCGCCACGCTGGAAACCCTGTACGGTGCCGTCGCCGAGAACGGCGTGATCCTGACCGAGGACACCCACACCAGCTACTGGCGCGAATACGGCGGCGGCCTGCGCGCGCCCAACTCGTTCATGGAACTGGCCAAGCACCTGGTCGACGAACTGAACGCCTGGCATTCGCGCGATCCGCACAGCTTCCCGCCCGGCCCCTTCACCCGCAACACGCAGTCGATGCACTTCTACGACAGCATCGTCGTCATCGAGAAGGGCGCCCATCCCCAGCCGCAGGAAATCCTCAGCGGCACGCCGAGCTTTCCCATCGAGACGCCGGTCAACGAGAACCCGGGGCCACGCTGACGCGGAAGCATCGAACACGCGCGGACGACAGGGGCGGCGCCGCATACGCTGGCAAAGCGCGGGCATGGCCCATCCGTCCAACGCACCATCAGACCGGACCCGCGTCAGCCGAAACGGCCTGCCCCGATGAGGCAGCGCGTTCCCTGATCGCCGCTTCCAGTACCTCGATCCGCTCGGTCAGCACCACCACCGATGCGGCATCGTGCACGTTCCCCAAACGTGCACGCGCCTGCGCCAAGTGTCCGGATGCGTATTCATCCTCTCCCAGCAACACGCGATGTTCGGCTCGGAGCAACTCACTTTGCGCCGAGACATCCAGCAGGCCGCCCTCGCAATGCGGCAGCCACGCTGCCAGCAGCGCCGCATCCGACCGGAACCGTGCGATGTGGAAGGCGATGTTCACCGCCAGCGACGCGCGCATCGCCTCGGGCACTTCGTAAAGCCGCGGCGCCAGACGCGCAGCCATCGCATCGGCAGTTTCCCGGTCGCTCCCGTCGATGGCACGGATCAAGTTCAGCGACAGGATCCCCGTCGCCAACAGCGGATCGCCTACGTCCGCGGCTTCCGCCGTCGGCATCAGCGTTCCTGGCCAATCGCGCGGGCGCACGCCCGACAGGCTCAGCCCCACCAGATGCATCATCCGCATCCGCAGCCGCGCGACTTTGCCGCCACGCAGCACGTGCAGCAGGTTCAAGCCGTCCGAATACCAGCCGTGGCTGCGAAACGGCACCAGATTGACCACTCCTAGAAACAGCGCCGACAGCGACACGCCGGATACCGCCACCGCCAGCCATGGCGAAAGCGGGCAGCGATACAGCAACACCATGCCGAGCGCCGCCGTGAGCAGATTCGCCAGCGGCCCGCCAAGCAGGTACGCCGCCAGATCGCGCCGCGACTCGCGCCCTCCCTCACCCGGCGCCAACGCCGCGAAGCCGCCGATGCCACGCACCGCGTCCGCCTTGCGCCATCGCCATCCCGCCTGTCCGCGCTCGAACCGCCAACGCCCGATGCCCAGCGCGAACACGCGTTGTCCGGACATCACGCCGGCCAACGCGTGCCCGGCCTCGTGCAGGATCACGTTCGGCCACATCGCCAGCATGAAGGCCACGAAACCGACGAGCCACTGCGTGCCGGTGATGCCCAACGATACCCTCGTCGCGAGGACGCCGACCACCACGCCGGCCACGATCCATGCGCCGAAGCCCAGCACGCCCCGACGCCAGCCGCCGGGCGTGCCGGCTTCCGACGGCGGCCACAAGGCGACATCGGAGTGGGGATCGGCCTGGGCTTCTGGTGTTCCGGCAGACTCGTTCGTCGAAGCCATACGTCCCCTGCTCCTCCACGCAACCGCCATTCACCAGATCGTCTGGATGCCGAACTGCCCGAATGCCGGATCGCGCGTGACCAGCGGCAGGTTTTCCAGTGCACTCTGCGCCGCCAGCAACCGGTTGAACGGATCGCGATGGGCCGCCTCGTGTTGCCCGGCATGCAGAGCATGGCGATGGTTCAGCGGCAGATGGCGAAAGTCGTCGTCCGCCACGCAGCCTTCGTAACGACGAAGCATCTCTCCCACATGGCCAAGCTTGCCCAGCCGATGCCTGAGCGCGATCTCGAACGCAGACACTGCGCTGACGAAAACACAATTCGCCTCATCGGCAATGGCCTCGCGTGCGGCGGACGACAGCTGCGGATCGTCCGTCCACCACCACAGCAATGCCTGGGTATCCAGCAACAGGTTCAAAGCGGCGCTTCCCAATGCGCCAGTTCCTCTTCGCTCAACGGATCGAAACCGCGCGGGTCAAGCGACACCTTGCCCTTCAACCGCCCCGGTTGCCGCTTTCCCGCGCCCGGCCCAAGCGGTACTAACCGAGCATAGGGCTTGCCCGCCTTGGCCAGGATGATCTCCTGCCCTGCATGGGCCTGATCCAGCAGGCGCGAAAGATGCGTCTTGGCTTCGTGCACGTTGACGGTGATGGGAGGCATGGCGGGCACCAAGTGGACTAACCTAGTTGGTCAATCGAATCCTAGCATGACTCCTTCCCGGCCATTGTCGGCTCGGCTAATCAATAAACCGCGCCGCGATCTCCGGCGTGGGCATCATGCAGACGTCGCGCCGGCCGAACAGCCGGTAGCGATGCCGCGCGATGAAGCGATAGGCCGGATCGCGCAGCGCACGCGGGACCAGGCGCAGCACGCCGAACGCGCGCCACGGCCCGCCCAGGCCGGCGAGCACGTCGAGGATCGCATCGCTGTCGGTGCGCGCCCGGCCTTCGCGCAGCAGCAGGAAGGACGAAGGATCGTCCGGGTCCAGGCCATGATCGCGCAGCAGCCCGCGCCCGGCGTCCGACTGCATGCTGGCGAATCGGTAGAGGCCGCGCGCATCCACGCGCAGCAGGAACTTCACCCAGCCGTTGCACAGATGGCAGACGCCATCGAACACGATGATCGCCGGCTGTGAATCCATCGCGGTGTTCGGATCATTCGACATGCAGCCACCCCTCGTACGCCGCCAGGCGCCCGATCACCGGAAACACCGCCCCGGCCTCGAAACGATAGCGCCCCTGCGCATCCATGCCTTCGCGCGCGGTCACGCCGCGCAACAGGAAGCCGGGCAACCGGATCCACCCGAACATGCGCAACCCGACCGGCTCCCAGACGATGCCATCGCCATCGGCGTGCAGGCGGAAACGGATTTCCGACGGCCCGATGCGCTCGCACAGCAGCCCATCGCGCGCCCACAGCCGCGACACGAACGGCGCCGGCGGGAAATGCCGCGCCCAGCGTTCGCCGGCGTCCGTGCGCTCGATCGTCACCGCCACCGCCACGCGGCCCTCGTGTCGCGGCAGGCCCGCGATGCGCGCCGCCAGCCGCGCCAGCACCCCACGCGCCACGCATACCTGCGCCTGGCCTTCGAAGCGATGCGGCAGCGGCCTCTCGTGCAGCGCGCGGACGGGCGCGGGAGCGCGATCCAGCGCGTCGCCGAGCAGGTCGCGGAACAGGGAATTCATGCTTGGCACAACGCTCACATTCGCGCGTCCATATGGTTGGCTCGCGTCTCCACGCAAGCAGAATCCTAAGGGTCAAAATGATGGACCGAGCCGGATTCGCTCGCCACTTCCGCGCAGGCGGGAGTCCAGTGCCTTGATTCCACCTCCGGAAGTCACTGGATGCCCGCCTGCGCGGGCATGACGGGTTGTTCAAACCTTAGTGGTTGCGGCTGCGGGCGCGGCGGACATTGGTCGGAGGGCCTTTCGCGGCTTCGCACACGCCTCCTCGCTTCAACCCTCTCCCCCGCCGCTGGCGGGGAAGAGAGTAAGGGGCCGCTCATGCCTTCTTGAACACCAGATGCCCGCCTTCGGCCTCCACCCGCACGGTGTCGCCGCTGGCGAACTGGCCTTCGAGAATCTGCCGGGCCAGCGGGTTTTCGAGCTGTTGCTGGATCGCGCGCTTGAGCGGACGGGCGCCGTAGACCGGGTCGAAACCGACGTTGCCCAATAGATCCAGCGCGCTGTCGGAGATGTCCAGTTTCAACTGGCGCTCGGCCAGGCGCTTGGCGAGGGCCTGCGTCTGGATGCGGGCGATCTGGCGGATCTGGCGTTTGTCGAGCGGGCGGAAGACGACGATTTCGTCCAGACGGTTGATGAACTCCGGGCGGAAGGCGCCCTGCACCACGCCCATCACCGCGGCCTTCATCTGCACGTATTCCTCCTCGGTGTCGCCGGCCATGTCCTGGATCAGGTTGGAACCGAGGTTGGAGGTGAGCACGACGATGGTGTTGCGGAAATCCACGGTGCGGCCCTGGCCGTCGGTGAGGCGGCCGTCGTCGAGCACTTGCAGCAGCACGTTGAACACGTCCGGGTGCGCCTTCTCCACTTCGTCGAGCAGGATCACGCTGTACGGGCGGCGGCGCACGGCTTCGGTGAGGTAGCCGCCTTCGTCGTAGCCGACATAGCCGGGAGGCGCGCCGATCAGGCGGCTCACGGAGTGCTTCTCCATGAACTCGCTCATGTCGATGCGCACCATGGCTTCCTCGGTGTCGAACAGGAATCCGGCGAGCGCCTTGCACAGTTCGGTCTTGCCGACGCCGGTGGGGCCCAGGAACAGGAAGGAACCGTTGGGCCTGTTCGGGTCGGACAGGCCGGCGCGCGAGCGGCGGATGGCGTCGGAGACGGCGCGCACGGCCTCGTCCTGGCCGACGACGCGCTGGTGCAGTTCGTCTTCCATGCGCAGGAGCTTGTCGCGCTCGCCTTCGAGCATCTTGGAGACGGGGATGCCGGTCCAGCGGCTCACCACCTGCGCGATTTCCTCGGCGGTGACCTTGTCCTGCAACAGCCGGAAGCCGCGCGCCTGGCCTTCGTCCTCGGCGGCGGTGGCGGCCTGCAACTGCTTTTCCAGCTGCGGAATCTGGCCGTACTGGATTTCCGAGACCTTCGCGTAGTCGCCCTGGCGCATGGCCGCGTCCAGCGCGATGCGGGCCTGGTCGATCTGTTCCTTGATGGTGGTGGCGCCGGCGACGGCGGCCTTCTCGGATTTCCAGATTTCCTCCAGGTCCGAATACTCGCGTTCCAGCGCGGCGATGTCGGCTTCAAGGTCGACCAGGCGCTGCCTGGACTCGCTGTCCTTCTCCTTCTTCAGCGCCTCGCGCTGGATCTTGAGCTGGATGAGGCGGCGCTCCTTGCGGTCCAGCTCCTCGGGTTTGGAGTCGATCTCCATGCGGATGCGCGAGGCGGCCTCGTCCATCAGGTCGATGGCCTTGTCCGGCAGTTGCCGGTCGGTGATGTAGCGGTTGGACAGCGTGGCGGCGGCTACGATGGCCGGATCGGTGATCTCCACGCCGTGGTGCACGGCGTACTTTTCCTTCAGGCCGCGCAGGATGGCGATGGTGTCCTCCACGCTCGGCTCGCCGACGAACACCTTCTGGAAGCGGCGTTCGAGCGCGGCGTCCTTTTCGATGTACTTGCGGTATTCGTCCAGCGTGGTGGCGCCGACGCAGTGCAGTTCGCCACGGGCCAGCGCGGGCTTGAGCATGTTGCCCGCGTCCATCGCCCCGTCGGCCTTGCCGGCGCCGACCATGGTGTGGATTTCGTCGATGAAGAGGATCACCTGGCCCTCGTTCCTGGCCAGGTCGTTGAGCACGGCCTTGAGGCGCTCCTCGAACTCGCCGCGGAACTTGGCGCCCGCGATCAGCGCGCCCATGTCCAGCGCCAGCACGCGCTTGTCGCGCAGGCCTTCGGGCACTTCGCCGTTGACGATGCGCTGGGCCAGGCCCTCGACGATGGCGGTCTTGCCGACGCCCGGTTCGCCGATCAGCACCGGGTTGTTCTTAGTGCGCCGTTGCAGCACCTGGATGACGCGGCGGATCTCCTCGTCGCGGCCGATCACCGGATCGAGCTTGCCGCCTTCCGAACGCGCGGTGAGGTCGATGCAGTACTTCTCCAGCGCCTGGCGGGTTTCCTCGGCGTTTTCCGATTGCACTTTCTCCCCTCCCCGCATCTTCTCGATGGCCGCTTCGATGCTGGCCCGGGTCGCGCCGGCGGCCTTGAGCGCCTCGCCGAGCGCGCCCGTGTCCTCGGTGGCCGCGAGCACGAACAGCTCGCTGGCGATGAAGGCGTCGCCGCGCTGCTGGGCCAGCTTGTCGGCGAGGTTGAGCAGGCGGTTGAGGTCGGAAGAGACGTTGACGCTGCCCTCCTGCCCGCGCACTTTCGGCAGGGCGTCGAGCGCCTGCGCGACGCGGGCGCGCAGCGCGTTGACGTTGACGCCGGCCTGGGCCAGCAGCGGCACGGTGGAGCCGCCGGACTGGTTGATCAGGGCCGACATCACGTGCGCCGGTTCGAGCATGTTGTTGTCGCGCCCGACGGCGAGCGATTGCGCATCGCTCAATGCCTGCTGGAAGCGCGAGGTGAGTTTGTCCATTCGCATGGCGGTGTTCCGTATCTTCGGGGACGGCGGGATGCCGCGATGTTCGTCAGATGCGTCCTTGCCCGGATGTTTCAAGCGCACGGTAGGCAGGGGCGGCGGAACGCCGTACCATGCACAGTTCCTGAACAAGCGACACGGACAGGGGCTGGAAAGGTGACCGTTCCCCGTATCTGTCGCTATCGGCACGTGAGCGCCGGGTGCGCGGATTCATCGCAGCCCGCCCGCTCCGTCCCGTCCACGCTGTTTTCCTTCCGGTTCCGTCAGGTGATATCCATGTCCATCAAGCGCCTCATCCCTGCCCTCGCCCTTGCCGCGCTGTTGCCGGTGTCGGCCAGCGCCAGCCAGTACGTCGCCCACGCCGTGGCCAATGGCCGCGCGATCCCGCTGCCCGCGCCCAGCGACCTGTCCGCCGTCGATACGCTGTACCTGGTCGACGTGGACTGGTCCGAATACAACGGCCCCAAGACGCGCGTGGCCGTCAGCAAGGTGGACAACCGCAGCAGCATGCGCAGCTACACCTACAGCAACAGCGAAGGCTACTCGTCGGACATCTCCTTCGCCTACCAGTCCGTTCCGGTGAACGGCATCGAGGCGATGATCACCGACGTGATGCACCGCACCGGCCGCTTCCGCATGGTGGAGCGCCAGGCCATCGGCAACGTGCTGCAGGAACAGGATTTCGGCGCGTCCGGCCGCGTGGCGCAGCCTTCGGCCGCCAGGATCGGCAGCGTGCTCGGCGCCGAGTACCTGATCGAAGTGGTCATCACCAGCTATGAGCCGGGCGTGGCCGGCAACAACGTCAACGTCGGCGCGCTGGCCTCGGGCACCAGGCTCGGCGGCCTGCTCGGCAACGTGCACGTGGGCAGCAAGACCTCGATCATCGGCATGAACTTCCGCCTGATCGACGCCACCACCAGCGAGGTGATCTTCACCAACCAGGTGGACCGCCAGATCAAGGATTCGGGCATCGGCTTCGGCGCGGCGCGCTTTGGCAACAGCAACGCGATGGGCGGCTTCATGAGCCAGTACGCCAAGACCCCCATCGGCCAGGCCGTCACCGCCGCCGTCAACGAGGGCGTCTACGACCTCATCGCCCAGATCGGTGCGCGCCCGGCCAGCGGTTCGGTGGTGAAGGCCGACGGCCAAGGCATTTATCTCAACCTCGGTGCCGGCTCGGTGCAAGCGGGCGACCGCCTGTCGCTCATGAGCAGGGGCGAGGCACTGATCGATCCGGAAACCGGCATCAGCCTGGGAAGCGAGGAAAGCGAAATCGGCTCGGTGGAAGTCACCTCGGTGCAGGACAGGTTCTCGATCGCCCGCCTGGCGGGCGGAAAGATGCCAAAGGCCGGCGACATCGTGCGCTCGCACCGCGCCCCGACCCAACTGGTCTACGCCCCGCTCGATCCGGAACTGACCAAGAAGCCGGCCAAGCGCCGCAACAACCGGCGCTGATCCTGCCGCACCGCCGTATCGCGAAAATGCCGCCGGCTTCCCCGGCGGCATTTTTGCATGTGGGCCACGACGATCTTCCAAGCGCGCAGGGCGCGCATGGCGGCGACTACCCGGCGCCAGGCCGCTCGCGCAGCCACGCCAGCGTCGCCATGCGCCCGGTACGGCCGTCGCGGCGGTAGGAATAGAAACGCGCCCTGTCGGAAATCGTGCACAGACCGCCGCCGGAAACGGCGATGACGCCCACGGCGGCGAGGCGGCGGCGGGCAAGCGCGTAGAGATCGATCAGGTAATGGCCGGGGCGGGTGGCGACGAAGCAGGCCGCCGCATCCGGATCGGCGATGACGAAGGCGGCGCGGACTTCCTCGCCGATTTCGTAGTGCGCAGGGCCGGCGGCCGGGCCGAGCCAGGCGAGGATGCGTTCCGGCGCGCTGCGCATCGCGGCGATGGTGGCCTCGAGCACGCCGGAGGCCAGGCCACGCCAGCCGGCGTGCGCGGCGGCGATTTCGCTGCCGTCTTCTGCCGCGAACAACACCGGCAGGCAATCGGCGGTGAGGATGGCCAGTACCGCGCCGGGGATGCCGGCGACGGCGGCATCGGCTTGCGGCGGCGCGATGCCGGGTTCGCGCGATGTCACGCGATGCACGGCCACGCCGTGCACCTGTGACAGCCAGTGCGGCGAATCGGGCAAGCCGGCCAGTTCGATGAGAGTGCGGCGGTTGGCGGCCACGGCATCCGCGGCATCGCCGCAATGCGCGCCGAGGTTGAAGGCATCGAACGGCGGCAGCGAATGGCCCGGCAGGTCGCGCACGGTGACCAACGCGGCGACGTTCACCGGCGCGGGCCAGTCGGGCACGAGGAACTCAGAGGTCGTCATCGGCATGTCGCGCGGTATCGGCGCGCAGCGCTGCGGCGAGCGCGAGGAGGTCGGGCGGCGTCGGCGCGACGGCTTGCAGCACGCCGCCATGTACCGGATGCGCCAGTTCCACCCTTTCGGCATGCAGCGCCTGGCGGCGGAAGCCGCGCAGCGCAGCGACCAGTTCCGGCGCTGCGGCCTTGGGCAGCCGCAGCGCGCCGCCGTAGAGCGGATCGCCGACGAGCGGATGGCGGATGTGGGCCATGTGCACGCGGATCTGATGGGTGCGGCCGGTTTCCAGCACGCACTCGATGCGGGTGTGGGCGCGGAAGCGTTCGCGCACGCGGTAGTGGGTGACGGCGGGCTTGCCGTCATCGACCACGGCGCGGCGCAGGCGATCCACCGGGTGACGGTCCAGCGGCGCGTCGACCGTGCCGCCGGCGATGATCGGGCCGTTGACGATGGCCTCGTACTGGCGGTGGATGTCGCGCGCGGCCAGTTGCGCGACGAGCGCGGCGTGGGCCTGCAAGGTACGCGCGACGATCAGCGCGCCGGAGGTGTCCTTGTCCAGCCGATGCACGATGCCGGCGCGCGGCAGCACGGCCAGGCCGGGGTCGCGATGCAGCAGGGCATTGACCAGCGTACCGGCCGGATTGCCCGCGCCCGGATGCACCACCAGGCCCGCGGGCTTGTCGACGATGAGCAGGTGCGCATCCTCGTACAGCACGTCCAGCGCGATGTCCTCGGGCGCCGATTCGGTGGCCGGCTCCAGCGTGGCGTTCAGCACCACCCATTCGCCGCCGCGCACGGCGTCGCGCGGGCGTGGCACCTGGTCGTTCACCGTGACCTGCCCGGCCTTGATCCACCCGGCAAGCCGGGAGCGGGAGAACTCGGGGAACAGTTCGGCCAGCACCTGGTCGATGCGTCGCCCGGCCGCTTCCAGCGGCACCTGCGCCTGTCGCGCCGCGACAACGGAAAAGGGGGATGTGGTCATGGGAGCCTGAACGGGAACCGCCGCAGCGTTGGCTTCACGGCTTCTTAATGAGCCGCCGCGCGGCTTTGGGCTATTATGCCGCGCTCCGTGTCCGTCACGGCATCACAGAGCCTTCGATGACCCGATTTTCCGGTATCGCCCGCCTCGCCATCCTGCTGGCGCTCGCCCTCCTGCTCAGTTCCTGCGGCCGCTGGGGCAAGCGCGAGGATCCGCTGGAAACCCTGCCGCTGGAAAGCCTCTACGCCGAGGCCAAGAAGTCGCTGGAACGCGGCAACGCCACCCGCGCCCAGCGCTACTACCAGCGCCTGATCGCGCGGTTTCCGTATGGCCCGTACACCGAGCAGTCGCAGATCGAGCTGGCCTATGCCTACTACAAGGGCAACAAGCCCGAGGACGCGACCTCGGCGGTCAACCGCTTCATCCGCACCTATCCCGCGCATCCGCACATCGACTACGTGTACTACCTGCGCGGCCTGATCAACTTCGACCGCCACGACGGCACGCTGCTGCGCATCGCGCGGCTGGATCCGACCCAGCGCGAGCAGCTCTCGCTGCGCCAGTCGTTCAACGACTTCAACGACCTGATCCAGCGTTACCCCACCAGCCGCTATGCCGCCGATGCGCGCGCCAAGATGGTGCACCTGCGCAACCAGATGGCGCGCCACGACCTCAACGTGGCGGTGTTCTACCTCGAACGCCGGGCCTGGGTGGCCGCCGCCAATCGCGGCCAGCACGTGATCGAGCAGTACCCGCAGAGCATCTACGACGCCGACGCGCTGGCGGTGATGAGCGAAGCCTACGCCCGCCTGGGCCAGGACACGCTCGCCATCGACGCGCGCCGCGTGCTGGAAGCCAACTATCCCGACCACCCCTACCTGCGCGGCGACTGGCCGGCGGAACGTTCGTGGTGGCGCAAGCTGACGCCGTTCGGTTCGGACAAGCGCCACTACCACGGCGACATGCGCGCGCAGGCGGCCGGGCCTGCGCTCGGCAGCCACGGTTGATCGCATCGCATCCGCAGACCAACGAAAACGCCGCCTTCGGGCGGCGTTTTCGTTTCAGGCCGGCGCTTCAGCGATCTGTCGGGAAATAGCGGAAATGCGCCGTGATCGGGTAGGCGAACAGGATGTCGTCCTCCACCGTGCCCGCGCCGATGTTGTGCAGGATCAGCGGCGTGCCTTCGGGCGAGGTGCGGTCGGAAACGATGCCGATGTGCGGCAGGTTGCCGGGCAGGCGCCACGTCACCAGGTCGCCGGGGCGATAAGCCGCGGCCTCCCGCGATACCGCCAGCTCCGCGCCTTGCCGCTGGAAAAAGGTTTCCAGGTTCGGCACGCGGCGATGGTCGATGTTGCGGTCGGTGCGGGTCAGGCCCCATAGCCCGGGATAGCGCGCGAAGTTGGCGCGCATGTCCTCGTGCACCCGCACTTGCAGGTCGATGCCGAGCGCGCGGTAGGCGCGGATCACCACATCGGTGCAGACGCCGCGATCGTTGGGCACGTCGCCGCCGGGATAGGCGATGGAGACGTAGGCCGGATCGTAGATTTCCCCGACAAGGGTGCGGGCGCGCGCCGATTGGATCAGGCGCGTTGCCGATGCGGTTTCGTGTCCGGCGACAACGGCAGGCGCATCGGCGTGCTGCGCTTGCGCCGGCAAGGCGCCGGCGAACCACAGCGGCATCAACAGAAGCATCGAACGCATGCGCGCCTCAGCCCGCATAGCCGGATGTGATCGGATAGCGCCGCTCGCGGCCGAACGCGCAGCGCGAGACTTTCGGGCCGGGCGCGGCCTGGCGGCGCTTCCATTCGCTGATCCGCACCAGCCGCAGCACGCGGTGCACCATGTCCGCATCGAAGCCGGCGGCGATGAGTTCGGCGGACGACTGTTCGCCTTCGATGTGCCGTTCCAGCAGCGCGTCGAGTATCTCGTAGGGCGGCAGCGAATCGTCGTCGCGCTGGTTCTCGCGCAGTTCCGCGCTCGGCGGGCGGGCGATCACCGCCTCGGGAATCCGCTCGCCGTCGCCCTGCCCGTTGCGCCAGCGGCACAGCGCGAAGACATCGGTCTTGTACACGTCCTTGATCGGCGCGTAGCCGCCGCACATGTCGCCGTAGATGGTGGCGTAGCCGACCGCGTATTCGCTCTTGTTGCCGGTGGTCAGCAGCAGGCCGCCGAACTTGTTGGACAGCGCCATCATCAGCGCGCCACGGCAGCGGCTTTGCAGGTTTTCCTCGGTGATGTCCGGGGCATGGCCGGCGAACAGTGGCGCGAGGGTTTCCAGGAACGCGGCGAACGGCGCTTCGATGGGCAGGGTGTGCAGTCGCACGCCCAATGCGGCCGCCTGCCGCGAGGCCAGGTCGTTGGACAGGTCGCTGGTGTAGCGCGAAGGCAGGCGCACGGCGGTGACGTTTTCCGCGCCCAGCGCATCCACCGCGATCGCCAGCACCATCGCCGAATCCACGCCGCCGGACAATCCAAGCAACGCCTGCGAAAACCCGTTCTTGCGCACGTAGTCGCGCGTGCCGCGCACCAGCGCGCGCCAGGCCAGCGACTCGCGGCCCTCGTCGCAATCGGCATCCCATTGCACGCGGGCGAAGCGACGCTGCGCCGCATCGAAATCGGCCACCAGCCAGCGTTCCTGGAACGCGCAGGCGGCCGGATGCACGCGGCCATCGCCATCGGCCAGTACCGAGCCGCCGTCGAACACCACTTCGTCCTGCCCGCCGACGAGGTTCAGGTACGCCAGCGCCACGCCGGTTTCGGCCACGCGCCGCGCCAGCAGCGCATCGCGCTGGGCGGCCTTTCCGTGCTCGAACGGCGAGGCGTTCGGCACCAGCGCCACGTCCACGCCCTGCGCGGCGGTATCGGCCAGCGGTTCGGCGAACCACAGGTCCTCGCAGATCACCACCCCCACGCGCACGCCCGCGACTTCGAACGCGCACGGCCCGCCATCCGGATCGACCGCGAAATGGCGGCGCTCGTCGAACACCGCGTAGTTGGGCAGTTCGCGTTTGCGGTACGTGGCCTGGATGCGGCCGTCGCGCAGCACGCTGGCGGCGTTGTACACCACCGCGCCCGCCGCTTCCGGCCAGCCGACGATGGCGACGATGCCATGTACGCTCCGGGCGATCTCCTCGATGCTGCGCGCGCAGTCTTCGAGAAAGGACGGCCGCAGCAGCAGGTCCTCGGGCGGATAGCCGGACAGCGCCAGCTCCGGGAACAGCACCACGTCGGCGGAAAACTCGTCGCGCGCCTGCGCGATCAGCGCGCCGATGCGCTGCGCATTGGCGGCCACCGCACCGACCGGGAAATCGAACTGGGCAAGCGCGATGCGAAGCGGGCGGGGCATGGCGGGGCCGGTGCGGGAAACGGGGCGACAAGCATAGAGCGTGTCGTGCCCGCTTCGCGCCTATCGGGCACGGTAGGGGGTGCGCTCTTCCTGCACCTGCCGGGTGTGCGTCATCCTGATGCGCGGGCGCAGCCAGTCGGCGAAGGCGCCTTCGTCGATGCCGCCTTCGGCAAGGTCGAGGTACATCGGATAAAGCTCGTGATCCTCGGCCGCCAGCACGGCGTCGTTGAGCATGATGAACACCTCGCATGCGACGGCCGCGGTGCGCTTGTTGCCATCCACGAACGGGCGGTTGTGCGCCAGCTCGAACGCGAGGCTGGCCGCCAGATCGGCGAGATCCGGCCGTGGGTCGTCGTAGGCATGGCGGTACTGCGGCCGGCCAAGCGCCGAATCCAGCATGCTTTCGTCGCGCACGCCCTCGTCGCCGCCGTGCTCGGCGAGCTGGCGGTCATGGATCGCCAGCACGAGCGACTTCCTGATCCAGACGATCATGGCGCACCTACCGCGCCAGCTTGTTGAGCAGGACGCGACGGCGACGCATCACCTGCTCGGCCACCTCCATCTGCTCGGCCAGTGTCGGGTCGTACACGGTCAGGCGGATGCCATCCGGTGTTTCCAGCGCATACAGCTCGTCGCCCTTTTCCACGCGCAGCCGCGTCAGCAGTTCCTTGGGCAGGACGACGCCGGCGGAATTGCCGACGGTGGTGATCTTGAGCTTCATGGCCGGGCGTTCCGGTCGGGATGAGGCAGCGATTATAACATATGTTATTACGCACCATCCTGCCTTGGTGGCGGTCAGGGCGCTCCGCGCGCTTGTCGGGCCACGCGAACCAGGCGGCTGCCTTCCGCACTGCCGCCCCGCGCCATCCCGGCGATCGCCG
Source organism: Chiayiivirga flava (assembly GCA_037190825.1). Lineage (GTDB taxonomy): Bacteria > Pseudomonadota > Gammaproteobacteria > Xanthomonadales > Xanthomonadaceae > Denitratimonas > Denitratimonas flava_A. The sequence continues at coordinate 62,470 of JBBCJS010000058.1, forward strand.
CATCCAGCCGTTGCGTGGCATCCGGTGCGCCTTCGCGCGCGGCCAGCAGGCCGCGCAGGATGTCCAGACGATGCGCCCACAAGCCATCGGCCGCCACGCCTTCCAGCGCGGCAGCCTCCAGCGGCGCGAGCAGATCGGCGGCGACCCGGGCATTGCCCAGGTCCAGTTCCGCCGCCGCGAGCCAGAACGCGGCCATCTGGCGCTGCGGATTGGCCGGGTCGAGCTGCGCGGACAGATGCTCCCAGGCGCGGCGCAACAGGTTCGCGGCGGCGGCGGCGTCGCCGCTTTCGTACAGGGCCTGGCCCCAGTTGATGCGGGTGAGCTGGGTGATGATGTGGGCATCGCCGAGCCGGGCATGGAAGCCTTCGTGCACCTGCCGCGCATGTCCGAGCGCGGCCGGCCAGTCGTGGCGGCGCATCGCGATGGCGTACAGGTCGCTCACCACCATCAGGTGACGGGAGTGGCCGGGCCCGAGCAGTGCGGCGATGGTGCGCGAGGCTTCGTTCAGGCCGGCCTCGGCGCGCGCCAGGTCGCCTTCCAGCGTCCAGGTGCGGGCCACGGCGGCCTGTGCGAAGGCGGCGACGAGGCCGTTGTCGTCGTCGCGCGCGGCGATCTCGGCCTGGAGCGCGAAACCTTCCTCGCGCGCGGCTTCCAGTTCGCCGACCTGGGTCAGGCCGTTGACCAGGTCGATGCGCATGGAATCGCGCACGGTGACGTTGTCCGGCTCGACGGCGCGCAGCAGCGGGATGGCGATGCGGTAATGCGGCACGGCGGCGGCGTATTCGCCGCGGTTCATGTGGTAGATCCCGCGCGCCGATGCGGCCAGGTAGCGCAGCCACGGTTCTTCCGGGTTGCGTTCGACCTGCCGCTCCAGCCGCTCGATGTGGGCCAGGGATTCCTCGATCCCGCCGGTGCGGGTCAGCAGGCGTGCCAGCAGCGCGCGGGCGCGGGCGGTGTCCAGGCTGTCCGGGCCGCTGGCCTGTTCGTACAGCGCCAGCGCGCGCCGCGCCTCGGTTTCGGCCTCGGGCAACAGTTCCACCATGTTGAGCAGCATGGTCAGGCTGGTGTGGATGGAGGCGCCGGTGAGCGGCTCGTTGGCGAAACGGTCGGCCACGCGCTCGCGCGCGCCGAGCAGGATGTCCTTGAGCGAGGCGTCCTGCCCCTTGGCCACCACCAGCGGGTTGGAACGCCCGATCAGGTCCTCGTTGAGGAAGCGGTTCAGCGCATTGGCGCGCGCCAGTTCGCGCTGCGCCTCATTGCGCGAGGCCAGCGCCGAGTGCGCCAGCCATGCGGCCACCACGGTGCCGCCAAGCAATGCCAGCAGCAGCGCGATCAGGTAGGGACGGCGCGCGCGGCTGCGCTTCAAGGCATCGTGCTCGATCCGGGCCAGCTCGGCCTCGGCCCGCGCCTGCAAGGCTTCCTGCCCGCGCGCTTCGTGCCGGCGCAGGCGCTGGGCCAGTTCCTCGGCGCCGGACAGGCGCCGGCGCGGGTCGCCTTCGGTGGCCAGGCGGATGTCCTCGCACAGCACCGCGTCGCCGATGTCCTGTTCCCAGCCCGAGGCCATCGGCCGCGACAGGCTGCCGGCGAGCATCTGGTAGAGCATGATCCCGAGCGCGTAGATGTCCGAGCGCGTGGTCGGCAACTGGCCGTCGAAAAGCTCCGGCGCGATGTAGAGCGGCGTGCCGGAACTGGGATCGGCCAGGTCCTGGGTCACGGTCATGCCGGCGCGGGTGATGCCCAGTTGCCGGAGCTGATCCGGATCGAGCAGGCGACCGCTGCCGAAATCGGTGAGCCGCACCCGCCACTCGTCCCCCTCGCACGCCACCAGCACGTTGGCCGGCTTCAGGTCCTTGTGCAGCACGCCGATGCGGTGCGCGGCGGCGACGGCATCGGCGATCTGCACGAACAGCGCGATGCGCGCCTGTCGTCCGGTTTGCGCCAGGTGCGCCTGCGCCCATTCGAGCAGGTTGCCGCCGCCGTAGGTGTATTCGAGGAAGAACGGCGGCGAAGCGAAGTTCCAGTCGGTCAGTTCCACGAAATGCCCGGCTTCCTCCTCCTGCGCCCCCTCGCGCAGCACGCGCGCCAGCGTGGCCTCGCGCTTCAGCGCGGAGAGGCGCTCGTCGTCGAGGGCGAACTTGTAGACCCGGCGCGTGCCGGTGCGGGGTTGTTCGGCCAGCCAGACCTCGCTGCCCTGCGTGCTGCCGAGCAGCTCGCGCAGCAGGAAGGTCTCGCGGGTCGGCACCGGCTGCCCGGCCGCCAGCTCCAGCCGGCTGGCCTGACGCAGGCCCTGCACGCTGCGGCTCACCGTGCCGTCGAGGCGATAACCGATGCGCGACTGCGTCACCAGCTGCTCGGCATTGGCCTCGCCCAATGCCCGCCGCAATTTGGCGATGGCGTTGGGCAGCACCTTGTCCACCGTGACCCGGCCCGCCCAGACCTCGCGCAGCAATTCCTCCTTGGTCACCACCTCGCCGGCGTGCCGCAGCAGATAGGCGAGCACTTCCAGCGCGCGCGGTTCCACGTCCACCGGTAGCCCGGCCACGCGCAACTCGAACCGCGCCTCGTCGAACTCGGCGGTACCGAAGCGGTAGCTGTAACTGATCTGCTCGCGCGACGAACGCCCGTTTTGCATGCCTTCCCTGTGCCTTCTGCACGTCCAAGCCATTGTTCTGGAACGTCAATCCCGCCGTTACCAAAGCATTACCGGAGCGTGCCGACTTCCGTGGGGCCGCCACCCTAGCATCGCCGCGCCGCGATGACAGCCCCGTCGCGCTCACGCCCCTGCCAAGGATCACGGATCGATGAACACCCCCGCACCTGCCCTGGCCGCACTGGCGGCCACCCTCCTGCCCCACCTGCCGGCCACGGCCCAGAGCGTTCCCGCGGAGTGGCGCGTGGTGGCCGCCGAAAGCGCCAGCATCGCGCTCCCCGGCCTGCCCACCGGCAGCCGGCTGTATACCGATGCCCTGGTCGGCGATACCCGCGGCGACCAGATCGGACTGCGCCTGACCTCGCCGACCGCTTCGGCCGGCTACTGGTCATGGAGGCCAAACGGCTGGGTACGCTACGCCGCGCGCAACACGCCCGGAGCCATGCCGGGACCAGGACGCAGCGGCAACGAAAGCGCCCACGTCTTCGTCAACATCGCCGATGGCGGCAGCGGCGCGGGAGCCGACGGACAGCGCCTCTTCATCGGACGCGCCGGCGACCCGGCGGACAGCACTACCCATACCTGGGGCATGTGGCGCTGGAACGGCAATGGCAATGTCGAGATCCTGCGCGCCCTGACCGATGGCGTACTCGGACCGGGGCTGGGCGCCGGCTGGGTGATGCAGAACGACACCACCTGGCTCGCCGGACGCGCCCTGTCCGGGGGCCGGGTGGCCTTCACCGGCGAAGCCCTCAGCCCGACCCAGGCCGTGCGCCGGGTGGTGGCGCTGCATGTGCCGGGCCAGGGTAACCGGCCCTGCATCCTGCGCCATTCGACCGATCCGGCGCTGTCGCCCGGCATCACGCCGGGGGACAGTTTCAACGGCGCCTGGAGCCTGTCGGACATCGCCATGACGCCGGACGCGCGCGTCTACGGCAACTTCGACGCCACCAGCCGCAACGGCATCTGGGAAATCTGCAACGGCCCGCCGCGCGCGATCGCGGTGAACGGCGAAAGCGGCGCGCGCGGACCGCACCTGGGCATCGGCACGGCCACCTTCGACGCCTTCTCGTTCACCACGCCGCGCCTGGGCGAGGCGGGGCAGTTCTACTTCTTCTCCGCCTACCGCACCGCGCCGTCCCAGTCCCCGCGCACCGGCCTGTTCTGGCACGACGGGCAGGTCAACCGGCCGCTGGCGATCAACGGCGACGGCCCGGCGCACGGGCCGGGCTGGCTGGACACCACCTGGCGCACCTTCGATACCGGCACCCTGACCTCGGCCGGCTCCTGGGCCGCCTTCTCCGCCACGGTGAACACCACCGACGGCGGCAACCCCGGCGGCCTGTGGCGGGTGCGGGCCGGCAGCAACCCGGAACTGGTGGCGCTGCTCGGCCTCACCGGCCAGTACGGCCCGGAACCGAACCGGACCTGGCAGAATTTCCCCGGCCGCGTACTGCTGGCCAACGGCGACCTGATCGTGCTGGCGCGGACCAATCCCGGCTCGGAGCTGGCCTACTGGCTGCTGCGGCAAGGCCAGCCGCCCCGCCGCCTGCTGAAAGTGGGCGATACCCTCACCGTGACCACCACGTCCGGCCCCTCGTCGCGCACGGTCACCGACCTCAGCGTGGTGACGGGCATCGCCCAGCACAACGGCGGACAGGATTCCTGGGCCGCCGCCGACGGCACGATCCTGATCCAGGCCACGCTGTCGGGGCTGGGCAAGGTGCACCTGCTGTCGCGCCCGTCGGACCCCGGCGTGCTGTTCGCCAACGGCTTCGAGAACTGAGCACGCCGTGCCGCACCGGCCCGCGGGCCGGTGCGGTTCATTCGGTGCGCAATGCCGCGATCGGGTCCAGCTGCGCCGCCTGCCGCGCCGGATAGACGCCGAAGGCTAGGCCGACCAACGCGCACAGCGCGGTGGCGACGAAGATCGGCAGCGGCGCCCACGCCACCTGCCAGCCGGCCAGCGTGGCGATGAGATACGCCAGCACCGCGCCGAACACCACGCCCAGCAGCGCGCCGAGGATGCAGATGACGAAGGTTTCGCGCAGGAACTGGGCGATCACGTCGCGCTGGCGCGCGCCGAGCGCGCGCAGCAGGCCGATCTCGCGGCGGCGTTCGAGCACGTTGGCCAGCATGATGTTCATGATGCCGATGCCGCCGACGAGCAGGCTGACGCCGGCAATGGCCGCCATCACGATCTGGAAGATGCGCTGGGTTTCCTGATGCTGGCGATAGAGCTGCGCCGGCACCACGAGACTGGTGTCGTCGATGCCGCCGTGGCGCTGGTCGAGCACGGCGGCGGTCACGCGCGCGGCGTCGGGGATGCGCGCCGGGTCGTCGATGCGCAGCCAGAAACGGTCCACCTCGTCCTCCATCGGCTGGAAGCGGAAGCGCGCCCGCGCGGTGGAGAGCGGCACGAACACGCGGTTGCTCTCAAGGCCCAGTTGCACGCCCTCGAAGCGGTCGGCGGAAAGGTCGCGGTCGGCGAGCACGCCGACCACGGTCAGCCAGACGTGGTTGAGCTTGATCGCCTGCCCCACCGCATCGCCCGCCGGGAACAGGTCGCGCGCGGCCTGGTGGCCGAGCACGGCGACGCTGGACAGGGTGGCCTCGTCGTCCTCGGCCAATGCGCGCCCCTTCGCCACCTCCAGCGCGGCCAGGTCGAAATACCCCGGCGTCACGCCGCTGGCCTGCGCGTCGCCGGCGCCGTGGGCGCTGAACGTCGAATGGGCCTTGATGCGCTTTTCCGCCGCGAAGCTCTGCGCGCCCACGACGACATCCCGCGCCGCGCGCGCATCGGCCACGCTGAGGCCGAGGCTGCGGTTGCGGTTCTCGCGCAGGGTGTCGGTGTCGAAGGTCTTGGCTTCGACGATCAGGTTGTTCAGGCCCAGGCCCTGCACCAGCTTCAACGCCTCGCGCCGGCTGCCTTCGCCCACCGCCTGCATCGCGACGATGGCGCCGATGCCGAAGATCAGGCCCAGCAGGGTGAGGCCGGTGCGCAGCTTGCGGCGGGAGAGTTCTTCCAGCGCCTCGCGCCAGGGGGCCAGGTGGGACGATGTCGCCGTCATGCCTCCGTCGCCTCCGCCGCGTTCGCGTTCGCGCGCTCCACCGCATCGGGCAGCAGCACCACCGCATCGCCCGGCGAAAGGCCGGCCACGATCCGCGTGCGCGCCGGGCCGCGCGCGCCGGGCGTCACCTCGCGCCGCTGCGGGCGGCCGCCTTGCATCGTGTAGACGTAGTGCCGGTCCGAACCGGACGATTTCAGCGCCACGTTCGGCACGCTCAGCGCCGATGCGTCATCGGAAAGGTGCAGCACGGCGCGGAAGGCCATGCCGGGCGTCCAGCCATGGCGCCGCACCGCGTCCGGATCGATGGGCGCTTTCATCTTGAGGTAGCGCACCGGGTTCTGGCGGTTCTGCACCTGCGCGGCGGTGGCGACGAAGCTCAGCTCGCTGGTGGTGGCCTGCGCCGGCCGGCCGAGCGGGTGCAGGCTGACCTTCACGCCCTTCGCCAGCTCGTGCGCGTCCACGTGCGGCACGGCGATCTCCACTTCCAGCTGGGTGATGTCGGGCAGGCTGCCGAACTCGTTCTGCGCCCACATCGTGGAGCCGACGGTGAGTTTCTCGCCGGTCCAGTTGGCCTGGATCAGGAGCACGCCGTCGTGCGGGGCGACGAGTTCGAGGGAATCCAGGTCCTGCCGGCGCAGGTCGGCGTTGTGCTGGTGGGTGGCGCGCTGCGAATCGATCACGGCCAGTTCCGCCGCGCCGCGTTCGCTGGCCTGGTCTCGCCGCCAGCGCAAGGTGGCGTCCTTGGCGTCCAGATAGCGGCTGTCCTCGATGGCATCGAGGATCTGGTTGCGCGCGAACATGGTGAGATCGGCATCGGCATAGCGCCGCGCGATCGCCAGCTCCGACCCCACCTGCGCCAGGTCCACGCCGACGCGGCCGACGGCGGCATCCAGCGCATCCTCCTTGGAAACGCGCGACAGCGCGGTACGCTCCAGGTCCAGCAGCGCCTCGGTCAGGCGCAGTTCGCCTTGCGCCGCGGAAAAGCGCGCGACCGTCTCGCCGGCCTTCACCATGCTGCCCTCCGGCGCCATCCAGACCACCTGCTGCTGGACCCAGTTGCGGCCGGGCACGGTCAGCGGCGTGGAACGCACGGCGCGCAGGTGGCCTTCGGCCTCGATGTCGAGCGCGAGCGGCCCGGCCGCGACGATCTCCACCGGCAGTTCGCGCTCCGGCGAACGCGAACACGCGGCAAGGGCCAGAACGCATACCGGCAACACCAGACGTTTCATCGCGCCACCTCCGCCACCTGCGTATCGAACAGTTCCACGCGCACCGCCTGCCCGGGCTTCAGCCGGCTCGTGGCGCCATCCAGCTCCACCCGCACATCGACCACAGGCACCGGCTGCACGCGCGACTTGCTGCGCACCACCCGGCCGATCGACACCACGCGGCCGTCCAGCGCAACGCCGCCTTCGGCCACCACGCGGGCGCGCATGCCGGTGGCGACGCGCGCAAGGTCGCGCTCGTCCACCGCGGTGCGCACCGCCAGCGTTCCCAGGTCGGGGATCTCGGCCACGGCCAGGCCGCGGAACACCGGCGAACCGACCGCGAACTTCTCGCCGCTCCAGTTGGTGCGGTGGTTGAGGATGCCCGGCTGGGTCGCGGTGACGCGCAGGGCCGCGACCGCCGCCCCCAGCGTGGCGATCTTTTTTTCCAGCAGCGCGATCTCCGAATCGATCAGGCGCAGTTCCTGGCGGCGCTGCTCGGCCGACAGGCGCTCGCGCTGCTCGGCCAGCGCCATCAGTTCCTCGGCCTCGGCGCGTTCGATCACCAGCTTCCTGTAGTCCACCCGGCGCACCAGCGATTCGGGCTGGGTCGCCTTGCGCTGCGCCTTGTCCAGCCGCGCGCGGCGCTCCTCGGTCGCCAGGCGCTCGGTACGCTCGCGCTCGGCCAGTTCCAGCAGGAGCTGTTCGCGCTGGGACGTCTTCTCGGCGAGCTGGCTGCGCTGGGTGAGAAGCTGGTTCTGGGTTTCCCCGCCATCGAACACCACCACCATGTCGCCCGGCTCGAGGGTGGAGCCGTCCGGCGCCAGTTCGGTGATGCTGAGGTTCCAGACGTTGGGAATCGAAGGCGGGAGGATCTGCTCGCTGCGCAGCGCGAACACTTCGCCTTCCAGCCGGAGCGACTGCGCCGGGGCCAGTGCCGGCAGCCACAGCAAAAGCCACAGCATCCGCCTCATGGCGCAGCCTCCGTCGCGGCGGCCACGCCATCGGGCGCGGGCACGTCGACGCGCACGCTCATGCCCGAGACGAGCGGCAATGCCTGCGCCGCGTCGTCGAGCGCGATGTCCACCAGGAAATAACGCCCGTCGCCCCATTCGGCCTTGGCCTCCGGCGCGCCGCCGATGCGCTCGATGCGCCCTTGCGCCACCGCGTCGCCCAGCGCATCGAAGCGCAACGTCACCGCCTGCCCGGTCGCCAGCCACGCGCGCTCGGGTTCCAGCGCGAAGGCGCGCACGCCCATCGCGCCGCCGCTGGCGACCTCGCCCACCTGCTGGCCCGGCATCGCCGATACGCCTTCGGCATAACGCTGGCCCGAACGCGGATCGAACCCATGCCGCACCGTGCCGGCGCGCGTGGCGAATTGCTCGGAGGCCACGATGCGCAGACGATGGAAATCCAGTTGCGCCTCCAGCTTGCGCTCTTCCAGCGCGGCATCGGACTGCCGGCGCGCCACGGCGGCGCGCGCGGCGGCCAGTTCGTCGGCCTTCAGGTCATGCTCGCGGCGGGCGCGTTCGTATTCGCCGGCATAGCGGTCGAAATCCAGCGCGGAAAGGTGATCGCGCGGGATCTGCGCGTCCACTTCCGCCTTGTCGCGCACGGCGCGGGCCTGCACCAGCGCGATCTGCGCGTCGATGACCTTGACCCGAAGCTCGGCCAGTTCCTTGTCGCGCCGCGCGCCGGCCTGCTCGATCTGGCCTTCCAGTTCCTGCGCCTGCACCAGCGACTGGCCCGGGTCGATGCGCACCAGCGCGTCGCCCGGCGCCACCACCGCGCCTTCCGGCGCCAGATAGCGCAGCACCACCGGCGAGGTATCCGATGGCGGCACGAAGATCGTCTCGGCATCCAGCGCGCGCACCTGGCCGGTGAGCATCAGCGGCGCGGCGATGGCCTGCACCGACGCCAGGGCGAGCGCCACGCCCGTGGCGCGCAGCAGCGCGCGCAAGGGCGCCGCCGGATCAGGCCGCCGAATCATGCTCGATCCTCCCATCGCGCAGGCGCACCTGGCGCGGCGCGTTCGCGGCGACCTCGTTGTCGTGCGTCACCATCACCACGGTCTGGCCGCCGCGATGCACCTCGCCGATCAGCGCCAGCACCTCCTCCGCGCTGCGCGAATCCAGGTTGCCGGTGGGTTCGTCGGCCAGCAGCAGCGCCGGCTTCATCACCAGCGCCCGCGCGATCGCGGCGCGCTGCATCTGGCCGCCGGAAAGCTGGCCCGGCCGGTGGTCCAGCCGTTCGCCCAGGCCGACACGGCGCAGCAGTTCGCGCGCCCGATCGGGCGCCTCGGGATCGGGCTGCCCGGAAAAGCGCAGCGGCAACAGCACGTTCTCCAGCACCGAAAGCCGGGGCAGGAGATGGAAGCTCTGGAACACGAAACCGATGCGGCGGTTGCGCACCACGCTGGCGGCGGTGTCGTCGAGCGACTTCACCTCGATGCCGTCGAGCCGGTAGCTGCCCGCATCCGGGCGATCCAGGCAGCCGAGCACGTTGAGCAGGGTGGACTTGCCCGAGCCGGATGGCCCGGTCAGCGCGACGAACTCGCCCGCGCCGATGCCAAGGTCCACCCCGTCGAGCGCGCGCACGGTCTGGCCGCTCATTCGATAGTGACGGGATACCGCGTGCAGTTCGATCATGAAGGCGCTGGCTTCGGGCTGGGCGTGGCGGGCAACAGACCGGCGACCACGCGACAAGTTCCAGCCGGGATGCTATCGGCCGCATCCGGCGTCCGCCCCTGCCATCGGACATACTTGCGCGCATCCACCTGCCGGGAACGCCATGCCATGACTTCCGCTGCCGCCGCCCCCGGAACCGACCTGCGCCAGTTGCGCCTGCTCGCCATCTTCCACTTCATCGCCGCCGGGCTGGCCGTGCTCGGGCTGCTGTTCCTGTTCGGGCACTACCTGCTGATGCAGACGTTGCTGAGCGACCCGAGCTTCGCCAGGCCACAGCAAGGTCCGGACCCGGCGCGGTTCTTCGCGCTGTTCCGCTGGTTCTACCTCGTCATGGGCCTGCTGATGGTGGCCGGCGCGGTGGGCAATGTGCTCTCGGGCCTGTACCTGCGCCGCCGGGTGCACCGTACCTTCTCCTTCGTCATCGCTGTACTCAACTGCCTCTATATCCCGGTCGGCACCATCCTGGGCGTGTTCACCATCGTGGCGCTGTCGCGCGAGTCGGTGCAGCGGTTGTATGAGGCTGGCGAACAACCGCGATGAACCGCCCCTCCCGATCAAAACGTCGCCACATGCGATGGACGAGAGTCATCGGAATCGCTTTGGCGCTGGCCGCACTGTCGCTTGCGACCTTTGCGTCACCCTTTGCCATCGCGTGGATCGAGGACGAAAGCCAGCGGCGGGCGGAAGCGCCTCGTCCGAACCTTGCCTCGCCAGAAGAAACACGCGCGATTCTTGCCGCCGTACTCGACAAGATGCAGCCGGTAGGCGTACCTCCTCCGCCACCGGAGCGCGGTCAACCACCCATTCCGCGTCGGACACGAACCCTGATCCTGATCGATGATTCGCTGAAACTGTCCATGGGCGTTGCCGACCGGGATTGGAATGATCCGGGCGATCTCCTGATAAGTACGCATCTGGAAGGGCTGGTCTCTGGAAAATTCCGAAAGGAACTCGTGCTGGCCAATCAGGAATCTCATCCATTGGCGCTCAATGGCGTTCCTGGAACCCGCGTTGTCCCTACCTCTGTCATCGAGAATCTGTTCAAGACCGGGTGGTGGGATACGTTCTACGAAACCTATCCAGATACCGCAGGCTATGCCCAAATCACCCGGCCGGTGCTCACACCAGACAGGCGGCTCGCCCTGATCTTCGTTTCCCATCACTGCGATGGGCTGTGTGGCACAGGTTTCCTCCATCTGGTCGCTCGCTCCGGGGATCGATGGATCGTCATTGAGTCCGAGATGCTCTGGATCAGTTGACGATTGCCGAGACAGACGCGCCCGCTCACAGCCCGAGGAACCGCGCCATGCGCGCCTGTTCCTCCTGCAACGCAGGCTTGAAGGCGGCATCGCGCGGGGCATGTCCGCTCACATGACCGGGCTGTAGCTGCAACTTCCCGTCGCGCACGGCGGCATTGGCCCAGCCGATCGCCCGGCCGCGCCACAGCATCGGCAGCGCGTAGTAGCCGCGCACCCGCTTCGGCGCGGGCGTGTAGGCCTCGAAGCGGTAGGCCCAGCCCCAGAAACGCTCGAAGCGTTCGCGGTCCCAGACCACCGGGTCGAAGGGCGCGAGCAGGCGCAGGTGTTCGTCCAGCGCCTCGTCGCGGGCGAAGCGCCGACTGCCGGGGTTCTCGCCGGCCGGCCAGTACCAGCGGCAACCGTCCACCGTGGCCTGAGGCAGTCGCGCCTTGGCGCGCTCGAGCGCCGCGCGGCGACGTTCGCGCCATTGCGGGGCCGCCGCCGAACCCAGCCATGCGACAAGGCGGCCGAGCGTGGCCGCGGGCAATGGCGCGTACTTGGCCACGGCCACGTCGATCAACGCGTCCAGGGCGGCGTCCGGGTCCGCCGGGGCATCGCGCTCATGGGCCAGTTGCACCGTATACAGGCGCACGCCGCTTTCGCGCCGCGCCACGCGCAGCAGGCCGCGATAGTGCATCTCGTCCAGCAATTGCGTGCTGGCCCGACTGTTGCCGCCGAACCAGTTCCTGCTGGTGCCATGATCGAAGGCGGCATCCACGTCGCGTGGGTGAACCACGCCGCGGCTTTGCACGAATTCAAACACGGCCTGCGCCTGCGTCCAGCGCGCGCGCGGCCATGCGGTGCGCGCCTTGCGCGGGTGCATGAGGCACTGCGTGGCGCGCGGCAGGATGCCGTAGTTGACGAAAAAATCCTCCTCCACGGCCAGGCGCGGGTAGCGCACTTCCAGATTGCCGGCACGGTAGTCGACGACACGATGGCGCAGTGTCAGATCCTGCGCCCGCGCCGGGGCGCGTATCGGGTCCATCTGCACGAAACCCAGCCGGGCGATGGCGCGCGGCAGCGTGGTCGGCGCGAACAGGCTGCGCGCGATGGCGTAGCGGCGAAGGTGGTCCAGGGTCGGGGCGGTCGGCATGCGGCGATGTTAGAACCTGTCCACGACCTGGACACGGATCGGCGCCATCGGTCGTCGCGCTAGGGCCTGTCATCAATTCCCACGCGGCTCGCGCCACGCCCCCGAATGATCGTCGCAAGGAGGAGTGAGAGAGCGTATGTCGATACGCGACCGAGCGAGGACGCCGCGACGGGCGTTCGGGGGCCGGCCCTCCGGGTTGGCTCTGGATGGCCGCCATGCGGCACTGCACGGCTTGACCGTACAGGGAGTACGGCGCTGCGCCGCGCAGCACCACCTGACGGCCATCCAGAACCAACGCGAGCCGCGTGGGAATTGATGACAGGCCCTAGGCGCCGATCCACTTCTCCATCGCAAGCCGTGCCGCCAGCATGCCCGCATATCCGCCGGCGCAGAACAAAGTGGCATGCCGGGGCCAGCCCTCCCGGTTTCCCCACAATCCCAGCAACGTCCACATCCCGGCACCTGCCAGGGCGCTGGCCACCGAGACGGCATCGGACTGGAACCACGGCGGCCGGGCGATCACCCAGACGAGGGCATTGAACAGGCAGATGATGCGAAATGCCGGCGGAAGCTGCGCCCTTGGCGTATCGTTTTCCGTCATGCGCGCTGCTCCACCGCATAGGATTCAAGAAGTCCGCAGCTCGTGCAGCGCCAGGTGTGCACCGGAAGATGGCGCTCGCCCTTCCCGATGGCGCTTGTCCGCCAAAGCGACCGCCGCGGCCGTCCACTCGCCCAGCTCGCCTCCATGAGCACGTTCATGTCGCCGCGATCGACCAGGAACCCTGCTTCGAGCCTTCCCCGGCAGCCACGGCATCGTGGCGGTGCGTCCGCCATCTCAGCCGGCATCGGCGAGCGCGATACCGTCCGCCACCTTGCCCACGTCCAGGCGCCGGACGACTTCGCCACTGCCCGCATCCACCTCGACCAGTTCTCCGGCGGTCACCAGGGTCAGGATGACGCGGGACACATCCTTGGCCGGCAGTATCCCGAGCGGTGTTCCGGGAATCCGATGCGCGTGCAGGCGCTTCCGGGAAGCGGCATCGAACACGAGCAGGGCGCTTTCCTTGGGATCGATCACGAACACGCGCTTGCCGTCGCGGCTGAACTCGATGCGGGCCGGGTAGCTTCCTGCCGGCATCGTGGCGACGATCTTGCCGCTGTCGATGTCCAGCACCTGCACCTTGCCCTCGCCGTTGAGCCCGACCCAGGCGTGCTTGCCGTCAGGATGCAGCGCGAGGCCTTCCGGCTTGTCGCCCACCGCGTAATGGGTGAGCTTGGGAAGGGGCGCCTTCACCCGGAAGTCCAGCCGGCTGACGCTGTTGGACAGGAGGTCGGTGGTGAAGAGCTGCTGGCCGTCGGCGGATACTTCGATCATGTGCGTGGCATCGCGGCCTATGCCCAATACCCGATCGACCCGGCCTTCGCCGGGATTGAGCCTGGCCACCGCGCGGTTCATCTCGGCGGTGAAGTAGATGTTCTGGCCGGCGCGGGCCATGCCATGCGGCCTGAGCAGGGGCGTGGTGTCGATCTTTCGCGTCACCGTGCCGCCGGCGAGGTCCACTTCCACGAGGTGATGACCCACGCGCTGCTGGTCGCCATAGAGCGCCACCCACGCCGAGCGGCCGTCATGGGAGGCGATGACCTCGTGCGCTCCCTCGCCGATCGGCACGCTGTGCCGCAGGGCGAAGGTATCCAGGTCCACGACATGAAGCCGCCCTCCCTCCTTGTCCAGCGCCAGGATGTCCGCGGCGGTGGTGGGCAGGGCAAGCAGCAGCAAACTGGGCGCCAACAGGCACGCGACACGGCTGGGCATACAGGCTCCGATGCGGGATTGGATGGTTCGCCGGTCGTCCGGCGAAGGCCACCTTGCCTCCCGCGTCGCGCGATTCCAATCCGGATGGGGCGAACCGTGGCCGACGCGTGGCTAGCCGGAGCGCGCCGCCAGTCGTGCGACCAATGCCTCCCGCCAGGTCCGCGAGACATTGAGTTCCGTGCCGTCGTTCAGGATCAGGCGCTGGTCGCCGTTGACCATTGGCACCAGGCGGGAGATACGCGACAGGTTGACGATCCGGGAGCGATGGATTCGCTGGAACTGCGCAGGATCAAGGCGCAGTTCCAGACGCGCGAGCGGCTCGCGGTGGATGTGCGTGGTGCCGTTGGCGCAGATGCAGGCGTAGTTCCCGGCGGCCTCCAGCCAGTCGATCGACGACATCGCCAGGACTTTCGTGCCCTCCCTGTCGCCAAGCACCAGATACGCGGGCCCGGCCGATCCCGCCCGCCTGGCGGCCCAAACCCGGTCCAGCGCCTCGCGCAGCTCCGCGGGCGCGATCGGTTTGAGCAGATAGTCCGCCGCATGCACGCGGAACGCCCTGGCCGCGAATCGGGCATGCGCCGTGGTGAAGACCACGAACGGCCGACGCTCCGCCGGCAATCGTTCCAGAAGCTCGAACCCGCTGCGCCCCGGCATGTCGATGTCCAGCAGCAGCAGGTCGGGCTTGTTCTCCGCGATCGAAGCCTCCGCGGTGCCGGCGTCGGGGCAACTGCCGACGACCTGGATATCGGGATAGGCGCGCAGCAGCCTCTCCAGGCGTTGCCGGGCCAGCAGCACGTCGTCGACCACGATGACCCGCATGGACGCGGCGCTCATGGCCCGGGCAATCTGAGGCGCACGCAGAACCCTTCGCCCGGCGCCGTGCGCACCTCCACCGAGGCGGCGCCCGCGTATTCGGTGTCGAGCCGCTCGCGGGTATTGGCCATGCCGATCCCGCTTCGCAGCGGCAGCGACGCCCCGAGGCCGGTGTCCGAGATGTCAATGCAGAGCGCGCCGTCGATCATCCGGCACCCGATCGTCAGCACGCCTCCTTCCAGGCACGGCGCGATGCCGTGCCGGAGGGCGTTCTCGACCAGGGGCTGGAGCAGGAGCGGCGGCACCCTTGCCGACAGGCACTCGCGGGATATCCGTCTTCGCACCTGCAGGCGTTCACCGAGCAGGGTTTCCTGGATCGAGAGATAGTCGTCGAGGAAATCGAGTTCCTCCCCGAGCGTGATCCGTGGCGCCTGCCCATCCTGAAGGGCGCGGCGGAGCAAGGCCGACAGGCGCAGGAGCACGCTCTCGGCACGGTCCGCATCGCGGTGGACGAGTTCTGACAGGGCGTTGAGCGTGTTGAACAGGAAGTGCGGCTGCAACTGGTGGCGCAGTGCCGCCAGGCGCGCATCGGAAAGCTGGCGTTCCGCGGCCCGGCGCGCGGCGAACTGATGCACGGCGATGCCGACGGCGAAGAGGGCGCCCGCCATCAGGACGTTGGTCGCGCCCAGGCCCACGGCGAGCGAGGAAAGCAGGCGCGGAGCCGGAACCGGCCCGGGTGCCATGGCAAGAGTGACCAGCGCCATTCCCAGCAGATGCAGCGCGCACAGCGCGATGCCGACACCCGTGAGGACGAGGGCATTGCGCCAGCGCGTCCTGCCCAGGGGCGGCCACCGGCGCACCGCGGACAGCGCCAGCGGGGTCAGCCCGGCCCAGAGCAGGAAGATGGCGGTGCTACGCAATCCCGCCTGCCAGACCGGGAGTGGCTCGGGCCTGGCCAGATTGAGCAGCAGCGCCTGCGGCAGGAAGACGATCGCGAGAATCGCCCATGCCAGCACCAGGGGAGGCCACAGAAGTTTTCCGCCGGAGGCCGCTGTCATCACCCGGTCAGTGTAACGACGCGAGCCCCGGCCGGGCGCGGGCCGGGACGAGCCGTGGCGGGCGCGGGACGCGCCGTTCCCGTGCGATGGCGCCGGTGGCCGGACCAGGCGGCATCGCCCTGGCACTCTCCCAGGCGATGGCACGCGATGAACCCTGGCAGGCAACGGGCTGGACATCGGCCGCATCCATGTACCGGCACGTTTCCACGCGCGCATCGGCGCAAGGGGCGGGGATCGCGCGGCGCACCCGGCTGTGCCGGCCTACGGCAAGCGGCATGAGCGGTGGATGGCGATGGTGGAGCGGGACTGGCGCGACCTGCGCGATCGCCTCACTCGTCCCGCGTCACCCGCAGCACTTCGTCCGCGCTGGTCACGCCGGCGACGACCTTGTTCCAGCCGTCTTCCAGCATCGCCGGCGTGCTCTTGCGGGCGTGGCGCAGGAGGTCGGATTCGGGGGCGCCTTCGTGGATCAGGCGGCGCATCGTCTCGTCCACGACGATGAGTTCGTAGAGACCGGTGCGGCCCTTGTAGCCGGCGTTGCGGCCCGCCGCTTCCGGACCGGGGCGGTAGAAACGCAGTGACGGATCGAAGGGTTTGCCGAAGGCGGCGCATTCGGCCTCGCCGGGCACGTAGCTTTCGCGCGTGGCCGGGTCGAGGACGCGGACCAGGCGCTGGGCGAGCACGCCGAGCAGGGAGGAACTGAGCAGGAAGGGCTCGATGCCCATGTCGTGCAGGCGCGTGACCGCGCCCACCGCGCTGTTGGTGTGCAGGGTGGAGAGCACGAGGTGGCCGGTGAGGCTGGCCTGCACCGCGATCTCGGCGGTTTCCAGGTCGCGGATTTCGCCGACCATCACCACGTCGGGGTCCTGTCGCAGGATGGCGCGCAGGCCGCGCGCGAAGGTCATGTCCACGCGCGCGTTGACCTGGGTCTGGCCGACGCCGTCGAGGTAGTACTCGATCGGGTCTTCGACAGTCAGGATGTTGCGGGTGGCATCGTTGAGGCGGGTGAGCGCGGCGTAGAGCGTGGTGGTCTTGCCGCTGCCGGTGGGGCCGGTGACGAGCAGGATGCCGTGCGGGCGGTGGATGAGCCGGTCGATGCGCTGCGCGGTGACCGCATCCATGCCCAGTTGCGAGAGATCGAGCCGGCCGGCCTGCTTGTCGAGCAGGCGCAGCACGACGCGCTCGCCGTGGCCGGCGGGAATCGTGGAGACGCGCACGTCCACCGGGCGGCCGGCGATGCGCAGGCCGATGCGGCCATCCTGCGGCAGGCGCTTCTCGGCGATGTCGAGCTTGGCCATGACCTTGATGCGGCTGACCACCGGCGCGGCCACGGCCTTCTTCGGCGCCAGCACTTCGCGCAACACGCCATCGATGCGGACGCGCACCACCAGGCGGTTCTCGACGGGTTCGCTGTGGATGTCCGAGGCGTTCTCGCGCACGGCTTCGGTGAGCAATGCGTTGATGAGGCGGATGATCGGCGCGTCGTCCTCGCTTTCCAGGAGATCCGTGGGTTCTGGCAGGGCGTCGGCGATCTGGTTGAGATCGAGCGCATCGTCCATGTCCGCGGCCACGGCCAGCGCGTCGTCCGAGCCGCCTTCGTAGAGGCCGCGCAGCAGGCGCTCGTAGGCATCGGCATCGAGGCGTTCGAGTTTCAGCGGGCGGTGCGCGTGGCGGCGCAGTTCCGCCAGCACCTCGGGCTTGACGCCGGGGCGGCAGGCCACGCGCGCGGCATCGGCCTCGAACGCGGTGATGGTGGCGCCGTGGCGACGGGCGAAGCCGAAGCCCGGGCGCACCGGTACCGTTTCAGTCACGGCGTTCCACCTGATCCGGCCACGTCGGATCGACCGGCGGCGGATTCCGGAACAGATCGACAGGCGGCGCGGCGAAGTCTTCCAGCGCCGGCAGCAGGGGCTGGTTGTCGCCGCGGTAGCGCAGCTCCTTGTTCTCGCGCATGCGCAGCTGCTCGGCGCGCAGGAAGTTGTATTTCTCGCTGGACACGGCGGCTTCGGTCGCGGCATCGCGCATGATGATCGGGCGCAGGAAGATCATCAGGTTGCGTTTCTTGCGCTGCGCGTTGCGGCTCTTGAACAGGTGGCCGAGCACCGGGATGCGGCTGATGCCGGGCACGCCCTGCATGCTCTCGCGGGTTTCTTCTTCCTTGAGGCCGCCCAGCACCAGCAGGCCGCCATCGGGCACCAGCACGGAGGTGGTGAGCTCGCGCTTGTTGGTGATGAGGTCCACCGCGCCGGCCACGGTGCTGGCGATGGCAGAGACTTCCTGCTTGATCTCGAGCCGTACCGCGGTGCCCTCGTTGATGTGTGGGGTGACGGTGAGGATCAGGCCCACGTCCTTGCGTTCCACCGTCTGGAACGGGTTGGTCGGCTGGTTGCTGCCGGTGCCGGTGTTGGTGTACTGGCCGGTCAGGAACGGCACTTCCTGCACCACCTTGAACTGCGCCTCGGTGTTGTCCAGGGTGACGACCGATGGGTTGGACAGCACGTTGGCGCGGCCGTCGCCGCGCAGCGCCTTCACCAGCGCGCCGATCTGGAACAGCGTCGTGGTGCCGCCGGCGCCATCGGGAATCTCGATCCGGCCGCCGACCCAGCCCATGTTCAGGCCGCCGCTTCCGCCGAGCGCGCCCAGAGGGTCGCTCATCGCGCCGACGATGCCGCCCAGGCCGCCCGCCCCGGGAAAGTTGGAACCGCCGATGTAGCCGCGTTCGCCGTCGAAGTTGGTGCTCTGCCACTGCACGCCCAGTTCGTCGGCCAGTTCGTCGGTGACTTCGGCGATGATCGCCTCCACCAGCACCTGGGCGCGGCGCACGTCGAGCTGGCGCACCACGGCGGCCAGGTCGCGGAACACGGCGGGCGCGGCGGTGACCACCAGCGCATTGGTTTCGGCATGGGCCTGGATGGTGGCCGCCTTGGCGCCCTCGCCGCCGGCGTGGCCGGTGAGCGTGCCGGCGACGCTCTCCAGGATCGGCACCAGGTCCTCGGCCCGGGCATTGCTCAGGTAGATCACCTGGGTGTTCTCGCCGCCGTCCAGCGGGGTATCCAGGTGCGCGATCAGGCTGCGCAGGCGCAGGCGGTTGGCGCGGTCGCCGGAGAGCAGGATGGAATTGGTGCGCTCGTCGGCGATGAGCCTGGGGCCGGTGCTGGCCGCGCCGCCGGCGCCGCCGGCGCCGCCATCGAGCGTGGTGAGCGTGCGCGCGACTTCGGCGGCGCTGGCGTGGCGCAGCGGGATCACTTCCACCTCGGCATCGGAAGCCGTGTCCATGCGGCGGATCAGTTGCATCAGGCGCTCGACGTTGCCGGCGCGGTCGCTGATGAGGATGGAGTTGTTGCCGGGATTGGCGGTGAAGGTGGCCTGCTGCGGCGCGAGCGGGCGCAGCAGCTTGACCACGTCGTCGGCGGAAACGTGCTGGAGCGGGATCAGGCGGGTGACCAGCGCATCCGGCCCACCGCCGCCGTTGCCGACGCTGCCGTCCTGCGCGGCCACGGCATCGGGCACCAGCTTGATCATGTTGCCGGTGGAAACGGCGGCGAAGCCGTGCACGCGCAGTACCGAGAGGAAGGTCTCGTAGATTTCCGCCGGCATCTGCGGCTTGGCCGAAATCACCGTGACGCGGCCTTCCACGCGCGGATCCAGGATGAAGCTCTTGCCGGTGATCTCGCTCACCGTCTGCACCCGCACGCCGATGTCGGCGGCGCGCAGGTTGAGCGTGTGGCGGCCATCGGCGGTGGCCGTGGCGGCGGGCGCAGCCGGCCCGGCCGGCGTGACGCCGGGCGGGGTCTGCGCGTGCAGCGGCAGGGCAAGGACCAGCAGCGCGGTGCAGGCGATGGCTCGGGCGGAGTGGGATGAACGCATGGTGTCGATGTTTCCGTGGCGGTTCAGAGGCCGAGTTGGAGTTTGATGGTCTTGCCGTCGCGCTCCACGTCGATCTGCACCTGCTTTGCGTCGCGCAGGCTGGAGAGCAGTTCGGCCTGGCGCGCCGGGCTGTCGAGCGGGATGCCGTTGACCGCGGTGACGATGTCGCTGGGCTTGAGGCCGGCCTTGTCCAGCACGTCCGAATCGCGCCCGGCGCTGACCCGCACGCCGCGCATGCGGCCGTTGACGAACGCCGGGATCACCTGCACCTGCCTGGCCAGTTCCTGCACGTTGGGCAGGTTGGCGGCGCGGTAGGTCTGCATGTCCGGCATGCCGGTCGCAATCACCGGGTTGATCGCCATGGAGCCCAGGCCGGCCGCGCCGCCGCCGGGCAGCGGCGCGCGCGCAGGGGCGCGGGGCGTGGTCGCGGCGCTGCCGGACGTTTCGGTCAAACGCAGGCTGAGGGTTTCGCTGACGCCACCGCGCGAGAGCACCACGACGCCGGCCAGGATCTGCTCCAGCCGCGCATCGCCGGGCAGCATGTCGCCGACGCGATAGGAGCGGTCCACGCCCTGCTCGTCGGCGATGATGGCGATGCCGCCTTCGGGCCGGGTTTCGTTGAAGGTGCCGCGCAAGGCGAGCTTGAGCGCGGTTTCCTGCATCTTCGACTGCGCCAGGGTGGCCAGGTCGACGATGCCCTGGGCATCGCCGAACAGGTGCCACTTGGCGATCTGGCCGCGCGCGGCGGGCGCATCGCCGGCCGGCAACGCCGTCGCCGGCCCCGGCGCGGGCAGGTCCGGCCCGGCCAGCATCAGCCAGAACAACCCCACCGCCTTCCACGCGCAGAACACGAAGGCGCCGGCCAGCGCGAGGCGCGCCGGCCAGGGCGAGGCGCGCAGCGGGCGTGGCAGGGTCAGCGCATCGAGCATGGGGACGAAACAGGCCGAAAGGTGAGCCGGCGCACTGTAGCAAACCCCCGCGCGGAACGTCGCCCGCTCAGTGCCGCGATGGCGGGCGCTTGAAGAAGCCGCCGACGCGGCGCTTGAGCCGGGTGAGCAGGGATTCGGCCGGCTCGGCGGAGGCCGGCTCGGCGGGTTTCTCGATGCGGTCGCCGTGCAGCAGGCGCGCCTCGACCTGCTCGCGCGCTTCGCGCTGGCGGCGCCCACCGCGACGGCGGCGCTTGCGCGAGGCGTCGGCGGCGGTATCCGCGGCAGGCGCGCCGGCTTCGTTCGATGCGGCCGGCGCCGCCGTGGCGGCGGCTTCCTTCGCGGTTTCCTTGGTGGCGTCCTTGACGCGATCCCCGCGCGGCCCGCGGCGCTGCGAACGGCCACCGCCGCCTTCGCGCGGCGCGCGCTCGCCGCTGCGTTCGCCATTGCCGCTTCCACTGCGACGACGACGCGACCCGCCATCGCGGCCGCCATCGCCCTTCTCGGCGGCCTTCTGCTCGCGCACTTCGCGGTAGATCGCGCCGATGCTGTCGCCATCGTCCTCGCCCGCCGGCAGCGGCGCGCGCTCGGGGCGCGGCAGCGCGGTCATGAGCTCGGGCGTGACCTGGCCCACGGGAATCTTCTGCTCGATGTAGCCCTCGATGTCCGGCAGGCTCATGGCGTACATCTCGCAGGCAAAGCTGATCGCATCGCCTTCCTCGCCCAGGCGCGCGGTCCGGCCGATGCGGTGCACGTAGTCCTCGGCGTCGAACGGCAGGTCGTAGTTGTAGACGTACTTGATGCCGTCGATGTGCAGGCCGCGCGCGGCCACGTCCGTAGCCACGAGGATTTCGAGCTGGCCGGCCTGGAACTTCTTGAGCAGCGACTCGCGCTTCTTCTGCGGCACGTCGCCGCTCAGCACGCCGACGCGGTAGCCGGCCTTTTCCAGCGCGCGGGCGACGCGCTCGACGAACACCTTGGTGTTGACGAACACCATCGTGCGCGCGCCCTCGCTGCGCGACAGCAGGCCGAGCAGCAGCGGCAGCTTCTCCTCGTTGGACGGGAAATACACCGCCTGGCGCACGCGCGCGGCGGTGATGGTCTCCGTTTCCACGACGAGCTTCTCCGGCTCGTTCATGTGCTCGTAGGCCAGTTCCAGCACGCGGTGGCTGAGGGTGGCCGAGAACAGCAGGGTCTGGCGCGTGGTGCGGATCGGCATGCGGCGCAGCAGGAAGCGGATGTCCTTGATGAACCCCAGGTCGAACATCCGGTCGGCCTCGTCCAGCACGCAGATTTCGCAGGCGTGCAGAGAGACGACCTTGTGCTGCTTCACGTAGTCGATCAGCCGGCCGGGCGTGGCGATGATGACGTCCGCGCCCTGCTGCAACAGTTCGCGCTGCTTGTCGTAATCCACGCCGCCGTAGACCAGCGCGAACTTGAGGCCCAGGTCCGACGCGAACTTGACCGCGTCCTTGTGGATCTGGATCGCCAGCTCGCGCGTGGGCGCGAGGATCAGCGCGCGCGGATCCTCGGGTTTGCGCTCGGCCAGCGCCGGCTGGGTCAACAGGCGGTTCACCACCGCCACGAGGAAGGCCAGGGTCTTGCCGGTGCCGGTCTGTGCCTGGCCCGCGACATCGCGGCCGGACAGCGCCATCGGCAGGGTCATGGCCTGGATCGGCGTGCAGCGGGAGAATCCGGCGGATTCCAGGCCGGCCAGCAGCGCGGGCGCCAGCGGCAGGCTTTCGAAGGTGATGTCGGTCAGCGGTTTGTCGCTCATGGGGTCCTTGGGAAGGCAACGGGCCGGGCGTCTGCGGGAGGTCGCGCCACGAAGGCGCGCATGCTGCGGGCCGGGCCGGGGGAGTGTGTACTGCAATCTTGCATGGGCCAGAGGCTTGCAGCCAAACTGCCGGCCCGCTGGGTCCGGGCTGCGCCCGGGCCTTGAAACGGCGGCAATGACCGCCAATTGTAGCCGATGCGGCGCTTCCGGCGCGCCGCGTCCTTCAGGAGCTCTAGATGAGCGACAACGTGATCAACGTCGGCGATGCCGATTTCCAGGACCAGGTGCTGGCCGCCGACACCCCGGTGCTGGTGGATTTCTGGGCCGAGTGGTGCGGCCCGTGCAAGATGATCGCGCCGATCATCGACGAGCTGGCCGATAGCTACGCCGGCCGCGTCAAGGTGGTGAAGGTCAACGTGGACCACGCCCGCCAGACCGCCGCCAAGTTCGGCGTGCGCGGCATCCCGACGCTGCTGGTGTTCAAGGACGGGCAGGTGCAGGCCACCCAGGTCGGCGCCGTGGGCCGCGCCCAGCTCGCCCAGTTGATCGAGAACGCGGTCTGATCTGATCCACGCCCATCGCGCGGCGGCGGCTTCGTGAACGCCGCCCGCCCCGCCCGTCTTTACGTCGCGCATCCGGCGGTGTAACGTGCGCCCCGTCTGCTGGCGCGGTTCCGCGCCGCTCCTTTCCCGATTCCGTCCCCAGTTCTTGGACCCACCCGTCCCGGACCCACTCGCACTGTCAGCGAGATCATTCCCGTGCAAGAAAACCCTACCGATACCCCGGTCGCTCCGACCGTTCCTGCGCGTGTCGAGAACGACGCGCCTCCCGCGGCCCCGCGCGCCGACGCCGAAACGCCCTCCGAGGGCGGCGGCAACGCGCCGTCCGGCAATGCCGGCGGCGGCAACAACCGCAACAACCGGCGCAACAAGCACCGCGACCGCCGCAACCGCGGCGACCGTTCGCCGCGCGACACGATGCCGGACATCGTCGAGGACGATGCCGCCGCCTTCGACAACCGCCCGCCGGTGGCCCTGCCTCCCGGCTTCCCCACGTACAGCCTGGCCGACCTCAAGCGCATGCCGGCGCACAAGCTGCTGGACATCGCCGACCAGCTCGGCATCGGCGAGAGCGTGGCGCGGGCGCGCAAGCAGGATGTGATCTTCGCCCTGCTCAAGGTGCTGACCCGGCACGGCGACGGCGTGGCCGCCGATGGCGTGCTGGAAATCCTGCCGGACGGCTTCGGCTTCCTGCGCTCGGCCGAGGCCAGCTACCTCGCCGGCCCGGACGACACCTACATCTCCCCGAGCCAGATCCGCCGCTTCAACCTGCGCACCGGCGACTTCCTCACCGGCCGCATCCGCAGCCCGAAGGACGGCGAGCGCTACTTCGCGCTGGCGCTGGTGGACACGATCAACGGCGAGCCGCCGGAAGCCTCCAAGAACAAGGCGCTGTTCGAGAACCTCACGCCGCTGTTCCCGCGCGAACGCTTCCACCTGGAACGCGGCAACGGCTCGTCCGAGGACATCACCGGCCGCATCCTGGACCTCGTCGCCCCGGTCGGGCGCGGCCAGCGCGGCCTGATCGTCTCCCAGCCCAAGGCCGGCAAGACGATGCTGATGCAGAACGTGGCCCAGGCCATCATGCACAACCACCCGGACGTGCACTTGATCGTGCTGCTGATCGACGAGCGCCCGGAGGAAGTCACCGAGATGCAGCGCAGCGTGCGCGGCGAAGTGGTGTCCTCCACGTTCGACGAACCGGCCGCGCGCCACGTGCAGGTGGCCGAGATGGTGATCGAGCGCGCCAAGCGCCTGGTCGAGCACAAGAAGGATGTCGTGATCCTGCTCGATTCGATCACCCGCCTGGCGCGCGCCTACAACACCGTGGTGCCCAGCTCGGGCAAGGTGCTGACCGGCGGCGTGGACGCCAACGCGCTGCAACGCCCCAAGCGCTTCTTCGGCGCGGCGCGCAAGGCCGAGGAGGGCGGCTCGCTGACCATCCTGGCTACCGCGCTGATCGACACCGGCTCGAAGATGGACGAGGTGATCTACGAGGAGTTCAAGGGCACCGGCAACATGGAAGTGCACCTCGACCGCCGCATCGCCGAAAAGCGCGTCTACCCGGCCATCCACATCAACCGCTCCGGCACCCGCCGCGAGGAACTGCTGATCGAGCCGGACTACCTGCAGAAGATCTGGATCCTGCGCAAGCTGCTGCATCCGATGGACGAGCTTGCGGCGATGGAGTTCCTGCTGGACAAGATGAAGAACACCAAGACCAACGAGGAGTTCTTCAACTTCATGAAGCGCTGATCTTTGCGCTTCGCGAACTCAAAAAAGCCCCGCTTCGTGCGGGGCTTTTTTGTTGCCGCCATCCATGGCGGCAACCCTCCGGGCCATCGCTGCGCGATGTCAAAAACTCGCTCCAGGCAGTTTTTTGTTGCCTGCCATCCATGGCGGCAACCCCCGGATCAAAGCCTGC
>JBBCJS010000059.1:0-16108 GCA_037190825.1 Chiayiivirga flava
CCCCAACGCCACAGGGTCAAGGCACACAAGGACAAGACCGCTTTGCCACAGGCGCAGCGAACCCACGCGGCGGTGGCCGATTGTGACATGGCGCTCTTTGCCCCCATTCGCGGCAAGCACGCGCCACGGCTAAGAGATCACACCTAGCACTGCAACCCACGCCTGTTATCTCATCACCATCAGGGCGTGCCATAGGAAAAGTTCTATCCAGTCGCTTCACCTTCGATGACCGCTTGCACCCCATGCCGCCCTGTAGCCAAGGCCAGAGGCTACGCAGGGTGCTACTCACGGGGGACCGATCTCGTCCGCAGGTGAAGGCCAGAGGACAACGCAGGCGGCCTTCGTGCCATTGGCGTTCGAGCGGGGTGGTACGCCACAGATGAGAGTCATGGGGTGTCGTGGCAAGTTAGGGGTAACTTTGGGGGTAACATCGAACATACTTCCATCAAGATTCAAGGAGTCATGCCAATTCCACTGCCAAGTTCGATTCCGACCCAGTCCCGATTTCCGCAACTTCTCGGTTTTTTTCCGCAATCAAGTCGTCCAAAGCATCACGCGGGCACGCGCCCGCGCGACTGTGATTTCGGTGTCCGTTGCGGCGCATTTCCTCAGGCTTCGCGCGCCTGCGCGCGCGGGGCCCGCCCGCGCATAAGGGGATGCACTACCGTTTCCCGTATCTCCATGGTATGAAGGCGGCACACCTCGACCCTCCGATCCGGTTGGCGTCGCGATGCGTCAGCACGCTTCAGGGATTTCGTCGTTCCAGGGGACAGGGGCCATGCACCGGATATTCATGCAATCCATCGCGGCGGCGGCCGCGTTGCTGGTCGGCGGTGGCGCGTATGCGTTCGACGTCTCGATCGTCGCGGGCGAAAGCCGCAGCGGAGCCTGGGACGGGAACGTCTGGGTGCCGAGCGCGGCGGACTCGGCAGTGTCGCGCGACGAGGTCATGGCGCGGCTCGCGGCAGGGTCGGTCACGGTGAGCGCCGACGATGGCGCGCTCACCGTGTCGGCACCGCTGGCGTGGAGCACGAACACGCTCACGCTGTTCGCCGCCGGCGACGTGACGGTCGACGCACCGATGGACCTGACCGGCACGGCCGGACTCTCGCTGGTCTACGGCCAGGGCGACGTGGCGGGCGGCTTCCGCTCCCTGCCCAACCAGGCCGCCTTCCTCGCGCGGGCGCCGGTCAACCTCACGACCGGCAACACGTTCTCCACCACCGTGGGCAGCGATGGCGTGCCCATCGACTACACCGTCATCACCACGCTGGGCGCGGCCGGCAGCACCACCGGCACCGATCTCCAGGGCATCGAGGGCGACCTCGACGGCAACTACGTGCTCGGCAACGATATCGACGCCAGTGCCACGGCCGCCTGGGAGTGGAGCTCGGGGTTCGGCCCGCATACCGGCTTCCGGCCGATCGGCACGATCACCGCGCCGTTCACGGGCCGGTTCGACGGCCTCGGCCACGCCATCGACGGCCTGACCATCCACGGCAGGATATACATCGGGCTGTTCGGCGTCGTCCGCGCCGCCAGTCTCTTCAACATTGGCCTGACCGACGTCGAGATCACCGGCAACGCGGCGGTCGGTGCGCTGGTCGGGCGCTCGCAGGGCGTCGCGCCTCCGCCCGACGGCAGCGGCGCTTACGCCGCTCCCGCCCAGGTCACCACGCTCCGCAATGTCCGGGTCGAGGGCGGTCGCGTGGGCACGCCGATTCCGCCGGTCTCGGGCATCACCCAGGACATCGGCGGCCTGATGGGCAATCAGGACGGGCCGTTCACCCGCATCCTCTCGTCGCGCGCGTCGGTCGATGTCGATGTCTTCGCCAGCCCGACCGCCAGGAGCCAGTACGTGGGCGGACTGGTGGGCAACAGCCTGGGCGACATCGTCGACAGCCACGCCGGCGGCAACGTCACCGGCGGCTGGAACGGCGTCGGCGGCCTCGTCGGTCGGGCCAGTGCCGGGGCCAGCTACCAGGACAACATCCACGGCACCACGTACTACTACGGCGGCGAGATCCTCCGCAGCTACGCCACCGGCGATGTCACGAGCCGCATCGAACCGACGGAGGCGTTTCGCGCCTCCGATACCGGCGGCCTGGTCGGCGAGATGATAAGCAACGGTGTGGTGCTGCTGACCGAGAGTTTCGCCACCGGCAACGTGAGCGGGCGGGATGCCGTGGGCGGCGTGATCGGCGCATCGCGGTCGATCTCGATCGGTGGGCCCGTCGTCTACGGCACCTACGCCACCGGCAGCGTGAGCGGGTGGGATTACGTCGGCGGCCTCGGCGGCGACATCTCGACCGGCGGCATCATCTTCGAACTCAACTACACCGCAAGCCCGATTTCCGCGACCGGCGCGAACGTGGGCGGCCTGTTCGGCCGATTCAACTCGAACGTGCAGAGCGGCAACTCGTGGGATCTGGACACCACCGGCCAGGCGGTTGCGGTGGCCGATCCCTTCAGCGTCGACGAGTTCCGGATGAACGGACTCACGACCGTGCAGATGCGCAGCTTTTCATCCTACCAGCACGTCGGCGGACCGGCCTACGGCTGGTATCCCGGCGAGTACGGCCTCACGCCCGCCGGCGGCGACAACACGCGGTTCCGCCTCTACGACGGCCACACCTATCCGTTGCTGCGCCGCCTGCTGAAACCGCTGACGCTGGTGTTCGAGGACCGCGTGGTCGCCTACACCGGCGCGCCGCAGACCGTCACCGCGACCTACCACGCCAGCGCCGATCACGATCCGTCGCAGATCCTCGGCTCGCCCGCCACGGCCTCCGCCACCGCCACCGACATCGGCACTTATCCGATGACCGCACCGGACCTCTACTCCACCCAGTTCGGCTACGACCTGATCCTGGTGCCGGGCACGCTGACCATCGCCGCGCCTGTGGGCATCGTCTCGTTCTCGGCCACGCCCGCCACGATCGAGCCGGGCGAGGACAGCACGCTCGCGTGGAACACCACGCACGCCACCGCATGCAGCATCACGAACGACGCCGGCGATCCGGCGCACGTCGTCGCGCCCGGCGACATCGCGAGCGGCACGCTGATCGTGAGCCCGGACGTGGACACCAGCTACACACTGTCGTGCGAGGGTGCGACGGGCAAGGTGACGGCGACCGTGATGGTCGATGTCAACGGGCCGCGCCCGCCTTTGATCTTCGCGGACGGATTCGAGGTCGTGGCAGGGCGTTGACGCTCGATCTCGGGGTCGATACACAGTCCCCGGCAAGTTTTTGCCGTTCGGGCGCGGCTTCCGGCAACGGCCCGGCCCCCGGGCGCACCGGAAATTCTGACCAGAAGGTCGCATTTGTCCCGGCTTTCCGGGTGGTAGACTCACGGACACTTGCATGGTTGTTCCGTGTACGTGGGTTCGTGCCAAGGGGCACGATCGCCGCCATGCGGAAGCGACGGAACGCGGAGTTCGGGAATGCGTCGGGGATGGATCGTTTTTCTGGCGGCAGGATGGGTGGCGGTGTCGGTGGCGGCGCTCGCCGCGTCCGGGTCGCCGCAGGGCGGCACGCCGGCCTTCGTGGACTTCACCCCGCATGGCACGCAGCCGGGGCTCGAGTACGATCTGCTCGGTTCGCAGGATTGCAGCGGCTGCCATGCCGGCGGCTCGACCGATGCGCACTTCCCGTTCACCGGCTGGTCCGGCTCGATGATGGCCAACGCCACGCGCGATCCGCTGTTCTGGGCGGCGCTGGACGTGGCCAATGCCGATGGCGCGGCGAACGGGGCCGAGGGCATCGGCGAGTGGTGCCTGCGCTGCCACACGCCCAAGGGCTGGTACGAGGGGCGGGTCCGCAAGACGGCTGCGATCCCGCCGGGCGGGACGCCGCTGCCCGGGCAGGTGGTCGATGGCTTCCAGGGTTGCCTGCTCGAAGGTTCGCCCGGTTACTGGCGCGATGACGGCCACAACGACTTCGGCGGCATCGGCTGCCACGCCTGCCATCGCGTCATGGCGCAGGGGCCGAACGGCGAAGCCCCGTTCACGGGCAACGCGGACATCTGGCTGGACGACAGCGATTGCGATGGCCAGGGCGGGCCTTGCCGCGCCGGCCCGTATGCCTATCCCTACACGGTGCCCGAATGGGGCGGTGGTACCTATTTCGGCCCGCCGGGCGACCATCCCTGGAAGAAGTCCGATTTCCACGGCGACAGCGCGATGTGCGGCTCCTGCCACGACGTGACCTCGCCAACGCTCGACAGCGGCCCGTTCCGGACCCTGATCCTTGCGAACGGCACGCCGCAGGGCCACGACACCGGGCTGGCCTATCCGATCGAGCGCACCTACAGCGAATGGCAGCGCAGCGCCTACGCCACCACGCTGTTCAGCGACGGATTGGAGCCGGACGGCGATGCGGTGCCGGGCAAGGCCGTCGCGCGCACCGAGCATTGCCAGCACTGCCACATGCGCCAGGCCGAGTCGCCCGCGGAGGACCCGCAGGCCGAGTTGCTGGCCTGCACCGTCGGCCCGCCGCGCAACGGCAACCTGGCGATGCACGAGTTCGTCGGCGGCAACGCATGGATTCCGCAGATCCTCAAGGGGGAATACCCGGACCTGAACCGCGCCGCCGCCTTCGACCGCACTTCGGCCTGGGCCACGCAGTTGCTGGCCGAGCGCACCGCGCAGGTCGAAACGCGCGCCACGCGCACGGCGGGCGGGCTGTCGGTGCAGGTCAAGGTCACGAACCTGGCCGGGCACAAGCTGCCCAGCGGCTACGGCGAAGGCCGGCGCATGTGGCTGGATGTGGACGTGCGCGATGCCAACGGTATCTCGCTGTGGCGCAACGGCGCGTTCGATCCGGGCACCGGCGATCTGTCCGTCGATGCGCAGACCAAGGTCTACGAGATCAAGCAGGGCTTGTGGGACGACACCACGGGCACTTGCCGCACCCAGGATGCCAAGGGCCGGGAAATCTTCCATTTCGTGCTCAACAACTGCGTGGCCAAGGACAACCGCATTCCGCCACTGGGCTTTACCGGCGGCAACGATCCGGAAGTGGCCAGCTACGCCTACGCCTACCCGGAAACCGCACCCGGGTCGGGCGTCAGCGTCAACTACGACACCACCTCCTACACGGTGCCGTTGCCGGGCGGCGTGGCCTGGCCGCTGACGGTGGAAGCGCGCCTGAAATACCAGATCGCCAGCAAGGACTACATCGCCTTCCTGCGCGACCAGGCGGTCGAGCGCGAGTTCGAGGCCGAAAACGACCTGTGCGACGGCGGGCCGGGACGGCCTTATGATGTCGGCCCGCAAGACAAGAGCCGTGGCCAGTACATGTACGACCTGTGGGCCGACCCCGCCTACGGTCGCTCGCCGCCACTGGACGCCGGGCAGCATGCGGTGAGCGTGGCGGCACCGTGAGCATGGTGTTTCCCGTGTTTTCCACAGGGGCAGGTTCCGTGCGCAAGCGCACGGCTTCGCGCCGTTCCGGCGCGTCTTCTGGAGTGATGATGTGAATCGTTTTCCCGTGGTGATGATGCCGGCGCTGTTGGCTGCCGGCGTGGTAATGGGTGCCGCGTTTCCTGCCGGGGCGGCCGAGACGCCGGTCCCGGTCGCGGCCAGTGCCGTGCAGTGGAAGATCTGGGGCGGCGAGGCCACGTTCCGCTGGAAGCGCGAACTGCTGGTCGACTACGGCATCGACGTCTCGGCGGTGATCGGCGGCGGCACGCGGGACGCCTTCGGGCGCGAGCGGGTCGGTATCCGCGGCGGCTCGGCGCTCGACTTCGCGGTCGATCAAGGCAGCTTCGCCGGCTTCGTGCGCGGCTCGCTCGGGTTTTCCGGCGGCTTCGATCTCGTCACGCCGCAGGGCGCGATCGGCCTGCGCGATGCGCGCCTGGTGCCGCGTGCCGACGATCCCTTCCTGATCGACCTGGTCGGCAGCGATGGCGTGGCGTGGTTCTACATCGACCGCCTGATGTACGAAATCGAAGGCGGCGCCAAGGCGCCGGTGCTGGCGATCAAGGCGGCGGACCTGCGCATCGGCGCGGCGCTGGCCGATTTCCTCGGCGATGCCTCGCTGGACGGGTTGGCGGTGGCGGACGTTTCCCTGGTCAGCGCGATCAGTTCCAGCAACGGCGATCCGAAGATCTTCGAGCCGCGGGGCAGCAGCCGTTGGCCGGGCGTGGCGGTGCCGGGCGTGCCCGGCGCGACGTACCAGGCCGACGTGTTCATGCATCACTTCTCCACCCAGATCATGATGCAGGGCACCGACTACTTCGAACCGGCCGGTGGGCACAAGATCGTGCTCGCGCCTTCTTCCACGCTGCGCAACAACCGCAGCAACGGGACGGTGGTGGCGACGGTGCCGTGCGCGGCATCCCCATGCCCCAGCGCGCCGGCGATGCTGCCCGATCCCCTGGGTACCAGCACCGCGCTGTATGCGGCCGACGTGGCGTGGCACCAGAAGTTCACTTCGCCGCAGCCGCCCTATGGCAACGACCAGCATCCCTACCTGATCTGGAACCTTTACCGGATCGACGCCGATGGCCGCATCGACCAGGTGGCCCGCTCCGGCGTCAAGCACGCCTGGCTCACCACGAACAGCCAGTGCGACGCCAACCCCGGCAGCGGCCACATCCTCGGGCGCGGCTGCGTGGATACCTATTCCCAGTTCAACAACGACGCCATCGACGACCTGGGGCCGCGCAGCGAGATCATTCCGGCCAAGGCTCAGTGGGGGCGTTGCGGCAGCGTCTACGACAAGGACTGCAACGGCGCGCAGGATTCCCAGGCGCCCTGCAGCAACCTCGGCGGCAATACTCCCGGATGCCAGAACTGGGCGTTCCGCATGGCCGTGCCGGTGTCGCAGATCGATTCGACGCTGCATCCGGGCGCGACCTACTGGGTCGAATCCTGGTACATCGTCCGCGACGACATCGACATCTTCAACACGATGCAGACGCGGGCGATCTCGTTCGGCGGCAGCGGCACCAGCTGGAACCGCACCGATGGCGCGCCCAACGATGAGGTCGCCGGCCTCAAGCTCGGCCCCGCCATCGACCGCTGGCTGGCGCGTGGCACGGACACGCCCACCGAACGCAGCAGCGACATCGTCGCGACCCACGGCCAGGCACGCCTGGCCGTGAAGGCGACGGAACTGGACGGCGGCGGCTGGCGCTACGACTACGTGGTCGCGAACTTCGATTACACGGTGGCCGAAACCGAGGGCAGCGAGCCGAACCTGCGGGTTCTCTCCAACACCGGCTTCACCGGGTTCGAAGTGAGCGCCGAGGACACGGCGGCGGCGGATGCGGACGAGTTTTCCGATGGCGACCGCGATGCGGGCAATGACTGGGCGTTCTCGCAGACGGGCGAGGCGCTGCGCTGGACGCCGCCGGGCGGCGACATGGGCGCGGGCACGGTCAATCCACTGAACTGGGGCACGATGTACCGCTTCAGCTTCCGGAGCAGCGCCGCGCCGGTGGCCGGCGTGGCGACGCTGAAGGCGCCGGGCGGCATCGCGATCGACGTGGAGACGCTGGTACCCGCCGGCGGCGGCGAGCCGCCGCTGTTCGCCGATGGTTTCGAGGAAGATATTCCGGCGCACTGACGCGCATCCGCGGAAGCCGGACACAATGAAGGAGGCGGGAGCGTTGAGCTCCCGCCTCCTTCGTTTCGTTTTCCGGCCGGCGCGGCGCGCGCCGTCTGCCGGATCACTTCATCCGGTAGGTGATGCGGCCCTTGGTCAGGTCGTAGGGCGTCATTTCGACCTTGACCTTGTCGCCGGTCAGGATGCGGATGTAGTTCTTGCGCATGCGGCCGGAGATGTGGGCAGTCACGACGTGGCCGTTTTCCAGCTTCACGCGGAACATGGTGTTGGGCAGGGTCTCCAGGACCGCGCCTTCCATTTCGATGGAATCGTCTTTGGACATTCGTTATGCAGTTCGGGGGTTTGGCGGAAAAAACGCCGGCCATTATGCCACGGATCGTCTCAAACCACATCGCAGGCCCGGATGTTCGTGGACAGCTGGGTCCAGCGTGCCTGCGGCAGCCGCGCGGCATCCGGCCCGCAGAGCGCGTTCAGATAGTCCTGGCGCGGCATCCGCCGCGCCCCGAGCGAGGCCAGGTGCGGGGTGTGCATCTGCGCGTCGAGCCAGCGCACACCGTGCCCGGCCAGCAGCCGGCACAAGGCCGCCAGCGCGATCTTGGAACCGCCGCTTTCGCGGCTGAACATGGATTCGCCGCAGAACACCGGGCCGGCGAGCACGCCATAGATGCCGCCCACCAGCCGCGTGCCGTCGAACACCGCCACGCAGTGCGCGTGGCCGAGCCGGTGCAGCGCGGCGTAGGCGGCGCGCATCTGCGGCAATATCCAGGTGCCGTCCTGGCCTTCGCGCGGCACGCTGGCGCAGGCGGCGACCACGGCATCGAAATCCTCGTCCACGCGGACCGTCCACGGGCACTGCCGCATCCGGCGGCGGAAGCGGCGGGAGAGATGCAAGGCGTCGGTTTCGAACACGGTGCGCGGGTCCGGCGACCACCACAGGATCGGGTCGCCTTCGGAAAACCACGGGAAGATGCCGTGCCGGTAGGCATTCATCAGCCGCTGCGGCGACAGGTCGCCGCCGAAGGCGAGCAGGCCATCGGGTTCGCGCCGCGCGCTGTCGGCGGGCGGGAACGGCGCGGCGGGATCGGCGTCAAGGCGTGGCAGGTGCATGGCGGAATGGCGTGTGGTCCAGCAACAGGTCGCGGTAGCGGCGCGCGCCTTCGCGCTCCTGCGCGCACCAGGACGCCAGCGCCGTGGCGATGCGCGCGTCCGCGATGAAATGCCGGCTGTGGGTGAGCACGGGCAGGAAGCCGCGCGCGAGCTTGTGTTCGCCCTGCGCGCCCGGTTCGAAGCGCCCGAGCCCTTCGCCCAGGCAGTAGTCGATGCCCTGGTAGTAGCAGGTCTCGAAATGCAGGCCCGGCGCGGCATCCTCGCCACCCCAGTAACGCCCGTACAGCGCATCGCGCCCGCGCAGGCACAACGCGCCGGCGACGGTGCGGCCGCCGTGTTCGGCCAGGATCAGCACCAGCGCGCGCGGCATCGCTTCGGCCAGGTGGTGCAGGAAATTTAGCGTCAGCGCGGGCGAGTTGCCTTTCCCGGCGAAGGTGAGGCGGTAGAAATCGTGCATCGCGGCCAAGTCGCCGGCGCTGGCCTCGCCGCCGTGCACGATGCGGAAGGTGTAGCCGGCGCGGCGCACCTTGTCGCGTTCCTGGCGGATGGCCTTGCGGCGCTTGTGCGTCATCGCGTCGAGGAAATCGGCGAAGTCGCGCCAGCCGGTGTTTTGCCAGTGGAACTGCACGTCTTCGCGCGCCAGCCAGCGCGAATCGAACGCTTCTGCTTCGGCACCGGACAGGAAGTTGACGTGCGCCGAGGACCAGCCCAGCGCCTCGCAGCCTTGGGCGAGCGCCGCGGCCAGCCTGGTGCGGGCAGCCGGATCGCGTGCCAGCAGGCGAGGGCCGGTCACGGGCGAGTAGGGCACGCCGACCAGCCACTTGGGGTAATAGTCCAGCCCGGCGCGCGCATAGGCCGCCGCCCAGGCGTGGTCGAACACGAACTCGCCATGCGAGTTGTCCTTGCGATAGCCCGGCGCGGCGGCGATCAGTTCGCCGTTTTCGCGCAACAGCGCGTGGCACGGCATCCAGCCCCAGTCCGGGCGCAGGCAGCCGGTCCGTTCCAGTCCGTGCAGGAAGGCGTGGGAGACGAAGGGATTGCCGCCATCGTGCAGCGCATCCCACTCGGCGGCCGACACGGTGGCCAGCGAATCGGTCAGGGCGAGGGATGCGGCCATCGAGCCGGAGTCGATGTCACCGCACCGGGTACACCGAGGCGATGCCGCACTGGCGGCCGATGATGCGGGGGTTGGAAGGCCGCACCATGTCCTCGCCATCCGCCGGCACGTCCTCCTGCTCGATGGGCAGGAGGTTGTCGCCCGGGTGCCCGCAGATCACGCCGATGCCCAGGCTCGATTCGAACGCGATGCGCCGTGCCCAGGTCAGTTGCGGGCAGGAAGTGGTCAGCTCGATGCGATAGCGGCGATTGCCGCCGGCGCGGCGCGGCGAGGTGTCCACGTACAGGTCGCCGTGATCCAGGTGGAAGGCGCGCACCGCGTCCGGGCGCAGGCAGTAGTCGGTATCGCCGCGGAACCCGCGGGTGCGCTCCACGCGGGCGGTGACTTCCACCGGCTCCAACGTGAGGCTGCCATCGGCGTTGCGCATGGCCGCGTTGCGGTCGGCCTCGGCCGCCAGCGCGGCGTAGGTGCGGTCGTCGATGCTTTCGATGGCATGGACCGGGCAGGCCAGGTCGCCCGTGCGCAGGTAGCTCTCGGCATCCGGGCAGATCCAGCCGTGCGCGCCGAGCAGGCTGGAGGGCTGCCGCACGTCGCAGCCCTCGGTGTGGCGCACGATGAAGCGGGCGCCGCCGGTGGCCATCAGCAGCGTGCCGGCATCCACGCGGCGGATGCGCTCGACGTTGCGCGCATCGGCGCATCCGGGCGCTGGCGCGGGTTCGCGTGCAAGGGAGAGCGGCGCCAGCGCCAGCAGCCCGAGGATGGCCAGTGTTTTCATGGTGCGCGCCTCATCCAGCCTGCGTTTGCCCGGCCCGTGGTTATCCGGCTTGTTCGAGGAAACGCTCGGCATCGAGCGCCGCCATGCAGCCGAAGCCGGCCGAGGTGATGGCCTGCCGGTACACGTGATCGGCCACGTCGCCGGCCGCGAACACGCCCGCCACGCTGGTTGCGGTGGCATTGCCGTTCTGGCCGGAGCGCGTGACCAGGTAACCGTCGCGCATGTCGAGCTGGCCGTCGAAGATCGCGGTGTTGGGATGGTGGCCGATGGCGACGAAGAAGCCCTGCACGGCGATGTCGCGCGTATTGTCGTCCTGGATGGAGCGCAGCCGCATGCCGGTGACGCCGGCATCGTCGCCCAGCACGTCGTCCACGGTGTGGTTCCACACCAGTTCGATCTTGCCGGCCTGGGCCTTCTCGACCAGCTTGTCCTGCATGATCTTTTCCGCGCGCAGGCTGTCGCGGCGGTGCACCAGGTACACCTTGCGCGCGAGGTTGGACAGGTACAGCGCTTCCTCCACGGCGGTGTTGCCGCCGCCGATCACCGCGACATCCTGGTCGCGGAAGAAGAAGCCGTCGCAGGTGGCGCAGGCCGAGACGCCGCGGCCCTTGTACTTTTCTTCCGACTCCAGGCCCAGGTACTTCGCCGTCGCGCCGGTGGCGATGATCAGCGCATCGCAGGTGTACTGGCCGTTGTCGCCGATCAGGCGGAACGGGCGCTGGCCGAGCTCGGCGGTATGGATGTGGTCGAACACGATGCCGGTGTCGAAGCGCTCGGCATGCGCCTGCATCCGCATCATCAGTTCCGGCCCCTGCACGCCCTGCGCATCCCCGGGCCAGTTGTCCACGTCG
This sequence comes from Chiayiivirga flava, assembly GCA_037190825.1. Classification (GTDB taxonomy): domain Bacteria; phylum Pseudomonadota; class Gammaproteobacteria; order Xanthomonadales; family Xanthomonadaceae; genus Denitratimonas; species Denitratimonas flava_A. Next base: position 11,425 of record JBBCJS010000059.1, read on the forward strand.
GTGGTGGTCATCAACTGGCCGCCCTGTTGCAGCCCGGAGATCATCAGCGGCTTGAGGTTGGCGCGGGCGGCGTAGACCGCGGCGGTGTAGCCGGCGGGGCCGGAGCCGAGGATCAGGACGCGGGCGTGGCGGGTTTGGCTCATGGAATGGTTCTCGTGGGAAGGAAGGGTGGTGGCGACGACCGCAATCCCCGAAGGATGGGGCGCGCGGGAGACGGAAACAAGCCCGCGGATCGCCCGTCGGCGGTACGCTTGATGGATTGCACGACCGGAGCCTGCCGATGAAAGCCGTCGCCCTGACCCGATACCTGCCCATCGACGATCCCGAATCGCTGCTGGACGTGGACCTGCCGATGCCGCAGGCGCAAGGCCGCGATTTGCGAGTTCGGATCGAGGCGGCGTCGGTGAATCCGGTCGATGCCAAGTTGCGCGCGCCCAAAGCGCAGGTCGAGGCGTCGCCGCGCGTGCTGGGGTTCGATGCCTGCGGCGTGGTGGAGGCGGTGGGCGAGGACGTGCGCGGGTTTTCCGTGGGGGATCGGGTCTATTACGCGGGCGATGTCACCCGGCAGGGCTGCCATGCGCAATATCAGCTCGTCGACGAGCGGCTCGTCGCCGGGGCACCCGAATCCTTCGGCCCGGCGCAGGCGGCGGCCTTGCCGCTGGTGTCGATCACCGCGTGGGAACTGCTGTTCGAGCGCATGCCCTATCGCTTCGAGGGCGGCGGGGAAGGGCGCAGCCTGCTGATCCTCAATGGCGCGGGCGGCGTCGGTTCCATCGCGATCCAGCTGGCGCGGCTGGCCGGTTTCACCGTCATCGCCACGGCCGGGCGCGCGCAGACGCGGGCGTGGTGCGAACGGCTCGGCGCGCACCACGTCGTCGATCATCGCCAGCCGATTCCCGCGCAGTTGCAGGCGCTGGGCCTGCCCCAGGTGGACGCGGTGCTGAACCTCGTCGATACCGACCGCTACTGGGAGGTCGTCGGCCAGGTCATCGCGCCGCAGGGCCACGTCGGACTGATCGTCGAGCCGGCCGGTCCGCTGCGCATCGGCGATCCGTACAAGGCCAAGTGCGTCGGCATCCACTGGGAGTTCATGTTCGCCCGCGCGCGCTTCCGCACTCCCGACATGGCCGAGCAGGGCCGCATCCTGGCGCGGATCGCGGCGCTGGTGGATGCCGGGCGGATACAGGACATCGTTTCCGAAACCCTCGGCCCCATCGACGCGGCCACGCTGCGGCAGGCGCACCGCCGGCTCGAATCGGGGACGACGGTGGGCAAGCTGGCGCTGGCGGGGTTTGCGCCCTGAGCCTGTGCGCCGGAATCGCATCCGGTGCGCCATGCCACGCGCTTCCGCTATCGTTGCGGCGCTCATTCCCCCATCCCCACAGGAACCGACCATGCGCCGCAGCCTTCCCTTCCTCGCCTTCCTCGTCGCCGCGGTGCCGGCCGCCGCCGAGCCGGTGCGCTACACCATCGATGCCTCGCATACCTTTCCGAGTTTCGAGGCCGATCACCTTGGCGGGCTGTCGATCTGGCGCGGCAAGTTCAACACCAGTTCCGGCAGCGTGACGCTGGACCGCGAAGCCGGCACGGGCGAGGTCGACATCCTCATCGACGCGGCCAGCGTCGATTTCGGCCACGACGGCATGAACGCCCACGCGGTCAAGGACGACATCCTCGACGTCGCCCGCTTCCCCACCGCCACCTACCGCGGCAGGCTCGTGGACTTCGTCGACGGCAAGCCCACCCGCGTGGACGGCGAGCTGACCCTGCGAGGCGTCGCGCACCCGGTGCCGCTGACGATCAACAGCTTCAAGTGCATCGAGCATCCGCGCCTGAAGAAGGAGGTCTGCGGGGCTGACGCCATCGGCTCGTTCCAGCGCGACGCCTTCGGCATCACGATCGGGCAGAACAACGGCTTCGACATGGGAATACTGGTCCGCGTCCAGATCGAAGCACGCGCCGACGACTGACTGGCGGCCGGCATCCTGCCGGGCGTTTTCCGGCTGATACAATCGTACGTTCGTTTCCGGCGATGGGATGGTTCTGACAGGTGGCGCGCACGCAACAGGAAGTCGGCAAGTCCATTGGCGGCGGCAGGCGGGTCTGGCGCGAGAGCCTGATCCTCCTGGTCGCGCCGGTGCTGTTGTACCTGCTGGCGTGCCTGGTGAGCTACCACCCGGACGATCCGGGCTGGTCGCACTCGGGCAGCGTCGTCGGGCCGATCCACAACTTCGGCGGCGTGGCCGGGGCGTATTTCGCCGATATCGTGCTGTCGTTCTTCGGCATCGGCGCGTATGCGTTGCCGATCCTGCTGGGCTACCTGATCTGGCTGGCGCTGCGCGGACGCGACGAGGACGACGACACCGCGCTGACCCCGGCGCTGCGCCTGATCGGCGTGTTCGGCTTCCTGGTGGCGGTGTCCGGGCTGGCGCACCTGAATCCGCCGGAATTCGCGGGCGGCCTGCCGGTCGGGGCGGGCGGCCTGCTCGGGCAGCTCGTCGGCGCGTCGCTGCAACGGGGTTTCGGCAATCTGGGCGCGGCGCTGTTCGCGCTCGCGCTGTTGCTGGTGGGCATCACGCTGGCCACGGGATTGTCGTGGTTCGCGCTGATGGATCGCATCGGCCGCGCCGTGCTGGCGCTCGGCGGCCTGCTCGGGCGCAAGGTGCAGCAGCAGGTGTCCGAGGAAAAGCGTTCCGCCCGCGCCGCGCGCGCCGAGCGCGAGGAAACCCGGCGCGAGGAGAAGATCCGCCGCGCCAAGCGCGAGCCGGTGCGGATCGAGCCGCCGCCGCCGCCGGTGGAGAAGAGCGATCGCGCGCATCGCGAAACGCAGATTCCACTGTTCGCCGGCACGCCGAGCCGCGAAGGCGGCCTGCCGCCGCTGTCGCTGCTCGACGATCCCAGGCCGCAGCCCAAGGGCTATTCGGAGGAGGCGCTGGAAACGCTCTCGCGCCAGATCGAGTTCAAGCTCAAGGACTTCCGCATCGAGGCGCAGGTGGTGGGCGTGTATCCGGGGCCGGTCATCACGCGCTTCGAAATGGAGCCGGCGCCGGGCGTCAAGGGCAGCCAGGTGTCGAGCCTGGACAAGGACATCGCGCGCGGCCTTTCCGTGAAATCCGTGCGCGTGGTCGATGTGATTCCGGGCAAGTCCGTGATCGGCCTGGAAATCCCGAACGCCAACCGCGAGACGATCTACCTTTCCGAGATCCTGCGCTCCAAGGAATACGACAAGTCCGCCAGCCCGCTGACGCTGGCTTTCGGCAAGGACATCTCCGGCCGCCCCACGGTGGCCGACCTGGCCAAGATGCCGCACCTGCTGGTGGCCGGCACCACCGGCTCGGGCAAGTCCGTCGCGGTGAACGCGATGGTGCTGAGCCTTCTGTACAAATCCAGCGCGCGCGACGTGCGCATGCTGATGATCGACCCGAAGATGCTGGAGCTTTCCGTCTACGAAGGCATCCCGCACCTGCTGGCGCCGGTCGTCACCGACATGAAGGAGGCCGCCAACGGCCTGCGCTGGTGCGTGGCCGAGATGGAGCGCCGCTACAAGCTGATGAGCGCGGTGGGCGTGCGCAACCTGGCCGGTTTCAACAAGAAGGTGCGCGATGCCATCGAGGCCGGACAGCCGCTGATGGACCCGCTGTTCAAGCCCAATCCGGAGCTGGGCGAGGCGCCGCGGGAACTGGAAACCCTGCCGTACATCGTCGTCATCATCGACGAGTTCGCCGACATGATGATGATCGTCGGCAAGAAGGTGGAGGAACTGATCGCCCGCCTGGCGCAGAAGGCCCGTGCCGCCGGCATCCACCTGATCCTCGCCACCCAGCGCCCGTCGGTGGACGTGATCACCGGCCTGATCAAGGCCAACATTCCCACGCGCGTCGCGTTCCAGGTCAGCTCGAAAATCGACTCGCGCACCATCCTCGACCAGAGCGGCGCGGAAACCCTGCTCGGCCACGGCGACATGCTTTATCTCCCGCCGGGCACCGCGATGCCCGAGCGCCTGCACGGCGCCTTCGTCGGCGACGACGAAGTGCACCGGGTGGTCGAGTTCCTCAAGGAAAGCTCCGGCGGGCCGGATTACCTGGAAGGCGTGCTGGAGGAAGTGCAGACGCTGGCGGACGGGCAGGTGGTCGGCGCCACCGGCCTGCCGGAAGCGGCCAGCAGTGGCGATCCGGAAGCCGACGCGTTGTTCGACCAGGCCGTGAAAATCGTCACCGAGACCCGCCGCGCCAGCATTTCCAGCGTGCAGCGGCATTTGCGCATCGGCTACAACCGCGCCGCGCGACTGGTGGAGGCGATGGAAGCGGCCGGCATCGTTTCCGCGCCCGAGCACAACGGCGACCGCAGCGTGCTGGCACCGCCGCCGCCGAGGGATTGAGGCGGGCGGGGCGTAGCGGCGCGCCCGCCAGGAAACAACGCCAACCCGCTGATAAACCTGAAATACCCCATGCATGGGGAATGGACATCATGGTGTTTCGCCGCTAAGGTCGGGCCTGGTCTCGCACCGACAGGAGCAGGGCAGGGGCTGTTTCCGTCGCCACACGGAGGTTTGCCATGTATCCGTCCGCTGCCCGCCCCCCGCGCCTCCGGCGCATCGGTCTTCTCTCCCTGGCCTCCTGGCTCCTCGCCCTGCCGGCCCTCGCCGAGGACGAACCCGCGCCCGTCCACGCCACCGTCCAGGCCG
>JBBCJS010000060.1:0-2951 GCA_037190825.1 Chiayiivirga flava
GCCCGAGGGCACGGCAAACGAGACCTGCTCGCCGGCCTTGCCGGTGGCGCGCAGCCAGCCGTGGAAGTAGTACACCACCTGGGCGGCGATGCGCGCCCAGTTGATGGAGTTGACCGCGCCCAGGCGGTACTTGGTCTTGAATTCCAGGTCGCCGGCCAGGGCCTTGACGATGTCCTGGGCCTCGTCGAACACGCCGCGCACGGCGATGTTGTGGATGTTCTCGTCCTGCAGCGAATACATCTGCGCGCGCTGGAAGGCGCTCATGCGGCCATGGGGCGACAGCATGAACACCGCCACGCCCTGCTTGCCGCGCAGCGCGTATTCCGCCGCCGAACCCGTGTCGCCGGAAGTAGCGCCCACGATATTCAGGGTGGTGCCGCGCTTGGCCAGCACGTACTCGAAGACCTGGCCCAGGAACTGCATGGCCATATCCTTGAAGGCCAGCGTCGGCCCTTCGGACAGGCCCAGCAGCGACAGGCCGCCGTCCAGCGGACGCAGCGGGACGATGTCCTCGCTGTTGAAGATCTGCGGCGTGTAGGCCGCACGCGTCAGGCGGCGCAGGTCATCCGCCGGGATGTCAGTGGCGAACAGGGACAGTACTTCGAACGCCAGATCGGCGTACGGCAGGCCGCGCCAGGACTCCAGCGTTTCGGCCGAGACCTGGGGCAGTTGCTCCGGCACAGCCAGGCCGCCGTCCGGCGCCAGGCCTTCCAGCAGGATGTCCGAGAATTCCATCGCGGCCATGCCGCCGCGGGTAGATATGTATTTCATGTCGATGGTTCCGCTATGCGCTACGCCCTTGCTCCCCTATCCCGGCCGCCGCGGAGCCGGCTTTGCCGGTCCGCCAGCGGCGCCCCCTTGAGGGGGAAGCGCCGCAGGCGCTTCGGGGGTGAGCCATGCTCAGGTGAGATTTTCCACTCGGAGGCGCGTCACCTTCGAACGCACGAACGGCAATGCCTCGATGCGCTCGATCGCCTGATTGACGTTGCCTTCGACCGCTTCATGCGTCAGGAAGATGATGTCGGCGCCACCGATGTGCGACGGCTGCTGGATCATCGAACCGATGGAGATGGAGCGGTCGGCCAGGATGCGGGCGATGTCGGCCAGCACGCCCGGCTGGTCGTCCACGCGCAGGCGCAGGTAGTACGAGGTGCTGACCTGTTCGATCGGCAGGATCGGCGTGTCGGACATCGCGTCCGGCTGGAAGGCCAGGTGCGGCACGCGGTTGCCCGGGTCCGCGGTATGCAGGCGGGTCACGTCGACCAGGTCGGCCACCACGGCCGAGGCGGTGGGCTCTTCGCCCGCGCCCTGGCCGTAATACAGCGTCGGGCCGACGGCGTCGCCCTTGACCAGCACGGCGTTCATCGCGCCTTCGACATTGGCCAGCAGACGCTCCGCCGGCACCAGCGCAGGATGCACGCGCAGCTCGATGCCGTCGGGACGGCGCTTGGTCACGCCCAGCAATTTGATGCGGTAGCCCAGGCGCTCGGCATGCTCGATGTCCTCGGCGGCCAGCTGCGAAATGCCTTCGATGTAGGCGCGATCGAACTGGACCGGCACGCCGAAGGCCAGCGACGCCAGCAGGGTCAGTTTGTGGGCGGCGTCCACGCCTTCCACGTCGAACGTGGGGTCGGCTTCGGCGTAGCCCAGGCGCTGGGCCTCGGCCAGCACGTCGGCGAACGGCAGGCCACGCGAGCGCATTTCCGACAGGATGAAGTTGGTGGTGCCGTTGATGATGCCGGCCACCCACTGGATGCGGTTGGCGGTCAGGCCTTCGCGAATCGCCTTGATGATGGGGATGCCGCCGGCGACGGCGGCCTCGAAGGTCACCATCACGCCGCGCTCGTGGGCCGCCGCGAAGATCTCGTTGCCGTGCTTGGCCAGCAGCGCCTTGTTGGCGGTCACGACGTGCTTGCCGTTGGCGATGGCTTCCAGCACCAGCTCGCGCGCCAGCGTGTCGCCGCCGATCAGTTCGACGACGATGTCGATTTCCGGATCGCGCACCAGCGCGTGCACGTCGGTATCGACCTTGATGGCATCGCCAACGCGCGCGCGGGCCTTGGCCACGTCACGCACGGCGGCGCGGGTCACCTCGATGCGGCGGCCAGCACGGCGCGCAATCTCTTCCGCGTTGCGCGACAGCACCGCCCAGGTGCCTCCGCCAACCACGCCCAGGCCGAGCAGGCCGACTTTCATGGGATTCATCGCGGCGCCTTCTGCGGGCGGGCGTTGAGGGGAATTCATTTTTGGTTCTCCATAACTGCTGAGCGAGAAACTCCACACTTGGCTGCACCACGCGGGGCCGCGCGGAGCCGGCTTTGCCGGTCCGCAGCGGCGCCCCCTTGAGGGGGAAGCGCGCAGCGCTGCGGGGGTGGGCTCATCTCCTACTTCAGCAATCCGTCCTTGCGGAACATGTCTTTGATGCCTCGCACCGCTTGCCGGGTGCGCTGCTCGTTTTCGATAAGAGCGAAGCGTACGTACTCGTCGCCATACTCGCCGAAGCCGATCCCGGGGGACACGGCTACCTTCGCATCCGACAGGACGCGCTTGGCAAATTCCAAAGAGCCCATCGCCCTGTAGGGTTCGGGGATCTGCGCCCAGATGTACATGGACGCCTTGGGAATTTCCACATTCCAACCTGCTTCATGCAAGCCGCGCACGAGCACGTCGCGGCGGCTTTGGTACTGCGCCACGATCTCGTTCACGCAGTCCTGCGGGCCGTCCAGGGCGGCGATGGACGCCACCTGGATCGGCGTGAACGTGCCGTAGTCGTGATAGCTCTTGATGCGCGCAAGCGCGTTGACCAGCTCGCGGTTGCCGACCATGTAGCCAATGCGCCAGCCCGCCATGTTGTAGCTCTTGCTCATCGTGAAGAACTCGACGGCGACATCGCGCGCGCCGGGCACCTGCATGATGGACGGCGCCACGTAGCCGTCGAAGGTGATGTCGGC
>JBBCJS010000061.1:0-33082 GCA_037190825.1 Chiayiivirga flava
TGGAACCACCCGATCCCTTCCCGAACTCGGAAGTGAAACGCAGCCGCGCCGATGGTAGTGTGCTTCGCGCATGTGAGAGTAGGTCATCGCCAGGGCCTTATGCCTAAAACCCCCGCCCAGGCGGGGGTTTTTCTTTGCTCCGAGGCAATACCTCGGCCAGTCGCTGTCCGATAGCCATGTGGTCGTCCTAGCACCCAGCATCGCTTCACAGCGATGTGGTAAGCGGATGGGAAGCTGGATTTCCGTTTCCACTGGAATGACGAGGCTTTGTTCGAGGCACCCCTCAGTCTGTCAGGCGCAGGTCCGGCATCGCTGTAACCAAGCGGATATCGGGCCGCGGGCTTGCGACCATGCCGGATCTGCGCTCTTCGAAGCGTGTTTGCGCCGGTTGGAACAACGTTGTCGATCAGGACTTCTTTTTCGGACGCTGCCAACTTTCAATCGTGGCCTGCCGCGTGCGCGCCACGGTAAGGCGGCCGGCCGGGGCGGGTTTGGTCAGGACCGTGCCCGCGCCCAGCGTGGCGCCTTCGCCCACGCTGACCGGCGCCACCAGGGCGCTGTTGGAGCCGATGAAGGCGTCGTCGCCGATGGTGGTGGCGAACTTGTTCACGCCATCGTAGTTGCAGGTGATCGTGCCGGCGCCGATGTTGACGCGCGCACCGATGGCCGCGTCGCCCAGGTAGCTCAGGTGGTTGGCCTTGCTGCCCTGGCCGAGCGTGGTCTTCTTGGTTTCGACAAAGTTGCCGATGTGCACGCCTTCGGCCAGTTCGGTGCCGGGGCGCAGGCGGGCGAAGGGGCCGATCTGGCAGGCGCCGCGGGTGATGGCGCCTTCGATGTCGCAATGCGCCTGCACACGGGTGCCGGCGGCCAGTTCCACGTTGTGCAGGCGCGTGTATGGGCCGATGCTGACACCGTCGCCGAGTATCACGCGGCCTTCCAGGATTACGCCCACGTCGAGCGACACATCGCGGCCGACAACGACCTCACCACGCACGTCGATCCGCACCGGATCGGCCACGCGTGCGCCGGCGTCGCACAGCGCGCGCACGGCGCGTTGCTGGAAGGCGCGTTCGAGGGCGGCCAGTTGCCACAGATCGTTCGCGCCTTCCACTTCCTGCGGGTCGTCGCAGGCAACGGCTTGCGCAGCCTGATATTCGGCCGCAGCTAGCGCAAACACGTCGGTCAAGTAGTACTCGCCTTGCGCATTGTCACGGCCGATGCGCGACAGCCAGCCGCGCAGTGGCGCAGCATCGGCTGTGAGGATACCGGTGTTGATGGTGCGGATCAGGCGTTGCGTGGCATCGGCATCGCGGTGTTCGACGATGGCGGCGACATGGCCTTCCGCATCGCGCACGATGCGGCCGTAGCCCATGGGATCGGTCGGTTCGCAAGTCAGTACTGCGAGCGGGCGAGGCGCATCGACCACCGCGCGCAATGTCTGTGTACGAATCAATGGCACATCGCCGTACAGCACCAGCACGCGCGCCGCATCGGGCACTTGCGGCATCGCCTGCATCACCGCGTGGCCGGTACCCAGGCGCTCGCTCTGTTCGACCCAGGCCAGATCATCCGCATCGGCGAAGGCCTGCCGCACTTGCTGCGCACCGTGACCGATCACGACATGGATCCGTTCGGGCGACAGCGCACGGGCGGCATCCAGCACATGACGCAGCATCGGTCGCGCGGCGATGGGTTGCAGCACCTTGGGCAGGGCCGAGCGCATGCGCTTGCCTTCGCCGGCAGCAAGGACGATGACGTGCAATGGTGACGAGGCGGGCATGTGGGTTCCGGGGCGGATGGCCAGAATGAAACTGTAAGCCGTCTGCGTCCCGAGAGCCTAGAGAAAAGTCACTGGATGTCCGCCTACCAGACATTCGTCCATTGAAAACTGCGGGGACGGCGATCTTGCACGTGTCAGGCCCTGCATGCCGGTTGGCACCGCTGCAATCGAACTTCATGTCCGAAACTGACCAGCGCATCCGCTTCAGGTCGGCAAAGCTCTCAGCACAATCACCAGGGAGAATGCGGATGCGATCCTTTCGACTCATCGGGCTCGAGCCCAAGCAGTTCGGACAATTCTTTGATCTCTCGGACTCGAAGCTCAAAGCCAGGAACATCAGGCGCGTAAGAGCGGATGCCGATTTCGGGTTTCCATGTCGAGTCTGCCTCGAAGACGCTCAGTCCGGCGATGAACTGCTGCTGCTTCCGTTTCAGCACCAGCCGGCTGCAGGCCCGTACCAAGCATCTGGACCGATCTATGTACGCAAGGGCTCGCAGCTAAAGCGGTTGCTTCCCGATGAGGTGCCACCCTACGTCTCTCGCCGTCAAATCTCGTTGCGTGCCTACGATGCCGACCACTCAATCATCGCTGCCGAAGTGGTCGAAGGTGTCGAAGTGGCCAAGCACTTGACGGCGCTGTTCGAGAATTCGCGTATCCGGTATGTGCACCTGCACAATGCGAAACGCGGCTGCTTCTCCTGCACAGCCTTGCCTCTATAGGGAAGGTGCGGCCGACAATTCGTTCAAGCCGACATCGCTTCGCGACGCGGCTCAACTCAAACGTCATGCGGAAGCGGACATCAGGGTGTAGCGGAAACCACCTCGCCATCCCAGCCGCCGCCCAGCGCCAGCACCAGATCCACGTGCGCCGCGCCGGCTGCGCGCTGGGCCTCGATCGCGGCCTGGCGGGCGGACAGCAGCGAGCGGCGCGCGTCGATGACGTTGAGGTAGCTGTCGTAGCCTTCCTGGTAACGTCGGTCGGCGAGTTTCGCGGCATTGGCCAGCGCGTTCGCCTGCGCTTGCCGGGCCTCGTGGATCTGCGTGGCGGCGGTGCGTGCATCGAGCGCGTCGAGGGTCTCGCGCAGCGCGTTGCGCACGGTGTTGCGGTAGGTTTCCACGAGTTGTTCCTCGCGCGCCTGCGCGGCGGCGATGGCGCCGCGGCGGCGGCCGCCGTCGAAGATCGTGGCGACGAGGTTGGCGCCGATGGACCAGATGTCCAGGTGCGGACCAGAGAGGATGTCCGAGAGGTCACCGCTGGCGCTGCCGGCGCTGCCGGTCAGGCTGAGCGAAGGCAGCAGCGCGCGGCGCGCGGCTGAGACGTCGGCCTGTGCGGCGGCGAGGTTGGCCTCGGCGGCGCGCAGGTCGGGGCGGCGTTCCAGCAATTCGGATGGCAGGCCGGCCGGTACTTCGGGCAGGTTGCGCGGCGCGATGTCCAGCGCGCGCACCGCGAGCGATTCGAGCGCCTGCTCGGTCGGCATCTGGCCGGCGAGCACCAGCAATGCGCGTCGCGCCGCGGCCGACTGCTGTTCGACCGCCGTCAACTGCGCACGCGAGTCTTCCAGTTCGGACACCGAGCGTTGCAGGTCCAGTTCGGAAATCGCGCCCAGCGCGAAGCGCCGCTGCGCCAGCCCGAGGGATTCCTCGAGCAGCGCGACGTTCTCCTGCAACACCACGCGGCGGGCGGCGAGCGCCTGCGCGCCGAGGTAGCCGCGCACCAGTTCGGCCGCGATCACCTGGCCCAGTGCGGCCTGGGTGTAGCCCTGCGCGAGATAGCGCTGGCGTGCCGCGTCCGATTGCGCGGACAGGCGGCCCCACAGGTCGACCTCGAAGCCGACGTTGACGCCGAAGTTGCCGCTCTCGGAGATGTCGGTTCTGCCCGGCACCGTGGTCGAGGGCGAGCGCTGGCGCGAACCGCCGACGAACACGCCCACGTCCGGCAACTGCGCGCTGCGGGTCTGGCGGAACACGGCGGCGGCTTCGCGCAGGCGCGCCGCGCCGATGATGAGGTCGCTGTTGTAGGCCAGCCCGCGTTCGACCAGCGCATCCAGGTCCGCATCGCCGAAGCTGCGCCACCACGGCCCGTCGATGGCCGCGTCCGACACCGGCGTCACTTCGCTGAAGCGGTCGGGAAGCTCGGCTTCGAGATTGGCCCGCACGAGCGGATCGGGGCCGCCGGCGCAGGCGGCCAGCGCCAGTGCCAGCGTGGCGGCAAGGGAGGATTTCAGGAAACGGTTCATGCCTGTGTCTCCTTGGTCGCGGCCCGTTCGGCGCGCTCGTCGCGGCGCGACACCCAGCGGAACAGCGAGGGAACGAAGAAGGTGGCGATCAGCGTGGAGAACAGCATGCCGCCGATCACGCCGGTGCCGATGGAGTGGCGCGCGTTGGCGCCGGCGCCGGAGCTGATGGCCAGCGGCAGCACGCCGAGGATGAAGGCCAGCGACGTCATCACGATGGGGCGGAAGCGCTGGCGCGCGGCGTGGATGGCGGCATCGACCACCTTCATGCCGGCGCGCACGTTCTCGGCCGCGAATTCCACGATCAGGATCGCGTTCTTGGCCGACAGGCCGATCAGCGTGATCAAGCCCACCTGGAAGTAGATGTCGTTGGCCAGCCCGCGCAGCAGCACCGCCAGCACCGCGCCCAGCAGCGCGAACGGAATCGACAGCATCACCGCGAACGGCAGCGACCAGCGCTCGTACTGCGCCGCCAGGATCAGGAACACGAAGATCATGCCGCCGATGAAGGTGATGTACGAGGTGCTGGCGACCTGCTTTTCCTGGTACGCCGAGCCTATCCACGCCACCGAATAGCCTTCCGGCAGGTGCTCGGCGGCGAGCCGTTCGACGGCGGCGATGGCATGGCCGGAGGACACGCCCGCCGCCGGGTTGCCCATCACCTTGATGGCCGGATAGCTGTTGAAGCGGTCCACCAGTTCCGGGCCGGTTTTCTGCACCGGCGTCACCAGCGTGGTCAGCGGCACGAGGTCGCCGCTGGCCGCGCGTACCGAGACGTTGCGCAAGTCCTCGATGCGCGAACGCGCCGCGCCCTCGGCCTGCATCTGCACCTGGTAGGTGCGGCCGTCGCGGTTGAAGTCGTTGACGTAGAGCGAGCCGAAGGTGGACTGCGCGGCCTCGAACAACTGCGTCAGGCTCACGCCCATCTCGGCCGCCTTGTCGCGGTCGATTTCCAGCTCGATCTGCGGCGAGTTGGCGCTGAACATGGTCTGCACCCCGTCCAGCGCCGGATCGGCGTTGGCGCGCTCGATGAACTCGCCGGTGACGCGCGCGATGTCGCGGTAGTCCGAGTTGCCGCGGCTTTCCAGGTAGAACTCGAAACCGCCGGTGGTGGAAAGGCCCATGATCGGCGGCGGCGAGATCGCCAGCACGAAGGCGTCGCGCACCTGGGTCATGCCGTAGCCCATCATCTGGCCGGCGAACGCATCCACGCTCTCGTCCTTGCCGGTGCGCTCGGACCAGTCCTTCAGCGAGACGAACTGCGAGGCCACGTTGGGCTTGAGCGAGAGCGACAGGAAGTCCAGGCCGACCAGCGTGGTCGCGCCCTGCACCAGCGGATGCTGCATCTGGAACTGCGTGACCTGATCCACCACTTCGGCGGTGCGCGACAACGATGCCGAATCGGGCAGCATCGACACCACGATGGCGGTGCCCTGGTCCTCGTTGGGCACCAGCGCGCCGGGCACGCGCGAGAACAGGCCGCCGGCGGCGAAGATCACCACGGCGAACAGCGCCACCGTCAGCACGGTGTGGCGCAGGAGATACGCGACGCCTCCGGTATAGCGGCCGGTCATGCGCGCGAACCAGCGGTTGAACGCCTGCAACCAGCGGAACTGCGCCTTCTGGTCGCTTTTCAGCAGCAGCGCGCACAGCGCCGGCGTCAGCGTCAGCGCGACCACGCCGGAGATCGCCACCGAGACGGCGATGGTGATGGCGAACTGCTGGTACATCACGCCGGTCATGCCGCCGACGAAGGCCACCGGGATGAACACCGCGCACAGCACCAGCACGATGGCGATCACGGGTCCGGTGACCTGCTGCATCGCCTTGATCGTGGCCTCCACCGGCGGCAGGTGTTCCTCGTGCATGATGCGTTCCACGTTCTCCAGCACCACGATGGCGTCGTCCACCACGATGCCGATGGCCAGCACCATGCCGAACAGGGTCAGCGTGTTGATCGAGAAGCCCAGCAGGTACATGCCGGCGAAGGTGCCGATCAGCGACACCGGCACCGCCAGGCTGGGAATCAGCGTGGCGCGCCAGTTGCCCAGGAACAGGTACACCACGGCGAACACCAGGATCATCGCCTCGAACAGCGTCTTGACCACTTCCTCGATCGAGATGCGCACGAACTTGGTGGTGTCGTAGGGTATCTCGTACACGATGCCTTCCGGGAAGCCCACGGCCAGTTCGTCCAGGCGCGCCTTCACCGCGTCCATCGTCGCCAGCGCGTTCGCGCCCGGTTGCAGGAACAGCCCCATCGGCACCGAGGCCACGCCGTTGTGCTGGGCCGAGAAACTGTAGTTCTGCGCGCCCAGCTCCACCCGCGCCACGTCGGAAAGCCGCACCACGCCGCCATCGGCATCGCGCCGGATCACCACGCGGCCGAATTCCTCCGGCGTGTTGAGGCGGCCCTTGGTGGTCATGGTGTAGGTGAAGCCCACCGGCGAATCCAGCGGCTCGGCGCCGATCTTGCCGGCCGGAAGCTGGTTGTTCTGGTCGCGCAGCGCGGCGGCGATGTCCGAGGGCACGATGCCCAGCGCGTTCATGCGCTCAGGCTCCAGCCACACCCGCATCGAGTAGTACTTCAGGCCGAACAACTGCGCGTTGCCGACGCCGGGGATGCGCTTGAGCTCATCGACCACGTTCACCAGCGCGTAGTTGGACAGGTACACCTCGTCGTAACGCCCGTCCGGCGCCTTGATCACGGCCACGCCCAGGATGGAAGACATCGACTTGCGCGCCGTCACGCCCAGCCGGCGCACGGATTCGGGCAGCATCGGCGTGGCCGCGGCGATGCGGTTGTTGACCTCCACCAGCGCATCGTCGGGGTCCGTGCCGGTGGCGAACGTCACCGTCAGGGACATGCGCCCGTCCGAACTGCTGGTGGAGTTCATGTAGATCATGTCGGTGGCGCCGTTGATCTGGTTTTCCAGCGGCGCGGCCACGGTGTCGGCCACCACCTCGGCGCTGGCGCCGGAGTAGCTGGCGTCCACGCTGATCTGCGGCGGCAGGATTTCCGGGTACTGCGATACCGGCAGGCCGACCATCGCGCCCGCGCCCATCAGCACGATGATGATGGACAGCACCGTCGCGAAGATCGGACGGCGGATGAAAAATTCGGAGAACATGGATCAGCCCTCTTTCTGCGCCGGCGTGCCGCCCGCAGCTTGCTGTGCAGCAGCCTGGGTACGGCGCGCGGCGTCTTCCTCGCGCGTGAGCGCCTTCACCGACGCATCCGGGCGCACCTTCATGATGCCTTCCACCACCACGCGCTCGCCCGGCGCCACGCCTTCGGAAACGATCCAGTGGTCGTTCCAGCTTTCCTGGATCTGGATCGGGCGCGGCTGCGGCATGGAATCCTCGCCCACCACCCACACCATCGCGCCGGCC
This sequence comes from Chiayiivirga flava, assembly GCA_037190825.1. Taxonomy (GTDB): domain Bacteria; phylum Pseudomonadota; class Gammaproteobacteria; order Xanthomonadales; family Xanthomonadaceae; genus Denitratimonas; species Denitratimonas flava_A. Next base: position 7,407 of record JBBCJS010000061.1, read on the forward strand.
TGGCCGAACAGCACGCCGGACTTGGGCAGCGCGATGGTCTGCGGCAGCGACAGCCCGCTCACCTCGATGGCCAGGAACTGGCCCGAGACGAGGCAGCCATCGGCATTGGCGAACACCGCGCGGGCGCGCACCGTGCCGGTGGTCGGGTTGACCTGGCTGTCGGTGAAGTCCACATGGCCGGTCCCGGCGCAGCGCGAGCCCGAGCGCACCTTCACGTCCAGCGTGGCCGCATCGTTCTGGGTGAGCATGCGCAGCCGCAGGAACTCCGGCTCGGTCATCGAGAATTCCACGTAGGCCGGATCGGCCTGCACGATGGTGGTGAGCAGGTCGCCGCCGGCTCCGGCCGCGCCGTTCACCAGATTGCCCACCGTCACCGCTTCCTTGGACGCGATGCCGTCCACCGGCGCGCGTACTTCGGTGTATTGCAGGCTGAGGTTGGCGGCGGTGCGGTTGGCCTGCGCCGCGGCCAGCCCGGCGCGCGACTGCGCCAATGCCGCCTGGGCCTGGTCGAACTCGCGCTGGCTCACCGCGCCTTCGGCCACCAGTGCCTTGACCCGGTCGAAGTCGGTCTGGGCCTGCTGGATCGTCGCCTGCTGGATGGCGACCTGCGCGGCGGCCTGGTCGTAGATGGCCTTGTAGTTGTCCGGCTCGATCCGGAACAGCAGGTCGCCCTGCTTCACCGGCTGGCCTTCCTGGTAGGCGCGTTCCACCACGACGCCGTTGACGCGCGCCCTCACCTCGACCACGCGCGAGCCCGATACCCGCGCCGGGTATTCCAGCTTCAGCGGCAGATCGCGCGGGGTCACCGTCTCGACCACGACCTCGGCCGGCGGCATCTGGTGCTGCGGCGGGGCGGACGGGCCGCAGGCGGAAAGAACGAGAGCCGCGCCGGCGGCAAGCAGGAGGGAAAGGCCGGGGAAACGGCCGGAAAGGGGGAGGGATCGGCGGTTCATCGGGAAAAGTCCGGAACGGGGAATCGTGTGGAGTCCGCAGGCCCTGTCGATGCCTGCGCCAAAGGAGGCGGCACTTTACATACATTCACGCATGTATGTAAAGTATGGCGGATGTCTTCCGGCATGTTTCGTTCATCCCGCCTTTCATCCGTATCGTCCAGCACATGGCAAGACGCAGCAAACAAGACGCCCAACTGACCCGCGATGCCATCCTCGACGCGGCCGAGCAGGTGTTCCGCGACAAGGGCGTGGCCCGCACCCGCATGGAGGACATCGCGCAAGGCGCCAACTGTACGCGCGGCGCGGTGTACTGGCATTTCAAGAACAAGACGGACGTGCTGCTGGCGCTGTCCGAACGCGTCTCGCTGCCGCTGTACGACCAGATCAACCAGCTCATCGCCGCGCGTCCCGCCGATCCACTGCATGCCTGGCGCTGCCACCTGCTGGATTCGATGGGCAAGATCGAACGCGACGGGCAGCAGCAGAACACCTGCGACATCCTCATCAACCGCTGCGAACTCTCCGGCGAACTGGAACCCCTGCGCGAGCTGGAACGCCAGCGTTCGGCCTTCTTCATCGACAGCACCCGGCGCCTGTTCGAGCAGGCCCGCGACGCCGGTCAGCTTCGTCCCGATGCCGATCTGGCGCTGGCCGCGCTGGCGATGCACGGCCTGATCCATGGCCTGATGCGCCTGTGGTTGCGCCAGGGCGGCGGATTCCCGCTGTGCGATTCGGTGGCGGCGTCGGCCGATCTGCTGCTGGGTTCCATAAGAACGGCGTAGCGCCGTTCAACCGCCGCGCAGGATGGCCCCGCTGCGCGCATCGCGGATCGTCGAAGGCTGCGCCAGTCCGCCGGTATCGCCATCGAGCCAGCCATCCAGTTGCGACAGAAGCTCGGACGGCAGATCTTGCAGCCGCCGTGCGGGCGCTTCGCCGGCACGGTTGGCGCTGGTGGAAACCACGGGGCCATCGAAGGCGCGGCACAGCGCGGCGGCGATGGGATGCGCGGTGATGCGCACGGCCAGGGTGTCGTGTTCGCCGCGCAGCCACTCCGGTACGTGCGGGCGGCAGGGAACGAGCCACGTGTTGGGGCCGGGCCAGCTTGCCAGGATCGCTTGGCGGCGGGGCTCGGGCAGGTCGTCCCAGAGAAGGTGCGGCAGTGCCTGCGCGAGATCGGCGGCGATGACGATCATGCCCTTGGCGGCTGGGCGGCGCTTGAGCGCGAGCAGGCGGCGCACGGCATCGGCGTCGAAGGGATCGCAGCCCAGTCCCCAGACCGCCTCGGTGGGATAGGCGACGATGCCGCCGCGTCGCAGCAGTGCGGCGGCGGCTTCGGGCGTCGACGCGGCAGGCATGTGGCGCGTCTCAGAACTCGCCCAGGCCTTCGGCCGCGCCGCCCGCGCCCACCTTGAGCAGGCGCAGGGTGTTGGTCGCGCCCAGGTGTTCCATGTGGTCGCCGCTGGTGATCAGCACGCGGTCGCCTTCGGCCAGCAGGCCGTGCGCGTACAGGTCGGCGATGGCGTGGCGCGCGGCCTTGCGCGGCGGTTCGCCGCGGCTGTCGAAATCCACCGGGTAGACCCCGCGCATCATCGCCATGCGCCGCCGTGCCGGGGCGTGGCGCGAAAGGCCGTAGATCGGGGCGCCGGAACGGAAGCGCGACAGGTGACGCGCGGTGCCGCCGGATTCGGTCAGCGCCAGGATGGCGCGCACGGCGATGTGCTCGGTCAGGTACATCGCCGCCAGCGCGATGGCCTGGTCGCTGCGTTGCAGGCCGCGCGGGGCGGCCTCGAAATCGGTGTCGTGCTCGAACTGGCGCTCGGCGCCCAGGCAGATGCGCACCATCGCTTCCACCGCCTTCACCGGGTAGCTGCCGGCGGCGGTTTCGGCGCTGAGCATCACCGTGTCGGTGCCGTCGATCACGGCATTGGCCACGTCCAGCACCTCGGCGCGCGTGGGGATGGGCGATTCGACCATCGATTGCAGCATCTGCGTGGCGGTGATGACCACGCGTCCGCGTTCGAGCGATTCGCGGATGATCTTCTTCTGCAGGCCCGGCAATTCCGCATCGCCGATTTCCACGCCCAGGTCGCCGCGCGCCACCATCACCACGTCGCTGGCGTCGATGATTTCACCGAGCGCTTCGATGGCCTCGGCGCGTTCGATCTTGGCGACCAGGTGCGCGTCGCTGCCGGCCTCGCGCGCCAGCCGGCGGGCTTCCTCGATGTCCGCGCCGCTGCGGCAGAACGACACCGCGAGGAAGTCCACGCCCAGTTCGGCGGCCAGGCGGATGTCCTCGCGGTCCTTGTCGCTGAGGGCGTCCAGCGACAAGCCGCCACCGAGCCGGTTCAGTCCCTTCCGATCGGATAAAAAGCCGTCGTTGAGCACGATGGTATGGATGGTGTCGCCGTCGATGGCTTCGACCTTCAGCGACACCAGGCCATCGTCCAGCAGCAGCACGTCGCCGGGCACCACGTCGTTCACCAGGCCCAGGTAGGACACGCCCACGCCGGAGGCATCGCCCGGCGGCGCGTCGGCGCGCGCGTACAGCGCGAACGGTTCGCCGGCCTTGAGCGCGACCTTGCCGATGGCGAAACGCTCGATGCGTATCTTCGGCCCCTGCAAGTCGCCCAGGATGCCCACCTCGCGTCCGGTCGCCTGCGCGGCGGTGCGGATCCGCGCGACCCGGGCGGCGTGGTCCTGCGCGCTGCCGTGCGAGAAGTTCAGCCGCACCACGTCCACGCCGGCCGCGATGATGGCTTCCAGCACGCCCGGTGCGTCGGTCGCCGGCCCCAGCGTGGCGAGAATCTTGGTCCGACGTTGCTGCGCTGCCATGCCGTGTTCCTCTGTCTGTCCGATCCGTTTGTCGAACTGCGAACGCTAACACCCTGGACGGCGCCGCGCGCGCCCGCGTTGACAACGTTGTCGGAGAACAGGCGCCGCCGCGCGATTGACCCCGGTCAAGCGGGCCGGTCGAGGCCCGATTAGGATGCGCCTTCCCGGCCGTGCGGCCATCGGTCCGCACGGCAACGCCCCGCCGAAACCCGCGCACGCGGGATCGGCGCCGAAACGAAACGGAGCCAACGATGCGCACATCGCCGCCGGAATCCCCCGAGTCCCCCGCCGTGGCCTGGCATGCGATGCCGGCCGAGGCGGCTTGCGCCCGCCTCGATTCCGGCCCGGAGGGCTTGTCCGCGCAGGAGGCCGCGCGGCGGCTGCAACGCCACGGCCCCAACCTCTTGCCCGAGGCGGCCGCGCGCCCGGCGTGGAAGCGTCTGCTGGGGCAGTTCAACAACGCGCTGATCCTGTTCCTGCTCTCGGCCGCCGTCATCGCCGGCGCGCTCGGGCACTTCGTGGATGCCGGCGTCATCGTCGCGGTGGTGGTGGTCAACGCCATCGTCGGCTTCGTGCAGGAAGGCCGCGCCGAGCAGGCGCTGGCGGCGCTGCGTTCGATGCTCGCGCCGAACGCGCGGGTGCTGCGCGACGGTGCGCGCGCCGCGCTGCCGGTGGCCGACCTCGTGCCCGGCGACGTGGTGCTGCTGGAGGCCGGCGACCGCGTCCCCGCGGACCTGCGCCTGATCCGCGCCCGCGGCCTCCTGATCGACGAGGCCGTGCTCACCGGCGAATCGGTGGCGGCACAGAAGCACGAAGGCGAAGCCGCGCCCGACGCCGCGCTCGGCGATCGCCATGGCATGGCGTGGTCGGGCACCCTGGTCGCCGCCGGGCAGGCCACCGGCATCGTCGTGGAAACCGGGGCGCGCACCCAGATCGGCCGCATCAGCACGCTGCTGGGCGGCATCCAGACCCTGACCACGCCGCTGCTGCGCAAGATCAACCGCTTCGGTCGCCAGTTCACCTTCCTCGCCATCGCGGCGGCGGCATTGCTGCTGCTGTTCGCGGTGTTCGCGCGCGGCTATGGCTGGATCGACGGCTTCATGGTGGTGGTCGCGCTGGCCGTGGGCGTGGTGCCGGAGAGCCTGCCGGCTGTCATCACCATCACCCTGGCCATCGGCGTGCGCCGCATGGCCGCGCGCCATGCCATCGTGCGCCGCCTGCCGGCGGTGGAAACGCTCGGCGCCACCACGGTTATCTGCTCGGACAAGACTGGCACCCTCACCCGCAACGAGATGACCGTGCGCCGCGCGGTGAGCACGGGCGGCGCGATCCTCGTCGATGGCGCAGGCTACGCCCCGGAAGGCGCGCTGCACCTGCCCGAGGGCCAGGGCCAGCCCTGCGCGACGGCCGAGTGGCTGCTGCAATGCGGCCTGCTGTGCAACGACGCGCGCCTGCTGCAACGCGACGGCCACTGGCAGGTCGATGGCGACCCGATGGAAGGCGCGCTGATCGCCGTCGCGGCCAAGGCCGGCTTCGCCCGCGACGCGGTGCACGGCAGCTGGCCGCGCCTGGACGAAATCCCCTTCGACGCCGCGTACCGCTACATGGCGACGCTGCACCGCGCCCCGGACGGCGGCGCGATCCTGTTCATCAAGGGCGCGCCCGAGCAGGTGCTGGCGCTGTGCGGACGCCAGTTGGGCGCCGATGAAACCCCCGCGCCGGTGGACCAGGGCTTCTGGGACGCGGCCATCGGCGAGGCCGCCGCCGATGGCGAGCGCGTGCTCGGTTTCGCGATGAAGCGGCTGGACGCCGCGCCCGGGCGCCTGGACTTCGATCACGTTGCCGACCTGGCTTTCCTCGGCGTCATCGGCTTCATCGACCCGCCGCGCCCGGAAGCCGTCGCCGCCGTCGCCGACTGCCGCCGCGCCGGCATCGGCGTGAAGATGATCACCGGCGACCACGGCGCCACCGCCGCCGCCATCGCGCGCCAGCTCGGCATCGCCGACGACCCGCAGGTCGTCGCCGGCAAGGATCTGGATGCCGTATCCGATGCCGACCTGCCGGCGCTGGCGCAACGCGCCGCCGTGTTCGCGCGCACCAGCCCGGAGCACAAGCTGCGCGTGGTGCGGGCGCTGCAAACCCGGGGTCACGTCGTGGCGATGACCGGCGATGGCGTCAACGACGCGCCCTCGCTCAAGCGCGCCGACGTGGGCATCGCGATGGGCAACAAGGGCACCGAGGCCGCCAAGGAGGCCTCGCAGATCGTGCTGGCCGACGACAACTTCGCTTCCATCGTGGCGGCGGTGCACGAGGGCCGCACCGTCTACGACAACATCCGCAAGGTCATCGCCTGGACGCTGCCGACCAACGGCGGCGAGGCGCTGGCGATCGTCGCCGCGCTCATCTTCGGCCTGACCTTGCCGATGACCCCGGCGCAGATCCTGTGGATCAACATGGTGCTGACCATCACCCTCGGGCTGGTGCTGGCCTTCGAGCCGGCCGAACCGGGCGTGATGCGGCGCCCGCCGCGCCATCCGCAGGCGCCGCTGATCTCCGCGTTCATGCTCTGGCGCATCGTGCTGGTGTCGCTGCTGTTCACCGCCGGCGCGTTCGGCATCTACGCCTTCGCCATGGCCGAGGGCTACGACGTGGCGCTGGCCCGCACCATGGTCGTCAATGCCATCTGCGTGCTGGAAATCTTCTACCTCTTCAACGTGCGCTACCTGCACATGCGCTCGTTCACGCTGCGCGGAATCCAGGGCACGCCGGCGGTACTATGGGCCATCGCGGCGGTGGTGCTGGCGCAGCTGGCCTTCACCTACCTGCCGCTGATGCAGCGCCTGTTCGACACCCGCCCGGTGCCCTTCCACGACGGCCTGGTCATCGTGGCCATCGGCATCGCGCTGTTCGTGGTGCTGGAAATCGAGAAATGGCTGCTGCGCCGCCTGGGCTGGTTCGAGGAACTGCGCGGCGCCGGCCCGGATACGCGCAAGTAGAAGCACGCTCAGGAAACACGCCCGCAAAGGACTCCCGCATGACCACCGTCGCTCCCTTTTCCCCGCCGCGCACCCTCCTGCTCGCCACCGATCTCAGCGCTCGTTGCGATCGCGCGCTGGATCGCGCCGTGCAGCTCGCGCGCCAGTGGCAGGCCCGGCTCGTCACCCTCACCGTGGTCGATGCCGGCACGCTCTCGGCCGAGCGCGTGCGCGCCACGCCGCTGCCTTCGTGGGCCAGTGCGCCGGAGGATCCGGTACAGCGCGCCTTCCAGCGCCTGCGCCGCGACGCGGCGGCCGCGGATGTGGAGATCGTGCCGCGCGTGGAGGAGGGCAAGGTGGCCGAAGTGCTGGCGCGCGTCGCCGCCGAGGAAGGCGCCGGCCTCATCGTCACCGGCATCGCGCGCAACGAATCGCTCGGCCGCACCGTGCTCGGTTCCAGCGTGGACTGGCTGGCGCGCCACGCCACCGTGCCGGTGCTGGTGGTGCGCGACCGCGTGCGCGGGCCGTATCGCAACGTCGTGGTCGCCAGCGACTTTTCGCCGTCCTCGCGGCTGGCGCTGGATGCCGGCCTGGCACTGTTCCCCGGCGTGGACACCACCGTGTTCCACGCCTTCGACGTGCCCTTCCTCGGCATGATGGACACCACCCAGGCCCGTGCCATCGAGGACGCCCGGAACACCGCATTGGCCGAAGGCGGCCGCCTGCTCGACGACGCCGGTCTCACGCCCGAACAGCGCGCCCGTGTCCGCCTGCTGGCCGAACACGGCGAACCCGTGCGCCTGACCTACGAATACGCCAGGGACCACGACGCCGACCTCATCGCCCTCGGCACCCATGGCCGCAGCGCCCTGTTCGACATCCTGATCGGCTCCATCGCCAGGCGCATCCTGGAAACCGCCGCCACCGACGTGCTGCTGGTACGTGATCCCCGCGCGGCGGGCTGATCGAGCGCGGTGTCCCCGCCCAGTGCCGAGTTTTTGCGGCCGGCCGGGCGGAGGGTCCTTCCACGCCCACGTTACGAAAAAGCCCCGGTTTCCCGGGGCTTTTTCGTTGAGGCTTTCCGATCGGATCGCAACGATTCCAAGAGGACCCGCCATCAAGCATGGCCGGGTCGCGCTCTAAAAGATGTCGAGCTCGGTGTCGGAAGGAGGGGCAATAAAGCAGTTTGTCACCGCCCCCCTGGATCTAACCCACTGGATCGCGTACAGAGGCAGTTCGTTGACGATCGAAACGCCCAGTTTGATGTTTTCGCTGGCGGCCGCGTCATTGTAGAAGGACTCTCCAATTGCGATGGGCAGGTGGTCCAGGCCGAGGTCGTCCAGGACCTCTCGCGCCGCGACATACATCACATCCTCCCTGCAACTGGCATCCACGGTTCCCGGGCATCCATAAAGATGCAGGTCTATTGCCAATGGATATGTCGGTTCATAGATGCTTTCTATGTAGGGAATGCGATTTTCTATGTGCCAGGTGGAGGACGAGATGATGGAAAACCCAACGGAGTCGGAGGCGCCATAGAACGAAACCCATCGCGACCATATCTCGCTCATGTAGTCGATCCTTACGGAGGCGTTCGCGAGATTGGGCGCCGGAACCATTTCATTCCCCAGCTCCCACAGCACCTTCTTCCCCTGGGGGACCGACAGGTTCCCATCCACGTAGTCGCGAGTGCTTTTAATTACCGACCAGTTCTCCTCGAGAAGGTCGGAGGGGATGCTGGACCAGTCGATCACCCTGTTGGCATGCCCGGGAAAGAAGCCCACGAGGACCGTCCTCATCCCCTGGCTGAATGAAAATTCGATCAGATCCTTGAGGTTCTGCTTGACCGTATCCGGAAGCTGGCCCGAATCGGAGGCGGAGGACGAGCTGTTGTGCCTGCTCGGCGCCGTACACGTGCCGTTGCCGTAGCTGTCCCCCGCGGGAACCGCGCCGCAGTGCGCGTGGTAGATGGGGATTCTCATCATGTCCTGGCCCGATTGCACCATCGCCACTATCTGGGATTGTATTTCAGTCCGTTTGGCGGGGATGTGGTAGTTCCGGAGGACGACATGATTGACTCTGCTCGATGGGCTGTTGCTGCCGCAGCCGGATGCATCGATCTGGTGCCAGGCGTACGAGGAGCCATTGCCGAACTCCGTGGAATAATCGGAGGTTGCGACGACCGATACGCTGTCCATGATCACGCTGGATTCATAGGTTCCCGAAGAATTCCGACGGAGCTCGAAGACCCTGCCGCTGGCATCCACGGTCCCGAATTCTTCATTCTCGCCGTTTGCCATGCACTTCCACTTCGCGGGGGAAGGGAGCTGTGGATGCGCCAGACGCATACGTTCGAAGCCCCGCTCGTGGCCCAGGATATCTTCACCGGGCACGAAGTGGCGCCGGTCGGAATGAAGCATGTCGAAACATCCGAGCTGATTTCTCCAGTCTGCGCCAAAGACAGCGTGGGAAACAGGAAGAACACGCCAAGGAGCGCCGACCGTGCTCTACGGTTCATGAATGGCATACATCACCTCACTTATGCGGATGTTTTTCGAACGTACGCCCCGGGTATGGAACGATCCGTGAATCTAGTCACATATCAGGCCCTTGGAATCAATATCGGGCCACACACTGGCGATCGCGATCCCTGAATCGCCCGGCATTTTCCCGGATATGGAATCGACTTTGCCCGGAGACGGCGGCACCCGACAGTCCGCACCGTTGGCGGAAGCTTGCCGTGCCCCATGCGGATGGATGGATTCGAATGCGGCGGCGGCGCGGCACCGCACTGGCGGCTGTGGGCGAAGAGGTGGAACCCGGAGCCGGAAGCGGGTCTTGCGAAGAAGCCCGGGAAGCCGGGATTCTTCTCCGGACGCCCCCCGGCGAATCCAGGTCGGGGCAGTTGGTCAGGCGTGTCCCGCACGGCAGAATCAGCGCCTCGAACGCAGGAGTTCCCATGATGGCATCGAATCCCGAAGCGGTGATCCGCGAGTTCTGGCGGCTCATGGGTACGAACGATTTTCACGCCGTCGGGCGGGTGCTGGCGGCGGATTTCGTGCTCGAATGGCCGCAGTCCAAGGAACGCATCCGCGGCGCGGACGACTTCGCGCGGATGAACGCCGAATACCCCACCGCCGGCCGCTGGTCGTTCCGCATCAACCGTCTGGTGGCATCGGGCGAGGAAGTGGTCACGCAGGTCACGGTCACGGATGGGACGCAGCATGCCGAACCGGTGTCCTTCTTCACGGTGCGGGACGGGTTGATCGTCCGTCTCGTCGAATACTGGCCCGAACCCTATGCCGCACCATCGAACCGGGCGCATCTGGTCGAGCGCATGGCGTGAGCCGGGTTGGGCGGACCGGTCAGCGTGGGCGTCGCTTTCCCGGCCCGGAGCTGCGCGTCTGACTCTGCCGTGACGCCAGTACCTGCGCGGCGGCATCGCGCTCGGTGTTGAGCTTGCGGTAGCTGGCGAGGCGGGCGGGGTCGAGGTCGCCGGCATCGAGCGCCGCGCGGATCGCGCAGCCGGGCTCGGTCTGGTGGCGACAGTCGCGGAAGCGGCAGTCGCGCGCCAGCGCCTCGATGTCGTCGAATACCGCCTCGGCCACGTCTTCCACGCCGGTGAGCTTGAGTTCGCGCATGCCGGGCGTGTCGATCAGGCAGGCGCCTTGCGGCAGCGTCAACAGGACGCGGTGAGTGGTGGTGTGGCGGCCGCGCGAGTCGCTCGCGCGCACCGCGCCGGTCTTCATCTTCTCGCGCCCGGTGAGGGTGTTGGTGAGGGTGGACTTGCCCGCGCCGGAGGAGCCGACCAGCACCACGCTGCGTCCTGGCCCCAGCCACGGCGACAGCGCCGCGACGCTGGCCGCGTCCTTGGCGTTCACCGCCAGCACCGGCACGCCGCCGCCCTCGATGCCGGCCAGTTGCTCGCGCAGCGCGGCCACGTCGTCGCAGCGGTCGGTCTTGGTCAGCACCAGCACGGGGGCCGCGCCGCTGGCGTTGACCAGCACCAGGTAGCGTTCCAGGCGCCGCAGGTTGAAGTCGCGATCCAGCCCCGTCACCACCAGCACGGTGTCGATGTTGGCGGCGATGGGTTGCACCTTGAGGTGCTCGCCGGCCGCGCCGCGCCGGAACAGGCTGCTGCGCGGCAGAAGTTCGAGGATCTGGTCCTCGTGCGGATGCAGCCGCACGAAATCGCCGACCACGGCGCGCTGTTCGGGCGGGAAGCCTTTGCGCGTCCACGGCGCGGGCGCCTGCGCGGGAAACTCGCCGGCGCCGTCGCAGACGCGGTACCCGGAACGGTGCTGCTCGCTGACCCGCGCCACGCGGCCCTCGGGCTTTTCCGCCCATGCCTGCGCGGCGGGAAGATCGGCGCGCCAGCCCAGCGGCGCGAGTCGCGCGGCGATGTCGGCGGGCGCGCTCATGGCGGCGCTCCGCGTGGCCGGACGCGGCCCTCGGGCGCGATCAGGTGCGTGGCCTGTTCGGCACGCTCGGCCATGCCCACGCGCGTACCGAGCGGCACGCCATGCCAGGCCGGAACGCGGTGGCTCAGGCGCGCATAGATGGGGTGGTGCGACGCATGGTCGGGCCAGAGCCGGATCGCGCCCTCCGGCTGTGCCAGCGCCTGTTCGGCCAGCGAAGGCGAGAACACGGACTGCAAACGGCCGATCTCCAGCATCCGCATCTGTACCTGGAAGCCATGCGCCACCGTGGTGACGGCCAGCAGCGCGAGCGCGACGCGGCCCGGCCGCCGCAGCCGCTCCCACGCCAGCGCCGCCACACCGCAGCAAAGCGCCGCGAAACCGTAGCCGTACTGGTTGGCCGAGACCGGCAAGGCCAGCACGGGCGCCAGCGCGAGCGCGCTGCCGGCGAACCCTGCCAGCCACAAGCGCCGCGACGCGCGCCACAGGCACAGCGCCAGCGCCAGCGGCGCGATCGCCAGGATGATCCATTTCGGCCATGCGGCCAGCCGCAGCACATGGACTTCCTGCACGCCCAGCGCCCATGGGAAGGCCATGTATTCCAGCCAGCGCAACGGCAGCGCAGCGGCGTGCAGGGTGTAGGTGGCAGCGTCTCCCGGCGTGGTCAGCGTGTCCAGCCGCAATGCCAGGTACACGGCCGCGACGGCTGCGCTGGCGAGCGTCGCGGCCAGCCAGACGCGCGGCGGGCGCAGCAGCAGCGCGCCGAGCGCGAGCAGGGCGGGAATCGAAAGGGCGGCTTCCTTGGACAGCAGTGCGAGCAGGGTGGCGAGGGCGGCGGTGGCGGCCGCGGCGGCGAGCGAGGAAGCGCGCACGGGCGAGGTGGCGCCAAGCCGCTGCAACACGGCGACGATGCCCAGTCCGAATCCCACCCATAACAGGTCGGCAAGGCACCCCACCCAGCCATGCACCCACGCCGCAAACGGACTCAGCCCGAACACCAGCGCCGCGCAGAAGGCCACCTGCGCGCGGCAGCCGGCGCGGCGCAGCACCGCCGCCAGCAGCAGCGCGTTGAGCGAGCCGAGCAGCACGAACACGGCGTGGAACAGGCGCGGGGTTTCGAACAGCGCGTGCGAAAGCGGCAGCCAGAGGTTGAAGGTCAGCGGCCGGTACTGGAAATGATCCACGGCCGCGAAGGAGACGAAGGGCAGTTCGCCCCGCGTCGCCGTGGCCGCGCGCGCGGCCCATTGCAGTTCGTCGTGGCTGAAGTACCCGGGGTTGATCCACAGCGGCGCCTGCAACAGCGCCAGCGCGGCCAGCAGCGCGAAGGGTGAATGCCGGCGAAGAAAACGCGATGGTTCGCTCACCCGGAAACCGGAAACGGAAAGGGAAGGGGCGTCATTGTCGCGCAAATCCGCATCGTGCCGGAGCGATGCGTCAGGAACGAAGGCCATGCGCGCGCTAGAATTGCGCTTCCTTGCACCGGATAACGACAACGACATGTCCAGCCAAGACGCCTTCCGCCAGGCCGCCCTCGATTACCACCGCCAGAACCCGCCCGGAAAGATCAAGGTCGCCCCGACCAAGGCGCTGGTGACGCAGCGCGACCTGGCGCTGGCCTATTCGCCGGGGGTGGCGCATGCCTGCGAGGAAATCGTCGCCGATCCGTCGCAGGCCTCCGAGCTCACCGCGCGCGCCAACCTCGTGGCCGTGGTCACCAACGGCACCGCCGTGCTCGGGCTGGGCAACATCGGTCCGCTCGCCGGCAAGCCGGTGATGGAGGGCAAGGGCGTCTTGTTCCAGAAGTTCGCCGGCATCGACGTGTTCGACATCGAGATCGACGAGAACGACCCGGACAAGCTGGTGGACATCATCGCCAGCCTGGAACCGACCTTCGGCGGCATCAACCTGGAAGACATCAAGGCGCCCGAATGCTTCATCGTCGAGCGCAAGCTGCGCGAGCGCATGAAGATCCCGGTGTTCCACGACGACCAGCACGGCACCGCGATCATCGTCGGCGCCGCGGTGGTCAACGCGCTGCTGGTGGCCGGCAAGCGCATCGACGAGGTGAGGCTCGCCACCTCCGGCGCGGGCGCGGCCGGCATCGCCTGCCTGGACATGCTGGTGGCGCTGGGCATGAAACCGGAAAACATCCTGGCGGTGGACCGCGAGGGCGTGCTCTATGCCGGCCGCCCCGGCCTCGATCCCGACAAGGGCCGCTACGCGCGCGACACCGACAAGCGCACCCTGGCGGAAATCGTCGAAGGCGCGGACATCTTCCTCGGCCTCTCCGCCGGCGGCGTGCTCAAGGCCGAGATGGTCGCCACGATGGCCGAGAACCCGATCATCCTCGCGCTCGCCAACCCGTACCCGGAAATCCTGCCCGAGGACGCCAAGGCGGTGCGCCCGGACTGCATCATCGCCACCGGCCGCTCGGACTATCCGAACCAGGTCAACAACGCGCTGTGCTTCCCCTACATCTTCCGTGGCGCGCTCGACGCCGGCGCCACCACGATCACCGAGGAGATGAAGCTGGCCTGCGTGCACGCCATCGCCGCGCTGGCGCGGATCGAGGCCACGGACCTGGGGTCGGCCTACAGCGGCGATACCCCGAGCTTCGGCCGCGAGTACCTGATCCCGCGCCCGTTCGACCCGCGCCTGATGGAAATGCTCGCCCCGGCCGTGGCGCGCGCGGCGATGACCTCGGGCGTGGCCACGCGTCCCATCGCCGATTTCCCCGCCTACCGCGACAAGCTCAACCAGTTCGTGTTCCGCAGCGGCATGGCGATGAAGCCGGTGTTCTCGCGCGCCCGCGCGGACCTGAAGCGCGTGGTCTACGCCGAGGGCGAGGAGGAAACCGTGCTGCGCGCGGTGCAGACGGTGGTGGACGAGGGCTTGGCCTATCCGATCCTGATCGGCCGCCCGGCGGTGATCGAGGCGCGCATCCAGCGCCTGGGCCTGCGCATCCGCCCCGGCGAGCATTTCGACCTCACCAACATCGACGACGACCCGCGCTTTTCCGACTACTGGCAGGCCTACCACGAGATCATGGCGCGCCAGGGCGTGAACCCGGCCGCCGCCAAGGCGGTGGTGCGCTCGCGTTCCACCGTGATCGCGGCGCTGATGGTGCGCCGTGGCGAGGCCGACGCGATGCTGTGCGGCATCGTCGGGCGCTACCAGAAGAAGCTGGCCTACATCGTCAACGTGCTCGGGCGCGATCCGGGCGTGGCGCGCTGCTCGGCCATGTCGGCGGTGATCAACGACAAGGGCGTGTTCTTCTTCGTCGATACCCACGTGCAGGTGGAACCGGACGCGCGGATGATCGCCGAGGCGACGTTGCAGGCGGCCTACCGGCTCAAGCTGTTCGGTATCGAGCCGAAGGTCGCGCTCGTCTCGCACTCCAACTTCGGCAGCCACGACGATGCCGGCGCCAGGAAGATGCGCGACGCGCTGGACCTCATCCTGGAACGCGTGCCCAAGCTCGAAGTGGACGGCGAAATGCACGTGGACGCCGCGCTCGATCCGCAAGTGCGCGAGCGCCTGCTGCCCGGCTCGCGCCTCAAGGGCCGCGCCAACCTGCTGGTGTTCCCGAACCTGGACGCCGCCAACACCGCCTACAACCTGGTGCGCTCGATGACCGACGGCGTGGGCATCGGCCCGATCCTGATGGGCGTGGACGGCTCGGCCCACATCCTGACCCCGGCCGCGACCGTGCGGCGCGTGGTGAACATGAGCGCCATCGCGGCGGTGGAGGCGCAGGTGCGCGCCGAACTCAAGGCGCAGGCGGCCGGCGACTGAGACACGGAACGGGCGCCTCTGAATGCCCTCATCGTCATCCCGGCCTTCGCTGGGATGACGGGAAGCCTCGCTCGAACGTCTCTTGGCGGCGTCAGCCGCCGTCCGCGGCAGGCGGCAGGTTGCGCTGCGGGATGCGGTCCGGGCCGAGCAGCTTCTCGATCCGCAGGAACACCTCCGAACGCGAGAACGGCTTCTTCATGAAGTCGTCCGCGCCGATGCGCTGCGCGTAGAACTGCTCGGTCGCCAGCTCGTTGCCGGAAATCATGATGACCGGGATGCCGCGCGTCACCGGGTCGCGGCGCAGTCGGCGCAGCGCCTCGAAGCCGTTCATGCCGGGCAGCACGATGTCCAGGAAGATCAGGTGCGGCAGCGTGTTGCGCGCGATCTCCATGCCCGTTTCCGCGTCGCCCGCCTCGCTCACCTCGTAGCCGTTCTGCGCCAGCATGCGGCGCAGCATCAGCACGATGGTCGGCGAGTCGTCCACCACCAGCACCCGCACGCCATCGGCCGGCGGCGGGCGATCCTGCTGGCGACGCTCCTTGCCCGCCGGCAACACCGGCGCCGGCGGCGGCGCTTCCGGCGGCGCTTCGGATACCGGCGCGTCCGGTTCCCGGGCCGGCGCGGGCGCGGGCGCGGGCGTTTTCGGTGCGCGCCCGAACACGCGCGCCAGTCGATCAAAAATGCTCATCGGTTCCCCTCGTTCCCCCGTCGACGATGGTCGTTCTTCTGTACTTGCGGCCCGTCCCGATCAGGGATCGCGCACATCGCGCAATTGCCAGGCGCTTCCGGCCAGCCAGCGCAGGCGCTGTTGCAGGATGGTACCCGGCAGGGCGGTATCCACGACAAGATCGATGGCCAGGTCCGATTGCGTGCCCCGCACCGTGGCCGCCGGATCGATCTCGCCCAGGCGCCGGTCGACCTCGTCCGGGTCGTCCTGCCTGGCGCGCCAGCGCTCGAACAGGGCGGTCGAGGCCAGCGCTTCCTGCAACTCCCGTGCGAACGCTTCGGCACCGTGGGCGCGGAACGACAGCTCCGGATCGCCGCCTCGCGCGGCGGCCGGATCGGGCAGGGTGATGAAAAAGCGGTGGCTCATGGACCTCTCCCTCCAGGCAGGTCCCCGGATTTTGCTCGCTAGCGCGCCTCATTGCGAGCCCGCGGAGGGTGTCACCGCTTCCCGAGCGCCTCGCGCCAGCGGCGCGCCTTTTCGGCATGCGGCATGCCGGCATGCGCCGGACTGGTGGAAGGCAGGCGCCTTTGCGCGATGCCCGCCAGCGCGGCCGGCAACGTCGGCAGCACGTGGCGCCGATAGAGCGCCTGCGCGGCGGCGCCGTTGAAGCACACGCGGACGATGCCCGGATGCGCGGCAAGGAACGCGGAAAAATCGTTCGCCTCCACGCTCGCCTTGCGGATATCCGCATCCAGGCTGCCCGGCCGCTCGCAGCGCGCCAGCACGTCCCACAGCGCGAACCCCCGCGCCACCAGCGCGGCGCTGGCGATGGCGTAGTCGGCATCCGCGGGCAATCCCAGCACGTCCCGCAGGATCGGCCAGAAGGCGTTGCGCGGATGCGCGTAGTAACGCTGCTCCCGCAGCGACGCCTGTCCCGGCATGCTGCCCAGGATCAGCGTATGCGCGGCGGGTGCGGACAATGGCGGGAAGCCTTGCGCCATCGTGTTCCCGCTCCTGGTTCCTGTCGTTGCCACGCCGTGTTTGCCCTCGTTCCCGCGGCCGCTGTCCGCCGGCCCGCGCGGGAATGGATGACGCGCCCCAGGGGCCTTGCGCCGCGCAGGCTCGCGGGAATCAGTTGCCGATCCTGGCGTAGGTGCCCTTCAGCGCGACGCCGGCCATGATGGCGCCGGCGTAGCATTCGTAGTTCACCGGGCTCGCGAACTCGCGGCGCTTGTAGTAGCTGGTCACGTCCACGACGGCGTTCGCGCCCATCGCCTTGGCCTTGTCCTGGAACGCCTTGAGCACCGACAGCGCGACCCAGTTGCAGGCTTCCACGTCTGACTTGTTGGCCGCGTTGGTCTTGCGGTTGCCGATGTCCTCCCCCATGCGCGAGGACACCGCCGGATGCGGCGCGCCCCTGAGGTAGAAACGCACGCTGCCGTCGATGCCGGCCTCGCGCGCCTTGGGCGAGTTCAGCAGTTCCTGCAACGGCAGCTCGTGCCGGGTATTGCGCGCGTCGGCCTGCGGCGCGAAAGCGAGGATGGCCAGGGCGGCGGCGATGGCGAGGTGTTTCATGGGGAACACTCCATGGGTGGGAATAAAGCGGGGCATGTGGCGAAGACTGACCGAATCAACCCGTCCAGCGCCTGAAGATCAGCGAGGTGTTGATGCCGCCGAAGGCGAAGTTGTTGCTCATCACGTATTCGACGTCGAGCGCGCGCCCCTCGCCGGCGATGTAGTCCAGCGCGGCGCAGCGCGGATCGAGGTCGTCGAGGTTGATGGTCGGCGCGAACCAGCCCTCGCGCATCATCTGGATGGCGATCCAGGCCTCCAGCGCACCGCAGGCGCCCAGGGTGTGGCCCATGTAGCTCTTGAGCGAGCCGATCGGCATGCGCGCGCCGAACACCTGGGCGGTGGCGTGCGACTCGGCGATGTCGCCATGGTCGGTGGCGGTGCCGTGCGCGTTGACGTAGCCGATGGCTTCCGGCGCCAGCCCGGCATCGTCCAGCGCCAGCCGCATCGCCTGTGCCATCGTTTCGGCGCTGGGCTGGGTCACGTGCTGGCCGTCGCTGTTGGTGCCGTAGCCCGCCACTTCGGCCAGGATCGTCGCGCCGCGCGCGCGGGCGTGGTCGAGGTCTTCCAGCAGCAGCGAGCACGCGCCCTCGCCCAGCACCAGGCCATCGCGGCCGGCATCGAACGGGCGCGGCGTGAGCTGCGGCTCGTGGTTGCGCACGCTGGTGGCGAAGAGGGTGTCGAACACCGCCGAGGCGGTGGCGTCGAGCTGCTCGGAACCGCCGCCCAGCATGGCGACCTGCTTGCCCGCCACGATGGCCTCGTAGGCCGAGCCGACGCCCTGGCTGCCCGAGGTGCAGGCGCTCGACGTGGTGATGACGCGCCCGGTTAGGCCGAAATGCACCCCGATGTTCACCGGCGAGGTGTGGCTCATCATTTTGATGTAGGTGGTCGCGGTGATGCCGGCGGTGGTGTGCTGGTTGAGCATGCGGCCGAAGTCGCCGATGGCCGAATGGGTGCCGGCGGACGAGCCGTGCGACACGCCGACCTTGCCGCTGGCAAGCAACGGATCGCCAAGCAGCCCGGCCTGCTCCAGCGCCCATTCGGCGCTCAGCACCGCCATCAGCGCGACCCGGCCCATGCTGCGCGTGACCTTGCGGGTGTAGTGCGCCGGCAGCGCGAAGTCGGCCGCCGGCGCGGCCAGCTTGGTGTTGAGGCCGTCGTAGACGTCCCACTCGTCCATGCGCCGCACCGCGTTGCGGCGCTCGCGCAGGCGGGACAGGACGGTGGGCCAGTCGTTGCCGAGCGGGCTGATGCCGGCCGCGCCGGTGACGACGACGCGCTTGCGCGCCGGATTCATCCGCGAGGATCTCATCCGACCAGGCCCCCGTTGACCGAGATCACCTGGCGCGTGACGTAGGCCGCATCGGGCGAGAGCAGGAACGCCACCGCCGCCGCGACTTCGTCCGGCGAGCCGGCGCGGCGCGCCGGAACCAGCTTCAGGGCTTCGGCCATGACCTCGGGCGCGACCATGTCGGTGTCGATCAGGCCGGGCGCGACGCAGTTGACCGTGATGCCGCGGCTGGCCAGCTCCAGCGCCAGCGACTTGGTGGCGCCGATGATGCCGGCCTTGGCCGCGCTGTAGTTGGTCTGGCCGCGATTGCCGACCAGGCCCGACACCGAGGACAGCGTGACGATGCGCCCCGGCGCGCGCCGCCGCACCATCGGCATCACCACCGGATGCAGCACGTTGTAGAAGGCATCCAGGTTGGTGTGGACCACGCCGTCCCATTCGGCCTCGGTCATCGCGGGAAACGCGGTGTCGCTGGCGATCCCGGCATTGCAGACCACCCCGTAGTACGCGCCGTGCGAGCCGATGTCGTTTTCCAGCACGGCGCGGGCGGCGGCACGGTCGGCCACGTCGAAGGCCACGACGCGCGCATGGCGCCCCATCGCGGCGATGTCGGCGGCCACGTCGTGCGCCTTGTCCAGGCGGCCGCGGCAATGCACCACCACGTCGAAGCCGTCGCGCGCGGCGCGCAGCGCGATGGCGCGTCCGATGCCCCGGCTCGCGCCGGTCACCAGGATCGTTTCAGAACTCACGTACCAGCCTCCAGGAAAGCCGCCGCGTCGGGCGGCTCGAATACCGAAATCAGCGCCTCGGCCAGCACCTCCTCCCCCGAGAGGATGCGGCAGGCGAACGCGCCGAGGCCATTTTCGCCCATCAGCTCGCAGCGCGCTTCGATGGTCAATGCCATGCCGGGCGGGAAATGCGCCAGGGTGCAGGCATAGCGCCGCGTGCCGAGCAGGAACCCCAGCGGCGGCTCGGCGCCGCGCGTGCGCGCCTGGCATCCGGCCCACGCCGCCACGGCCTGTGCCATGTATTCGATGCCGACGAAGGCCGGCACGCCATCGGCCTCGTGGAACGGCCCCTGCGCGGGCACGCGCAGGCCGACGCGGATCGCCTCCGCGTCCCAGTCGATCAACCGGTCGATCAGGCGCATCGGGCCGCGATGCGGGATCAGCGCCTCGATCTCCCAGTGCATCAGCCGGCCCCCAGCAGCAGCGCGGCATTGCTGCCGCCGAACGCGAACGACTGGCTCAGCACATGGCGCAGCGGCGCGGCGGCGCGCTGGCCCGGTTCGACCAGCGCGATGCGCGGCAGCGCCGGATCGTAGTCGCCGTCGTACCAGTGCGGCGGCAGCCGGTGCTGCGGGTTGCGCGCCAGCGCGATCCACGCCAGCGCCGCCTCGATCGCGCCGGCGGCGCCGAGTGCGTGCCCGGTCAAAGGCTTGGTCGAACTGGCCGGCACGCCCGTACCCAGCGCGGCGGCCACCGCGCGCGCCTCCATCGCATCGTTGTGCTCGGTGCCGGTGCCGTGCAGGTTCACGTAGTCCACGTCGGCAGCGGCCAGGCCGGCGCGCGCCAGCGCCTCTCGCACGGCCGCGATCGCGCCCGCGCCTTCCGGGTCGGGGGCGGACATGTGGTGCGCGTCCGAACTCTCGCCCCAGCCGGCCAGCCGCACCGGCGCGGGCTCCCGGCTCATCAGGAACAGCGCCGCGCCCTCGCCGATGTTGATGCCGCCGCGGTTCCTCGAGAACGGCAGGCTGCGCACGGCCGATACCGCCTCCAGCGCGCCGAAGCCGGCCAGCGTGAACCCGCACAGCGAATCGCCGCCGCCGGCGATCACCGCGTCGACGATGCCGGCGCGCAGCAGGCGCGCGCCGGACGCCAGTGCCTTGGCCCCGGACGAACACGCCGTGGATACCGTCCAGGCCGGCCCGTGGATGCCGGCGAGCGTGGCGACGAAGCGCGCCGGCGCGCCGATCTCCTGCTGGCCGTAGTGGAAATCCGCCGGCCAGCCGTCCGCGTCGCATCGCGGCAACGCCCGCTCGGCCTCGCCGATGCCCGAGGTGCTGGTGCCCACGATCACCGCGATCCGCGCCGCGCCGAAGCGTTCGCGCGCCGCCGCGACGGCATCGGAAATCTGCGCGTGGGCGCGATGCAGCAGGGCATTGTTGCGCCCGCGCAGCGCCAGCGGGAAGGCCGCAAGATCGTCCAGCGTGCCCGCCACTTCGCCGAGCATCAGCTCCCGCCCCGGCGCGTAGCGCGCGTTGGGCACGAGGCCGCGCGGCATGTCGGCGGCGAACAGCGCATCGGCCACGGCCTCCACGCCATCGCCGATGGCGCAGGTGAGGCCCACCGCGTTGAGGTAGACCGGCGCGTTCATGGCGTCGGTCCGATGGCGGCGGACTGGATGTCGAGGCGGTAGCCTTCGGCCGCGTTGTCGAGCCTGACGCCGGCCTCGCCGTAACGCGCCGACAGCCAGACCGTGCCGCCGGACAGCAGCCGGCGTTCCTGTTCGTCCGCTTCCAGCCGCCAGCCCGGCGGCAGCGCCGCGCGGATCGCCGTGGCCGGCCACAGCACGAACTGGATGTCGTCGAGCACGCGCGCGCCGCGCACCTGCGGCGGCAGCCACGCTGCGCGGCGCTCGTCGAGCGCGCGGCCGTCCCAGTGCAGCCGCACGCCGGTCTGCCCGAGCGCCTCCACCGCCAGCCGCAGCGCATCCGCGTCCACTTCCAGCAGCGCGGTCATCTCGCGCTGCTCGCGCCCGAGGTGGAACACCAGCCGTTGCTGTTCGGCCAGCTCGTATCCGAGCGTGGCCGGCGCCAGCCGCAGCGGCGGCAGCGCGATGCGCGCGCGCGGCGGCGCGTGCGCGCAGGCGGCCAGCATGAGCACCGATGCCAGTGCGATCAGGCGGAACACAGTTCCTCCAGTGCGCGCAGCCGCCGGCCGCTGTCGTCGGCGACGTAGGGATTCTTCGTGTCCCACGCGTAGCCGGCCAGGATCGCGCAGATCATGCGTCGCACGTTCGGGTCCTGCTCGGGGTGGAAGATGATCCGCTGGAAGCCGCCGGCATACCAGGATTCGACGAAGCGGCGGAAGGTGCGCACGCCGGCGCGCAGCGGAACCTCGAAATCGCGCACCCAGTCCACCGTTTCCCCGTTCCTGCGGCGCAGCAGGCAATCGGCCGCCAGCTGCGCGGACTTGAACGCGATGGTGACGCCGGAGGAAAACACCGGATCGAGGAATTCGCCGGCATTGCCCAGCAGCGCATAGCCCGGCCCCACCAGCGAGGCGACATTGGCCGAGTAGCCGACGATCTGGCGCGCCGGCATCACGTCCCAGGTCGCGTTCGCCAGCAGGCGGCGCAGGTTCGGCGCCTCGTTCACCAGTGTCTGCAATCGCTCCATCTCGCTGCCCGGATAACGCGCCAGGAAATCCTGCTCGGCCACCACGCCCTGCGAGCAGCAGCCGTTGGAGAACGGGATCGTCCAGTACCACACGTCCACGTGCTCGGGATGGGTGGTGATGACGATCTTGTCGCGGTCGAAGGTGCCGGGAACGATGTTGTCGCGCACGTGGGTGAAGATCGCGCCGCGCACCGGGAAGTTGGATGGGGATTCGAGGCGCAGCAGGCGTGGCAGCAGGCGCGCGAAGCCGCTGGCGTCGAGCAGGAAGTCCGCTTCCACCACGTAGTCCTCGCCCTCCGGCGAGCGCGCCGTCACGCGCGGGCGTTCGCCCGGCGCCACCGCCAGCACCTCGTGGCCGAAGCGCAGTTCCGCGCCCATGCGCTGGGCGCCCCGGGCCAGCACGTGGTCGAAGTCGGCGCGCTGCACCTGGTACGTGGTGCCCCAGCCTTCGGAGAACTTCTCGCGGAAATCGAACTGCGTGGCGCGCTCGCCGCGCTCGAAGGTGGCGCCGTTCTTGTGCTGGAAACCGGCCTCCACCACGTCGCGCAGAAGCCCCGCCGCCTCGATGTATTCCATGCTCTGCGGCAGCAGGCTCTCGCCGATGGAAAAGCGCGGGAACCGCTCGCGCTCCAGGATCGTCACGCGCAGCCCGCGCTGGCGCAGCATCGCGGCGGCGACCGAGCCGGCCGGGCCGGCGCCGATGACGAGGATGTCGGTGGTTTCGGTGCGGAGCGTCATGGCCTACTCGTGGTGTCCTGTAAATCATCCATACGTAAAACAGTGCCGTTTTCCTGCATGCCACCGCCCGGGGCGGCCGGGCGGAACAGCGGCGAGATCCCCCAGACCAGGCCGATGCCGAGCAGCAGGGTGAGGCCGAAGGCGTGCAGCGCGGGCGTGGCCGACAGCGACAGCAGCCCGAACGACAGCCAGGTGCTGGCCGCGCCGACGCAGACCGCCAGCCAGGCCGAATCGTCGCCGCGATGCTCCAGCAGGAAGATGCCGTAGTCGATGCCCATGCCCAGCAGCAGGATCAGCGCCAGCACGTTGAAGAGCTGCAAGGGCGATCCGAGCCAGCCCAGCAGCGCGAGCGTGAGCGCCGCGGCCAGCAGCGTCGGCAGCATCGCGCGCCAGGCCTGCGCGCGGAAGCGCCGGACCAGAAGGGCGAACACCAGCAGTGCGCCGATCGCCAGCAGCCAGGACATCAGCGCGCGGTAATGCCCGAGCAGGCGCGAATAATCCGAAGCCCGATCCACGAAGCGCACCCCGTCGATGCCTTCGGCGGCGGCATGCAGCGGCGCGAGCGAACCGCCGCGCGCCGGGTCGTCGATCATCACCACGCGCGCCACGCCCTCGCCCAGCGCGCCGATCCACAGCGTGCGGGCCGGCAGCGATACCGGGGATTGAAGCCAGTCCTCGAAGCCGAGCGGGGCCGGGTCGAATCCGGGCCGCGCGAGGGTTTCGCCGAGGGCTTGACCCACTTGCGCCAGCACTGCGGTTTCCACGCGCGCGGCCAGTTGCGCGTCGGCGCGCAGGCGGCGCTCGGAAGGCAGCCACTCGCGCAGCGCGCGCCAGCCGCCGATCCGGCCGGCGTCGCGCAAGCCGGCCAGCCGCGCGCGCAGCGCTTCCTCGCGTTCGAGCACCGCTTGCGCATCGTCGCCGCGCACCAGGAAGAACTGCGCCGGACTGGACAGGCCGAGCACGCGGCCGGCGTCGACCTGCTGCGCGATCAGTTCCGGTGGCGAGGATTGCAGGCTGCGCAGGTCGTCGCGCACGTCCAGCCGCGACACGCCGGCCACGATGAACGCCGCCAGCGCCAATGCCGCGAACGCCCATCCCGCGCTCCAGCGCGCCTGCGGCCAAAGGCGCAGCGATGCGCCGACGGCGCGCGAGAATCCGCTGCGTCTGGGCGCGCGCGCATCCAGCCACGGGAACCACAGGATCGCCGTCAGGAACGCGCCGGCCAGTCCCGCGACCGAGAACACCGCCATCTGCCGCAAGCCGGGGAACGGCGCCAGCCCGAGCGCCAGGTACGCGGCGGCGCTGGTGGCCAGCGCCAGCCACAGGCCGGGCAGCAGGTGCCGCAGCACACGCCAGCGTTCCTGCGCCGGATGGCCCTGGCGCGCGGCGAACCAGTGGATGCCGTAATCCTCGGCCACGCCCACCAGGCTTGCGCCGAACACCAGCGTCAAAAGGTGCACGCGATCGAACAGCAGCGCCGTCGCCGACAGGCCCACGGCGCAGCCGATCACCAGCGAGCCCGCCACCAGCCCGATCGGGCGCGGCGAGCGGAACGCGAGGAAGGCCAGCAGCAGCACCGCCGCCAGCGAACCCCAGCCGATGGTGTTGATCTCGCGGTTGGCGCGTACCGCGGCGGCTTCGGCATGCAGCGGCACGCCGGCGCGCAGCACGCGCAGCCCATCCGCCTGCGCCTGCGCGGCATCGGCGGCGGCATCCAGCGCCTGCGCCAGGCGCGGTTCGCCATCGAGGCGGAACGCCGAGCCGGACAGTTCCAGTTGCAGCAGCGCCCAGTGCCGATCCTGCGCGGCGATCAGGCCGTCCTCGCCGACCTGCACGCCGGAAGTCGCGGCGCGCTGCTGCCACCACGCCGGCCACAGATCGAGCGGATCGGCCAGCCAGCCGGTCATGCGCGCGCTCATCGGGCCGAAGAGGCGGGCCAGCGATTGCTGCGCCAGCGCGGCGGTGTCGGCCTGCGCCAGCGTGGCGCGTTGTTCGTCGGTCAACAGGCGGTCGCGGCGCGGCGCGTAGAAGGCGCGCGCGGCGTTGAACCAGTCCGCCGCCGACTCGGCTTCACGCAGGCCGGCCGCGTTGTCTGCCAGCGCCTGCCGGAACGCCGCCTGCGCGCGCAGCGCGGCGTCCGCGTCGCCGGCGCCGAGCAGCACCACGATGCGTCGCGCGCTGGCTTCGGCGCTGCGCGCGGTGGCGTCGGCCGCCAGCGCGTCGTCGGCTTCGCGCGGCAGCAGCGCCAGCACGTCGGTGTCGATGCGCGCCTCGTGCCAGAAGCGCCACTGGTGCGCGCCGACCAGCAGCACCAGCGCCAGCCAGGCCAGCGCGAGCACGCGCCAGCCGCGGATCGGCGTGGAAGTGGTTGCAGCCGCGTCAGTCAAACCGCGCCGCCTCGTCCGCCGTCAGCGCGTCCGGTTCGGTGGTGAAGCCATCGAAGGCGATACGGGTCCGGTCGCCCTGGGTATCGTCGAGCGTCACCTGTTCGACGAAGCGCGCGCCTTCGATGTGCAGCGTGGTGAACGCCTGCGCCAGCGGGCCGGGCTTGGGCGTCAGCGCCAGTCGCCAGCGTCCTTCGGGCAGCAGCGTGGCCTCGCCGTCGAAACGCGCCGACAGCGCCGCGACATCGCCGGCCATGAGCGCGAAGAAGGTCGCATTGATCGCGGCCAGCCCGGGCTGGCGCGTGGCATCGGCTTCGACGCGCCAGCTTCCATCGGGCTGGCGGCTGGCGATGCGCTCGCGCGTGAGCACCACGTCGGAAGGAAACGGCGCGAGGGTTTCCCACAGCACACCGCGCTCGGCGGCGAGCACGAAACGGCCGCTGGAACGCAGCGGATGGCGGAAGCCTTCGACCCGCTTTTCCTGCGAGACCGCGCCGCGCAGCACCGGCGCGCGTTCGATGCGTTCGGCGATGGCGTCGAACTCTGCTGCGGCTGCCGTGCCCGTGATAGGGCCTGCAAAGACCAGTGCCCAGAACACCCAAAAGCATTGAATCACCCCCGTCATTCCCGCGAAGGCGGGAATCCAGC
>JBBCJS010000062.1:0-15994 GCA_037190825.1 Chiayiivirga flava
GCGGCGATGATCGGCTGGTACGGCACCGCGATGCTCTGCTACGTCACGCCCAAGGAACACCTCGGCCTTCCCGACAAACAGGACGTGCGCGACGGCATCATCACCTACAAGCTCGCCGCCCACGCGGCGGACCTGGCGAAAGGCCATCCCGGCGCGCAGGCGCGCGACAACGCGCTCTCCAAGGCCCGCTTCGAGTTCCGCTGGCAGGACCAGTTCAACCTCTCGCTCGATCCGGAAAAGGCGCAGGAGTTCCACGACGAGACCCTGCCCAAGGACGCCGCCAAGCACGCCCACTTCTGCTCCATGTGCGGCCCGCACTTCTGCAGCATGAAGATCACCCAGGACGTACGCGACTACGCCGCCGAGAAGGGCGTGGCCGACGAAGCCCTCGCGTTGCAGCAAGGCATGGCCGAGAAGGCGCGGGAGTTCCGCGAAGCCGGTGGCGAGGTGTATCGGGCGGAATAGCCGTTCCACCGAGCTGCGAACACATCGTCCTGCCCGGACCGATGCCCGCGCACTCCTTCGCCATCAGCGTAGGCATCGACGCGACGGGCGGCCCGGGCGGGGCGGCGCGCCCGTGCCAGACTGGCCGCCGACACTGTCACCAGGAACGCGCCGATGAAACTCGCCTGTCTCCGGGTCGTGCTGGGCTGTCTGTTCGCATCCGCCGCACCGGCGATGCACCTGATCAAGCCCGCCGACGTCACGCATGTGGCGGTTGCCAGCGGCGACTGGTTCGATCCGGCCGTCTGGAACGCCGGCGTGCCCGGTCCCGGCGCGGTCGCGCATGTGCCCGGGGGCATCGTGGTGGGCTATGCCGGCGAGGCCGCGGAAGCCATCCGCGCGGCGCTGATCGAGGGCGAGCTGAACTTCGCCACGCACCAGTCCAGCACACTGATCCTGGATACGCTGGAAGTAGGCATGGGCGGGCACCTGCGCATCGGCACCGTGGACGATCCGGTGCAGCCGCAGGCGCGGGTGCGGGTGGTGTTCACCTCCGGCAGCGACATCGACCTGGCCTGGGATCCGGGCCTGATGAGCCGTGGCCTGGTCGCGCATGGCCGGGTCGACATCCACGGCGCGCGCAAGACCGTGCACGACAAGGTGGCGGTCGATCCGCTGGCCGGGCAGACCGCGCTGACGATGGCGCAGCCGCCGCAGGGCTGGAACGTCGGCGATACGCTGGTACTCGCCGGCACGCGCTATTCGGGCTGGATGTGGGACAACGACATCCACGCGGTGCGCTATCACGGCACCCAGGACGAAGTGGTGACGATCGCCGCGATCGATGGCGCGACGATCACGCTCGGCCAGCCGCTGCAATACGACCACGCCACGCCGCGCGCCGACCTGAAAGCCTCGGTCGCCAACTTCAGCCGCAACATCCTTTTCCAGACGCAGAACGGCGAAAGCGCGCCGCCGCACCGGCGCGGCCACGTGATGCTGATGCACCACACCGGCTTCGACGTGCGCTTCGCGCAGTTCCAGCGGCTCGGCCGCACCGACAAGGCGGTCGCCAGCTTCGACCTCGACCAGATCGCCACGCCCACCCCGGCCAGCAACCTGCGCGGCCGCTATCCGCTGCACCTGCACCTCACCGGCATCGACGAAGCGGACAAGCCGGCGATGGTGGTCGGCAATGCCGTGTTCCACAGCCCCGGCTGGGGCTACGTGCACCACGGCAGCAACGCGGTGTTCCACGACAACGCCAGCTTCGATACGCACGGCGCGGGCTTCGTGGCCGAAACCGGCGACGAGATCGGCGCGTGGACGGCCAACATCGCGATCAAGGCCGAAGGCAACGCGGCCTTCAATCCCAAGAACGGCGTGGACATCGAAAGCTACGACATCGGCCGCACCGGCGCGGGCTTCTGGTTCCAGGGGCGCATGGTGCGCAACGTCGGCAATGTCGCGGCCGGCGTGAACCAGGGCTATGCCTACCTGCATCGCGGCACGCGCATGCGCACCTTCCCCAATACCGCGTTCAGCATGCCCGAGGCGCTGCGCCGCGCCGAGCCGGTGTTGCCCGATCATCCGCCGATCCTGAACTTCCACGACAACGAAGCCTTCGCCAGCGCGGTGGGCCTGTACGTGGTCAAGGCCAATCCGAACCAGGGACACGACATCCATACCCACATCTCGCGCTTCCGCGCCTGGGAAGTCCGTGCCGGCGCGGCGATGGAGTACACCTCGCACTACCTGCTGGAAGACATCGACGTCGTCGGCAAGACGTCCGAGCCGTTCAGCGGCCCGCTGTTCGGCCTTGAATTCGGCAACAACGCCTCGGACATGGTGGTGAACCGGGCGCACATCGCCGATTTCCCGACCGGCGTGGTGCTGAGCAAGGAGTTCACCGATCCGCACCCGCCCAGCCTCAAGCAGTACGCGATGATCGACGTGGCGTTCCAGAACGTCGATGAGCACTACGCCGATTTCATGCCGGCGCACGACCGCATCCTCACCGCGGCCGACCTGGTACCCGGGCGCTTGGAGATCCAGATCAACGGCGGCGCGCCGCTGGAATACAACGACCCCGCCACCACCTGGGGCACGCAGATCGACTTCACCGGGACCAAGACCGACAGCATCGGCGCCGGTCCGATTCCGGCGGGCACCGACTGGCTCGGCGTGCAGAACCAGGAAATGATCGCCAACGTCTCCACCGACGGCTACTACCGCAGCGCCGGCGGCGAGCCCTACGCGATCGTGCCGGTCTACTTCACCGATCGCCCCACCGGCACGATCCACAAGCAGGGGCTGATCGTGCGACTGGGCCCGGCGGTGGAGGAAATGCTCGGCAATCCGTGGCACGCCTGGCGCGACGCCTTCCAGCGCGGCGTCATCGACCTGGACAGCCAGCCGCCCGTGGCCGTCGACGACGCGGCCACCGCCGTGCGCGACGGCGAGGCGGTGATCGACGTTCTCGCCAACGACAGCGATCCGGACGGACACGACCTGGCGGTCGATGGCATCGTGCAGCCCAACCACGGCCTGGTCTACCGCAACGGCGACGGCACCCTGAGCTACCGGCCGGACCTGGATTTCGTCGGCACCGACCGCTTCCACTACTGGGCCAGCGATGGCCATGGCCGCTTCTCGCGCGCCACGGTGACGGTGACCGTCGGCAGCGGCGATCCGCTCTTCGCCGATGGATTCGAGCCGCGCTGAAAGACGCGCGTCGGATTTCTCCTAGACGACATTCGCGGAAATTCCGACCTGCCATCGCGGCGATCTGCGATGCCGCGCCATCGCATCGTTGCGAACACTGTCTCCACCGCCGGGAACGACTCCCGAACGGATCACCCGACCATCACCGGAGACATTGCCCATGACCAAGTTCGCCCTCGTCCTCAAGTCCCTGCTGCTCTCGCTCGTGCTGAGCTTTTCCGCGCTCGCCGCAGGCCCGGTGAACATCAACACCGCCGATGCCGCCACGCTCGCCGCCGGCCTGCACGGCGTCGGCCTGGCCAAGGCGCAGGCCATCGTCGAGCACCGCCAGGCCAACGGGCCGTTCAAGAGCGCCGACCAGCTCGCCGCGGTGAAGGGCATCGGCCTTGCCACGGTCGAGAAGAACCGCGACCGCATCCAGGTCGGCAACGGCGGCGCGGCCAAGTCCGAGTGACCCCGCAGCCTGGTGGCGACATCGCCCCGCATCCCATCGCGGGGCGTTGTCGCCGGGGCGGCGCGAGGCCGGCAAACGGCAGCGATTCTCACTCCGCCATGGATTTTTCCATCCCGCTAGAGTGACGCCGCGCAGCAAGCCAGCACATGCCAGCCCGCCGCGCATCGCTCCCGCCCGCCAGCCGACGCTCGCCAGCCAGGAGCCGCCAGCCCGCCATCCGGCGGGCTTTCCGTTTCCGCTGTTCCACCGGCGTGGCCGGGGAGCGCGGCAACCCTCCCCATCGGCATTGCTGCACGGCCGCTTGTATGGGCACGCGATCCGGGCGCATAGTCCGCCGCCGCGGCATCCGCCGCGTCGCACTGGGGAAACACCATGAGACTTCTGGTAGCCGGATTGATAGGCGGCAGCCTGCTGTGGCTGTGGGGCGTGGCCGCGCACATGTTCCTGCCCATCGGCAACATGGGCATGGAAACGGCGGTGGAACAGGACGCGGCCATCGCCGCGCTGAAGGCGTCGGCGACCAGTGGCCAGGGCGTCTACATGATTCCCGGCATGGCGCCGGAACAGTGGGGCGATGCCGGCGCCATGCAGGCCTTCACCTCGAAATACGCCGACAGCCCCTATGCGCTGGTGATCTACCGCCCCGAGGGCAACCCCGGCATGTCGAACATGCTGCCGAACATGGTCGTGCACTGGATCGCCAGCGTGATCGGTGCGCTGATCGCGGCGTGGCTGCTGGCGATGGGCGCGGCCAGCTTCGGCAGGCGCGTGCTGATCGCCGCCGGGCTGGGACTGTTCGCATGGCTGGCCGTCAACGTGCCGTACTGGAACTGGTACCTGTTTCCGGACGCGCTCACGATCGGCGCGGCGCTCGACCAAGTCATCGGCTGGGCGATCGCAGGTGTCGGCATGGCCTGGTGGCTGGGGCGACGCAAAGCCTGAGCCCGCCCGCTTCCGCGCACCGCCGGTTCCGGCTCAGCCGAAACCGGCCGCCGGCGTCGCCAGCACCCACGCGCCCAATCCCGCGAACAGGGCCGCCGCCGCCCAGCGCGCGTACTTGAGCGGCAGGCGGTCGGCGAACCTGGCGCCCAGCGCCACCACCGGCAGGTTCGCCAGCAGCATGCCCACCGTGGTGCCGATCACCACCCAGTGCAGCGGCGAATACTGCGCCGCCAGCACCACCGTGGCGACCTGGGTCTTGTCGCCGATCTCGGCGAGGAAAAACGCCACCGTCGTGGTGAGGAAAGCCCCGAAGCGCGGCGCGGGCGCGGCATCCTCGTCGATCCGGTCGGGCTTGAGCGTCCACAGCGCCACGGCGATGAACGAGGCGCCCACGATCCAGCGCAACGCCTGCGGCGACAGCCAGTCGGCCACCAGCGCGCCGAGCCACGCGGCGGCGGCGTGGTTGAGCAGGGTGGCGATGAGGATGCCCCAGGCGATCGGCCAGAAACGGCGGTAGCGCGCGGCCAGCAGCAGCGAAAGCAGTTGCGTCTTGTCGCCTATCTCGGCGATGGCGACGGCGACGGTCGAGATGAGGAAGGTTTCCATGGGGAGGTTCCTGGGCCGGGCAAGGACGTCAAAGGCCGACGCGACGCCCGCCCGGCCAGGCGGCATCGCATCAACCCATGGTCTCGTCCGATCCGCATCCGCATCGCCACGGCCTGCCGGCCAAGTGTGTTGACGATGCGACGGCGCGGCCTTGCGCTGCGCCGGGACTACTCCCCAGAGGAAGGGCGCGCAGTATATCCGGTGCAGGCATCCATTGCGCTGCGGCTTGCGTCGCGCGGCGCCGACCGCCTACGCTCGCGCGTCGGCTCCCGGAACTGAGGAGCCAGGGGACATATCGCATGCTGCACATCCTTTTCGGCATCTTCGGCCTGGCCTGCCTGGTGGGACTGGCCCTTCTGTTTTCCAACAACAAGCGCGCGGTGGACTGGACGCTGGTGCTCACCGGCATCGGCCTCCAGATCGCGTTCGCGGTGCTGGTGCTGGTGGTGCCGGGCGGCAAGGACGTGTTCGATGCGCTCGGGCACGGCTTCGTCAAGGTGCTGGGCTTCGTGGAGGCCGGGTCGCGCTTCATCTTCGGCAACCTGATGGATACCGGCACCTACGGCTTCATCTTCGCCTTCCAGGTGCTGCCGACGATCATCTTCTTCGCCGCGCTGATGGCGGTGATGTACCACCTCAACGTCATGCAGTGGGTGGTGCGGGTGATGGCGCTGGCGATCACCAAGGTGATGCGCGTCTCCGGCGCGGAAACCACCAGCGTCTGCGCCAGCGTGTTCATCGGCCAGACCGAGGCGCCGCTGACGGTGCGGCCGTACATCGAGAAGATGACCGAATCCGAACTGCTGACGATGATGATCGGCGGCATGGCCCACATCGCCGGCGGCGTGCTGGCGGCCTACGTCGCGCTGCTGGGCGGCGGCGACGAGGCGCAGCAGGTGTTCTACGCCAAGCACCTTCTGGCCGCGAGCATCATGGCCGCGCCCGCGACGCTGGTGATCGCCAAGATCCTGATCCCGGAAACCGGCGAGCCGCTGACGCGCGGCAGCGTGAAGATGGAAGTGGAAAAGACCTCCAGCAACATCATCGACGCCGCGGCCGGCGGCGCGGCCGATGGCCTGCGGCTCGCGCTCAACATCGGCGCCATGCTGCTGGCCTTCATCGCCCTGATCGCGATGATCAACGCGCCGCTGACCTGGCTCGGCGACATCACCGGCCTTTCCGCCGCGCTCGGCCGTCCCACCGATCTTTCCAGCCTGTTCGGCTACCTGCTCGCGCCGATCGCCTGGATCATCGGCGTGCCGTGGCAGGACGCCACCACCGTCGGCGGCCTGATCGGGCAGAAGGTGGTCATCAACGAGTTCGTCGCCTATCTCAACCTGGCCGAGATCGTGAACTGCAAGACCGACACCATGCTCACCAACCAGGCCGTGCTGGTGGCCACCTACGCGCTGTGCGGCTTCGCCAATTTCAGCTCCATCGCCATCCAGATCGGCGGCATCGGCGGATTGGCCCCGAGCCGGCGCCAGGACCTGGCCCGCTTCGGCCTGCGCGCGGTGCTCGGCGGCTCCATCGCCACCTTCATGACCGCCACCATCGCCGGCGTCATCTACGTGTTGCAGGTGTCCTCGGAAACCGCCGCCACGATGGCCTGCGCGGCCAACTGATCGCGCCCGGGCATCGTCCAGCATGAAGTCCCGCGTCGCCGTCGTCGGCTCGTACAACCAGGATTTCGTCTGGCGCACCGACAGCTTCCCGGTGCCGGGCGAAACCCGGCTCGGGCGCTTCGCCACCGGGCCGGGCGGCAAGGGCTTCAACCAGGCCGTGGCCGCCGCACGGCAGGGCGCGCACGTCGCCTTCATCGGCGCGCTCGGGCGCGACGCCATCGGCGAAGGCGCCTGCACACTGGCGAAGGCGGAGAACATCGACGCGCGCTGGCAATGGTGCGACGGCGAGGCCAGCGGCACCGCCGCCATCGTGCTCGACGCCGGCGGCCAGAACCTCATCATCGTCGGCTCCGGCGCCAACCTGGCGCTGACCGCGGCGCACGTGGAGGCGCAGGCCGATGCCATCGCCGCCGCCGCCGTGACCCTGGTCCAGCACGAAGTCGCTCCCGCCGCGCCGCGGCGCGCGCTGGAACTGGCCCGCGCCGCCGGCAACATCACGATGCTCAACCCCGCCCCGCCGCTGTCCGACGAGGACGGCGCGCTGCTGCCGCTGGCCGACCTCGTCACGCCCAACGAAACCGAATTCGCTCACCTGCTCGCGCGCTGCGCCGGGCTGGACGTGGAGGCGGCCACGCTCGCCACCCTTGCCGAGACCGAACTGCACGTACTGGCGCGCCGCCTGCCGGTGCAAACGCTCGTGCTCACGCTCGGCAGCGCCGGCGTGTTCGTTTCGCACGGCGAACGCCCGCGCTGGCGCGACACCGCCGCGCATTACCGCCTGCCCGCCGAAGCCGTGCAGGTGCGCGACACCACCGGCGCCGGCGATGCCTTCAGCGGCAGTCTCGCCGCCGCATTGGCGGAACTGGACGATGCCGCCTTCGCCGATGCCATCGCCCATGCCAACCGCGTTGCCGGCCTTGCCACCGAATCTCCCGGCGCCGCTTCGGCCATGCCCACACGTGACGCGGTGAAGGCACGATTCGGCTGAACACCGGCTTCAATGCTCAGTCATTGCATTCCTTTCTCCCCGCATGCGGGGAGAAGGTGGCCGGCAGGCCGGATGAGGGGGAGAATCCATCGCAACCTGACTGAAAAGCGCCCCTCATCCGCCTTCGGCACCTTCTCCCCATTGAATGGGGAGAAGGAAAAACAGCGCACCGGCCCGTAGCGATAAAATCCGCCAATGCAGATCGGCCCCTATTCCTTCGACACCCCGCTGGTGCTGGCCCCGATGGCCGGCGTCACCGACAAACCGTTCCGGCTGCTGTGCAAGCGGCTGGGCGCGGACCTGGCCGTGTCGGAGATGACCACCTCCGATCCGCGCCTGTGGCGCACGCGCAAGAGCCGCTGGCGCATGGATCACGAAGGCGAGCCGACGCCTGTCAGCGTGCAAATCGCGGGAGCCGATCCGGCGGCGCTGGCCGAGGCGGCGCGTTTCAACGTCGACCATGGCGCGCAGATCGTCGACATCAACATGGGCTGCCCGGCCAAGAAGGTCTGCAACGTCTGGGCCGGCTCGGCGCTGATGCAGGACGAGGCGCTGGTCGGGCGCATCCTCGATGCGGTGGTGAACGCCGTCGATGTGCCGGTGACGCTGAAGATCCGCACCGGCTGGAACCACGACAACCGCAATGGCCTGGCGATCGCCCGCATCGCGCAGGACGCCGGCATCGCCGCGCTCGCCGTGCATGGCCGCACCCGCGTGGACCAGTACAAGGGCCAGGCCGAGTACGACACCATCGCGCGGATCAAGGCCGAGCTTTCCATCCCGGTGCTCGCCAACGGCGATATCGACTCCCCCGAGAAAGCCGCCGCCGTGCTCGCCCATACCCGCGCCGACGGCCTCCTGATCGGCCGCGCCGCGCAGGGCGCGCCGTGGATCTTCCGCCAGATCGCGCACTTCCTGAAAACCGGCGAACGCCTGCCGCCGCCCTCCCCGCGCGAGATGCGCGACACCCTGCTCGGCCACCTCGACGCGCTCTACGCCTTCTACGGCGAGGAACACGGCGTTCGCATCGCGCGCAAGCACCTGGGCTGGTACGCCAAGGACCGACCCGACGCCGCCGCCTTCCGCGCCGCCGTCAACGCCGCGCAAGCGCCGGAGATCCAGCGCGCGATCACCGTCGACTGGTTCGAGGCGCTGATCGACGGCGCCGAACCGGGCTGGGCCCGGGCGGCCTGAGAACCTGCTGTCGCGCCGACGTCATCGCGCCTGGAACTTCCGCTGCGGGCGCAGCGACATCACGATGCCGAAGCCCGCAAGCAAGGTGACGGCCGAGGTGCCGCCGTAGCTGATGAGCGGCATCGGCACGCCGATCACGGGCAACAGGCCGCAGATCATGCCGCCGTTGACCAGCACGTAGACGAACAGGGTCAGCGCCAGCGCGCAGCCCAGGATGCGGCCGAAGCTGTCGCGGGCGTTGGCGGCGATCCACAGGCTGCGGCCGATGATGAACAGGTACAGGGCCAGCACCACGCAGACGCCGACGAAGCCGAAGTCCTCGGCCAGCACGGCGAAGATGAAGTCGGTGGTGTGCTCGGGCAGGAACTCCAGCCGCGACTGGGTGCCCTCGCCCCATCCCTTGCCCCATATCCCGCCGGAGCCGACGGCGATCTTGGACTGGATGATGTTCCAGCCATCGCCGAGCGGATCGGCTTCCGGATCCAGGAAGGTCATGAAGCGGCGGCGGTGGTAGTCGTGCAGGAAGTTCCATCCCAGTGGCGCGGCGAGCGCGGCCAGCCCGGCGAGCAGGCCGATGCGCCACCACGCCATGCCGGCGAAGAACACCACGAAGGCGCCGCTGGCGCCGACGATCATCGCCGTGCCCAGGTCCGGCTGGATCGCGATCAGCGCGGTGGGCACGCCGATGATGGCCGCGCACACCGCCAGCGCGCCCCAGCGCGGGGGCAGCATGCGATCGTTGAGGAAGGCGGCCACCATCAGCGGCACGGAGAGCTTCATCAGTTCGGCCGGCTGGATGTAGAAGAAGCCCAGGTACAGCCAGTGCCGGCCGCTGCGCCCGGTGCCGAACACCGGCACCAGCAGCAACAGGGCGAGCGTGGCGAGATAGATCCACGGCGCCCACAGCCGCAATCGCGCCGGCGGCACGCGCGCCAGCGCCAGCAGCGCGGCCAGTCCCACGCCGGCGCGCACCGCCTGCGACCAGACCACGCGCGTATCGCCCGCCGCCGCGCTGTGCAGCACGGCCAGGCCGGCGGCGACCAGCGCCAGGAGCGCGAGCAGCAGCGGGACGTCCACGCGCGGCGGCCCGATCATGTGTTTCCAGCGATGGAGGATCGCGCTCACGCCGGGTTCTTCCGCAGCCACGCATCGACGATGCGCAGCGCCACGGGCGCGGCCACGGACGAGCCCGAACCGCCGTGTTCCAGCACCACCATCACCGCCACGCGCGGCGCTTCCACTGGCGCGTAGGCGATGAACAGTGCGTTGTGGCGCTGGTCGAACGGCAACTGGTTCACGTCCAGCGAGGCATCGGTGCGGCGGGTGACGCGCTGGGCGGTGCCGGTTTTTCCGGCGATGCGGTAGTCGACGCCGAACTGCGACATCACGCCGCGCGCGGTACCCGTCGGCCCGTGCAGCACGGCGACCATCGACTCGGCCACGGCGGCCAGGTGCGCCGGGCGCGACAGCGCCGGTTCGCCGGGCGCGGCGATGGGCTCGATCACCGGCGGCGCGTCGAAGCCGCTCTGGCTGGCACGCAGCAGGTGCGGCTTCACCCGCAGCCCGCCGTTGGCCAGCATCGCGGTGGCCTGGGCCAGTTGCAGGGGCGTGACCACCCAGAAGCCCTGGCCGATGCCGGCGATGACGGTTTCGCCCGGATACCAGGGCTGGTTGCGCGCGGCGCGCTTCCACTGCGGCGAAGGCAGCACGCCGGAGGCTTCGCCCATGAGGTCGATGCCGGTGGGTTCGCCGAAGCCGAAGCGCGCCATGTAGCCGCTGAAGCGGTCGATCCCCAGGTCCACCGCCAGCTGGAAGAAATAGGTGTTCACCGATTGCGCCATCGCCTCGGTGAGGTTGACGTGGCCGTGGCCGCCGCGCCGCCAGTCGCGGTACTCGCGCTCGTGGCCGGGCAGGCGGAACGCGCCGGAGGAGAACGTGGTGTCGCGCGGCGTGCGCAGTCCCAGGTCCAGCCCGGCCAGCGCGACGAAGGGCTTGAGCGTGGAGCCGGGTTCGTAGCCGCCTTGCAGGACGCGGTTGAACAGCGGCCGGGACGGGTTGTTCAGGAGCGCCGCGTAGGCCTGCCGGCCGATGCCGCTGACGAAGGGATTGGGGTCGTAGCTGGGCAGGCTGGCCAGCGCCAGCACTTCGCCGTTGCGCGGGTCCAGCACCACGGCCGCGCCGGGCTGGCCGTCGAAGGCATCCACGACGGCCTGCTGCAACTCGATGTCGATGGTGAGGTAGAGATCCTGCCCGGCATGCGCCGGCTCGCGCCCGACCACGCGCAGCACGCGGCCCTCGGCGTTGACTTCCACCTGCTCGATGCCGACCTGGCCGTGCAGACGCGATTCGTAGGTGCGCTCGATGCCGGCTTTGCCGATGTGGGTGGCGCCGTTGTAGCGCGCCGCGTCCACGCGCGCCAGATCGGCCGCGTCGATGCGCCCGACATAGCCGATGACGTGCGCGAACAGGTCGCCATAGGGATAGCGCCGGTTGAGGTAAGGCACCACGTCCACGCCGGGGAAGCGGTGCCGGTCCACCGCGAAACGCGCCACTTCGGCCTCGGTGAGGCGCAGCTTCACCGTCACCGGCTGGAAGCGGCGGCGCGCGCGCGAGGCGGCGAGGAAGGCGTCGGCCTCCTCGTCGGACAGTTCGATCACATCGCGCAGCCGGGCGATCATGTCGTCCAGGTCGCCGACGTCCTCGCGCACCGCATCGAGGCGATAGGCCGGCACGTTGTCGGCCAGGAGGCGGCCATTGCGGTCGTAGATCAGCCCGCGCGCCGGCACGATGGGCCGCGCCTTGATGCGGTTGGCCTCCGAGCGAGTATGGAACTCCTCGTAGCTGACCACCTGCAGGAAGGCGAAACGCGCCGCCAGCACCGCGAACGCCACGAACACCAGCACGAAGCCCACCAGCGCGCGCCGCCGTTGCACGCTCGCCTCGGCGAGCGGGTTGCGCATCGGGCGACCCGGGGTTCTCATCGTGACGGCTCGCGCATCCGCAGCCGCAGGCGCACGTCGTCCAGCAACAGGTACAGCCACGGCCAGAAGAACGCACCCATGCAAGGCGCGATCCAGAACGCCGGCGGCGGCAGCCCTTCGCCCGAGAGCGCGCGGATCATCAGCACCACCACGCGATCGTTCAGCAGCAGCGCCAGCACCGCGAAGGCCTGCTGCCACAGCGTGAAGAAGCGCAGGCGCGGGCGGAAGCGCAGCACGATGAAGGCGATCACGCACAAGCGCAGCGCCTGCTCGCCGATCAGGGTGCCGAACACCAGGTCCGCCGCCAGCCCGAGCACGAACGCCACGCCCAACCCGGCGCGCTCGGGCGTTTCCAGCACCCAGTAGCACAGCACCAGTGCCAGCCAGTTGGGCCGGAACGGCGCCAGGTAGTCCGGCAGCGGCCACAGCGTCAGCGCGAAGGCGATCGCCATCGTGGCCAGGATGACGCCCATGCCGCCGCGTTGCCGGCTCATGGCGCGTCCTCCGCCGGGGTTTCCCGCGCTTCGGGCAATTCGCCGGGCTGGCGCAGGCCTTCGGGCACCGGCGGCCCGGTCCCGTCGACTTGCGGCGACGTCGGCGTGTTCCACACCAGCAGCACCTCGCCGCCACGGTCCAGCCGCGCGGCCGGGCGCACTTCGGCCACGACGAACAGGCGGGTGTCGTCCGGGTGCAGGCGTTCGATCGTGCCGACCTTGAACCCGGCCGGGAAGCGTCCGCCGATGCCGGAGGTTTCCAGAACGTCGCCCTCGCGCAGGTCGGCGCTGAGCGGGATGCTCGGCACTTCCAGCAGATCGGTGCGCCCGGTGCCGTACGCGATGGCGCGCAGGCCGGTGCGCACCACCTGCACGGGAATGGCGTGGCTCGGGTCGGAAATCAGGATCACCGTGGAATTGGTCGGCGCCACCGCCAGCACCTGCCCCACCACGCCCTCGGCGTCGATCACCGCCAGCCCTTCCTGGACACCGCGACGGCCGCCGGCATCGAGCACGAGACGATGCCGGAACGGGTCCAGGTCGATGTCGATCAGGCTGGCCAGTTGCACGTCCAGGCGCAGCCCGCGCGTGCCGCCGAGCAGGCCGCGCAGGCGCTGGTTCTCCACCTGCACGCTGGCCAGGCGGTCCAGCCGCGCATTGGCGAGCAGCAACTGCTGGCGCAGCGCCGCGTTCTCGTCCATCAGCGACTGCTGCACGGTGAAATGACCGGAGACCTCGCGCGCCAGGTGCGCCGGCGCGGCGGCTAGGCGGTAGAGCGGGCCGGTCAAAAGCCCGGCGGTGGCGCGCACCTTGTCCAGATAGCCGCCGCGGTGGTCGGCCACCATCAGGATCGTCGCCATCGCCAGGTAGACCAGCAGCTTCAGCGTGCCGGCACCGCCTTCGACGAACAGGCTTCCGCTGGCGTTGCCGGACTGGACCACGTCGGTGAAATCCTCAGATCGCGCGCCACGGCGCGCGGCTCATTGCTCAATCGGGCGCGAAGAAATCGTTGCCGTGCATGTCGATCAGCTCCAGCGCCCGGCCGCCGCCGCGCGCCACGCAGGTGAGCGGATCGTCGGCCACGTGCACGTGAAGCCCGGTTTCCTCGGAAATGAGCTTGTCCAGGTCGCGCAGCAGCGCGCCGCCGCCGGTGAGCACGATGCCGCGCTCGTAGACGTCCGCGCACAGTTCCGGCGGGGTCTGCTCCAGCGCCGCGCGCACCGCGCTGACGATGCCCGAGAGCGGCTCGTGCAGGGCTTCGAGCACCTCGTTGGAGTTGATCGTGAAGTTGCGCGGCACGCCCTCGGCCAGGTTGCGGCCGGAGACCTCGATCTCCTTGATCTCGGCCTGCGGGAACGCGCAGCCCACTTCCAGCTTGATCTTCTCGGCCGTGGTCTCGCCGATCAGGGTGCCGTGGTTGCGCCGCACGTAGCTGATGATGGCCTCGTCGAAGCGGTCGCCGCCGATGCGCACCGATTGCGAATAGACGATGCCGTTGAGCGAGATCACCGCCACTTCCGACGTGCCGCCGCCGATGTCCAGCACCATCGCGCCGCGCGCCTCGTGGATCGGGATGCCGGCGCCGATGGCAGCCGACATCGGCTCCTCGATCAGGAACACCTCGCGCGCGCCGGCCTCCTCGGCCGATTCCTTGATCGCGCGCCGCTCCACCTGGGTGGAACCGCAGGGCACGCAGATCAGCACGCGCGGGCTGGGGCGCAGGAAGCGCGCCTTGTGCACGCGCCGGATGAAATGCTTGAGCATTTCCTCGGTGGTGGAGAAATCGGCGATCACGCCGTCCTTCATCGGCCGGATCGTGGCGATGTTGCCCGGCGTGCGGCCGAGCATGCGCTTGGCTTCCAGGCCCACCGCGGCGACCTGCTTGGGCGAGCCGGTGCCGCGATCCTGGCGGATCGCCACCACCGACGGCTCGTTCAGCACGATGCCCTGGCCGCGCACGTAGATGAGGGTATTCGCGGTGCCCAGGTCGATCGACAGATCGTTGGAGAACAGCCCGCGTAGCGTCTTGAACATCGGAAACCAGCCCAGTTGGAGGCAGAAAAGCGAGGTAGCCTAACAATGCGCGGAAGGCGCGGCAACAAAGGATTTCAGGGGTGTTAGCGGCACGTTAAAAGCACCCGGGAATCACGCCTGTCAACCCGCCCGGACCGCCGGCCTCGCCACCGCGGGTTCAGCCGCGCGCGCGCAACGCGTAGAATCGGGCGCTTTGCCGGCCCGCGCCGGCGCCCGCGCGCAAGGAACCTACATGTCGGCACTGATCTGCGGCTCGCTCGCCTACGACACCATCATGGTGTTCCCCGACCAGTTCAAGAACCACATCCTGCCCGACAAGGTGCACGTGCTGAACGTCTCGTTCCTGGTGCCCCGGATGCGGCGCGAGTTCGGCGGCTGCGCCGGCAACATCGCCTACAACCTCAAGCTGCTGGGCGGCGACCCGATCCCGATGGCCACCGTCGGCCAGGACTTCGCGCCGTACCGCGAGCACTTCGAGGCGTGCGAGATCACGCTGGCGCGGGTCAAGGAAATCCCCGACCTGTTCACCGCGCAGGCCTTCATCACCACCGACCTGGACGACAACCAGATCACCGCCTTCCATCCGGGCGCGATGATGCGCAGCTACGAGAACCACGTGAAGGACGTGCCCGGAGTGAAGTTCGGCATCGTCGGGCCGGACGGCTACGAGGCGATGTTGCAGAACTCGAGCGAATTCGCCGAGTGCGGCATCCCCTTCATCTTCGATCCCGGCCAGGCCATGCCGCTGTTCAACGGCAAGGAGCTGACGCAGATGATCGAACAGGCCAACTACGTCACCGTCAACGACTACGAATCCTCGCTGTTGCAGGAACGCACCGGGCTTTCCACCCGCGACATCGCGCAGCGCGTGGACGCCTACATCATCACGCGCGGCCCGAAAGGCTCGGAAGTGCACACGAAAGCCGGCGAGACGCTGATCCCGGCCGCCAGCGCGATGCGCGTGGTCGATCCCACCGGTTGCGGCGACGCCTACCGCGCCGGCCTGATCTTCGGCCTGATGAACGGCATGGACATGTCCACCGCCGGCCGCATCGCTTCGCTCATGGGCGCGCTCAAGATCGAGCACCTCGGCCCGCAGAACCAGCGCTTCGACTACGACGAATTCGCCGAGCAGTTCCGCCAGCAGTTCGGCTACGCGCTGCGCTGACGGATGCGCCCTGGTTCACCTCGCGCGCCCGGCATGGCAAGGTAACAGCCGGGCGAACGAACGTTGATCGGCATGTCGGGATTTGTCACCACCCACTGGAGCCTGATCCTGCACGCGGACGACGAGGCCGCCGGGCGGCGTTCGCTCGAAGCCCTGTGCACGGCCTATCGCGGCCCGGTCCTTGCCTACCTGCGCCACGCCGCACGTGCGGGCGAGGATGCCGAGGACCTCACCCAGGCGTTCTTCGCCTATTTCCTCGAACGCCGCGTGCACGCCAGCGCCGATCCTTCGCGCGGCCGCTTCCGCAGCTACCTGCTCGGCACCATCCGTCATTTCCTTT
>JBBCJS010000063.1:0-10150 GCA_037190825.1 Chiayiivirga flava
GGGCGTCGCGCCGGCGCCGGCGCGACGCCGGCCTGCGCGGCGATGGCTTCGGCCAGCGCGGCCACGCGCTGCACCTTGTCGGCCAGGCTGCCGAGCCTGGCCTGGTAGGTGACGGTCGCCAGACCCTCGCCCATCGCCGCCAACCCTTGCTTCAAGTCCTCGTCGAAGAAGAAGCGCGCATCGGCAAAGCGCGGACGGATCACGCGCTCGTAGCCGGCGCGCACTTTGCTCGCGTCCGCCGAGTCGATGTTGGCGATGCCGATGAAATGCTCCGTGAGTGCGCCGCCATCGGTCAGCACCGGGAAGAACTTCTGGTTGATCTCCATCGTCTCGATCAGGGCTTCCTGCGGCACCGCGAGGAAATCGCGCTCGAAGCCGCAGGTGACCGGCACCGGCCATTCGACCAGCGCCACGACCTGTTCGAGGTTGTCCTCGGAAATGCGCGCCACGCCGCCGACGGCGCGCGCGGCATCGGATACCTGCGCGCGGATGCGTTCGCGCCGCGCGGCCGGATCGACGATGACGAACGCCTTTTCCAGCGCCGCCGCGTAGTCGCGCGGATGCGATACCGCGACGGCCCGCGGATGGTGGAAGCGATGCCCGCGACTCTCCCCGCCCGCGCGGATGCCGAACAGTTCGGCCTCGACCAAGCGCTCGCCGAGCAGCACGACCAGCCAGTGCAGCGGGCGCGCGAAGGCGAACTCGTGCGCGCCCCAGCGCATCGGCTTGGGGATCGGCATCGCGGCGACGGCATCGCGCAGGACTTCCGGCAACAAGACTTCCGTCGCCACGCCGGCATTGACGGCGCGATGCACGAAACGCTCGCCCTTGGCGTCGGTGAGGCGTTCGAGCCGGGTCCACTCGACGCCGTTCTTGGCGGCGAAACCCTGCAAGGCTTTCGTCGGCTGGCCGTCGGCATCCAGCGCGATGTTGAGGTACGGGCCGAGCACTTCGCTGGCCTGCTCGGCCTGCCGGGTCGAAACGCCCGGCAGCAGCACGGCAAGGCGGCGCGGCGTGAACAGCGGCCGCGCGTCGCCGCGCTCGACGGCGACGCCGCGCTTTTCCAGCCCGGCGATGACGCCGTCGAAGAAGGCCCGCGCCAGGCCGGGCAGCGCCTTGACCGGCAGTTCCTCGGTGCCCAGTTCGATCAGGAGGGGTTGCATCTGGATCATGTCTATTCGCCACCTTCGCTCGTCATTCCCGCGAAGGCGGGAACCCGGCGTCTTTTGCGTTTTGTATGAGAGTCACTGGATCTCCGCCTTCGCGGGGATGACGGAATCAATGCTTCAGGCCCGGGAAGCCGAGCTTCTCGCGCTGCTCGAAATACGCCTGCGCCACCGCCTGCGCCAGCTTGCGCACGCGCAGGATGTAGCGCTGGCGCTCGGTGACGGAAATGGCGCGGCGCGCGTCGAGCAGGTTGAAGCTGTGACTGGCCTTGCAGACCTGGTCGTAGGCCGGCAGCGGCAGGCCGCGCTCGACCAATGTCAGCGCCTCGGCCTCGCAGGCATCGAAGCGATGGAACAGTTCGGCCACGTCGGCGTGCTCGAAGTTGTAGGCGCTCTGCTCGCGCTCGTTCTGCAGGAACACGTCGCCATAGGTGACCGTGCCCTGCGGGCCGACCGTCCAGATCAGGTCGTAGACGTTGTCGCATTCCTGCAGGTACATGCACAGGCGTTCCAGGCCGTAGGTGATCTCGCCGAGCACCGGGCGGCACTCCAGGCCGCCGGCCTGCTGGAAATAGGTGAACTGGGTGACTTCCATGCCGTTGAGCCAGACCTCCCAGCCCAGTCCCCACGCGCCGAGCGTGGGCGATTCCCAGTTGTCCTCGACCAGGCGCAGGTCGTGCGTCAAGGGATCGATGCCCAGTTCCTTCAGCGAGTCGAAATACAGTTCGACGATGTTGTCCGGGTTCGGCTTCATCACCACCTGGTACTGGTAGTAATGCTGGAGCCGGTTCGGGTTCTCGCCGTAGCGGCCGTCGGTGGGGCGGCGGCTGGGCTGCACATAGGCCGCGTTCCACGGCTCGGGGCCGAGCGCGCGCAGGAAAGTGGCCGGATGGAAGGTGCCGGCGCCCACTTCCAGATCGAGCGGCTGGATCAGCACGCAGCCACGCCTTGCCCAGTAGTCGTTGAGGGTCTGGATCAGTTGCTGGAACGTGGGTGCGGGCATGGCATGGGGCCGGGAAAACGAAGCGCGCTAGTATAGCGGCCGCCCTGCGACCATAAGGCCATCCATGAGCGCCACCGCGTCCCGCCGCCCCGCCGCGCCACGCTGGCCCACCGGCCAGCGCCTGGATTTCGAACGCGTGCTGGCGGCGCTGGCACAGGACGGCTATCTCAGCGAGGAGGATGTCGCCCGCGCCCGGCAGGCGGTACGCGAACAGCGCGCCGGCGTGGACATCCATCCGCTGGTGCTGGTCGCCAACCTCAAGTTCCGCAACCGCAAGCGGCCGGACAGCGAACTGAACCTGGAGACGCTCACCCACTGGCTGGCGCAGCAGAGCGGCGTGCGCTACCTGCGCATCGACCCGACCAAGATCGACGTGCCCGCCGTCACGTCGCTGATCTCGCACGCCTACGCGCAGCGCCATCGCATCCTGCCGGTGGCGGTGAACGCCGAGCGCGTGGTGATCGCCACCAGCGAGCCGGCCGACCTGCGCTGGCAACCGGATCTTTCGCAGATATTGCGGCGCGAGATCGTCGTCGTCGTCACCAATCCGCTGGACCTTGCGCGCTACACGATGGAGTTCTTCGGCGTCACCCGCTCGGTGCGCGGGGCCAAGGATTCGCGCGATGAAAACCCGACCGTCTCCATGCCCAGCTTCGAGCAGCTCGTGGAACTGGGCCGGGCCGGCGAGGTGGGGGCGGACGACCGCCACATCGTGCACATCGTGGACTGGCTGTTGCAGTACGCCTACGAGCAGCGCGCCAGCGACATCCACCTGGAGCCGCGCCGCGACATCAGCCGGGTGCGTTTCCGCATCGACGGCGTGCTGCACAAGGTGTTCGAGCTGCCCACGCCGGTGATGATCGCGGCGATCAGCCGCATCAAGGTGCTCGGCCGCATGGACCTGGGCGAGCGCCGCCGTCCGCAGGACGGCCGCATCAAGACCCGCTCGCCGGGCGGGCGCGAGGTGGAAATGCGCCTGTCCACCATGCCCACCGCCTTCGGCGAGAAATGCGTGATGCGCATCTTCGATCCCGATACCGCGGTGAAATCCACCGAGGCGCTGGGTTTCGACAGCGCCGAGGCCGAGCACTGGAAGGAACTGACCTCCCGC
Organism: Chiayiivirga flava; assembly: GCA_037190825.1. Taxonomy (GTDB): domain Bacteria; phylum Pseudomonadota; class Gammaproteobacteria; order Xanthomonadales; family Xanthomonadaceae; genus Denitratimonas; species Denitratimonas flava_A. The sequence continues at coordinate 3,281 of JBBCJS010000063.1, forward strand.
CCGCACGGCATCGTGCTGGTCACCGGCCCCACCGGCTCGGGCAAGACGACGACGCTGTATTCCACCCTCAAGCGCCTGGCCACCTCGGACGTGAACGTGTGCACGGTGGAAGACCCGATCGAGATGATCGCGCCGGAGCTCAACCAGATGCAGGTGCACCACGCCATCGACCTGGACTTCGCGTCCGGCGTGCGCACCCTGCTGCGGCAGGACCCGGACATCATCATGATCGGCGAGATCCGCGACCTGGAAACCGCGCAGATGGCGGTGCAGGCCTCGCTCACCGGCCACCTGGTGCTGTCCACGCTGCACACCAACGACGCGCCGTCGGCGATCACGCGCCTGCTCGACCTGGGCGTGCCGCACTACCTGATCCAGTCCACCCTCAACGGCGTGCTGGCGCAGCGGCTGGTGCGCACGCTGTGCCCGCACTGCAAGAAACCCGCCGCGCTGGACGAGGACGGCTGGGCGGTGCTGTCCGACGGGCTGGGCCTGGAAAAGCCCGCCACCGGCTTCGCCGCGCGCGGCTGCCTGGAATGTCGTCACAGTGGCTACCTCGGGCGCGTCGGGTTGTACGAGCTTCTGCTCGTTTCGCCCGAGCTGCGCAGCGCGATTCGTCAGGACATGGACCAGGCCGCGTTCACCCGCGCCTGCGTACGGCAAGGCATGCAGACCCTGCGTGCCGCCGGCGCGCAGAAGGTGGCGCAAGGGCTGACCACGATCGCCGAAGTGCTGGACGTACTGCCGCCGCCGGAATGACGCCACACCATTGCCTTCCCTCAAGGAGAACACCATGACCATCCGCACCGTCCCCGCCGGCAACGGCGTCACCTGGATCACCGAGGCCGTGGCCCTGGTGCTGAAGAATCCCGGCCCGTTCGTGCTGATGGGCCTGGTGGTGGCGGTCGCCGCCGCCGTTCCTCTCCTCGGCTCGCTGGCGCTGGCGATCCTCGGCCCCGCGCTGTACGGCGGCATCGCCTACGCGGCGCGCGAACAGGCCAGCGGCGGCAGCGCCCGCTTCGACCACATCGCGCGGGCTTTCCAGCAGGAAGGCAAGCTCGGGCCCGCGCTGATCCTGTGCCTGCCCGGTGTCATCGGGGGCGTCGTCATCGGCATCTTCATGGCGATCATGGCCGCGATCATGCTGGCCGGCGCCGGCGTTTCCGCCGCCACCGAATCCCCCGCGGCGCTGCTCGCCAGCCTCGGCGTCGGCGGCGTGCTGATGGTCGTGATCCTGCTGGCCGCCGGGTTGGTGGTGTTCGCGCTGACCTTCTTCGCGATCCCGGACGTGATGTTCGCGCGCAACGACGCCTTCGCGGCGATGAAGGACAGCGTGCGCGCCGCCCTGGCCAACATCGGCGCGGCGCTGCTGTACCTGCTGGTCCTCTGCGGCGCGGCGATCCTGGCGATGCTCGTGCTGAGCGTGATCTCCTCGATCCTGGCGCAGTTCCTCGTGGCCATCGCACTGGCCCCGGTGGCCGCCGCCTCGATGTACGTGGCCTGGAAGGATGTCTACGGCGAACCTGCGGCGGAACTGCCGTCGGTCGAATCCGAACCCGAACCGCCGCAGGACGGCGGCGGCATCGTCGCCTGACCGACCGGGCATTCGCGGGCGCGGGCTTGGCGTCCGGCGGACGAGGATGGATCGCGGCTGAAGCCGATCCGGCGAACCGGGAGTTTTTAATCCCGTCTTAACCGCGCATGGGTTAGCGTCGCGGCCCCACGCACCGGATGCCCGATGCGCAGCCAGGACGCCCATGGGCCGGATCGAGGACGAACCCCAACGCGAGCGACGCAGGCAGGCGGCCATCCTGGCCGCCTGCATCCTCGGGCATCTCGCACTGGGTTTCTGGCTGACGCGCGAGTGGCATGATTCCCGCCAAGACGACACGGCGCTGGAAATCAGCTTCATTCCCGCCGCATCCGAGCCGGCGCAGGCGATTCCACCGCCGCCCTTTCCCGTCGCGCCGCCGCGCCCGGCACCGCCGCCCGCCACGCAGCGCCCACGCGCCACGCCATCCGCGCCGCCGGACCGGCCCGTAGCGCGGCCTGAATCATCGCCGCCGGACCTGTTGCAGCCCAGACCCAGCACCGCGCGCCTGCTCGAAGCGGCCGAGGCCGCCGCCCGCGCCAACGCCGGCGCCGCGATGCCGACCCCGCGCGATCCGACCCGGCGACGCGCGACGGCCCTGCCCGGCCGCGAGGAACCCTTCACGCCGGAAGCCTACGTGCTGCGCAAGGAAATCTCGCCCGAGGACGTGGTGAACGCCATCGGCGGCCTCCTGTTCGGGGGCCAGATCGACCCTTGCCCGGACACCCGCAGCAAGATCCGCGACCTGGTCGCGCGCAACGACCCCGGGAGCGAGGACGAACTGCGCGTGTTGATCGACCGCGAGCGGCGCAGGTGCCGGTGAGGGCGGGACGAAGAACGGGGAATCGCCGGGAACGGGGCGCGGCCAGCTTCCGGCTTTCGCGATTCCCCGCTCCCGCCCCTCAAAACCCGTACTGGAACAGCAACAGGTTCTCGCCGCGGTTGCGTCCGCCGGTATTGGCGTTGGAAAGATGGCGCAGAGACACGGTGACGCGCTTGTGCCGATAGCCGATGCCGGTCATGAACTGCCAGTGCTCGGACAGCACTTCGGTGTCGGAGTTGGTCGCCGCGATGCCGCCTTGCGCGAACCAGCCCCTCCAGGTGAAGCGCTTGGATGCCGAGGCGAAATACACCCGTGGCGTGCGCATCGCGGCCTTGTCGCGCGCATCGATGGCGCCGAGCATGAACTCCCAGGGGTGGGTCGCCTCGGTTTCCCAGCTCAGGGTTACCGCCTTGCTGCCGACGCCTTCGATCTCGTCCGCCGGCCCGAGGCCCACGTGCACGCCGGCCGCGGCGATGGCCGGGTTGAACAGGACGACGAGCAGGACAACGGAAAGGAGCGAGCGGCGCATGGCGGAATGTCGATGTCGGAAGGGCCGGCAATGATAAAGCGTGTCATGCGCTTTGCAGCATCTTCCCGCGCGCCCGTCCGGCACAGGCGCGAGACAAAACACCGACTGAATGGTCAGGAGCAATTCACGCCCGCACTGGCAGCGGCCCGTAGCATGCCGCCCTTTCGCGCCATCCGGCGCGTCTGCCCCGACCGGAGAACACAACGATGAAGCACACCACCCTGCTCGCCGCCGCGCTGATCGCGGCCCTTCCGATGGCCGCCGCCTCCGCGCAGAGCTCGGGCTGGTCGGGCACCGGCGAATTCGGCCTGGCGATGGCGCGCGGCAACGCGCGCTCGGACAACGCCAACGGCAAGATCGCCTTCACCAAGGAAGACGACGAGTGGAAGCACTCCTTCTACCTCGCCGCGCTGCGCAACAAGGCCGAAGTGGTCGGCGACTTCGACGGCGACGGCGTGGTCGAGGAGCGCATGCAGCTTTCCGCCAACCGCTACGAATTCGGCGCCAGCAGCGCGCTCAAGCTCAACGAGATCAGCTCGTGGGTGGCCGCGCTGCGCTACGAGAACGACGACTTCGCGCCCTACGAGCACCAGACCACGTTCTCCATCGGCTACGGCCACAAGTTCATCAACACCGAGCGCACCACGCTCCTCACCGAGATCGGCCCCGGCTACCGCCGCGCCAAGAGCGCATCCACCGGGGAGACGGAGAGCGAACTGATCGCGCGCGGCCTGCTCGACTACAAGCACCAGCTCACCGCCAGCACGTCGCTGTTCAACGTGCTGTTGATCGAAGCCGGCAGCGACAACACCTTCGCCAGCAACGAGCTGGGCGTGGCGGTGGCGATCAACGCCAAGCTCGCGCTCAAGGCCGGCCTCGACGCGCGCCACAACACCGACGTCGGCCCCGGCATCAAGAAGACCGACACGCTGACCAAGGTCAACCTGGTCTACAACTTCAAGTGACCGGGCGCGGCGCGGCCGCATCCGCGTGGCAAGAGCGCCGGGCATCTTTCATCGCATGACGATGGTCCGGAGCGTGAACGCCATGGATGGCACCCTGCAAAAACCCCGCCCACCCGGCGGGGTTTTTCTTCGGCGCCCAACCGCGTTCCGGCACCCGCCGCAGACCGGGATCGCACGGCTCGCGGACCGGATGGCGATGAGCCACAATCCGGGGCCTCGCCGTCGCATCCGCGGCCAGGAACAGCCATCCGTCTTCCCGCAGGTCGAAAATGCGCGCCGCCGTTCTGTGCTACCACAGCATCAACATCCACGGTAACCAGCACGAGAACAACGACCACGTTGCGCTGGCCGAAGACCTGCGACTGATCCACTCCCTTGGGCTTCGCATCAGGCCGCTGCATGAACTGGTCGATGCGCTCGACGGAAAGGCGGATGTTGCCGGGCCGTGCGTTGCTCTGAGTTTCGACGACGGCTCGTGGTTCGACTGGCACGACCTCGCCCATCCCACCTGCGGCATCCAGCGCAGCTTCGCCAACATCCTTTCCGACTTCGAGGACCGAACGGGCCAGCCCGCGCCTGCGACGAGCTTCGTGATCGCCTCCCCCCAGGCCAGGGCCACGCTCGACCGCACCTGCATGATCGGCAAGGACTGGTGGGGGGACGAGTGGTGGATGCCTGCGACACGCACGGGCCGCATCGCCATCGAGAATCACAGCTGGGACCATCAGCACGAGACGCTGCCGCACATCGCCAGCGGTCTGCCGGGCGGCACCTTCGCCAACGTGCTCGACCATGCCGCTGCCGACATCCAGATACGCCAGGCCAGCGCCTACATCGACGCCCTCCTGCCCCAGCGGCGCACCCGGCTGTTCGCCTATCCGTATGGAGAAAGCAACGACTATCTGGTCAACGAGTACCTGCCGGGCTTCCGCCACGAACATGGACTGGATGCCGCGTTCGGTACCCATCCGGAGCCGGTGACGCGGAATTCATCGCGCTGGCTGCTGGGCCGGTACGTGTGCGGCCATCACTGGAGCGGCACCGACAGCCTGCGTCTTCTGCTGAAAGACGCCATCGGGCCGGTCTGACTCAGAACGGCCCGATCGCGGCCACCTTGCCGACCAGCGCATCCCGCAAGCGGTCATCGAGCGGCTTGTGGAAGTTGACCAGCAAGTATCGATGCCCGGTTCTGCTGAACCCCGCGCTGAGGTTCACGACCTCCGCACGCGCATCGCCGCAATAGCCGAAATAGGCATTGCACTGGTCGGCAAACTTCGCGAAGGCGTATTTCAGGATGTTGAAGTAGACGCCGCCCGCCGCGGCCGCCTGGCGGCTCAGCTCGGGCGACAGGCGTCGCATGACGTCGCCGTCGGTACATACCCCGCCCACCAGCATGACGTCCTCGAACGCGTGGAAGTGCGCGTAGCCGGCAACGTGCAGCGCGCCGGCGGCATCCTTGACCATCGCCACGATGTGATGGCCCACCGGCGGCGGCGGCGAGGCGAACTTCCTCCTGAAAAGCCCGCCGGCGAAGAACTCGCCGTCATCGACTTCGGAGAAGGCGAACCCGCAGCTTTCCAGCAACTTCACGGTTTCCACGAGAACTCCGGCTCAACCGCGTTCCAGCAACCGCCGCAGATCGATGATCGCCGCGTTGGCGCGCGAGATGTAGTTGGCCATCACCAGCGAATGGTTGGCGAAGAAGCCGAACGGGGTGCCGTTGAGCACCACCGGGCTGCCGAGCGGGGCCTGGGTTTCCTCCAGTTCGCGGATGATCTGGCGCAGGCTGACGAGCGCGTTCTTGTCGCGCAGCACGCGGTCGAAGTCCACTTCCACCGCCTTGAGGAAGTGCAGCAGCGCCCAGGTGGAGCCGCGCGCCTCGTAGAACACGTCGTCGATCCGCGTCCATGGGGTTTTCACCACCACCAGGCCATCGGGGCCGACCTCGGCGGTGCTGTCCGGGTCGGTATCCAGCACCGCCTGCCCGGCGCTGGCCGAGAGCCGCTGGGAAAGCGAGCCGAGGCGCTTTTCCACCACCGCCAGCCAGTCGGCGAGGTTGTCGGCGCGGGCATAGAACTGGGCGCCGCCGCTGCCCGGTTCGCCGAGCCGTGCCACGTAGGCTTCCAGGTGGCCGATGCCCTTGCGGTACTGGCTTTCGCTGGAAGGCAGCAGCCAGCGGTCGTGCGGCGAGGAAAACAGCGGATCGGCGGCGGCCAGGTCCGGGTCCTCCACGCTCTGGGTCTGCGAACGCGAGAAGTCGTTGCGCAGCGCCTTGGACAGATCGCGCACCTGCACCAGCACGCCGAACTCCCAGTTGGGCACGTTGTCCATCAGCACGCCGGGCGGCAGCTTGTCGTTGGAAAGATACCCGCCGCGCTTGTCCACGAGGGTCTGCGCCACCTGCGCCAGGGTGCGGGTGGTGACGGTGCCGGCCACCACCGGGCGGTTGGCCAGCGCGGCGGCTTCGCGCGCGCTGGCGGCGGCGTCGAAACGGCGCGGTTCGTAGTCCCACCACCACATCGTCGCCGCGATCACCAGCAGCAGCGCCGCCGCCAGCACCGTGCCCAGGCGGATGAAGAAGTGGCCGCGCTTGCCGCCGCGTGCGGGAATGGCATCGTTCATGGCAGGTCTCCGGCTGCGTGGGCGCATAGCGTACCGCGTCGGCCCGCGATGCACGGCGCGGTTCGTGCTAAAACGACCGGCCCACCGCGGCCATGCCGGCCGCCGTCCCGTCCATCGAACACGAGCGATCCACCGTGAGCCTGTTTTCCCTGCTGCGCAAACCCGCCTGGGAGCACCGCGACGCCTCCCGCCGCGCCGCCGCCGTCGCCAGCGACGCCCATCCCGACCTGATCGCGAAACTGCCGGACCTGGCCCGCACCGATGCCGAGGCCAGCGTGCGGCGGGCCGCGATCCGCCGCAGCGACGACCTCAGCCTGCTCGGCGACCGCATGCGCAACCA
>JBBCJS010000064.1:0-2951 GCA_037190825.1 Chiayiivirga flava
GCGGCGGGCGACCGCCCGGTGCCGCTGCCGGGGCAAAGCCCGCCTCCGGCCTACCCGCCGGCCGCGCTGCGGCGTGGCGAAAGCGGCACGGTGGTGGTGCGCGTGGACGTCGATGCCAGCGGCATGCCGCTGGACGCGAAGATCGTCCAGCGCAGCGGTTCGCGCGACCTGGACCGCGCGGCGCTGGATGCGGTGCGCGGCTGGCGTTTCCAGCCGGCGCAGAGCAACGGCCAGCCGATGGTCGGCAGCCTGGAAATCCCCTTCGATTTCCAGCCAGCCCAGTAAGCTGAACGCAGCGTGCGCCCTACACTGAACTGCCGCGGACCCGCGGGCGGCGCATTGACGTCGCGCTGACACCCCGCCGCGGCTGACGGGCCAGACTCCAGGCGTCACTGGACGCATAAGGAGCCTGACGATGAGTGCCACTCACGCCCATGAACTCAATGCCGCCGCGCAGAGCGGACAACCCAGCAGCCATTCCACTTCGCCCGTGCTGTGGATGGCCCTGCTGCTGGCGATCCTGGTCGGCGTACTGACCCTGATGTGGCGGCACGCCGAGCGGGCCCCCGCGGTTCCTGCCAGCGCGGAAACCACGCCGGTCGTCGCGGCGCCGACGATGGATGCGCCGGCAGCCATGCGTACTCCCGCCACCGCATCGCATGGCCCGCGCAAGCCGGCGGCCGTGGTCGGCGACCGCCAGGCGCGCCCGCTGGCCGGCAACCCCTCCCCCGCCTACCCGCCGGCCGCACTGCGCGCCGGGGTCGAGGGCAGCGTCGTGGCCAGCCTGCAGGTCGATGCGCACGGCAAGGTCACCGACGCCAGCATCGTGTCGCACGACGGCGAACGCAGCCGCGACCTGGACCGCGCGGTGTTGGACACGCTGAGTGACTGGAGGTTCGATCCGGCGCTGCGCAACGGCCGCGCCGTGGCCACCGTGGTGCGCGTCCCGGTGGATTTCCGCACCGGGCGCTGAGCGCGCCGCGATTGAAAGAAACGAACGGACCGGCAGCGCCACGCTGCCGGTCCGTTGCATTTTCCCCTGCCGTCAGGCCACCGTCAGCGCGAAACCCGCACCGCGCGCCAGTTGATCGTAGCCGGGGAAGGACGTCGCCACGTTGGCGACATCGTTGATCCGCACCTGCCCCTGGCTCAGCTGGCCGGCGATGGAGAACGCCATCGCGATGCGGTGGTCGCCATGGCTTTCGATGGTGCCGCTGCCGAGCACGCCCGGATGGATGGTGGCGCCGTCCTCGGTCTCGTCGATGCGCAGGCCCAGCGTGCGCAGGCCGGCAGCCATCGCCGCAAGGCGGTCGGATTCCTTCACCCGCAGTTCGGCCGCGCCGCGCACCACGGTCGGGCCTTCGGCCGCCGCGGCGGCGATGAACAGCGCGGGGAACTCGTCGATCATGTCCGGCACCACCTCCACCGGAATCTCCGCGCCCTTGAGCGGCGCATGGCGCACGACCAGGTCGGCCACCGGCTCGCCACCGTGTTCGGCCGGGTTCTCTTCCGTGATGTCCGCCCCCATCAGCCGCAGCGCGGCCAGCAGGCCGGTGCGGCGCGGGTTCAGGCCCACCGAGCGCAGGCGCACCTGCGAGCCCGGAATGATGCTGGCGGCGACGATGAAGAACGCGGCCGAGGAGAAATCCGCCGGCACCGCGATGTCGGCGGCGTGCAGGCGCTGACCGCCGCGCAGGCGCGCCCGGCCCGGCTCGAAATCGATCTCCACGCCGAAGGCGCGCAGCATGCGCTCGGTGTAGTCGCGGGTCGGGTGCGGCTCGACCACGGAAGTCTCGCCCTGCGCGTACAGGCCGGCCAGCAGCACCGCCGATTTCACCTGCGCGCTGGCCACCGGCAGTTCGTAATGGATGCCGTGCAGCGCCTGGCCGCCGTGGATGCGCAGCGGCGGCGTACCGTCGTCCTGCGTGTCGATGCGCGCGCCCATCTGCGCCAGCGGGCCGGTCACGCGGCGCATGGGGCGCTTGGTCAGCGACTCGTCGCCCACCAGGATGGTGTCGAACGGCTGCGCCGCGAGCAGGCCGGCGAGCAGGCGCATGCCGGTGCCGGCGTTGCCGCAATCGAGATCGCCGGTTGGCGCTTTCAGCCCATCCACGCCGACGCCATGCACGATGCGCCGCGACGGCGACGGGGTTTCGAAGCGCACGCCCATGCGCGCGAAGATCGCGGCGGTGGCGCGGGTGTCCTCGCCCTCGAGGAAACCATCGATGCGCGATACGCCATCGGCCAACGCGGCGAACATCACCGCCCGGTGCGACACCGACTTGTCGCCGGGAATATCGAGCGTGCCCTGCAGGGGCTGGCCTTTGCTTGCGATCCAGTGGGGCTGGGGGGTCATGCCGGGTCTCTCTGGTGAATCCCTTCTCCCGCCGGGAGAGGGTGCCCCAAGGGGCGGATGAGGATGCGACGGGGCTCAGCGTCGAGGTGTTGCGCCCCGGCCCCTGCGCTGGCGCAAGGGCGTTGGTAGAGCAGCGAACCGGTGGCCCGCGAACCGCCCCTCTGGCCGAGGGGCTTCAAATCACGGCACGGCGACCGGATAGGAACCGAGCACCTTGATCTGCGCCGAGTGCGCCTTGAGCTCGGCCAGCGCGGCCTGCATCGATGCGTCCTCGATGTGGCCGGCCAGGTCGATGAAGAAACCGTATTCCCACTTGGCCTGGTGCGAGGGCCGCGACTCGATGCGGTTCATGCTGATGCCGTGGCGCGCGAACGGGCTGAGCACGTCGAACAGCGCGCCGGGCTTGTCGTGGATGAAGACCAGCACCGAGGTGCGGTCGTGGCCCGAGGACGGGAAGAACTGGCGGCCGATCACCAGGAAGCGCGTGGTGTTGTCCGCATCGTTCTGGATCGGCTTGGTCACCACTTTCTTCAGGCCGTAGACATGGCCGGCGCTCTCGCCGCCGATGGCCGCCGCATCGTCGGCGTTGCGCGCG
>JBBCJS010000065.1:0-25471 GCA_037190825.1 Chiayiivirga flava
TCTCCACCGACGCGCGCAAGCGCGCCACGGTGGACTGCATCGTCCGCGACCTGGTCGCGCAGCTGCCGCCGCAGTGGCAGAGCTACGACTGGGAAGCGCAGGTGTTCGCGATCGACTCGGCCAATGCCTTCGCGCTGCCCGGTGGCAAGGTCGGCGTCAACACCGGCCTGTTCCGCGTGGCGACCAACCAGGACCAGCTCGCGGCGGTGATCGGCCACGAAATCGGCCACGTGATCGCGCGCCATTCCAACGAGCGTCTGTCCCACAGCGTGCTGGCCGAGGCCGGCACGGGACTGGTGGGCGCCTATGTCGGGCGCAACGCCTCGCCCGACCAGGTCAAGCAGGTCGTGGCACTGCTCGGCGCCGGTACCCAGGTCGGTGTGCTGTTGCCGTATTCGCGCCTGCACGAAAGCGAGGCCGACCGCATCGGGCAGGAGCTCATGGCCAAGGCCGGTTTCGATCCTCGCCAGGCGGCCACTCTGTGGGAGAACATGATCCGCGCCAGCAGCGGCAGTGCCGCGCCGCCGCGCCTGCTCTCCACCCACCCCGATTCGACCCAGCGCGCCCGCGTGCTGGCCGAGAACGCACCGCGCCTGATGCCCGACTACCAGGCTGCCCGCGCCGCCGGCCGCACGCCGCGTTGCGGCTGAGTCCCCCGTCCGCGATGCGCGCGAAAACATACGCATGCCCATGGTTGAGAACGACACACATTGCCATTAGGCTTGCTCGCTCGCCTTGAGGCTGCGGTCGTCCGCGTACCGCCCTCGTCCGTCTGGAAGACACCGCCATGAATGCCAAGACCCTCTTCAAAGCGACGTTCCTCTTTCTCGTGCTGGGCCTGTTCCTGGCCGAATCGGCCGACGCGCAGCGCAATCGCCGCGGCGGTTCCTCGGAGGCGCCGAAGAAGGAGGCGCTGTTCCCCGACGCCACCCGCGCCGAGCCGAAGATCAAGCAGTCGCCGCGCGTGCAGCGCGATGTGCAGAAGCTGATCAAGGCTCACGAGGACGAGAACTTCGACGAAGTCATCACGGTGGGCGAGAGCCTCGCGGCCAACAAGGCCGCCGGTGCCTACGAACGCGCGCTGGCCTACCAGTTGATCGGCATCGCCAAGGCCGAGAAGGATGACTATCCCGGCGCAATCCAGGCATACCAGAAAGCATTCGAGGCCGATGGCCTGGACAACAACGGTCACTACCAGATACTGCTGCAGGTCGGCCAGCTCCAGTACCAGGAAGACCAGTTCGAGGAAGCCGTCGCCACGCTCGACCGGTTCCTGCGGGAGACGCGCAAGGAAGACCCGCAGGTCCTGGCGCTCAAGGGGGGCGTGCTTTACCAACTGGAGCGTTATGACGAGGCCGCCGATGTCCTCAAGCGCGCCATCGCGGCCAGCGAGTCGCCGAACGAGAACTGGACCCAGATGCTGCTGGCCACCTACATCAACCAGGAGAAGTTCGACGAAGCCACGGCGCTCGGCGAATCGCTGCTGGTCAAGAATCCCAACGACTCGCGCCTGATCTTCAATCTGGCCACGATGTACGCGCAGGCCGATCAGCTCGACAAGGCCACGTCCACCCTCGACAACGCGCGCACGCGCGGCTTGCTCGACGAGCGCGGCTATCGCCAGCTCTACGCGCTCTACCTGAACATGGACAACAAGGAAGCGCAGGCCATCACGGTGATCGAGGACGGCCTGGCGAAGAACGTGCTGACCCCCAATGCCGAGGTCTATACCGCGCTCGGGCAGGCGTACTACTTCTCCGACAAGCCCGCCGAGGCGATCGAGGCCTATCGCAAGTCGCTGCCGTACGCCAAGGACGGCGAGAACGCCCTGAATCTGGCGCGCGTGCTCAGCAACGAGGAGCGCTACGCCGAATCCAAGAAGTACGCGCAGGAAGCCATTGCCAAGGGCCTGCGCCGTCCGGGCGATGCCTGGATCGTCATCGGGCGCGCCGAGCATGGTCTCGGCAATCGTGCCGGCCTGATCTCGGCCTACCGCGAAGCGGCCAAGTATCCGGAGACCAAGCAGACCGCTGAAGAGTGGCTGAAGAGGAACGCATCGCGTTAACCGTAGGCACAGCTATCCCCCTTGGTATAAGCTAGACCATTCCCGTCACCCGGCTCCCGAAGGTCATCCCTGCGGCACGGCCTCGACGGAACACAGAACCCCGAACGTTTCAGCTACGCATGACGCAATACGACACCACCATTGATACCGAAGACGACGGCTCCGCCAAGTTCAGTTGGGCGCGCGTGGCCGGCTTCTCCTTCGCGATCGCGTTGCATGTATCGGCGTTCATGCTGATGCTGACTCCGGCCGCGCCACCCGAGGCTGGCGAGGAGCTGCCGGAAACCGTGGAAGTGACGTTCATCGAACCACCTCCCCCGCCGCCGCCGCCGCCGCCGCCGCCGCCCGAGCCCCCGAAGCGCCCACCGCCGAAGATCATCGAGCGCATGACACCGCCGCCGCCGGCACCTCCGGCCGCGCCCCCGGTGATCCTCGACGATCCGACGCCGATGTCCGTTCCGGCGCCTCCGCCGGCGCCTCCCGCGCCCCCCGCGCCGCTGGCGAACTATGGCGCCACCGAGGACACCAGCTATCGCCGTTATCGTCCGCCGCGCTATCCGCCGCAGGCGGTGCGCCAGCGGCAGGAAGGCGAAGTCGTCCTGCGCGTGCTGGTCGGTACGGACGGCAATCCCGTCCAGATCGAAATCGAGAAATCCAGCCGTTCCCGTCTGCTCGACCGCGCCGCGATGGATGCGGTGCGGGAGTGGAAGTTCAACCCTGGCATGCGTGACGGCAAGGCCATCCAAAGCTGGGTACTCGTACCCATTTCTTTCAAGCTCAGTGATCTCTAAGAAGGGACAGGCGTTATGCAACAAGATGCAGCTTCCACCTCGCCGGCAGACCAGACCGCAGCCGCGGCCGCCCCTGTCGATCCCGCCGTGCAGGCACCTGCTTTCGCCGGTTCGTCCGATGCCGATGCCCTGTCGCAAATGGGTTTTGCCCATCTCTTCCATGAGATGACGGCCAAGCCGGGCGAATTCGCGGTTTCCTGGGTCGTCCTGCTGTCCCTGGTGATCATGTCGATCGGCTCCTGGTACTACACCATCGTCAACTTCCTGAAGAACAGCGTCATCCGTGCCCGTGCAGAGCGCGTGATCCGCACCTTCTGGGATACGCCGAACCCGGCCGACGCCATCCGCGCGATGGAAGAACAGCCCAAGAACGAGCCGTTCTCCAAGATCGCCCTGGACGCCGCCCAGGCCGCGCTGCACCACCAGCGCAACGAGGGCAGCCGCCTGGTCGAATCGCTGAACCGCTCGGAGTTCATCGACCGCGCCCTGCGCCAGGCCGTGACCCGCGAGAGCAGCAAGCTCGAAAACGGCCTCACCTGGCTGGCGACCACCGGTTCGACCGCGCCGTTCATCGGTCTGCTCGGTACGGTGTGGGGCATCTACGGCGCGCTGATCCGCATCGGCGCCACCGGTTCGGCCTCGATCGACGCCGTGGCCGGTCCCGTGGGCGAGGCGCTGATCATGACCGCGCTCGGCCTGTTCGTCGCGATCCCGGCGGTGGTGGCGTTCAACACCTTCGTTCGCACCAATCGCGACACGAACGCCAAGTTCGACACCTTCGCGCACGACCTGCACGACTTCTTCGCGACCGGCTCGCGCGTGGGCGATGCCCCGTCCAAGCGCTGAGTCGATCAAGTCAGCGCGCGCACGGAGTTAAGACATGGCATTCAGCAGCAACAGCAGCGGTGGCGGCCCGATGGCCGAGATCAACGTCACGCCGCTGGTCGACGTGATGCTGGTGCTGCTGATCATCTTCATGATCACGGCGCCGCTGATGGCCCACAAGGTCGAGATCAAGCTTCCCGAGGCCAACCTCGACTTGAAACCGGACGACCCCGGTCGTCCGATCACCTTGGCGATCAGGGAAAACGGCGAAATCTTCTGGAATGACGAGCCGATCACCAGCACGATGCTGGAATCCCAGCTCGCGCTGGAAGCGCAGAAGAAGCCGCAGCCGCGCATCGACATCCGCGCCGACCGCACTACCCGATACAGAGTGGTTCAGGATGTGGTGAAAACCGCTCAAAGAGTCGGTATCGCCAAGGTCGGCTTCGTCGCGACCAAGGAAAATTGATTTCGCCCGTCCGCAACACAGCAAGGAATTTTGAACCATGGCTTTCAGTACGGGTGGCGGTAGCGGTGCGATGGCGGACATCAACGTCACGCCGTTGGTCGACGTGATGCTGGTGCTGTTGATCATCTTCATGGTCACCGCGCCGATGATGTCCTACGAGATCCAGATCGACCTGCCGCAGCCGACCAACAATCCGATCGATCCACCACCTGATCCGCCCACGCCGATCCGCCTGCGCATCGACGAAAGCGGCCAGTTGTTCTGGGACAACAGCCAGTTGCCGAAGTCCGCGTTGCTGCCCTCCTTGATGGTCGAAGCTTCGCGCGATCCGCAGCCGACGCTGGAAATCGAGACCAGCCCGGAAGTGCGTTACGAAGTGCTGGCCGAAGTGCTGGCGACCGCCAAGAACGCCAACATGATCAAGATCGGCTTCGTCGAAGGGATGTAATCGGCTGGCGCAAGCGAGCCACCGAAACGCCGCCTTCGGGCGGCGTTTCGCGTTCCGGGACCTGGAGATTGCCGACGTGGATCGTCCGGCGTCCTGCCATTGAGGCGCGTCGTCTCGCACTCCGCGATACGGAGGCAACGGCCCAAGGAGAAGGCACGCCAGGGCGCATGACGCGTCCTACCACGTAGCGGCGATCACCGCCAGGTAGTCGCGCACCGTCCGATCCAGGCCCGCATACAGCGCATCGTCGATCAGCGCATGGCCGATCGACACCTCGGCCACCTCCGGCAGTGCCGCAAGGAACGCACCGAGATTGGCCCGATCCAGATCGTGGCCGGCATTGACGCCCAACCCGGCCTGCCGGGCCGCGTTGCAGGTGACTGCACAGTCGGCCAATGCGGCACCGGCATCGCCGGCTGCGAACGCGGCGGCAAAGGGGCCGGTATAGATTTCCACCCGGTCGATGCCGATCGCGCGCGCCGCATCGAATCCTTGCGTTGCCCCGGCATCGACGAACACGCTGATCCGCGCGCCCATCGTCCGGAGTCGAGCGCACACGGGCGCGAGTTGCTCGATGTCGCGCGCCAGATCGAAGCCATGGTCGGACGTGATCTGCGCATCCGAGTCGGGAACCAGCGTCGCCTGCTCCGGACGCACTTCATCGACCAGCGCGAGGAACCCCGGATAGTCCCCGCGCGGCGGCGCGAACGGATTGCCTTCGAGGTTGTACTCCACCCGGCCGGCCGCCACCGTTGCCAGCGCGCGCACGTCGTCGGGCCGCACGTGGCGCATGTCCGGGCGCGGATGCAGGGTGATGCCCTGCGCGCCGGCGGCGATGACGGTACGCGCCGCCGCCACGATGTCCGGCCGCGTACCGCCGCGCGAATTGCGCAGCACCGCGATCTTGTTGAGGTTCACGCTCAGGCGCGTCATCGACGTGTCTCCGTTCCCGTGCGCGCTCACATCCGCAGGAAGTTTTCCAGCAGCGCGTGCCCGTGCTCGGTGAGGATCGACTCGGGATGGAACTGCACGCCCTGCACCGGATGCTCGCGATGCCGCAGTCCCATGATCTCCTCGATCGAACCGTCCGCGTTCTCCGTCCAGGCCGTCACTTCCAGCGACGCCGGCAGGCTGGTCTTGTCCACCACCAGCGAGTGGTAGCGCGTGGCCTCGTAGCCATCGGGCAGGCCGGCGAACACGCCCTTGCCTTCGTGCCGGATGCGCGAGGTCTTGCCATGCATGATGTTGCCGGCGCGCACCACCTGTCCGCCGTAGACCTGTCCGATGCTCTGGTGGCCCAGGCACACGCCCAGGATCGGCGTCGTCGGCCCGAGCTGCCGGATCGTCTCCATCGACACCCCGGCCTCGTTCGGCGTGCACGGCCCGGGCGAAATCACGATCCGCTCCGGCCGCAACGCCGCGATCGCGGCCACGTCCAGCGCATCGTTGCGCTCCACCCGCACGTTCGCACCCAGCGTTTGCAGGTACTGCACGAGGTTGAAGGTGAAGCTGTCGTAGTTGTCGATCATCAAGAGCACGTCACACGCATCCTGTGGTTCGGAAGGGCATTCGGGCAAAGCGACGGCTCCGGCGGCATGTGCCGAGGCATTGGCTGCCGCCAGTCATTATCCGATGAACCGGACGGCTCGGACAGTCAAGCCGGGCGAGGGTCAGGCTTCGAAACCGTCGTCGAACAGGGCATCGGCGGCAACGATCTCCGCGCCGTGCGTGCCCAGGTACTGGGCGCGCCACGCGCCTTGCAGGCGGTGTTGCGCATCGAGGATGCCGTCGGCGGCGGCGCCGTGGCATTGCGTGCCGGTCATGCTCAGCTCGATGTTCGGGCGCGTGGCCGGATCGCGGAAGCGGTCGGCGGGGTCGTTGGGATCGAGCATCATGACCTTGCCGGACGTGGTGCCGCCGAACACGCCGGCTTCGTTGACGATGACGTCGTTCTCGAAGCTGATCCGCAGCGGCCAGTCGCGCTTATCGATGGCGACGATGCCGCGCACGGTGTTGCGGTACACCCAGACCGGTCCGCGCTCGCCGGACTGGCTGGCCATGCCGAGCTGCACGGCCAGGCTCGACCAGCCGCTGGCGCTGGCCGACACGACGGTGTTGTAGCAGACCTCGATGTTGCGCGCGGCGAACGTTGACCCACTGCCGTCGCGGCCCATCGAGACGTTGATCAGGCTGTCCCCGCTCCAGGCCTGCGTCCAGCGGTTGCCGCGCACGCTCACGTCCTCGTGCTCGCCGCCCTTGATCCATAGCGCCATGCGCGAACCGGTGCCGTGGAACGGTGTGTCGTACACGTTGTCGGCGACCACCAGATAGCGCGTGCGGTAGGTGTCGATGCCGCTGAAGCCGTTGTTGGTGCGGCGCAGGCGGCGGAACGTGCAATGCACCTGGGCGACGTGGCGACGTTGTCCGTCTCCCGCGCCGAGGAAAAGGCAACTGTTGTTGTCGTCGCCACCGCCGGAGGTGGTCCCGGCGGTCGGTTCGTCGAAGGTGATGCGGTACTGGTAGCAACGGTGGTTGACGCTGAGCGAGGAGAAGTAGCGCGGATTGGCGGCCGCCGCCGGCCCGCCGCGCAGCGACAGCATGCCGGCGAACAGATCGTGGCCGTTGAGCCAGGCGAACACGTCGGACTCCAGCGAACCGCAATCAATCACCGGAAGTTCGCCGGGCCAGCCGATCAGCGTGGCGAACAGGCCGGTGGACATCGACATCGGACCGCTCGGCGCCGGGTAGTGGCCCGCGCGCAGGCACAGCGCGCGGCCGTCGGCGACCTGGCTGCGGGCGAACGCGAGCGTCCGCCACGGCGAATCGATGCCACCGCCGCCTGCCGCATCTTCGCCGTTGACCGCATCCACGAAGCGCAGCCAGTCGCTGCCGACCGTCCCGCTCCAGGCGATGTCCAGGCTGGCGCCGTCCTGATCGGTCACGCGGACGCCGAAGGCGAACGGACCGTCCTGCTCCGGCGTCCAGGTCAGGATGCCGTAGCCGGGCTGGCCGTACTGGGCGCCCAGATGCGCACCCGGCGGACCGTGCAGCAACGTGTAGACGAAAGGCCACGCGCCACCCTGCACCACGATCGGCAGTTCGTAGCGCATGCCGACATGAGCATTGCGGTGATAGGCCCGCACGTGGGTTTCCGCGTCCGGGCGTGGCAGCACCACGCGCTCGGGGGAAAGCGGCATCTTGGCCGGTATGAACAGGCCCATTGGCAGCAGGCCCGGCGGCGGCAGGCCGATTCGCCCTCGCGCAGATTCGGCATCGAAACCGAAGGCGCGGGTTCGCACCGGGACGGCGGACAGTGTTCCCGCGGCGGCGAGCGTGACCGCGGCATCGCGCACGAACTGGCGTCTTTTCACTGGCGGGTTTCCGTTGCGCCGGAAGCGCCGGCGGCGAGAGCACCCGGCCAAGCATGCCCGATCCCGGAGTTTCCCATCAAACGTATCCGGATCCGCATCGTCGGGAGACTTCGGGCCGGGCGGGAAAGGTCGCGCGCGCCTCCCGGCGGCCGCGTCCATTTTGTAGAGCACACCCACGATACGCCGGTGGCATCATCGGACGCCGCAGTCCATCGTGGGATGGAATGCGCAAGCCCCGCCCGGCCCAAGGAACAGTGAAGATGACAACGCCCGCTATCGATACCGCCGAATGCCTGGCGCGCCAGCGCGCAGCGTTTCTCCGCGACGGCCCGCCCTCGCTCGCGCAACGGCGCGCGGACCTGGACCGGTTGCGCCGCGCGTTGCTGGCGCGGCGCAGCGACATCGAGGCCGCGGTGAGCGCCGACTTCGGGCACCGCTCCGCGCACGAAACCACGATGTTTGAACTGATGACGGTGGTGGAAGGCATCCGCTACCTGCATCGCCGCCTGCGCCGCTGGATGAAGCCGCAGCGCCGGCACGTCGCGATCCACTTCCAGCCGGCGCGCGCGTATGTGCAGTACCAGCCGCTCGGCGTGGTCGGGATCATGTCGCCGTGGAACTACCCGTTGTCGCTGGCGCTGATGCCGCTGGCCACCGCGCTGGCGGCGGGCAACCGCGCGATGATCAAACCCTCCGAGTTCACCCCGGCCACGAGCGCGCTGCTCGACGCGCTGCTGGGCGAGCTGTTCCCGTCCGAGCAGGTGGCCGTGGTGCAGGGCGATGCCGCCGTCGGCGCGGCCTTCTCGACGTTGCCGTTCGACCACCTGCTGTTCACCGGCAGCACCCAGGTCGGCCGCGCCGTGATGCGCGCCGCCTCCGAACACCTGGTGCCGGTGACGCTGGAACTGGGCGGCAAGTCGCCGGCCGTCATCGCGCCCGGCCACGCGGAAGCGGCCGCGGAAGCCATTGCCTGGGGCAAGCTCGCCAACGCCGGGCAGACCTGCATCGCGCCCGATTACGTGCTGCTGCACGAAAGCGACGCCGCAGCGTTCACCGCCGCCTTCGATGCCGCAGTCAAACGCATGTACCCGGACGGGCCGACCAGTCCGGACTATTCCTCGATCCTCAACGAACGCCACGCCGCGCGTCTCACTGCGCTGCTCGACGACGCCCGCGGCAAGGGCGCGCGCGTCGTCGAAACCGGCCACGCGCCCGAAGCCGCCGCCACGCGCCCGCACACGCTCGCGCCCACGTTGGTACTCGATGCCACCCAGGACATGCGCATCCTGCAAGAGGAAATCTTCGGCCCGCTGCTGCCGCTGTGCGCCTGCAACGGCGTCGAACAGGCCATCGCCGCCATCAACGCCCGCCCGCGCCCGCTGGCGCTGTACTACTTCGGCCCGGCCGGCGCCGAACGCGACGCGCTGCTGGCGCGCACCACCTCGGGCAACGTCACCATCAACAACACCCTGATGCACTACGCCCAGGACGACCTGCCCTTCGGCGGCGTCGGCCCCAGCGGCATGGGCGCCTATCACGGCATCGAAGGCTTCCGCGCCATGAGCCACGCGCGCGGCGTGCTGGTGCAGGGCCGCCGCAACATCGGGAACCTGCTGCGGCCGCCATTCGGCAGGATGGCCGATACCGTGTTGAAGTTCATGTTGCGCTAAAGCGTCTAGACATGGCAAACCAATACTCGGCGCGGCCTTGACTGGCGCTACGTCGATTCGTTCGTGATCATACCTCGGGCCGATGCCAGCGGTTGGGAACGCCAATGGATTCTCAAAGTAGCCCAAGTTCGGCGGCCGACGTGGAATTACTGGGGGCGATAGCACATGAAGCCAGACTATCGATCTAGCGCACGGGCCGCGGCCGCTAGGGCGCGGGTGGCGCTGGCGACTGGCGACTCTTCGCAGTTCGCTTGCGCGGCTCTGCACACCAGAATGGCGATGGAGGGGCTCACGTACGAGCGTGCGCAAGCCTACGCGGACGACTTGCCGCCGGGGACGTGGCAGCACTGGCAGCCCAAAAAGATCATGAGTGCTTTATTGCAGATCGATCCGAACGCCGATCAAGGTGGCACGCTTTCAGTAGGCCTCAAGGACGAGCCCGGCGTCCAGGCGAAGACGATGACGGTCATCGGAACCGAGCACGTTTTGTCCATGAAGCAACTCAAGGCCCATTACGACCGCCTTGGGGCCTTCCTCCACCTTCCAACGCCTCGGCAAGTTCAAGACGGCAAGGAGCACGACTGGACGAAGGTCAGAAGCCGCTGCGAGCAAGTTTTGGAGGAGGTCGAGCGCGCACTTCGCTCACCGCTGCACGCCGTCATTTTTCGCCTGACCGCCGAACTGGACTGTCAGAAATGTGGTGAACGGATGAGGCGCCGGGTTCCCCTCGGTGACTTTGAGGTCGACGTCGAGTGCTTTGAGTGTCATGCGCGCTATGGATTGAGCGGCACCGCCCAGAGCAACGAAGTGCGATGGTTTCCTCTAAAGAAACGAGTTCCGTGCCCCACTGAGGGCTGCTCTCAGGAACACGCGTTTTGGGAGAGTGAGGTCAAGCCGGGATTGGCGTTCCGATGCCATGAATGCCACGGCAAGTTCGAAGTCGTGCTCGGAGTGGTGGGCGCCTCTGAGTCCGACACCCACGGACCGAAGGGTTAGCCGCGGCTCCGATTGCAATGCCGCTTCATGAGCTGCGGTGCAGCTAGGAAATTGTCACCCCCATGCTGGCGGGTGTGGACATCGTCGCTACCTACAAGCTCGCGCACATCAATCGCACGAAGCTCGAGCACCTGTTCCACAAGATCTTCGCCCTACTCAGCTCGACCTGATGATCGAGGACCGTTTCGGCAAGCCGGTGAAGCCACGCGAGTGGTTCCTGGTTCCCCTGCAGGCAATCGACGAAGCGGTCAGCCGGATCCGGGACGGGTCCATCACGAAGTACGTCTATGACCCCAAGTCTGCCCGATTGGTCTTGGCCAAGGAATAGGCACTGATCTCGGTCAGCTCGCATGGCTCGGTCGAAGAGCGCCTGATGCCATGGTGTAGCCAGGAAACGAGTCTATTCCTCAGGAAAGGACATTATTCCCTGGGAAAGGACTCTATTCCCTATCTACACAACGAACGGGAATCCAGGTTGCATCACTCCACCGTCACGCTCTTGGCCAGGTTCCTCGGCTTGTCCACATCGGTCCCGCGCGCCAGCGCGGTGTGATAGGCGAGCAGTTGCACCGGGATCGCGTGCACGATCGGGGAAAGGATGCCGACGTGGCGCGGGGTGCGGATGACGTGGACGCCGTCGGATTCGCCGAAGTGGCTGTCGGCGTCGGCGAAGACGAACATCTGGCCGCCGCGCGCGCGCACTTCCTGGATGTTGGATTTCACCTTTTCCAGCAGCGCGTCGTTGGGCGCGATGACGACCACGGGCATGGCCTCGTCCACCAGCGCGAGCGGGCCGTGCTTGAGTTCGCCGGCGGGGTAGCCCTCGGCATGGATGTAGGAGATTTCCTTGAGCTTCAACGCGCCTTCCAGCGCGATGGGATAGTGCGTGCCGCGGCCCAGGAACAGGGCGTGCTGGCGCGGGGCGAACATCGAAGCCCATGAAGCCACTTGGGGTTCGAGATTCAGCGCGTGCTGCACGCTGCCGGGGAGGTGGCGCAGGTCGTCGAGCAGGGCGGTTTCGCGCGCGGCATCCACGCGCCCGCGCAGCCTGCCGAGCGTTGCGGCGAGCGCGAACAGCGCCACCAGTTGCGTGGTGAAGGCCTTGGTGGAGGCGACGCCGATCTCCGCGCCGGCGCGGGTGTAGAACACCAGCCGGCTGGCGCGCGGGATGGCGCTCTCGGGCACGTTGCAGATCGAAAGGGTTTTGTCCTGCCCCTGCGCCTTGGCGTACTTGAGCGCTTCCATCGTGTCCAGCGTTTCGCCGGACTGGGAGATGGTGACGATGAGCTGTCTCCGATTCGCCACCACGCGGCGGTAGCGGTATTCGCTGGCGATGTCGACGGCGCAGGGAATGCCGGCGATGTCCTCGACCCAGTAGCGCGCTGTCAGCCCGGCGTAGTAGCTGGTGCCGCAGGCCAGGATCTGCACCGAGTCCACCTCGCCGAGCACCTGCGCCGCGTCCTTGCCGAACAGCGCCGCGTCGAAGCCTTCGGCATCCAGGATGCCTTCGACGGTGTCGCCGATGGCGCGCGGCTGCTCGTGGATTTCCTTCTGCATGAAGTGGCGGTACGGGCCAAGTTCCAGCGAGGCGAGCGAGACGTCGGAGACGTGTACTTCGCGGGCCGCCGGCGCATCGCTGGCATCGAACACGCGCACGCCGTCGCAGGTCAGTTCCGCCGTGTCGCCTTCTTCCAGGAAGATCACCCGCCGCGTCGCCGAGACGATGGCCGAAACATCGGAAGCCACGAAGTTCTCGCCCTCGCCCAGCCCCACCAGCAGCGGGCAGCCCATGCGCGCGGCCACCAGGGTGGAAGGATCGCGCCGGTCGATCACCGCCAGCGCGTAGGCGCCGTGCAGTTCCTTCACCGCCTGCTGCAACGCGCCGAGCAGGCCCGCGCCCTGCGCGCGGTGGTGGTGGATCAGGTGCGCGATGACTTCGGTGTCGGTCTGCGATTCGAACGCGTAGCCGAGCGCGCGCAGGCGCTCGCGCTGCGCTTCGTGGTTCTCGATGATGCCGTTGTGCACCAGCGCCAGTTCGCCGTGGCTGATGTGCGGGTGCGCGTTGGATTCGGTGACGCCGCCGTGCGTGGCCCAGCGCGTGTGGCCGATGCCCAGCCGCGCGATGAGGCCTTCGGCCAGCGCGGCGGTTTCCATCTCGGCCACGCGCCCGGTGCGGCGCACGCGGCGCACGTCGTCGTCCGCGATCACGGCGATGCCGGCCGAATCGTAGCCGCGGTATTCCAGCCGCTTCAGGCCGTCGACCAGCAGCGGGACGACATCACGGTGGGCGATGGCACCGACGATTCCGCACATGAAAGTTCTCGTTGCTCAGAAAGGCGCGAAGTATCGCATGCGCCTGTCCGCCGCCTGTGGCGAACGTCCGGCCGGACGGGGCGGACAGTGGGCAGCGACATGGAAAATCCATGACAAACAAGGAATTGCGAGGACAAAACGGCTGGCACGCTCCCTGCATCAGTACGGCCATTCCCGCATCCGTGCACCGCCGCCCATGATCCGCGACACCTCCGCCCAGGACCAGGTACTTGCTTCTAACACCGGCACGCAACGCCGTTGGCTGCTGGTGGGCGGCGGCCTCGCGTTCGTGCTGCTGGCGGGGTTCTGGCTGGCATCGCGCTGGTCGAGCGCGGGCAGTTCGTTCGATACCGCGCGCCTGCGCATTGCCGAGGTGCGGCAGGGCGATCTGGTGCGCGACATTTCCGCCGATGGCCGCGTCATCACCGCCAACAGTCCCACGCTCTACGCCATCGCCGGCGGCACGGTCGCACTGAAAGTGGTGGCCGGCGACGTAGTGACGCGCGGGCAGGAGCTGGCAAGCATCGACAGCCCGGAACTGCGCAGCCGGCTGGTGCAGGAAGCCTCCACGCTCGCCAGCCTGGAAGGCGAATCGCGCCGCGCCGGGCTGGATGCGCAGCTTGCGCGCTTCGAGTCGCAAAGGCTGCTCGACCAGGCCGGCATCGAGCACACCGCCGCGCAGCGCGATCTGGAACGCATCGAACGCGCCTTCGAGCGCGGCGCGGTGCCGCGCAACGACCTGGACCGCGCCCGCGACAACCTGCGCAAGGCCGAGATCGGATTGGCGGCGGCGCGCCAGAGCCAGGGGCTGCAACGCCAGGGCGCGGGCATCGACGCGCAGAACAAGCAACTGATGGCCGAGCGCCAGCAGGCCGTGGTGGATGAGCTGCAACGCCAGGTCGATGCGCTCACGCTGCGCGCGCCGTTCGACGGGCAGGTCGGCCAGGTGCAGGTGGCGCATGGCACCAACGTGGCGATCAATGCGCCGATCCTCAGCGTCGTGGATCTCTCCTTGTTCGAGGTGGAAATCCGCGTGCCGGAGAGCTTCGCGCGCGATCTGTCCATCGGCGTGCCGGCGCAGCTTCGCAGCAGCGGCAACGAGTACGCGGCCACGGTGTCGGCAGTGTCGCCGGAAGTGGTCAACGGCGAAGTCACCGCGCGCCTGCGTTTTTCCGACGGCGAGCAGCCGCCCGGCCTGCGCCAGAACCAGCGCCTGTCCGCGCGCATCGTGCTGGACCGGCGCGACAACGTGCTGATGGTCGAGCGCGGCCCGTTCCTGGAACAGGACGGTGGCCGCTTCGCCTGGGTCGTGGATGCCGGCGGCATCGCCGAGCGTCGCCCGATCCAGGCCGGCGCGAGCAGCCTCAACGCGGTGGAAATCGTTTCCGGGCTGAAGGCCGGAGAGCGCGTCGTCGTCTCCGGCGCCGATCAGTTCGGCGATGCGCAGCGTGTACGAATCAAGTGAATTCCGGGAACCTCGAAAACCTGCTTTTTTTCTCGTCATTCCCGCGAAGGCGGGAATCCAGCGTCTTTGATCTATTGAAAAGCTGAAGGCACTGGATTCCCGCCTTCGCGGGAATGACGGCAGTTTTTTAGGCCGTCTTCAATCTTCCAAGGAGCAACACCCATGCTGGACATGCGCCAAGTCACCAAGGTCTACCGCACCGAACTCGTGGAAACCCACGCCCTGCGTTCGCTCGACCTGCACGTGGGCGAGGGCGAGTTCGTCGCCGTCACCGGGCCGTCCGGTTCGGGCAAGACCACCTTCCTCAATATCGCCGGCCTGCTGGAAACCTTCACGGGCGGGGAGTACGTGCTCGACGGCGTCAACGTGAAGGGGCTCGACGACAACGCTCGCTCGCGCCTGCGCAACGAGAAGATCGGCTTCATCTTCCAGGGCTTCAACCTGATCCCGGACCTCAACCTGTTCGACAACTGCGACGTGCCGCTGCGCTATCGCCGCATGCCGGCCGCGCAGCGCCGCCAGCGCATCGAGAAGGCGCTGGCGGACGTGGGCCTGGGTTCGCGCATGAAGCACTATCCGGCCGAACTGTCCGGCGGCCAGCAGCATCGCGCCGCCATTGCCCGTGCGCTGGCCGGCTCGCCGCGCCTGCTGCTGGCCGACGAGCCCACCGGCAACCTGGATTCGCAGATGGCGCGCAGCGTCATGGAGCTGATGGAGGAGATCAACGCGCAGGGCACCACCATCGTCATGGTGACGCACGACCCGGAACTGGCCGCGCGCGCGCAGCGCAACGTGCACATCGTCGACGGCATCGCGACCGATCTTTCCACCGGGCCGGCGCTCGGGCGCGCGCCGCGTCCGGGGCGCGACGCCGCGTCGGCCATCGCCTGAGGGTCGCGCGATGTTCGGCTACTACCTCAACCTCGCCCTGCGCAGCTTCCGCCGCAACAAGGCGCTCACGGCGCTGATGGTGCTGGCGATCGCGCTGGGCATCGGCGCGTGCATGACCACGCTTACCGTGTTCCGCGTATTGAGCGGCGATCCGATCCCGGAAAAGAGCGACCGGCTGTTCTACGTGCAGCTCGATCCGGAAACCATGCAGGGCTACGCCCCCGGCGAGGAACCGCACGAGCAGATGACGCGCTTCGATGCCGAAACCCTGCTGCGGGAAAAGCGTGGTGCACGGCAGGCCATGATGACCGGCGGCGGTGTCTCGGTGACACCGCAAACCAGTCATGTGTCGCCCTTCATCAGCGATGCGCGTTACACCAGTGCGGATTTCTTCCCGATGTTTCAGGTGCCGTTCCTGCACGGGAGCGGCTGGAGCGCCGGGGACGACGAGACGCATACGCGCGTCGCCGTGATCTCCAGGGCGCTGAACGACAAGGCCTTCGGTGGTGGCGACAGCGTCGGCAAGATACTGCGCCTGGACCAGACCGATTTCACCGTTGTCGGCGTGATCGACGAATGGCGTCCAACGCCGCGCTTCTACGATATGAACAGCGATCGCTATGGCGAACTTGAGGAGGTGTTCCTGCCCTTTTCCACCTCACGCGATCTGAACATGAGCCGTAACGGCAGCATGAACTGCTGGAGCAATGCCGGTGCCGACAACACGGCCCTCAATGCACCTTGCACGTGGATTCAATACTGGGTGGAACTGGAATCGGTGGGTGAACATCGCGCCTATCTGGATTACCTCACCGCGTATTCCGAGCAGCAGCGCGAGGCCGGTCGCTTCGAGCGCCCGACCAATGTGCGCCTGCGCAACGTCATGCAATGGCTGGACTACAACCGCATCGTGCCGCGTGATGTGGTGATGCAGATGTGGCTGGGCATGGGCTTTCTGCTGGTGTGCCTGCTCAACACGGTGGGCCTGTTGCTCGCCAAGTTCCTGCGCCGCAGCGGCGAGATCGGCGTGCGCCGCGCGCTGGGTGCCTCGCGGCGGGAAATCTTCAAGCAATGCCTGGTGGAGGCCGGAACCATCGGCCTGGCTGGTGGCGTGCTTGGCCTGGGGCTGGCATGGCTGGGGCTGTGGGCGGTACGGCAGCAGCCGATGAGCTACACCAGCCTGGCGCATCTGGATGGATCGATGCTGCTGACCACCTTCGCACTGGCCATCCTCGCCAGCCTGCTCGCCGGCCTGCTTCCCGCGTGGCGCGCGATGCAGGTGACGCCGGCGATACAGCTCAAATCGCAATAGCGCTGTCGTCGTCCCCGCGCAGGCGGGGACCCAGCGTCTTTGGTTTTTTCATGCACAACAAGTCACTGGGTTCCCGCCTGCGCGGGAACGACGGAGACAAGCGACAACGGAGAACACCATGGAAATCCGCCCCATCCTGTCCACCCTGATGCGCCACAAGACCGCGGCGGCGCTGATCGTGCTCCAGGTCGCCGTCACCTGCGCGATCCTCTGCAACGCCCTGTTCATGATCGGCGAGCGCATTGCGCAGGTCACCGAAATCAGCGGCCTGGCCGAAGACGAACTGGTGCGAGTGCAGATCATCCCTATCGGCGGAGATGCCAATGCCGCCGCGCAGACACGCTCCGATCTGGCGGCATTGCGTGGCCTGCCCGGCGTCACGGCGGCGACCGTGATGAACCAGGTGCCGTTCGTGGGTTCGTCCTGGAACAGCGGTGTGCGACTGACGCCGGACCAGCAGCAATCCACCCTGAGCGCAAGCAACTACATGGCGGAGGAACAGTTCATCGGGACACTGGGGTTGAATCTCGTCGCCGGGCGCAACTTCCTGCCTGAGGAATATCAGGATTGGGATGTGTTCCAGCGAGGCGAGAGCCCCGTGCCAGCGACGATCATCACGAAGAAACTGGCCGACCGATTGTTTCCGGGCGAAGACCCCATCGGCAAGGTGTTCTACAACTGGGGCGAAGCGCCGATCCCGGTGGTGGGCGTGGTCGAGCACCTGGTGCGCCCGAGCATGCAGGGCGGGCCGAGCGCGCGCGAGTACGCCATGGTTTTCCCGCTGCGCCCGAACTACAACGTTGGCGGAAACTACATGATCCGCACCGCGCCAGAACGTCGTGCCGAAGTGCTGGCCGCCGCCGTGGAAACGCTGCGCGGCAACGGGCCGGTGCGGATCGTCCTGGACGACAACACCACGACCGTCTCGGAACTGCGCGGCAGGTTCTACCAGCAGCAGCGCGGCATGGCCTGGCTGCTGGGCATCGTCTGCGTCGCGCTGCTGGTGATCACCGCCCTGGGCATCGTCGGGCTGGCGAGCTTCTGGGTGCAGCAGCGCACCAAGCAGATCGGCGTGCGCCGCGCGCTTGGCGCGACGAAAGGCCAGATCCTGCGCTACTTCCAGACCGAGAACTTCCTGCTCGCCAGCATCGGCATCGTGCTCGGCATGCTGGCGGCCTTCGGCATCAACCAGTGGCTGATGAGCCAGTACGAACTGGCGCGCCTGCCGCTGTACTACCTGCCGGTGGGGGCGGTGGCGTTGTCGCTGCTCGGCCAGATCGCCGTGTTCGGCCCGGCGCGCCGCGCCGCCGCGGTGCCGCCGGCGATTGCGACGCGCACCGCGTGAACGGGACGGGTGGAAACGCGCCTGCCGTCGATGGAAATGGCGTCAGCGGGCGATGCCGCGCTGCGTCAGCCAGTACACCGCGAAGCTCGCCAGCCAGTGGCTGCCGGCGTAGTGCTCGTCGCTGACGCCGGCCACGCCGGCATCGCCATGCGCCTTTGCCGCGGCATGCAGCGCGGCTCGGCGCGCATCGTCTTCCGGCAGGCCGGCGGCGATGCCTTCCAGCATCCACGCGCGGCTGATGTTGAGGCCGTCGATGTGGGCGAGCTTGCCGTCGGCGCGGTCGCTGACCTCGCCCACCGGCAGCCAGCCGGGTTCACCGAGGGTGGGGAGAAGACCATCGAGCCAGTCCGCGAACGCGGCAGGCGGCTTGAGCCGGCGCATGAAGTCGGCTTCGGCCAGGCACGGCGAAAGGAAGTCGTGGCCGGAGGGTTCGTAGGCCAGCGGGCAGTCGCGGTCGCGCGCGTAGAAGCGCTCGCCGGCATCGGCCAGCAGGTCGCGCAACGCGGTGTCGTTCGCCTGTTCGGCGTAGTCGTGGATCAGGCCGAAGGCGAACGCGGTCTGGTAGTGCTCCCCGCCCCGGATCGGATAGCGCAGCTTGGGCAGCCAGTCGCTCAATCGCCGCACCGCGACGCCTTCCAGCGGGCGCAGCCACTGCCGCCACTGGCGTGCCTCATCGTCGTCCCACTGCTCCAGTTCGGCCACCAGTTGCAGCAGCCACGCATGACCGTAAGGGCGCTCGAAACCGGCGCGGTCCGGGTGCGCCATGTAGGCCGCCTCCTGAAGCAGCCTGGCTTCGCCGAGGTTGCGCGCCAGCGCCGCCTTCGCCTTGGCCGCGAACGGGGCATCCGGATACAGCCGCGCCAACCGCGCCAGCAGCCAGTGCCCGTGCACCGCCGAATGCCAGTCGAAGCAGCCGTAGAACGCCGGCGTGAGTTTGCTCGGGCGATCCACCTCGTCGACGCTCGCCATGACGTGGTGCACGATGTTGGGAAACTCCTTCTCCACGCAGGCCAGCGCCAGTGCGGCGAAACGCCCGGCGCGCGCTTCGTCCAGCGGCTGCGCGGCGGCGGGCGCGGACCATGCGATGACGGCCGCCAGTGCTGCGATGATGACGCCTCGTCGGGCCATGTCGTTTTCCCCTCGATGCCGGTGATCGCGCGCAAAAGGCGCGGCGCGGGCATGGTACCCCGGCGCATCGGCGCTTACGCTTCGATGGCCGTTTCCTGATTCCTCATCCCTGATCGAGTGCTCATGCCCACCGTCCTGGTCATCGACGACAACCCTTCCGTCGCCATCGCGCTCGATGTGCTGTTCTCGATGCACGACATCCGCACCGTGGGCGCCGATACGCCGGAAGCCGGGCTGGCGCTGCTGGAGCGCGGCGGCATCGACCTGGTGATCTCGGACATGAACTTCCATGCCGATACCACCTCCGGAGAGGAAGGCGTCGCGCTGTTCCGGCAGATCCGCGAACGCAACCCGGACATGCCGGTGATCCTGCTCACCGCATGGACGCACCTGGAAGCGGCGGTGGAGCTGGTGAAGGCCGGCGCGGCCGATTACCTGGGCAAGCCCTGGGACGACCAGAAGCTCCTGACCTGCGTGAACAACCTGCTGGAACTGGCCGAAACCCGGCGCGAACTGTGCGAGCACCGCAGCGGCGAGCGCAGCCGGCGCGACGCGCTGGCGACGGGCCATGACCTGCGCGGGCTGGTCTATGCCGATCCGGCCAGCGAGGCGCTGCTTTCTCTCGCGTTGCAGGTCGCTCGCTCGGACCTGGCGGTGCTGATCACCGGTCCGAACGGCGCGGGCAAGGAGACGGTCGCCGAGATCGTCCACTCCAACTCGGCGGTGCGCGCCGGCCCCTTCGTCGCGGTGAACTGCGGCGCGCTGCCGCACGATCTGATCGAGGCCGAACTGTTCGGCGCCGAACCCGGCGCGTTCACCGGCGCGGGCACGAAGCCGCGCGCCGGCAAGTTCGAAGCGGCCGACGGCGGCACGCTGTTCCTCGACGAAATCGGCACCCTGCCGCTGGCCGGGCAGGTGAAGTTGCTGCGTGTGCTGGAAACCGGTCGCTTCCAGCGCCTGGGCAGCAACCAGGAGCGCGGCGTGAAGGTGCGCGTGGTCAGCGCCACCAATGCGGATTTGCCCGCGCTGATCGCCGAGGGCCGCTTCCGCGCGGACCTGTTCTACCGGCTCAACGGCATCGAACTGCGCTTGCCTGCGCTCAACGCACGGCCGCGCGACATCCTGCCGCTGGCGCGGCATTTCCTGCCTGCTGGCAAGCAGTTTTCCGAAAGCGCCGAACGCGCGCTGCTGGCGCACGCCTGGCCGGGCAACGTGCGCGAACTGCGCAACGCGGTGCAGCGCGCGGCGTTGTTGTCCGACGAGCGCATCGACGCCCCGGCGCTGGGCCTGATCGCCCCGGCGGTTGCTCCCGCGCCCGCATCCAACGAACCGGACCGCGCCACGATCGAAGCCGCGCTGCAACGCGCCGGCGGCGTGCTGGCGCAGGCGGCGGCGGAACTGGGCCTGTCGCGGCAGGCGCTGTACCGGCGTCTGGATCGCCTCGGCATCCCGCGCGAGTAGGAGATGTAATGCGCATCCTTCGCGTGCTGCCGTTGGCGATCCGCATGGTGGCGCTGATGCTGCTCGGCATCGCGCTGACGGCGGCGGGCGTCGCATGGCTGGCACGCTGGCTGCCGCCGTGGCTGGCGGCGCTGGTGGCCGCGCTTGTGGTGGGTGGCGTCATGGCGTTGCTGGTGTGGCGCACCTTCGTACCGCTGCGCGCGCTGTTCCGCGCGCTGGCCGGCACCGTGGCCGGCTATCGCGACGGCGATTTCAGCTTCGGCATCAGTTGGGACCGCTATGCCGACGTGCTCGAACTGGTCGATGCCCACAACGCGCTCGGCCAGGCCCTGCGCGAGCAGCGCATCGACCTGGTGCAGCGCGAACTGCTGCTGGACACGATGGTGCAGAACACCCCGGTCGCGATGCTGCTGCTGGATCCGTCGCGCCGCGTGGTGCTGGGCAACCTCGCCGCGCGGCGCCTGCTCGGCGATGGCCGCAAGCTCGAAGGCCGCGCCCTCGACGACCTGCTCGCGCAAGCCCCGGCCGCCGTGCACGAAGCCTTCGCGCGCGGTGGCGACGGCATGTTCAGCGCGGGCGAGGAAGAAGACATCTACCACCTCGCGCGCCGCCTGTTCCGCCTCAACGGCCGCCCGCACGAGCTGATCCTGCTGCGCCAGATGACCGCCGAACTGCGCCGCCAGGAAGTGCAGACCTGGAAGAAGGTGATCCGCGTCATCAGCCACGAACTCAACAACTCGCTCGGCCCCATCGCCTCGCTGGCGCACTCGGGCCGGGAACTGGTGAAGCGCGGCCAGCTGGAAAAGCTGCCGGTGGCGCTGGATACCATCGAAGAGCGCGCCCGCCACCTGGAGCGCTTCCTGCGCGACTACGCGCGCTTCGCCAAGCTGCCCGCGCCGCGCGTGGAGGCAGTGCACCTGCCCGGCTTCGTCGAAAAGCTGCGCACGCAGATGGACTTCACCGTCGAAGGCGACATCCCCGACGACACCGCGCATTTCGATCCGGCGCAGGTGGAACAGGCCCTGCTCAACCTCCTGAAGAACGCGCACGAATCCGGGGCCGCGCCCGAGGGCGTGTCGCTGTCGCTGCGCCGCCTGGCGCATGGCTGGCGCATCGACGTGCTCGATCGCGGCAGCGGCATGAGCGAGGCCGCGCTGGCCAACGCGCTGCTGCCGTTCTATTCCACCAAGCGCCACGGCACCGGCCTCGGACTGGCGCTCACGCGCGAGATCGCCGAGGCGCACGGTGGACGCATCGGCGTGGCGAACCGGGTGGGCGGCGGGTTGTGCGTCTCGCTGACCTTGCCGCGAGCGGGGCCTGCGACCCGTTAGTGCGGTGTTGGCGCAGGTTTTTACAAAAGCGTCGTTCCGGCGAAAGCCGTAAGGAGTGCCCAGCACCCCGCCCGGAATACGGGCATGTACCGTTTCATTGCGAAGCTTCCCCCCAAGGTGATCGCCGTGCATTCGGAAACCGCCACGCGCGGTATGTCTTTCCGTATCCAAGCGGGCAAGACCGAAGAAACCCTTCACGAAAGGGACGAACGGATGGCTTCGCACTACGAACCGCAGGGGCGGAAAGCCGCAGGCGAGAGTCGGAAAGTCAGGCGCGCGGCGGCCAGGGCCGATCGGGTGGAATTGCTGCACCGCAGCGTCTTGCCCGCCAATTCGCATGCCTGCTACACTTGACAGGCTTAGCAGGACGCTTTTGCCGCTTCCCGGGCAGGCGTCGTCTCCCAACCGGAAGGCAGCCGTGTTCAATTCCGTGGCCAATGGCCGGCAGCAGGCCCGCAGGGTTCTGGTCGCCCAGGGGATCGCGGTGGCAGTCGTCGCGTTGGCGCTGCTGGTCGCAAGCCCGGCGCATGCGCTGGCGGCGGCCCTCGGCGGGGGTGCGTTGACCCTGGGATCGTGGCTGGCAGCCTGGATGGCGTTCGCGGGGAACGATCCCGCCGGCGCCGCAACGGCGCTGGGGCGGCTGCTGGCGGGCATGGCGCTGAAGTGGCTGGCGCTGATCGCGGCCCTGCTGCTCGGTGTTGCGGTGTGGCGACTTCCACCGCTGGGGTTGGCCTGCGGCGTGGTCGCGGCCCTCTCGGCGCAGATCGTGGCCATGCTCAGGCGCTGATTTCCAACTATTTCACTCCTCGGGGTTCAGGACACATGGCGGGCGAGGCGGAACTTACTCCGACAAGTTACATCCAGCACCACCTGCACAACCTCACCGCGCAGGTGGGCGAAGGCGGCTTCTGGACGATCAACCTCGACACCCTGATCACATCGCTGCTGATGGGGTTCCTGATGGTGTTCGCCTTCTGGCTGGCCACGCGCAAGGCCACCGCCGGCGTGCCCGGCAAGTGGCAGGCGTTCGTGGAAATCCTCCTGGAGTTCGTGGATCGCCAGGCGCGCGACACCTACCACGGCAAGAGCAAGCTGGTGACGCCGATCGCCATCACGATCTTCTTCTGGATCCTCTTGATGAACCTCCTGAAGATGATCCCGGCCGACTTCATCGCCAAGCCGCTGGAGCTCATCGGCGTTCCCTACTGGAAGCCGGTGCCGACGGCGGACGTGAACGCCACGCTCGGCATGTCCTTTTCCGTGTTCTTCCTGATGCTGTTCTTCGCGCTGCGTTCTAAGGGCCTGGGCGGCTTCGCCCATGAGTTCCTGACCGCGCCGTTCGGCAAGTGGATGATGCCGTTCAACCTGATCCTCAACATCGTCGAGTGGCTGTCCAAGCCGATCTCGCTGGCGATGCGCCTGTTCGGCAACATGTTCGGCGGCGAGATCGTGTTCCTCCTGATCTGGGTGCTCGGCGGCGCCGGCCTCCTGGGCATGCTCGGCGGCGCCACGTTCGGCCTGGGCTGGATGATCTTCCACCTGCTGGTGATCCCGTTGCAGGCCTTCATCTTCATGATGCTGTCGATCGTGTACCTGAGCCTGTCCGAAGACAGCCACTGATTTTTCGTTCCACCTTTTCGTTCCTCAACCCTTAGCCATCCGTTCCGGAGAAAACCATGGAAACTTTGTCCGCCCTCGCTTCCGTCCAGGCCTCGACCGTTCTGGCCATCGGCATCATGATCGGTCTGGCCGCGCTGGGCGCAGGTCTCGGTCTGGCCATCATGGCCGGCAAGTTCCTTGAGTCGGCCGCCCGCCAGCCCGAGCTGATCCCGGTGCTGCAGGTCCGCATGTTCATCACCGCCGGCCTGATCGACGCCGCGTTCATCATCAGCGTCGCCGTGGGCCTGCTGTTCGCCTTCGCCAGCCCATTCCTGGTCGGCGGTCTGGCTCCGTAATCGCCGGAACCCCCTTCCGTCGGGTCTGCCGCCGTTCGCGCGCGGCAGAGGGCGGGAAGCCGGCCGGCGCGCCGGAAGGCTTCCCCAACACAGGCAGAGCGCACCCATGAACCTCAATCTCACCCTGATCGCCCAGGCGTTGGCCTTCGCCGGCCTGATCTGGCTGATCGCCAGCAAGATCTGGCCGCCGCTGCTCAACGCCATCGAGGAGCGCCAGAAGAAGATCGCCGAAGGCCTCGCCGCTGCGGACAAGAGCCAGGAAAGCCTGGCCCGCGCCGAGGAGCAGGTCGCCGATCTGCTGCGCGACGCCCGCGTCAAGGCCAACCAGATCATCGACCAGGCCAACGCCCGCGCCAACCAGCTCATCGAGCAGGCCAGGCAGGACGCGGTGGCCGAAGCCGAGCACCAGAAGGCGCTGGCCCGTGCCGAGATCGAATCGGCCACGTTCCGCGCCAAGGAAGAGCTGCGTCGCCAGGTGGCCGATCTGGCCGTCGCCGGCGCCGAGAAGCTGATCCACCGCCAGATCGACAGCAACGCCCAGAAGGCGCTGCTGGACGAGCTGGCCAGCCAGCTCTGACGGAAGCCAAGCGATGACCGCCGCCCTCACCCTCGCCCGCCCCTACGCCCGCGCCGCGGTGGCGCTGGCGCGCGAGCAGCAGCGCCTGCCCGCGTGGTCCGAACAGCTTGGTTTCGCCGCGGCCATCGCCAGCGACGAGACCGTGCGTTCGCTCCTCTCCAGCCCGGCGACGACGGCCGATGCCGCCGTCGCGCTGCTTTCCCCGGAAAGTGGCGCCGATGCGGATTTCGTGCAGTTCCTGCGCGTGCTCTCGGCCAACCGCCGCCTGCCGCTGCTGCCGGAAATCGCGACGCTGTTCGAACAGGCGCGCGCCGAGGCGGAAAAGGTGGTGAACGTGAAGCTCACCTCCGCCACCGCGCTGGACGATGCCGAAACCGAGGCCCTCGTCGCCGCGCTTCGCCGCCGCTTCGGCCGCGAAATCGCGCTGACCCGCGCCGTGGACCCGGCCTTGATCGGCGGCGCGGTGATCGACGCCGGCGACGTGGTGATCGACGGCTCGGTGCGCGGCAAGCTGGACCGCCTGCGCACCACGCTCGCCCAATGACGATTTTCTCTTGAACTTCGCCGGCGCCCGCGCCGGATACCAGGGACACTCCCATGCAAACCCAGCTCAACCCGTCTGAAATCAGCGAACTGATCAAGCACCGCATCGAGAAGGCCAAGCTTTCCGCGGAAGCCCGCAACGAAGGCACGGTGACCTCGGTCGCCGACGGCATCGTGCGCATCTACGGCCTGGCCGACGCGATGCAGGGCGAAATGATCGAACTGCCGGGCGACACCTACGCGCTGGCGCTGAACCTGGAGCGCGACTCGGTCGGCGCGGTGGTGCTGGGCGACTACGAGCACCTGCGCGAAGGCGACGTGGCCAAGACCACCGGCCGCATCCTCGAAGTGCCGGTCGGACCGGAACTGCTCGGCCGCGTGGTCAACGCGCTGGGCGAGCCGATCGACGGCAAGGGTCCGATCAACGCCGCGCTGTCCGCGCCGGTGGAGCGCGTGGCCCCGGGCGTGATCTGGCGCAAGTCGGTCGACCAGCCGGTGCAGACCGGCTACAAGTC
>JBBCJS010000066.1:0-9215 GCA_037190825.1 Chiayiivirga flava
GGCCGCATCACCAACAACACCGCCAACACCGACACCAACCCGGGCGCCGTCATTCACGGCGAGAGCGGCACGACCCTCCAGTTCGGCTATCTGCCAGCCGCGGCACCGTCCGATCCGCGCGGCGGCGTGGTGATCCAGAACAACACCGCAGGATCGGTGTTCGGCGGTGCGGCGACCACGCAGATCTACCGTTCGATCATCGGCAACAACACCACCAGCAGCGATGTGATCAAGCTGTCGGGAAACCCGTTCCACCTCGTCGATTCCACCATCGTTGGCAATGCCATCGGCGGCGGCAGCGCGATCCTGCGCATGGTGGACAGCGCCGTCACGGTTCAACGCTCGATCCTGTGGCAACCGGGCAGGACCGTGCTGTCGCGCAGCGGCGGCTCGGTCGCCGTGGAGCGCTCGGTGGTCAACGAGAACGGCGGGCTTGGCGTTGGCGCGAGCGTCTTCGATCCGCGCTTCGTCGATCCGGCGCGCGGCGACTATGGCTTGCGCGCCGGTTCCCGCGCGATCGACTACGCGCTCGCGCTTCCCGGCAACGAGCGCGACGCCTACGGCCAGCCACGCGACAAGGACTTGCTCAATCCCGACGAGGGGAGCCCGCGCGACATCGGCGCGCTGGAACGGCAATCCCTGCAACCGATGGTGCTGAACGGCGATTTCGATACCGACCTGCGACTGTGGTGGGTGTGGGCAGGCGACCGCGATGCCGACCAGAACGCCAGTGGCGGCGCGAACTCCGGTTCGCTGCGGCATGTCGGCACGGCGACGAGCGGCAGCAGCGTCACTGTCGCCAAGCAATGCGTTTTTCTTCCCGGCCCGGGCAGTTATCGACTCACGGGCTGGGGGAGAGGAAGCGGTGTCACCCTGCCTCTGCGCAGCTATCCATTCCTCGTGTGGACGTACCGCAGCAATGGCAGCGAATCGTGCGATGCCGGCACGGTCACGGCCACCGGTCAGTTCACGCTCGCCGGGGGCACGAGCTGGGCGCAACCGGCTTCGCCCGCAATCATCGATGTACCGGCCCAGTCGTTTGGCCCCAATAGCAGTATCGAGATCACCCTGATGGCGGCGGCCAACAGCCTCAACGGGGCGGTGGGAGCCTGGTTCGACGGCATCACGCTGGAGATCGAGCCGCAAGGTGGCGAGCTTTTCTCCGACGACTTCGAAGGGTGCCCGCCGGCGCGCGGCATTGTCTGCCGGTAGCCGCGTTGCCGGAGAGAAGAGTTCCGGGCGGAAACAGGCGCACACTGTTTCCGCCGGACCCCCGAACGTTGCATCACCCCAGACTGTCGAGGACACCCCATGAACCTGTCCATCCCGCACGCCACCGCGCTGGCCGTGGCACTGGCCGGCCTCACCGGCATCGTCGCCGTGGATCGTCACGACGCCGTTCCCACCGAGCCCGCCTTCGACCCGCTGCTGGAGTTCCCCGGCGCGGTCTGCGCGCCAACTTCCGCGAAAGACCGCCCTCGCCTGCTCCAGACGCTGGCACTGGCGCAGGCGGAAACCAGGCCTTTCCCGCCACAACCCATGAAGGCCGCGCCCGGCACGCCGCCGCTGTACGGCAACCTCGGCACCCTGGGCCTGAAAGCGGGCACGGAAAACGCCACGGCGCAGGCGTATTTCGACCAGGGGCTGCGCTGGTCCTTCGCCTTCAACCACGCCGAAGCCCAGCGCGCCTTCCAGGCCGCGCAGGAGCTCGACCCAGCCTTCGCGCTCGCCTATTGGGGCGAAGCCTTCGTGCTGGGGCCGAACATCAACGCGCCGATGCTGCCCGAGGCCTTCGCCCCGGCGTGGGCCGCGCTCGAAAAAGCGGTGGCACATGCGCCCAGCGCGCCCGCGAAGGATCGCGCCCTGATCGCGGCGCTGCAAAAACGCCATTCCGCCGATCCCGGTGCCGACCGCGCCGCGCTCGACGTGGCGTTCGCCGACGCCATGAAAGAAGTCGCCGCACAGTTCCCCGACGACAACACCCTCGCCGTGCTTCACGCCGAAGCGCTGATGGACACCCAGCCGTGGGACTACTGGGAAGCCGACGGCACCACGCCCAAGGGCCGCGCCGCAGAAGTCCTGGCCACGCTGGAAGCCGTGCTCGCGCGCAATCCCGAACATCCCGGCGCCATCCACCTCTACATCCACGCCGTCGAAGCTTCGGCCCGGCCCGAACGCGCGCTGCCGCACGCGCAGCGGCTCGCCGCCCTGATGCCCGGCGCCGGGCACATCGTGCACATGCCGGCGCACATCTATTACCGGCTCGGCCTGTTCAAGGAGTCGCTGGACGTGAACAAGCGCGCGATGGCCGCCGACGAGGCGTACTTCGCCACCTCGCCCTCCGATCCGCTCTACCGCTCGGCCTACTACCCGCACAACATCCACTTCGTGCTGGTGTCCGCGCAGATGGGCGGCGACGGCGCAACCGCCATCGAGGCGGCGGCGAAGCTCGACGCCGCGCTGGCCGATGAAACCGTCGCGCAGTTTCCGTTGCTGGAACCGATCAAGGCCGCGCCCTACCTCGCCCATGCGATCTTCAGCCCGCCCGATACCGTCCTGGCCCTGGAAGCGCCACCGAAAGAGCGCGTGCTGGTATCGGCGCTGGCGCACTACGCCCGCGCCCTCGCCCATGCCGCGAAGCAGGACGGAGAGAACGCGCAGCGCGAAATCGCCGCCATCGCGGCACTGGAAGACACCGCCGACTTCACGCCGTACACGGACTGGTACGTCCCCGGCAAGGACATCGTGCAGACCGCGCGCCTCGTCGCCAGCGCGCGGCTGGCCGATGCGCAGGGAGACCTGGGCGCCGCCGCGCAGGCCTATGAAGCCGCCATCGCGGTGGAGGATTCGCTGTCCTACATGGAGCCACCGTACTGGTACTACCCGATCCGCCAGTCGCTCGGCTCGGTCTACCTGCGCCAGGGGCGGCTCGACGATGCCGAACGGGTCCTGC
Organism: Chiayiivirga flava; assembly: GCA_037190825.1. Classification (GTDB taxonomy): domain Bacteria; phylum Pseudomonadota; class Gammaproteobacteria; order Xanthomonadales; family Xanthomonadaceae; genus Denitratimonas; species Denitratimonas flava_A. The sequence continues at coordinate 2,954 of JBBCJS010000066.1, forward strand.
GCGAATCGCTGCTGCGCGTGCGCGGCAACGGCTGGGCGCTGGCGGGATTGGCCGAAGTCCACCGGCGCAAGGGCGACGCCGCCGCGGAACAATCCGCACGCCAGGCCTGGGAACGCGCCTGGTTCGGTCCGACGCCGCCGGACATCGCGCGTTTGTGACGGGCAAGAAAAACCCCCGACCGCGAGCGGCCGGGGGTTGGTTGTTGGTGGAGGTGGCGGGAGTCGAACCCGCGTCCGAAGGCGCTTGACCTCCGGTACTACATGCTTAGCTCACCGTTGGATCTCGTTCCACGGCAGCACGGTGTGCGAAGCGCGCCGGGGAACCAGCCTGCTTGATTTGACCCCGGGCCGGCAGGCGGCAACCCGGAGCGATCCTGTGATGATGACCCTACATCCACGAGCACAGGCACAAGTGGGTTCGGGGCTAGGCCTTAAGCGGCCAGAGCGTAGTTGTCGTCGTTGGCAACTAAAAGTTTGCGACTGGATTTACGAGGAAAGTCACCCCCTCGGCATGCACCAGACAATCTCACTACCCCCGTCGAAGCCGTGACACCCCCGGGATAGAGCACGCGTTCGCGCGCTGCCGATCAGTGTAGGGACGCCGCCTGCGCTTCACAAGGCGCGATGGCGGCGGCGTTCATCAGGCGGCGCGGTTGTGCTGGCGCATGGTGCGCTGCTTTTCGCGCGCCCAGTCGCGGTCCTTCTCGGCCTGGCGCTTGTCGTGCGCCTGCTTGCCCTTGGCCAGAGCGAGATCGAGCTTCACCTTGCCGTTCTTCCAGTACAGCGCCAGCGGGATCAGGGTGTAGCCGTCGCGTTCCACCTTGCCGACGAGACGGTCGATCTCGCGCCGGTGCAGCAGCAGCTTGCGGGTGCGGCGGTCGTCGGCCACGACGTGCGTGGAGGTGGAGATCAGCGGGGTGATCTGCGCGCCGAACAGGTAGATTTCGCCGGCGCGGACGATGGCATAGCTTTCCGTCAGCGAGATGCGGCCGGCGCGAAGCGCCTTGACTTCCCAGCCCTGCAACGCGATGCCGGCCTCGAAGCGTTCCTCGAGGGTGTACTCGTGGCGGGCGCGCTTGTTCTGCGCGATCGTGGCGTTGCCGCTTCCGCTATCCTTTCCCTTGCTTTTAGTCATCATCGATTCCCTTCCAAGCTGCCGATTGTCGCCGATCGCAGCGGTTGCGGGCGAGTTTCCGAGGGTTGCCTCCGCATGACCCAGATCCACCGCAGCGCGCTGGTCGCGCGCCCTGCCTCGCTGATGTTCGCGCTGGTCAACGATGTGGCGGCGTATCCGCGCCGATTCGAATGGTGCGAAGCGGCGCAGGTGCTGGAGCAGGATGCCGCGACGCAGGTGGCGCGGCTGGACGTGCGCATGGGCGGCCTGCGCACCGCGTTCACCACGCGCAACCGTCTCTACCCGGCCGAGCGCATCGAGATGGCGCTGGTGGATGGCCCGTTCCGCGCGCTGAGCGGCACCTGGCGCTTCACCCCGCTGGGCGAGGCGGGCAGCAAGGTGGAACTGCTGATGGATTTCGAGGTGGCCGGGAAGCTGGTCGGCTCGGCACTGGCGCTGGGTTTCCAGCGGCTGGCCGACCGCATGGTCGGCGATTTCGTGCGCGCCGCCGGGAGCGTGGCGTGAACGATGCGGACGATGCCATCGCCGTGGAAGTCGTGCATGCCCTGCCGGAGCGGGTCGAACGCATCGCGTTGCGGGTTCCGCCAGGCACCACGGTGGCGCAGGCGTTGGCCGATCCGAGGGTCCTGGCGTGCTGTCCGGAGGCGGCGACATTGCCGCCGGGCATCTTCGGGCGGCGTTGCGAGCCTGAGCAGCGCCTGCGCGATGGCGACCGGATCGAGCTTTATCGCCCGCTGATCGCCGATCCGAAGGAGGCGCGGCGGGAACGGGCGGCGAAGGGGTAGAAAGTCACTGGGTCCCGGATATCGCCGCGCGATGCTCGGGATGACGGGCGGGCGTCCTCAGCGCTGCTGGCTCTTCTTCTTGTCGCGCGGCAGGTTGCCGTAGCGGGAGATGTGGCGGTACAGCGCCAGGTCGTCGTTTTCCAGGTAGTCGCCCTCCACGCTGGCGAGCACGTCGCCATCGAAGGTGAGCGACAGGTTCTTCACCGTCATCGGCGCGCCGCGGCGGCTGATGGTGGAGACGTAGTCCCAGCGCGACTGGTGGAACGCGTCCTCCACCGAGGGCGTGCCGAGCAGGCTGTGGACCTGGCGCTTGGTCAGGCCCGGCTTCACCTGCGCCACGGCTTCCGGATCGAGCAGGTTGCCCTGGTACACATCCACCTTGTAGATCAGGCCGCAGCCGGTGAGGCCCGTGGCGAGCAAGGCGGCGACGAGGAACTTTTGCATCGGTGATTCCACGCGAGGATAAAAACGGGCCGATGATACACTAGGGCCGTTCCGCGGAATGAACGGCATGTCGCACGCACTTGCTCGCCATCGCGCCGCCGCGGCCCGCTCTGCCAAAGAGCAGACCGCCCATCGCCGCCGATTGGCGATGGCGCACGAGACGATGGAGAACCACACTATGGAATCGCAGGATCTTCGCAAGGTCGGCCTGAAAGTCACCCACCCGCGCGTGCGCATACTCGACATCCTCGAACGCGCCAGCCCGCGCCACATGACCGCCGAGGACATCTACCGCCAGCTCAAGGACTTGGAAGAGGACATCGGCCTGGCCACGGTCTACCGCGTGCTGACGCAGTTCGAGGCCGCGGGCCTGGTGCTCAAGCACAACTTCGAGGGCGGCCAGGCCGTGTTCGAACTGAATCGCGGCGAGCACCACGACCACATGGTCGATATCGAAACCGGCAAGGTGATCGAATTCACCAGCCCGGAGATCGAGCGCCTCCAGCACGAGATCGCCGAAGCCCACGGCTACGTGATCGAGGACCACTCGCTGGTGTTGTACGTCCGGGCCAGGCGCAAGCGCTGAGTTTCCCCAATCCCGGCGCAACGAAATCCGCACAGGCGGCACGAAGCGCGCCGTCCGCGGGGCGCTTCGTGAAATAATACGGCCATGACTACGCCCTCGATTCCCGCGGCAGGCTTTGCCGCGCTGTCCCTGTCTGCCCCGCTGTTGCAGGCCCTCTCCGATGTCGGCTACGAGGCGCCCTCGCCGATCCAGGCCGCCACCATCCCGCCGCTGATGGAAGGCCGCGACCTGGTCGGCCAGGCCCAGACCGGCACCGGCAAGACCGCCGCGTTCGCGCTGCCGATCCTCAGCCGCATCGATACCACGCTGCCGCACCCGCAGGCGCTGGTGCTCGCGCCCACGCGCGAACTGGCCATCCAGGTGGCCGAGGCGTTCCAGAAATACGCCACGCACCTGCCCGGCTTCCACGTGCTGCCGATCTACGGCGGCCAGGGCTACGGCAGCCAGTTGCATGGCCTCAAGCGCGGCGCGCACGTGGTGGTCGCCACGCCGGGCCGCCTGATCGACCACCTGGAACGCGGCTCGCTGGACCTGTCCCGCCTCAAGGCGCTGGTGCTCGACGAAGCCGACGAAATGCTGCGCATGGGCTTCATCGACGACGTGGAAGCCATCCTGCAGAAGACCCCGCCGCAGCGCCAGGTGGCGCTGTTCTCGGCCACCATGCCGCCGCAGATCCGCCGCATCGCGCAGACTTATCTGAGCGACCCGGTGGACGTCTCCATCGCCGCCAAGACCCGCACCGCCGCCAACATCCGCCAGCGTTACTGGCTGGTGGGCGGCATGCAGAAGCTCGATGCGATCACGCGCATTCTGGAAGTGGAAACCTTCGACGGCATGATCGTGTTCGCCCGCACCAAGCAGGCCACCGAGGAGCTGGCCGAGCGCCTCCAGGCGCGCGGCTTCGCCGCCACCGCGATCAACGGCGACATTCCGCAGCCCTTGCGCGAGCGCGCGGTGCAGAAGCTCAAGGACGGCCAGCTCGACATCCTCGTGGCCACCGACGTGGCCGCGCGCGGGCTGGACGTGGAGCGCATCAGCCACGTGCTGAACTACGACATTCCCTACGACGTGGAAAGCTACGTCCACCGCATCGGCCGCACCGGCCGGGCCGGACGCAGCGGCGAAGCCATCCTGTTCGTCACCCCGCGCGAGCGCGGCATGCTGCGCGCCATCGAGCGCGCCACGCGCCAGCCGATCGAGGCGATGACGATGCCGACCTCCAGCCAGGTCAACGACCAGCGCGTCACGCGCTTCAGGCAGCGCATCGTCGACGTGCTCGCCACCGGCGGCGAGGAGCTGGACCTGTTCCGCACGCTGCTGGCCGAATACGAGCGCGAACACGACACCCCGCTGCTGGACATCGCCGCCGCCCTGGCGCGCCTGGCACAGGGCGATACGCCGCTGCTGATGGAACCCGATCCCGAACCCGTGCCCATGCCGGTACGCCCACCACGCCCGGAACGCAAGCCCACCGTGCGCCAGCATGACGACGATGGCGAGGAGCGCCCCGCCGCGCCAGTGCGCCGCCCCGTGGCGCAGCGCGAGGAAGGTTTCGAGACCTACCGCATCGCCGTCGGCCACCTGCACCGCGTCAAGCCCGGCAACATCGTCGGCGCCATTGCCAACGAAGCCGGCCTGGAGTCGCGCTACATCGGCCGCATCGACATCCGCGACGACCACAGCTACGTCGACCTGCCTCCGGGCATGCCGCCCGAAACCCTGACGCACCTCCAGAACGTCTGGGTCGCCGGCCAGCGCCTGCGCCTGACCCGCCACGAAGGCGACATCCCGCTGGCGCCGCGCATCCGTCGCGAGTTCCAGCCGCCAGGCCGCGAGTACGACAAGCCGCCGCGCCCGGGGAAGCCCCGCCCCCGGGCGGAATCGGCGGAGCGGTTCGGCGCTTCCGAAAAGCCCCGCCCGCACGGCAAACGCTCTCCTGCCGTGGCTCCCGGCGAACGCCCCACTCGCCGTGGCCCGCCCGGCGAGCGAAATGCAGGCAAGGCGCCGCCGCGCAAGCCGGGACGCAAATAAGGCGTTTTCTCGGGCCGGGACCAGGGCCTCCCCGTTAGCCGTGCACCACGCGCAACGGCGCGGGCAAGCCCATCGAAGCCAAGGTCGCGCCCGACGGGCAGGCGCCGTTGCTCCGAATCAATGCGCTGATCGACGAGGGCTGCGCTGGCCGACATCCCCCCGATGCGGGCCTTCGGCATCTACTGGTGCGCATCCCCACGGCGGACTTCAGCGCCTTCGGGTTGCCGCCGGCACAGGTTGCGGCCGCGGCCAGGCGCATATGAGGCGCATTTGTAACACGGCATGAATGGGCGTAATGTTCCGGTGAGCCGGTGTGAAGTGTGAATGGAGCAAGGAGCCGGCGATGCAAGCGGATCCCCGACCATCCATCCGAAACCCGAGGAGCGATTCCTCCGGTTCGTAAACGGAGAGAAACTTCAATGCATGCCCACGAAATCCATACCCTGCACGTGAGCAGGACAACCCCTCGCATGAAGCTGCTGGCGGCGATGCTCGCCAGCGGCGCACTCCTGGCAAGCCCCCTGGCGCTGGCCGATGGCAACGACGACTGTCCCGGCGCACCGGTGTCGAGCCTGACGTTCAACGATACCGGTACGACGGTAGGCGGCAACAATACGATCGCCACCCATCAGACCAATGCCTGCACCAATTACACCGCAGTCCAGGGTCCGGACAAGATCTACCGCCTGGAAGTCGTCGCGGCGGGCAGCCTGTCCATCACGGTCACCCCGCAGGCCGGCTACGACGTAGCTATCTATCTGCTGGACGATGCCGTGTTCGCCTGCCCCGCCGGCCCCGCCGCGGTTGCGCCTGCAGCCAGTTGCGTGGGAGGTGCCGACGATGTGCTCGCAGGAGGTGCCGAAACGATCGTTCTCGCCAACATCCCCGTAGGCACGTACAACCTGTTCGTGGACTCCTTCTATTCCTCGGGTGCGCTCTCTGCGGGAACATTCACGCTGGAGATCGCCGGCACTGCCGTGGTGGGTGAACCTGCTACTCCTGAGGCCGACCTTTCCATCACCAAGACCGACGGCGCGACCGAGGTCACGCCGGGCGGCACCACCACCTACACCATCGTCGCCTCCAACGCCGGCCCCGACGACGTGGCCGACGCGGCGATCGCCGATACCTTCCCCGCCGCCTGCACCAGCGTCGACTACACCGCCGTGGAATCGGGCGGCGCGGCGGGCTTCACCGCGGCGGGCACCGGCAACATCAACGACACCGGCGTGACCCTGCCGGCCGGCAGTTCGATCACCTACACCGCCATCTGCACCATCGA
>JBBCJS010000067.1:0-66134 GCA_037190825.1 Chiayiivirga flava
GAAGTCGCGGTCCTCGACCGCCTGCAAGGTGGTCAGGAACAGCGGCGGCACGTCCTCCAGGCGCACCAGCCGGCGTTCCTCCTGCTTTTCGCCGTAGAGGGTGGCGATGCGGGCCGGGTCCAGACGCACCCGCGCGACGGCCTTGTCGTCCACCCGCAGCGAACGCACCCGGCCGCCGCCGAGCGTGACTTCCACGCGCTGCGCCGGCCATGCGCCGTCCAGGTCGGCAAACCCGCGCGTGGCGATGACGAAACGCTCGCCGGCGCGCGAATAAGTGCCCGGCTGGCGGGCGGCCTCGTCCTTCACGTAGCGAGAGGCGGAAAGTTCGGCCTCCAGCGCCTCGGGCGTCAACGCGCGCTCGGGCGCCAGTTCCAGCGGCTGCGCCAGCACCCGCGTGGGCACCTGCCAGGTGAGCCGGCCGAAGGCTTCGCGCACCTGGCGGTCGGCCACCCAGACATACGGCCCGAGGAACCCGGCCAGAAGCCCGAAACCGGCCAGCGCGAACGGCAGCAGACGGTGGAACCAGACGCGCCAGCGCGGCGGGGACGAGGTTTTTTTCGAGCGACGGGCAGCCAATGCGGAATCACGGGACGGGCCAGCGCACAGTGTATCGGACCCCGGCTGGCGGCAATGAGGCGCTTGCAGGGATAATTGCAGACCTTTTGCCGCCGGCCGAGCCTCTCGGTAGTTCGTTGACCCCACCGTCTCCCCCGATCCTCTGCCTGCATGCGGCCACGCTCCCGGCCGCTTCCCCGTCCGCGATGGCAGCAGGCGTACCCGAGGGCGTGGAACGGTTCCAGGCGCCGCCCGGCGTTTCGGCCTGGGCGGCGTTGCGAGCCTGCGCCACCGCGCATCCGGGCCGGGACATCGTGCTGCTGGCGCGAGGCGCGCAGTTGCCGGAAGCCTGGTGGCCGCGCCTGTGCGCGGCGCGCGAGCTGGGTTACGACGCGATCTTCCCGCTTTCCAACGCCCTGGCCGCGCTGGACCCGTTCCACGGCCTGGAACGTCCCGCCCGGATCGACGATGCCGATGCCTGCGTGTTCATGCTTTCCGAGCGCGAAGCGATCCCGAGCCGCGACTGGCTGCCGGTCTGCTGCCTGTGGCGCGGCGCGGCACTGGCCGACCTGCCCACCGACCCGGAAGACGGCGAACTACCGCCGGGCCTCCAGGCCGCCGCGCTCGACAGCCTCTATGTCGCCGCCCCGGCCCCCCTGCCCGGCACGCTGCCGCCGCCGGCCGCCATCGAGGCGCTACGCGAACGCATCCGGGCGCTGCAAGGCCGCGTCCCCGTGGCCGTGGGCCGCGACACGCGTCCGGTGTTGCTGCACGTACTGCATGGCTGGGGCGGCGGCGTGCAGCATTTCGTCGAAAACCTGATGGCATCCAGCGACGCGTACCGCCACATCGCGCTGGTGGCGCACGGCAGCAGCGAGCGCCGCCGTCCCGGCGAGGCGCTGGCGCTGCACGACGACCTGCGCGCCGCGCCGCTGGCGGTGTGGCCGCTGGCCTCGGGCATCGGGGCCACGGCGATCGACTCCATCGAATACCAGGCCGCGCTGACGCGGGTATTGCGGCGCTACCGCGTCGCGCAGGTGATGGTGTCCTCGCTGATCGGCCACGGGCTGGCGGCGCTGCGCACCGGCCTGCCGACGTCGGTGGTCTGCCACGACTATTACCCGCTCTGGCCGCACCTGCACGTGGACTTCGGCGACGAATCCACGGACTTCTCCCCGGATGCGCTGGACGCGGCACTGCGCGAACCCGCGCCGGCGCTCCATTTCGCCGAAACCCGCGCCCCGGCGTGGCGCAGGCTGCGCGAGGACTACGTCGCGGCATTGCTCGCCGCCCATGCCACGCTGTTCTTCCCGAGCCAGACGGTGCGGCGCAACCTCGAACGCATCGAACCCCGCCTCGCGCCGCTGCCATCCCACACCATTCCGCACGGCATCCCGGCCTGGCCTGCGCCTGTCGCGGCGGTCGAACCGCCCGCGCGCGACACCCTGCGCATGGTGGTGCTGGGCCGGATCAACGGCGGCAAGGGCGAGGAACTGCTGGCCGAACTGATCCCGAAGCTCGACCCGCGCATCGAACTGCTGCTGCTCGGCGCCGGCCGCGCCGGCATGCGCTTCTTCGGCACGTCCCGCGTGCACCTGCGCATGGACTACCGGCGCGACGAACTGCCCGGCCTGATCCGCCGGTTCGCACCCGACCTGGCGCTGATCCCGGTCACGGTGGCCGAGACCTTCAGCTACACGCTGTCGGAACTGTGGAGCCTGGGCGTGCCCGTGCTCGCCACCCGCCTGGGCAGCCTGGCCGAACGCATCCGCGACGGCGAGAACGGCCTGCTGGCGGCGCCGGAGGCCGACGCCATCGCCGCCAGGCTCGCCGCCCTGCTGGACGACCGCCGCCCGCTGCAAACGCTGCGCCGCGTGCATCCCCAGCCCGCCCCCGACGCGATGGCGCGAGCCTACGAGCGCGCGCTGGCGCATCCCGCCGCGCCGCAGTGGCCGGTACTGGCGGCCGGCGACCCGATCCTGGCCAACGTGCGCAATGCGCTGGAACAGGCCAACACCCGCCTCCACGGCCGGCTCGTGCAAGTGCAGCGGGTGCTCGCCGAGCAACAGGCCGAACTGGAACGACGCGCGGACTGGGGCGATTCGTTGCAGGACCAGCTCGACGAACGCACGGACTGGGCGCGCTCGCTGGACGAAACGCTCGGCACGACCCGCCAGCGGCTCCAGGCCCTGAACGAAGAATTCGAGGAACGCTCGCGCTGGGCGCTGTCCCTGGACGAAGCGCTGCAGGCGATGACCGGGAAGTGGGAGCACGACCACGCCGCGCTCGAGCAAAGCCGGACGGAAGTTTCCGAGCTCACCGCCGCGCTCCACGCCGCCATGGCCCATGGCGACGCGATGCAGCGCGACCGCGACGCGATCCTGGCCAGCCGCTCGTGGCGCATGACGCGTCCGCTGCGCTACGCCAATCGCCTCGCCATCGCCTTCATCGCACGCCTGCGCTTCCGCTGGCAGCGGCTGCTCTCGCTCCAGCGCCGCGTGCTCCTGAGCCTGCGTTCGCGCGGACTGCGCGGCACGCTGGGGCGCGTGCGCCAGGAACTGCGCCCGGCGACGCCCGCGACCGCGCCCATCGCCCTGCCCGTTGCCGATGCGGTCGACGCCGCCGGCCTGATCCTGCCGTCGTCGGACACGCCCGTCGCCAGCATCGTGATCCCGGTCTACAACCACCTGGACGCCACGCTGGTGTGCCTGCGCTCGCTGGCGCAGACGACGAACCGCACCCCGCACGAGATCATCGTCGTGGACGACTGCTCCAGCGACGGGTCGCCCGACGTGCTGCCGCAAGTGCAGGGCCTGCGCTACCAGCGCAACCCGCGCAACACCGGCTTCATCGGCGCCTGCAACGCCGGCGCCGCGAACGCGCGCGGGCAGTTCGTGGTGTTCCTCAACAACGACACCGCGGTGCAGGACGGCTGGCTGGACGCGCTGGTGGATACCTTCGCCCAGCACCGCGACGTGGGCCTCGTGGGAGCCAAGCTGGTCTATCCCGACGGCCGCCTGCAGGAAGCCGGCGGCATCGTGTTCTCCGACGGCTCGGGCTGGAACTACGGCCGCTTCGACGACCCAGCCAGGCCCGAATACAACTTCGTGCGCGAAGCCGACTACTGCTCCGGCGCGGCCATCGCGCTGCGCACGGAGCTTTTCCGCCGCTTCGGCGGCTTCGATCCGTACTATGCGCCGGCCTACTACGAGGACACCGATCTTGCGATGAAGGTGCGCCAGGCCGGCCTGCGCGTGCTGTACCAGCCGGCCTCGGTGGTGGTGCATTTCGAGGGCGTGAGCTCGGGCACCGACACCTCCAGCGGCACCAAGCGCTACCAGGTCGTCAACCAGGAGAAGTTCCTGGCGCGCTGGAAGGATGCGCTGGCCTCGCACGCCGCGCCCGGCGGCGACATCGTCGTCGCGCGCCAGCATCGCGCGAAAAAGCACGTGCTCGTCATCGACGCCACCACGCCGCAGCCGGACCACGATTCGGGCTCCGTGCGCCTGTGCAACATCTTCCGCCTGCTGCTGGAAGACGGCTGCGCCGTGACGTTCTTCGCCGACAACCGCGCCTTCGTCGAACGCTACTCGCCGGCCCTCCAGCAGATGGGCGTGGAAGTGCTGTGGCATCCGTACCTGGCCGACCCGGTGTCCTGGTTCGCGCGCAACGGCAAGCGCTTCGACCTGGTCCTGGTCGCGCGCCACTACATCGCATCCAGCTACGTGGAGCTGGTGCGCGCGCACGCGCCGCAGGCGCGGCTGGCGTTCGACACCGTCGATCTGCACTACCTGCGCGAACAGCGCGCCGCCGAACTGGCCGGCAGCGCGGAACTGGCGCGCACCGCGGAGAAGACGCGCGAGCAGGAACTGGCACTGATCCGGGCCTGCGACGTGACCCTCGTGGTCAGCCCGGTGGAGAAGGAACTGCTGGCGCGCGAAGCGCCGGACGCGCGCGTGGACATCCTTTCCAACGTGCACGAGGTATTCGGGCGCCGCCGCGATTTCGCGGACCGTGCCGACATCATGTTCGTCGGCGGCTACCAGCACCCGCCCAACATCGACGCGGCGATCTGGTTCGCCACCGCGATCCTGCCGCGCATCCGCGCCGAACTGCCCGACCTGCGCTTCCACCTCATCGGCAGCAAAGCCCCGGCCGAAGTGCGCGCGCTCGGCGAACTGCCGGGCGTGGTGTTCCACGGCTTCGTCGAGGACATCGAACCCTTCCTCGACGGCTGCCGCCTCGCCGTCGCGCCGCTGCGCTACGGCGCGGGCGTCAAGGGCAAGGTCAACATGAGCATGAGCTACGGCCAGCCGGTGGTCGCCACCGGCATCGCGGTGGAGGGCATGTTCGCCGAACCCGGCCGCGACGTGCTCACCGCCGAAACGCCCGAGGACTTCGCCGCACAGGCGATCCGCGCCTACCGCGACGAAACCCTGTGGACGCGGCTTTCCGACAACGGGCTGGCGAACGTGACCCGGCACTTCTCCTTCGATGCCGCGCGGCAGGCGCTGCACGGCCTGCTGGGCGACACGCCCTGACGCATCAGCCGCCGCGCGCCTGCTCCAGCCGGGCCTGGATCGCCGGCAGGTCGGTATTGGCGGGGTCCAGTTCGCGGGCCTGGTCGAAGGCGCGGGCGGCCAGGTCGATCTCGCCGGCTCCGATGCGTTCGCTGGCATAGGCCAGGTAGCTGCGCGCCAGGCGCCGGCGGGCGGGCGCGAGGCGGGTGTCGGACGGGGCGATCTCGCCCAGGGCTTCGAGCGCATCGCGCGCGGTGCCGAGGCGGTTGCCGGTCATGGCGTCCTCGAAGCGTTGCATCGCGCGATCGGGCAATGCGGCCAGTCCGGCGCGGGCTTCGGCATTGCCGGAGGCCTGCGCCAGCACGGCGCGATACAGGTCGTAGGCGCTCTCGCCGGGCGGCGTGAGGAACCTGCCGGCCAGCGCCGCGTCGCGGGCGCGTTGCAGGGTGGCGGGGATGTCGATGGCGACGGTGGCGGTCTGTTGTGCCTCGACCTGGCCACGACGCTCGCGCACTTCGTCGAAGCGGCGTTGCGTGGCGGCGAGCGCGGGCAGGCCCGGAGCCAGCCGGCGGGCCTGGTCGATCAGGTCCTGGGCGGCATCGAACTGGTAATCGTCGATGCGTCGCCCGGCTTGCGCGAGCAAGGCCGCGGCGACATCGCGCACACCATCGAGCGCGCGCGGCTGGGCGGGATCGAGCGCGAGCACGGACTGATACCCCTGGAGCGCGTTGGGCTGGCGCGGCGGCACGAGCTGGCCGCGCGCGAGCAGGGCGTCGGCGGCGTCGAGCTGGCCGTCCACATCGTCGGCGTGCGTCTGGCGCGCCTGCGCCAGCAGCGCGCGCGCTTCCGGCAGGCCGAGGTGGGCCGAATCGAGCGCGGCGACGCGCTCGATGGTCTGGGAGGCGGCATCGAACCGGCCGGCAGCGATGGCCTCGCGTGCCTGTTCGAGCAGGCGCGTCAGCGCATCGCGCAGGCCGGCGGCGGCGATGGCATTGCCCGGATCGAGCACCAGCGCGCGCCGGTACAGCGCCACGGCACTGCCCTCGCCGCCATCCAGCGTGCCCGCGTCGGCAGCGCCGCGGGCGGCATCGAGCAGGGCGCCAAGTTCGACATCGCGGCTTTCGCGCACCTGCAACGCGCGCGCCAGATCGGCCACGTCGGCGGCCGGCAGCGACAGCGATTGCGCCTGCGCCAGCAGTTCCGTGGCCGGCGCGGCATCGCCCTGGGCCAGTGCGGCACGGGCCTGGGCGAGCAGTTCCCGGCCCACGTCCTGCAGGCCGCGTTGCGCCGGCAGACTGTCCGGATCCAGCGCCAGCGCCGCCAGGTACAGTTCGCGCGCACTGCCCTCGCCACCGGAGAGCCGGCCCTGCCGCAGTGCCTCGTCGGCGTCCAGCAGCAGGCTGTTCATGCGGGTTTGCGGAAGGTGTTCGCGCAGGTGATCCTGGAACAGGTACAACCCGCCGCCGAGCAAGGCCAGCGCGAGCGCCGCGCCCGCGAGCCAAGGCCAGCGGCGACCACGCCGTGCGCCGCTGGACACCACGCGGTTGCGCGTGGGCGTGTGTAGCACTTCCTCGATGCGGCCGAGGCGGGGCTCGTCCGGCTCGCTCCAGTCCGTGGGCGGCACCGGCGTCACGGGCAGGACGCGGGTTTCGCGCGATATGCCCGGCGCATGGCGCGCGGCAGCGAGCGCGGCCGCCACGTCCGCACCGCGCTGGTAGCGCTGCGCCGGGTCCTTGGCGAGCATGCGGTCGAGGATGGGTTGCAGCGCGGAAAGCTCGTCCGGCAATTTCGGCAGTGGCGCGGTGATGTGCATGATGCCGACCGCGAGCGAATCGGCGGCCTGGTAGGGCACACGCCCGACCAGCAGTTCGTAGAGCACGATGCCCAGGCTGTAGAGGTCGGCGCGCCCGTCCAGCGGCTGGCCGCGCGCCTGTTCGGGGCTCATGTAGTGGGGCGTGCCGACGATGGCGCCGGTGCGGGTCATGCGGCTGGCGTCGCTGGCGCGCGCGATGCCGAAATCGGTGAGCACCGCCGCACCGTCCTCGCGCAGCAGGATGTTGTCGGGCTTGATGTCGCGGTGAACGATGCCGTGCGCGCCGGCATAGTCGAGCGCGCCGGCGATCTGGCCGGCGATGCGCAACGCGAAGTCCACGGGCCGGGGCGCGCCGTCGCGGCCCATCACCGGGCCGCCGGGCAGGTATTCCATCGCGATGTAGTGGTGCTCGCCGCAGATGCCCACGTCGTGCACCTGCACCACGTTGGGATGGCGCAGCTTGGCCGCGATGCGCGCCTCGCGCAGGAAACGCTCGCCGAACTGCTCATCGCCCAGCAGCACGGTCGACATCACCTTCAGCGCCACTTCGCGCTGCACCGACTGCTGCTCGGCCAGGTACACGGTGGCCATGCCACCGCGCCCCAGCGTGCGCACTACCCGGTATCCGGAAATGTCCAATACGTCCTCCACCCCGTGGGCGTTTCAGCCGCCAACCGCCCGGTCTGGCGAGCGCGACAGCATAGCAACTGCCGGCCGCGATGTTGCCTTGAGCGCGGGGCGGCCCGTACCTTTCGCTCCAAAGCGCAATCCAAGGCGCCCGGCGACCGGGCCGCGTTCGCCCTGCTCGCAAGAACCGTGCTTTCCCGCGGTCGGCGCAGGCGATGGCGCCTTGGAAACGGCCACGCCTGGACCCCGCCCATCGGCGACGCCTCGCACGCGTCGCGCTGGAACCGCGCGATGCCCCACGCCGGCGAGGAGCCGGCAGCGGGCGAATGCTGGACTCCGGCGCCCTGATCCGCTCCGTGAGCCGCGGCCAGGCTCAATAGGCGTCGTTATGCACCGACTGCACCGCGCGGCCGGAAGGATCGACCACGTTCTTGAGCGAAGCGTCCCATTCCAGCGCCGCCGCCGTGGAGCACGCCACCGAGGGGCCGCCCGGCACGCACTCCGCGGCCCACGCCTGCGGGAAGTGCTTCTCGAAAAGCGTCCGGTAGAAATACGCCTCCTTCGTGGCCGGCGTGTTGTACGGGAAGCGGAAGCGCGCGCTTTCCAGTTCCTGGTCGCTCACCTGCTGCTCGGCGTGCGCCTTGAGCGAGTCGATCCACGAATAGCCCACGCCGTCGGAGAACTGCTCCTTCTGCCGCCACAGCACGCCTTCGGGCAAATAGCCGGCGAAGGCTTCGCGCAGGAACTGCTTTTCGATGCGCCCGCGCGGCTTGCCGGAGAGCTTCACTTCCGGGTCCAGGTTCATCGCCGCATCGATGAAATCGCGATCCAGGAACGGCACGCGCGTCTCCACGCCCCAGGCCGCCATCGACTTGTTCGCGCGCAGGCAGTCGAACAGGTGCAGCGCATCGAGCTTGCGCACGGTTTCCTCGTGCAGCGCCTGCGCGTTGGGCGCCTTGTGGAAGTAGAGGTAGCCGCCGAACAGCTCGTCGGAACCTTCGCCCGACAGCACCATCTTGATGCCCATCGCGCGGATGCGCCGCGCCATCAGGTACATCGGCGTGGACGCGCGGATCGTCGTCACGTCGTAGGTTTCAAGGTGGTAGATCACGTCCGACAGCGCATCGATGCCTTCCTGCACGGTGAAGTGCAGTTCGTGGTGCACGGTGCCGATGTGCGCGGCCACTTCGCGCGCGGCCTTCAAATCGGGCGATTCGCGCAGGCCGATGGCGAAGCTGTGCAGTTGCGGCCACCAGGCTTCGGTCTTCTCGTCCTCGTCCACGCGCCGCGCGGCGTATTTCTTGGCGATCGCCGCGACCAGCGAGGAATCCAGCCCGCCGGAAAGCAGCACGCCGTAGGGCACGTCGCTCATCATGTGGCTGCGCACCGACGCTTCCAGCGCGTGGCGCAGCGCGCCGCGATCCGAGTCCGCGCCCGCCACGGCGGCGTATTCGCGCCAGCGCGGCGCATAGTACTTCGCCGGCCCGGCATCGCCGCTGCGCCAGAAATGGCCGGGCGGAAACTCGCGCGCATCGCGGCACACGCCCGCCAGCGCCTTCAGTTCGGAAGCCACGTACAGGTTGCCGTGCGCGTCGTGGCCGTAGTACAGCGGGATGATGCCGATGGGATCGCGCGCCACCAGCCAGGTGCCGTTGGCCGCGTCCCACAGCGCGAAGGCGAACATGCCTTCGAGCCGGTTCAGCCAGCCGGCCACGGTGTCGGCATCGCCGCCGGTCAGGTAAAGCGGCAGGATCACTTCGCAATCGGAATGCGTCTGGAACGCGTAGTCGCGCTCGAACTGCGCGCGGATCGCGCGGTGGTTGTAGATCTCCCCGTTCACCGCCAGCGCCAGCGCGCCGTCCGCGCTGCGCAGAGGCTGCGCCCCGCTGTCCACGCCGACGATGGCCAGGCGCTCGTGCACCAGGATCGCGCGTTCGTCGTCGTAGACGCCGGACCAGTCCGGCCCGCGATGCCGCATCCGCCGCGACTGCTCCAGCGCCTGCGCGCGCAATGCGACCGGGTCGGTCTTGATGTCGAGGATGCCGAGGATCGAGCACATGGGCGGAACGGGTCCGTGCGGGGATGAGGGGAACCGATGCTATCAGCCGCCGCGGCGATTGTGCAGTGCGGCATCCACAACGATCCGAACGCGCGATGGATGGCATGCATCCGGCCATGCGAGTCCCCAGGACCGGCCACACCTTGAATCGACGCCGCCTTGAAAAATTGGCGCCGCCCTGAAACTACCCCGCCCTGCCGGTTCACGACTGACCTGGGAGATGACGGCCCCGCACGGACGCCATGGGCATGAGTGGCGCTCCCTAAGGCGCATCGCCCCGCTCCACCACTTCGATCGCCGGCTCGGCCCACGGGCCAGTGACACGATAGGTGGTGCGGGTCATTTCCTTCAGCGGCTGGCGCAGCACGGCCTGCGCCACCGCGCCGACGGCCGCGCCCGCCGGGCCGCCGGCGATGGCGCCGATGGCCGGGAGCATGCTGCCGGCCTTGGGCAGCACGTCCATCGTCTGCTCGTAATCGCGCGCCGCAAGACCGGTGCGGCCGCGCAGCAGGATTTGCGCGGAGGGGGCGTCGATGTGGAAGTCATCGGTGATGGCGTTGCCGCGTTCGATCCGGAAATTGCCGGCCATCTGGTTGAAGGCGAAGCCGGACTTGAAGAAGTCGCTGAAATCCAGGCTCAGGCGGCGCGGGATTTCGGTGAGGCTGAGCAGGCCGAACAGCCGCCCCGCCCCCGGTTCCACTTCCAGCACGCGGCCCTGGCCGACATTGACGCTGAGGTCGCCATCCGCGCCGGCCCAGTCGAACGCACCGGGCGCGCCGGGCCAGCGCAGGCGCAGTTGTCCGTGCGTGGCGCCGCCATCGATCAGGCGCGAGAAGCCGAGCGCGCCGAGCATGGCGCCGGCATCGCGCGAGGAATAATCGAGCACCAGCTCGCTGTGCTCGCCCTGCGCGTCCACGCGCCAGTCGCCCTTGGCCTTGAGGTCGAGCACCGGCGAGTGCGCATCCAGCCGTTCCACGTGCAGGCCGTGGGCAGTGGGATACGTTTCCAGCCAGACGCTGCCAAGCTGCGCGCCGGCGAATTGGGTGTCGGCCGATTCGATGTGCAGCGGCGGAATGGCGGCGGGGGAAACGCCCGATGCTTCCGAAGCCTCGTCCGGCGCATCGGCTTCGGGCATTTCGGGCCAGTGCAGGCGCTCGAAGCGCGCGGTGATGCCTTTCTGAGCCAGTCCTTCGAGCGGTATGAGCAGGCTGCCATCGAGCATCGGGCCGGCGAAGCCGATGTCCACCTGCGCCTCGTCGCGCTGCATCGTGAGCCGGGTTTCGCGGAAGCGGCGGCCAAGCAGGTTCAGCTCGCCGGCATGCACGTCGGCGGAGGCGACATACAGCGTGGTTTCGCCCGTATCGCCGGCGGCGACCGCGCCCCATGCGGCGGCATCGAGCACGGGAACCTGGCCTGCTATGTGCAAGCCGCGCGCGGGCGCGGTGGCCTCGGGCGCATCGCCGAACAACGCGACGCCGGTGAACGCACCGTTCGGATCGGCGCCCGCCGCGCCCGCGCGCCCGCGCAGGCGCAGCAGACGGCCCAGGCGCAGGTCCAGTTCGCCCGATTCCAGCGGCAGGGCCAGTTGCAGGTCCAGGGGCAGGCGTTCGGCGGCGTCCTTGCGCAACGGCGCGGGCAGCGTGATGGCGATGCCGGCGAGGTCCGAGCGCACCCGCAGCTTCGGCGTCGCGCCGTCTCCACGCGGCACGGTGAGTTGCAGGGTCCAGTCCGATTCGCCGTGAAGCCAGGCATCGAGCCAGCGGCTGCGCGCGTGCTGGACGGCCAGCGTGGCCACCGGGAAGCGTCCGCGCAGGCTGGCTTCGGCGAGGTGCGCGGTATCGGAGGTGTAGTCGCCCACGGCCACGCTCAGCGCGCCGAGGCTGCCGCCGAAGCCGACGTTGAGTTCGTCGGCGGAAAAACCGCGTTCGGAAAAGCGTATCCGGCCGCTGGCGGCGTCGAAATCCAGCCCCCAGGCTTCGTCGTGCAGGTCCATGCGTTCGATGTCGACGTGCCCATCCACGCGCGGCTGGCCGAGATGGGCTTCCAGCGGGATGCGCAGCGCCAGCGCCACCGTGCCGCGCCCGCCAAGCGTCAGGCTGCGCATGTACTCGCCATAGGTCGCGCGCAGCGGGCTCCGGCGCAGCACGCCCAGCAGCGCCGGGCCGGTGCCCGCGGCCTGCACGTCCAGGTGCAGCACCGCATCGCCGAAATCGGGAACGCCGCCGCGCGCGTGGGCGATGCCGACGCCGGCCACCTCGCCGCTCAAGTCCAGTTCCATCGCGGTGTTGACGAAGCGCACGGCGCCATCGACGCGGCGCCCCAGCGGCCAGTCGTCGCGATAGTGCAGTTGCGCCCCGGCCAGTTCGGCGAGCGCCTCGAAGCGACCCTCGCCATGGCGGAACGGCCAGTCGCGCACGTTGCCGCGCACCAGCGCCGAACCGCGCGCGACGCGGCCGTCGACCAGCGCGTCGTCGAGCCACTCCACCGCCGCCGAGGGCATGACGTTGATCGGCCAGAAGCGCTTGGCGACGACGATGGGCGCTTCGGCCACGTCGGCGCGCAGGTCCAGCAGCACGCCGCCATCGTGCGGGAACTGCACGCCGCCGCCGAGCAGGATGTCGTAGGCGTCCTCGTGCAGGCGCAGGCCGGGCGTGTCGATGCGCAAGCCGTCGGCATCGCGCAGCAGCAGGATTTCTCCGGCCACTTTCGGCGCGAACGGTTCGCGCAGCAGATCCGGCGCGCGCATGTCCCAGAGGCCGGAGTCCACCTGGAGCCGCACCGCCCGCGCATCGCCATCCAGCGCGCCGGAAATGCCCCGCAGCGCCGGGATGCCGGCCTGGGGCGACCAGCCGATATCCGATGCCTGCGCCTGGAAGGCGTGGCTGTCCGGCCCGGCCCAGAGCAGGCGCGCGTCGCGCAGTTGGCCTTGCGGCTCGGCCGTCGCGAGCCACTCGCGCAAGCCCGCGGGCAGTCGCGGCGCGAGACGGGCGAGATCGAGCAGCGGGCCGAGTGCGACGGCATCGGCCTGAGCGCGCAGCAGGCCGGTGGCATCGCGCGTGGCGTGCGCCTGGCGCACGACATCCACCATCTGCTGCGTCGTGTCCTCGCCCACGCGCCAGAGCGGCAGCGCGACGCGCCAGCCATCCGCGCCCTCGCGCGACAGGCGCGCATCCATGTGCCAAGCGGCGAAGCGCACCGCCTGCGCCTGCGTGCCGCCACCGTCATCGTCGTTGCCGCCCTCGCCACGCAGTGCCAGCGGCGCGAGCTCGGTCTCCAGTTGCAACCGGCTCGGCGCGCCATCGGAAAAGTCCAGCCACGCGCGCACGTCGCCACGCGCTTCGGCCAGGCCGATCCCATGCAGCGACGCGCCCTGCGCCCACTCGGCCCAGTCCTGCGCCAGCCCTTCCAGGTACAAGGTGCCATCGCGGCCGCCATCGGCCACGTCGCCGGCAAGGCGCAAGCGCGCGCCGCCTTCGCCATGCAGCAGCACGCCGAAATGCAGGCGCCCCTTGCCCCGCCGCAGGCGCGCGTCGATGCGTTGCAGGTCGAAGCGATGGCCGCTCACCGCATCGTTGAAGCGCAGCCGCGCGCCGGCCACGTCGATGGCGCCGAAGCGGCGAAGCTGCTCGAACTGCGACGCGCCGCCATTGGCGACGGGACGACGCCCGAAGCCATCCAGCCGCCAATGCCCGTCGGCACTGCGGTGCAATTCCAGCTCCGGCGCGCTCAGGCGCAACTCGGTCAGCGGAATGCCCGGCCACAGTCCGGAGTACACGTTCACCTGCAACTGCGCGTTGTCGATATCCAGCACCTGCGGCACGGCGCCGATGCGCAGGCCCGAGAGCGAGAATCGCGGCCCGGCCCGGTTCCAGCGCGCCTCCACCGCCGACAACGCCACCGGCTCGCCGAGCTGGCCCGACAGCCAGCGCGCCACCGCATCCGGATGGCGGGCCATCAGCGGCAGGAACTGGCTCGCCAGCCCCACGCACAGCGCCGCCAGGATCACCAGCGCCAGCAGGCTCCACCCGAGAAAGCGGCGCAGCCTGCGCAGGCCGCGCCGCAGGCGGCCGTGCGCGCCCGCGCTCACGCCGGCCATCCGTTCCGACTAGAGCAGCACAACGTCGTATTGCTCCTGCGCGTACTGTTCGTCGGACTGGAAGCGGATGGTCTTTCCGATGAACTCCTCGAGCTCGGCCACCGCCGCCGACTCCTCCTCCAGGATCTTCGTCGCCACGCGCGGGCTGGCCAGCACCAGCAGTTTCTCGGCCTCGAACTGCCGCACCGCGCGGGTGATCTCGCGGAAGATCTCGTAGCACACCGTCTCGGCGGTCTTGACGCTGCCGCGTCCGCCGCAGGTGAGGCACGGCTCGCACAACTGCCGCTCCAGGCTCTCGGTGGTGCGCTTGCGCGTCATCTCCACCAGGCCGAGCGGGGAGAAGTCGTACACGGTGGACTTGGTGTGGTCGTGCGCGAGGGATTTCTCGAGCTGGCGCAGCACCTGGCGGCGGTGCTCGGGGTCCTGCATGTCGATGAAGTCGATGATGATGATGCCGCCCAGGTTGCGCAGGCGAAGCTGGCGCGCGGCCGCCTGCGCCGCTTCCAGGTTGGTGCGGAACACCGTGTCCTCCAGGTTGCGGTGCCCGAGGAAGGCGCCGGTGTTCACGTCCACGGTGGTCATGGCTTCGGTCTGGTCGATGATGAGGTAGCCGCCGGACTTGAGCGGCACCTGTTTCTGCATCGCGCGCAGGATCTCGTCTTCCACGCCGTAGAGATCGAAGATCGGCCGCTCGCCGGCGTAATGCTCCACGCGCTCGGCCAACTCGGGGATGAATCTTGCGACGAAGCGCTGGATGCGCTCGAAGGATTCGCGCGAATCCACCCGCACCTTCTCCACGTCCTCGCGCATGTAGTCGCGCACGCAGCGCAGGGGCAGCGAGAGGTCCTCGTACACGCACGCGCCCACGCGCGCCTCGGCCATGCCGGTGCGCACCGCGTTCCAGACCTTGCTCAGGTAGCCCACGTCCTGGCCCAGCGCCTCGCCGCTCTGGCCCTCGGCATTGGTGCGCACGATGTAGCCGGCCGGCGCGTCCTGGCTGAGTTCGGTCATCAGCGCCTTGAGCCGGGCGCGCTCCTCCTCGTCCTCGATCCGCGCCGAGACGCCGAGCACGCGGCCATAGGGCAGCAGCACGAGATAGCGCGACGGGATGCTGAGCTGGGTGGTCAGGCGCGCGCCCTTGCTGCCGATGGGGTCCTTGACCACCTGCACGATCAGGTCCTGGCCTTCGCGCAGCAGTTCGCCGATGGGCGGCGTGCTGACCGGCGCGGGCGGCGCGGCGTCCTCGCCTTCCAGCGCCTCCGGCGGCATCGGGCGCAGGATGTCGGAGGCGTGCAGGAAGGCCGCGCGCTCCAGCCCGATGTCCACGAACGCGGCCTGCATGCCCGGCATCACCCGCAGCACCCGGCCCTTGTAGATGTTGCCGACATAGCCGCGCCGGCTGGCGCGCTCGATCAGCACCTCCTGCAACATGCCGTTCTCGACCACGGCCACGCGGGTTTCGCGCGGGGTGACGTTGATGAGGATTTCTTCGGACATGAGCTATCCCTGCCGGCTTTTCTCCCTCTCCCCCGCCGGCGGGGGAAAGGGCTGGGGTGAGGGGGATGTTTCGGGCAGCAGCCCGAAGCGCGCCAGCAGCGCGGCGGTTTCGTAGATGGGCAGCCCCATCACGCCCGAGTGGCTGCCGGACAAGTGCGGGATGAACGTCGCGGCGCGGCCCTGGATCGCATACGCCCCCGCCTTGCCGAAGGCTTCGCCACAGGCCAGGTAGTCGGCGATCCGCGTGTCGGAAAGCGGCGCGAACGTCACCTGGGTGCGGCACGTCGCCGCTTCCTCGCGCCCGGCCGCCGCCAGCCACACCACCGAGATCACCTCGTGCGTGCGTCCGGACAGGCGCCGCAGCATCGCCGCAGCATCGTCCGCATCGGCGGGCTTGCCGAATACCGTGTCGCCCAGCACCACCTCGGTATCGGCCCCCAGCACCGCCGCATCCGGCGCATCGCCCAGGAGCGCAAGGCCGGCGCGCGCCTTTTCCAGCGCCACGCGGGACACGTAGGCCTCCGGCGCTTCGCCGGGGGCACGCTGCTCGGGGATGTCGATGTCCAGGCACTGGAAGCGGTAGCCCAGCCCTTCCAGCAACTGGCGGCGGCGCGGGGATCTGGAGGCGAGATAGAGCATCCGCGGAAGCTTAACCGACCTGGCCCACCGCGCAGCGCACACTCCATCACGTCGCCAGTAGCCCAGGCCGCAGGCACGCGCAGGTCGTGATGACCCTTCTCCGGCCCGGTTGTTCAGGCGAAAGCGAAGCGGCCGCAGCAAGCGCCCTGCAACGCATCCATGCGTGGAACGCCCATGGCGAATGGAGCAGCCGCGCGACCGGCAGCGCCGGCAATCCCGGGATCGGCCCGCCGACGATCTTCCGCAACGGCTTCGAGGGCGCCTCCTGAGCCTCGCCCGGGCTGGATCGATGCAGGCGTGGCCTCCCGTGGCGCGTTTTCGCGTGTAGATGTTTCTGGCGTAGTGTGGCGGCGGCCGCACCTCCCTGCGTCGTTCCCAAGAGGGCTCCCGATGAACCTCCATCGCCCGTTCGCACTGACCCTGCTCATACTCGCCGCCACCTGCGGCGCGCAGGCGGCGCCGTTTCCCGCTCCCGACTGCATCCATGCCGGCAACGGCACGTTGTACGAGGTCGGCCCCGGCCAGGCTTACGCGGGCATCGGCCAGGTGCCGTGGGAAGCGTTGAACGCGGGCGATACGGTGCGCATCCACTGGCGTGCCGCGCCGTACCGGGAAAAGATCCTGCTGCGCCGCCAGGGCACGGCGGCGCAGCCCATCGTGGTGTGCGGGGTGCGCGGCCCGGGCGACGAGCGGCCGGTGCTCGATGGGGAGAACGCGACCACGCGCGCGACGATGGGCTATCGCGTCGTGGCCACCGAGCCGCGCGGCCTGATCCACGTGAGCTGGGGCGCGGGCGACGCCTGGGGCCACAAGCCACGCCACATCGTGATCCGGGGGCTGCACATCCGCCATGCCTTCCACGAATACGGCTTCACCGCCAGCAACGGCGCGACGATGACCTACAACCCCAACGCCGCCGGCATCTTCGTCGAGCGCGGCGAGCACATCACGGTGCGCGACGTGGCGCTGGAAGGCAACGGCAACGGCTTCTTCGTCGCCTCCGGCGATTCGGAGGAAACGCTCTCGCGCGACATCCTGGTGGAGTTCTCGCAGTTGTACGGCAACGGCACCGTCACCACCGCCTTCGACCGCCACCACAACCTCTACACCGAAGCGGTGGGCATGACCATCCAGTTCAACCGCTTCGGCCCGCTGCGCACAGGCTCGGGCGGCGGCAACCTCAAGGACCGCTCCACCGG
Source organism: Chiayiivirga flava (assembly GCA_037190825.1). GTDB lineage: Bacteria > Pseudomonadota > Gammaproteobacteria > Xanthomonadales > Xanthomonadaceae > Denitratimonas > Denitratimonas flava_A. The sequence goes on from JBBCJS010000067.1 coordinate 17,006, forward strand.
CACCGTGGTGCGCTACAACTTCATCGACGGCGGCGCGCGCAGCATCGATCTGGTGGAGGCGCAGGAAAGCTGGCCGATGGCGCAGCACCTGCCCGAGTACCGCCGCGCCTTCGTCTACGGCAATGTCATCGTCAGCGATCCGGACGGGCCCGGCTACCTGGTGCACTACGGCGGCGACAGCGGCTGCTACACCGGCGGCAAGGAAGACCCGGCCCTGACCTGCTACCGCAAGGGCACGCTGCACTTCTTCCACAACACCGTGGTCGTGCGCACCGACCAGAGCGGCCCGGGCGGCGCGTGGCGCAAGGTGCTGTTCGACGTTTCCACCAACGACGAACGCGTGGATGCGCGCAACAACCTCGTGTTCCTGCGCGCGTGGACGAGCGGCGCGACGCCTACGAACCTTTCGTGGATGCGCCAGAGCGGCATGCTCGACCTGGGCGTGAACTGGGCCTCGCCGACGATGGCGTCGTGGCGCGACGGCATCACGCCGGACGGCACCATCTCCGGTCTCGGGAACGTGCTGACCAACGCGGCCAACGCCCCGGGCTTCGTCGACGAAGCCGGCGCGGACTTCAGCCTCGCGCCCGACAGCGATGCGGTGGACGCGGGCATGGCGCTGCACGCCGATGCCGTCGCAGCCGGCCATGGCGTGCACGCCCAATACCTGCCGCACGCTTCCGGCCAGCCGCGCCCCGGCGATGGCGCGCCGGACCTGGGCGCGTTCGAGCGCGATGGCGGATTGTTCGCCGATGGTTTCGAGGGCTTCACGCCATGAACGCCGGCATCCTCGCCGCAGCCGTCACGCTGGCGCTCGCCGCCCTGCCCGCCGCCGCATCGGACTATCCCGGCAAAGGCCCGGACGGGCACGACAACGGCGAGATCCACGCCTGCACCGGCACCCATCCCTCGCAACCGGCGGTGGTCTGCGTGCGCGCCGGCGCGGCGCCCGGCGGCAACGGTTCGGCCGCCGCGCCGCTGGCGACCATCCATGCCGCGATTGCCGCTGCCAAGGCCGGCGACATCGTGCAGGTGGCGGCGGGCACCTACGCCGAGAACGTCGCGCTCGGCGGCCACAACGCGCCCACCGGAAAGCACCTGACCCTGCTCGGCGGCTTCAACGCGGGCTTCTCCGCGCGCGATGCCGGCCAGCACGCGTCCACCATCGACGGCGGCCTCGCCAACCCGGCCGTGCAACTGCACTTGGACTCGAACCAGAGCACCGTGCTCGATGGCTTCACCCTCACGCGCGGACGCGGCCTGGGCAGTACCTGGGAAGACGGCTACGGCCACGGTGGCGGCGTCCACGCCACGCTGCACGGCAACGGCGAAATCGTCATCTCGCACAACCTGATCCACGGCAACGCGAGCAACCAGCACACCAGCGCCGATACGCGCGGCGGCGGCATCTACACCTACGCGCAGAGCTGGGGCGGCGCCACCGGCACGATCCGCATCGAACACAACACCGTGCGCGACAACCAGGCCGGCAAGGGCGCGGGCGTCCACGTCTCCGGGCGCCACGCCGAGCTTCGCCGCAACCTCGTCGAAGACAACATCGGCCACCACGACCACGGCGGCGGCATCTATGTCTCGGCCGGTACGCTGCTCGCCGACAACATCGTGCGCGGCAACGTCATCGGCGCGACGCAGGGCTACGGCTGGGGCGGCGGCGTGCTGGTGGCGGGCGTGGATGCGCAACTGCGCGGCAACGTCGTCACCGGCAACTTCGCCCCGACCACCGGCGCCGGCGTGTTCTGGGACGAAGGCGCGACGGGCACGATGCGCAACGACCTGATCCACCGCAACCTGTGCCCGAACGGCAGCCGCTCCGGGGCCGCGATCTACATCGACGGCGGGCCGGGCGGGCCGTCGATGGTCGCCATCGAGAACCTCACCGTGGCCGATCACCTCTGCCCGGACACGGCACCCGGCGGCGCGGCCGTGGTGATCGAGGACGGCTCGCAGGCCACGATCCGCAACGCGATCTTCCACGGCAACAGCCGCGATTTCGCCACGCTTTCCGGCGGTGGCTTCACCATCGCCTGGTCGATCACGCAGGAGCCGGGCACCGGCAACTTCAACGCGAACCCGCTGTTCGCCAACGCGGCCGCGGGCGACTACCACCTGCGCTCGGGCGCCGGTCGCTTCACGCCCTCCGGCTGGGTTCTCGACGCCGCGACCAGCCCCGCCATCGATGCCGGCGATCCGGCCTCCGACTACTCGCAGGAAACCGAACCCAACGGCGGACGCATCAACCTCGGCGCCTACGGCAACACCGCGCAGGCCAGTCGCAGCGCGGCGGGCGACCGGGTATTCGGGGACGGCTTCGAGGGGTCTGCATTGGCGGAGTGACTTTAGCCGCGACGCTGCTTACTTGCTGAAGCGTCATCCCGGCGAAAGCCGGGATCCATCTTGATCTTGCTGCAACCGTAAAATGGATCCCGGCTTTCGCCGGTATGACGACGTGAAGATCGATCAACAGCACCGGAACCCGCTGCGCCCGCCGAACCTCGCCTCCTGCCGCTCGCGGAAGAAGGTCTTGTAGTCCATCGGCTCCCGCTCCGGATGCTTTTCCAGCATGTGGCGGACGTAGTTGTCGTAGTCCGGGATGCCGCAGCACAGCCGCGCGGTCTGCACCAGCCTTCGCCACACGCGCTTGTGCGTGGCGAAGTGGTCGTGGGTGACAAGCTCGGTGCCCATCACAGCCACGCCTTCCGCTGGTCTTCGCTCAGCGCGACATAAGCGGTCTCGCGGTCGCGGCGCCGCGGATGGCGGCGCGCCGCGCGGATGGCCTTGACCGCGTAGATCAGGATGCCGGCCACCACGAGCAGGAACAGCGCGGTCAAACCGGCGTTGACGTAGCTGTTGAACACCACCTGCTTCATCTGCGCCATGCTCTTGGCCGTGCCGAGCAGTTCGCCGTTGGCGATCGCCGCCTGGTAGTGGCGCGCCTGCGCGACGAACCCGACCGCCGGCTTGGCGTCGAAGATCTTGATGAGGCCGGCCCAGGTGGTGCAGATCAGCAGCCAGCTCGCCGGCAGGATGGCGACCCAGGCATAGCGGTCGCGCTTCATCTTGAACAGCACCACGGTGCACAGCATCAGCGCGATGCCGGCCAGCATCTGGTTGGCGATGCCGAACAGCGGCCACAGCGTGTTGATGCCTCCGAGCGGATCGACCACGCCCTGGTAGAGGAAGTAGCCCCACAGCGCCACGCAGCCGGCGGTGCCGACCACGTTCGGCCCCCAGGAATCGGTCTTGCGCAGCACCGGCACGAAGCTGCCGAGCAGGTCCTGCAACATGAAGCGCCCGGCACGCGTGCCGGCATCCACGGCGGTGAGGATGAACAGCGCCTCGAACAGGATGGCGAAGTGGTACCAGAACGCCATCGCGCCCTCGCCCCCGGGCAAGGCGTCGTTGAGGATCACCGCGATGCCCACCGCCAGCGTCGGCGCGCCGCCGGCGCGCGAGAGGATGGTGTGCTCGCCGATCTGCTGGGCCTTGAGATGGATGTCGTCCGGACTGATGGCGAAGCCCCAGCTGCTGACCACCTGCGCGGCGTGCGCGACATCGGCGCCGATCACCGCCGCCGGGCTGTTCATCACGAAGTAGATGCCTGGATCCAGGATGGAGGCGGCCACCAGCGCCATGATCGCCACGAACGATTCCATCAGCATGCCGCCGTAGCCGATGTAGCGGGCGTGGGTCTCGTTGGCGAGCAGCTTGGGCGTGGTGCCCGAGGAAATCAGCGCGTGGAAGCCGGACACCGCGCCGCAGGCGATGGTGATGAACAGGAACGGGAACAGCCCGCCCTTCCAGACCGGGCCGTCGCCGGTGGAGGCAAATTCGGTCAGCGCGGGCATCTTCAGCGAGGTGACGTCCGGGCTGGCGATGACGATGCCGATGGCGAGCGCCACGATCACGCCGATCTTCAGGAACGTGGAGAGGTAATCGCGCGGCGCCAGCAGCAGCCATACCGGCAAGGTGGCGGCGACGAAGCCGTAGCCGATCAGCATCCAGGTGATCTGCGTGCCGGTGAAGGTGAAGGCCGGGCCCCAGGTCGGATGCGCGCCGACCTTGCCGCCGAGCCAGATCGCCACCAGCAGCAGCACGATGCCGATGACGGAAATCTCGCCGATCCTGCCGGGCCGGATGTAGCGCATGTAGATGCCCATGAAGATCGCCAGCGGCATCGTCGCGATCACCGTGAACATGCCCCACGGGCTTTCGGCCAGCGCCTTCACCACGATCATCGCCAGCACCGCCAGGATGATGATCATGATCATGAAGGCGCCGAACAGCGCGATGGTGCCGGCCACGGTTCCCATTTCCTCGCGCACCAGGTCGCCGAGCGAGCGCCCGTCGCGGCGGCTGGAAATGAACAGCACCATGAAGTCCTGCACCGCGCCGGCCAGCACCACGCCGACGATCAGCCACAGCATGCCGGGCAGATAGCCCATCTGCGCGGCCAGCACCGGGCCCACCAGCGGGCCGGCGCCGGCGATGGCGGCGAAGTGGTGGCCGAACAGCACGTGCTTGTTCGTGGGCACGTAGTCCAGGCCATCGTTGTGCACGTGCGCCGGGGTGGCGCGCGTGGGGTCCAGCCCCATCACGTTCCTGGCGATGTAGAGGCTGTAGTAGCGATACGCGACCAGGTAGATCGACACCGCCGCCACCACGATCCACAGCGCGCTGATCTGCTCGCCCTGCCGCAATGCGACCACGCCGAGGCAACACGCCCCCAGCAGCGCCATCAGACCCCAGAGCACATGGTTGACGCCCTTCATGGAACCGCCTCCGCACCAAAGAGGCGGCCAGCATCGCCCCGCCCGCCACGCCGGTCAATCAGACCTTGGCGTACCATGTGCGGCCTTCGTCCGCCCGCCGCCGGACGGCCACGCCACGCCTCCGCATCGGGACTTTTCCTCCTCGTGAACCGCCTCCTTCCGACCGCGCTGCTGCTCCTGGCGAGCCTGGCGGCCTCCGCGCACGAACCCACCGCCTCCACTAGGCACGATGTGGTGGTGGTGCGCGATCCCTCTCCCGCCGAGCTTCAGCGGCTGGGCACCCGTTTCGGCCACGTGCTGTTCGACCACGCCAGCCGCGAAGCCCGGGTGGAAGCCAGCGACGAAGACCGAGCCTGGCTGGCCCAACAGCGCATGGCGTGGCGCGTGGACGCGCAGGCCAGCGCCGCGCTGCACGCCAGCCTGGAACCGCTGCACGCCCTGCGCGCGATTCCCGGCTACGCCTGTTACCGCACGGTGGAAGAAACCGCCGACACCGTGGCGAACCTGGTGGCGACGTACCCGCTGCTGGCCAGCAGCATCGACATCGGCCCGAGCTGGCGCCGCTCCCAGAACGGTGCGCAGGGCTACGCGCTCCAGGTGCTGAAGCTCGCCAACCCGTCGACCGGCGGCGAGAAGCCCAAGATGTTCGTGATGAGCTCGGTGCATGCGCGCGAGTACACGCCCGCCGAACTGGCGACGCGCTACGCCGAGGAACTCCTGGCCGGCTACGGCAACGACGCCAACGCCACCTGGCTGCTGGACCGCATGGAGTTCCATTTCCTGTTGCAGGCCAATCCGGATGGGCGCAAGCGCGCAGAAGCGGGACTTTCCTGGCGCAAGAACGAGAACTCCACGCTGTGCAGCGGCAACCAGGCGGGCATCGACCTGAACCGCAATTTCCCGGTGTTCTGGAACTACCCCAACGGCGGATCGAGCACCAGCGCCTGCTCGGAAACCTACCGTGGCACGGCGGCCGCATCGGAGCCTGAAACCCAGGCGGTGACCGCCTACGTGCGGGGCATCTTCCCCGACACGCGGCCGGGCGACCCGCAGAGCGAAACGGCGTCCGCCGACGAAGACACCCAGGGCCTGTTCTTCGACATCCACAGCTACTCCCGGCTGGTGCTCTGGCCCTGGGGCCACAGCACCGCGCCCAGCGGCAACGCCACCGCGCTGGAAACGCTGGGCATGCGCCTGGCCTGGTTCAACGACTACGAACCGCAGCAGGCCATCGGCCTGTACGCCACGCGCGGCACCACCGACGATTTCGCCTACGGCGAACTGGGCGTGCCGGCGTACACCATCGAACTGGGCGTGGCCTTCTTCGAGAACTGCACCACGTTCGAGAACACCACCGCGCCGCTGAACCTCGCCGCGTTGCGCTATGCCGCGCGCACGCTGCACGCGCCGTACAGGCTCCCCGCCGGCCCCGATGCCGTCGATGCGGGCATCGACCCGCCGCTCGCGGCGCAGGGCGCTCCGGCGACGCTGCGCGCCAGCATCGACGACAGCCGCTATCGCAATCCGCAGGCTCCCTCGAACGCCCCCATCCAGCCGCGCCCCCGCCACGTCATCGCCGGCGCGCGCTACTACATCGACGAGCTGCCCTGGGACGCGGGCGCCACCGGCACCGAGATGCTGCCGGCCGATGGCCAGTTCGACAGCACCGCCGAAGCCGTGGAAGCGGTGATCGACACCAGCGCGCTCGCGCCCGGCCGCCATATCGTCTACGTGCAGGGCCGGGATGCCGCCGGGGAGTTCGGGCCGCCGACGGCGGTGTTCCTGGATGTCGATGCCGGCCCGGATGTGTTCGCCGACGGGTTCGAGCCGCCGCCGTGACTTGGCGTGGCGCGGTCCTGCCCGTGGCAGGCGCCGGCATCGTGGAACGATCTACGGCCCGCCGCTGGCCCCGGCCAGACGCCGCGCGGCATCGAAGTAAGGCGCATGCGTGGGCCGCGGCAGGTAGCGCCCATGCCCGCGCACCGCGCGCAGCTCGCCTTCGGCCCAGGCCAGAAGGCCGCGCGTGAAGGTGTGCGTGGCCACGCCCGTCACGGTGCGGCCTTCGAAGATGTTGAAGTCCACGTTCTGGTGGTGCGTCCTGGCTGAAATCGTGCGGCTGGCGCTCGGGTCCCAGATCACCAGGTCCGCATCCGCGCCGACGCGCACCGCGCCCTTCTTCGGGTAGAGATTGAAGATCTGCGCCGCGTTGGCCGAGGTGATCTTCACGAACTCGCTCGGCGTCAGCCGCCCGCTGGCGACGCCGTAGTGCCAGAGCACGCTCATGCGGTCCTCGATGCCGGCGCAGCCGTTCGGAATCCTGGTGAAATCGTCCTTTCCCGCCGCCTTCTGCGGCGCGCAGAAGGCGCAGTGATCGGTCGCCGTGGTGTGCAGGTGGCCGGCTTGCAGGCCATGCCAGAGCGCCTCCTGGTGCGCCTTCGGGCGAAATGGCGGGCTCATCACGTGGCCGGCGGCGTATTCGAAGTCCGGATGGGTGTAGACCGAGTCGTCGATCAGCAGGTGCCCCGGCAGCACCTCGCCGAACACGCGCTGGCCCTCGCCGCGCGCGCGCGCGATGGCCTCCACGGCCTGATGCGCGGAGACGTGCACCACGTACAACGGCGTGCCCAGCACCTCGGCGATGCGCATGGCGCGGTTCGCGGCCTCGCCTTCCACCGCGGGCGGGCGCGACAGCGGATGCGCCGCCGGGCCGGTGACGCCGCGCTCGAGCAGGAGCTTTTGCAGGCGATACACCAGCTCGCCGTTCTCTGCGTGCACGGTCGGCAGGGTGCCCAGTTCCACGCAACGGGTGAAGCTGTTCACCAGCACTTCGTCGTCGCACATGATGGCGTTCTTGTAGGCCATGAAGTGCTTGAAGCTCTGCACGCCGTGCTCGTTCGCCAGCGTGCCCATGTCCGCGTGCACGCTGTCGTCCCACCAGGTGACGGCGACGTGGAAGGCGTAGTCGGAAGCCGCCTTCTCCGCCCAGCCGCGCCAGGTGCGGAAGGCTTCCATCAGCGACTGCTGCGGGTTGGGAATCACGAAGTCGATGATGCTGGTGGTGCCGCCCGCCAATCCCGCCGCGGTGCCGCTGTAGAAATCGTCGCTCGCCACCGTGCCCATGAAAGGCAGTTGCATGTGGGTATGCGGATCGATGCCGCCGGGCATCACCAGCCGGTCGCCGGCATCGACGATCCGCGCGCCGGCCGGCACCTCCAGACCCGGGCCGATGGCGGCGATGGCATCGCCCGCGATCAGCACGTCGGCGCGATAGCTGGTTTCCGAATCGACGACGGTGCCGCCGCGGATCAGGGTGGTGGTCATGGGTGGCTCCGGATGAAGCGGCGGGCTGCCGGCGGAAGTGGCTACCGTGCAACGAACGGCATCAGAACGCAATCGGCGGGTTATTCAACCTTGCCGTCATCCCAGCGGAGGCTGGGATCCATTTTTCTTTTGAGGGCAAGATCAAGATGGATGACCAGACATTCGTTTGTTGTGAAGCGCTTCCAGCCTTCGCTGGGATGACGTCATGAGGTTTGTTCAAGCCTGCATCGTTTCGCACAAGTCGGCTCAATCCGCCCTGCGTTGCACCTTCATCAAGGCCCAGTACACCCCCCCGGCGATCGCCAGTCCGACGAACCACGCATAGCCGTAGATCGCCACGAACACCGCAGGCACGCTGGCGAAGGACGCCGGGAACGCGGCATGCAGGAAGCCCGGCAGGTTCGGCAGCACGCCGGCGACGAGCGCGACCAGGGCCACGGGGTTCCAGCCGTTGCGGTAGCGGTAGCGGCCGTCGTCGCGGAACAGCGCATCGACATCCAGTTCGGTGCGGCGGATCAGGAAATAGTCGGCCAGCAAGATGCCGGCGATCGGCCCGAGCAGGGCCGAATAGCCGATCAGCCAGGTGAAGATGTACGCCCCGGTGGTTTCCAGGAGCTTCCACGGGAAGATCGCGATGCCGATGCCGGCGGTGATGTAGCCGCCCAGCTTGAACGAGATGCGCGAGGGCGCGAGGCTGGAAAAGCCATTGGCCGGCGCCACCACGTTGGCGGCGAGGTTGGTGCTGAGCGTGGCCAGCGACAGCGCCAGCAGCGCGACCACCACGCCGAAGCCGCCCATGCGGCGCGTCAGTTCCACCGGATCCCAGATCGCCTGGCCATAGATCAGCACCGTGGCCGAAGTCACCGCCACCGCGACGAAGGCCAGCACCGCCATCGGGATCGGCAAACCCAGCGCCTGGCCGATCACCTGATCGCGCTGGCTGCGCGCGTAGCGGGTGAAATCGGGAATGTTCAGCGCCAGCGTCGCCCAGAAGCCCACCATCGCGGTCAGCGAGGGCCAGAACACCGCCGCGAACTGCCCCTCGCGCGCGCCGCCGGGCGCGAACTGCGAGGGGGCCGAAAGCATCGGCCCGAAGCCATCGGCACGTACATAAGCCCAGACCAGCAACACCAGGCACATCGCCACCAGCACCGGCGCGGCCCAGATCTCCAGCCAGCGGATCGACTCGGTGCCGTAGGCGATGAACACCACGTGCAGCGCCCAGAACGCCAGGAAGCTCAGCAGTTGCCCGGTGTCGATGCCCAGCACGGGCAGCGGCTGGCCGACGATGGCATCGCCGGCGAGCACGTTGATGAGGGTGTAGATCGCCGCCCCGCCGATCCAGGTCTGGATGCCGAACCAGCCGCAGGCCACCAGCCCGCGCAGCACGGCGGGAAGCTTCGCGCCGCGCGTACCGAACGAGGAGCGCAACAGCACCGGGAACGGGATGCCGTGCCTGGCCCCGGCATGGCCGATCAGGAGCATCGGCACCAGCACGATGAGGTTGGCGAGGAAGATCGTGAGCACCGCCTGCCACCACGACATGCCTTCGCTGATGAGGCCGGCGGCGAGCATGTAGGCCGGCACGCAGACCACCATCGCCACCCACAGCGCGGCGATGGATCGCCAGTCCCAGGTGCGCTGGGCAGGCGTGGTAGGAAGTAAATCTTCGTTGACCAGATCGGGATCGACGCCGGATGGCTGACCGGTGCTCACGCTGCCCCCTGCGGATGAAACCCGGTGCGCCCTCCCCCGACGCGCACCCGGCAATGGAAATTACACCGCTTCTTCCTTCCTGCGCATCGGGTTGTTCGGATGCGTGGTCCAGTTGCGGTACTCGCCCGCGTCCACGCGCTCCATCGTGATGCAGCCGTCCACCGGGCAGACGTGCATGCACAGGTTGCAGCCGACGCACTCCTCGTCCACCACCTCGAAATGCCGCTGGCCGTCCTTCTGCTTCAGGATGGCCTGGTGCGAGGTGTCCTCGCAGGCGATGTGGCACAGGCCGCACTTGATGCACTTGTCCTGGTCGATGCGGGCCTTGATGTCGTAGGCCATGTTGAGGAACTGCCAGTCGGTGACGTTGGGCACCGCCTTGCCCACGAAGTCCTCCAGCCGCGCGTAGCCTTTCTCCTGCATGAAGTGGCGCAGCCCGGAAATCATGTCCTCCACGATGCGGAAGCCGTAGTGCATCGCCGCGGTGCAGACCTGCACGCTGCCGCAGCCCAGCGCGATGAACTCGGCCGCGTCGCGCCAGGTGGCGATGCCGCCGATGCCGGAAATCGGCCTGCAGTACGTCTCCTTGTCGCGCGCGATCTCGGCGACCATGTTCAGCGCGATGGGCTTCACCGCCGGGCCGCAGTAGCCACCGTGCGTGCCCTTGCCATCGACGGTGGGCAGCGGCGCCATCAGGTCCAGGTCGACGCCGACGATGGAGTTGATCGTGTTGATCAGCGACACCGCGTCCGCGCCGCCGCGGAACGCCGCGCGCGCCGAGGTGCGGATGTCGGTGATGTTGGGAGTGAGCTTGACGATGCAGGGCAGGCGCGAGTGCTTCTTGACCCAGTGCGCGACCATCTCCACGTACTCGGGCACCTGCCCCACCGCCGAGCCCATGCCGCGCTCGCTCATGCCGTGCGGGCAGCCGAAGTTCAGCTCCACCGCGTCCGCGCCGGTGTCCTCGACCTGCGGCAGGATGAACTTCCAGGAGTCCTCGTCGCAGGGCACCATCAGCGAGACGATCATCGCCCGCTCCGGCCAGTCGCGCTTCACCTGGCGGATCTCGGCGAGGTTCACCGCGAGCGGGCGGTCGGTGATCAGTTCGATGTTGTTGAGGCCGGCGATGCGCTGGCCGTTGTAGGCCACCGCGCCGTAGCGCGAGGACACGTTCACCACCGGCGGGTCCAGCCCCAGGGTTTTCCAGACCACGCCGCCCCAGCCGGCCTCGAAGGCGCGATTGACGTTGTAGGCCTTGTCGGTGGGCGGCGCGGAGGCGAGCCAGAAGGGATTGGGCGAGGTGATGCCGGCGAAGCGGCTGGTGAGATCGGTCATGTCCTTTGGCTCCTCAGGCGGCCTTGAGCGCGCGCGCCAGCAGGGCGCGGTCGATGGCGGCGGCGGCGCGCTGGCCATCGTCGACGGCCTGCACGGTGAGATCGGTCTTGCCGCCGACGCAGTCGCCGCCGGCCCAAACGCCCGGCAGCGAGGTGGAAAACTCGACATCCACGGCGATGCGGCCGCCGCGCAGCTCCAGCAGGTCGCGGCCGTTCTCGCGCACGGGATCGGGCACGAAGCTCTGGCCGATGGCCTTGAGCACGGTGTCCGCTTCCAGCGCGAACACGTCGCCGCTGCCGGCGAGCCTTCCGTCGGCATCCCGCTGCGTGTACTCGAACTCGATGCCGGCGAGGAGGCCGTCCTTTTCGATCAGCCGGCGCGGCGCGGCCCAGTGGATCACGTTAACGCCTTCGGTCTTGGCGAACTCCTGTTCGTGCCAGGTGGCGCTCATGGCCTCCGGGCCGCGGCGATAGACCAGCGTCACCGATTCGGCGCCCAGTCGCCTGCTCTGGATCGCGGCGTCGATGGCGGTGTTGCCGCCGCCGATCACGACGACACGGCGACCGACGCTCAACGCGCCCAGGTCACCGCTCTGGCGAAGCTCGGCGATGAAATCCACCGCGTTGCGCACGCCCGGCAGGGTTTCATCGTCGATGCCCAGCGCGTTGACGCCGGCCAGGCCCATGCCGAGGAACACCGCATCGTGGTCCCGGCGCAGTTGCGCCAGCGTGACGTGCTCGCCCAGCCGCATGCCGGGCCGGATCTCGACGCCGCCGATGGAAAGCAGCCAGTCGATCTCCTTCTGGGCGAAGCCGTGCGGCAGCTTGTAGGCGGCGATGCCGTACTCGTTGAGGCCGCCGGGCCGGGCCTTGGCCTCGAACACCGTCACCGCGTGCCCTGCCCGTGCCAGCCGATGCGCGCAGGCCAGGCCCGCAGGTCCGGCGCCGACCACGGCGACCTTGAAGCCCGACGCGGGCGCGCGCTGGAAAAGCTGCGCGCCCGATTCGTAGACCCAGTCGGTGGCATGGCGCTGCAGCGCGCCGATCCGCACGGGCTGGGACTCGGCCGTGTTCCGCACGCAGACGCCTTCGCACAGGATTTCCGTGGGGCAGACCCGCGCGCACGCACCGCCGAAGGTGTTGGACGACAGGATCGTCGTGGCCGCGCCCCTGAGGTTGCCCGTGGCGATGCCGCGGATGAACTCGGGAATGTCGATGCCCGTCGGGCACGCCTGGATGCACGGCGCGTCGTAGCAGTAGTAGCAGCGGTTCGCGGCGATCAGCGCCTGACGGTCGTCCAGTGGTGGCGCGACATCGTCGAAGTGCCGGGCGAGTGTGGCCGGATCGAGCCGGCCGGGGGCGATGTCGCCAAGGGGCTTTCTTGCCATGGGGATTCCTGGGTTTTGCCTGGGAATGGAAAGATTTTCTGTTTTTTCCTTTTCCCCATTCCGATGGGGAGAAGGAACAGCAAGGTTCAGCGCGAGGCCCTCCCGAGAATCGCGTGCAGCAACACGTTCGCCCCGGCTTCGATCCATTCGGGCGTGGCGTCCTCGATTTCGTTGTGGCTGATGCCGCCGACGCAGGGCACGAACACCATCGCCGTCGGCGCGACGCCGGCCAGGTAGCAGGCGTCGTGCCCGGCCCCGGAGACGATGTCGCGGTGCGAGTAGCCGAAGCGCCGCGCGGCGGCGCGCACCGACTCCACGCAGGCCTCGTCGAACGGCACCGGCGCGTAATAGAAGATCTGCTCGAGCCTCGTGGTTTCCAGCTTCGTCTCTTCGGCGATCTTCGCGATGCCTTCGCGCAGCTCCGCATCCATCCGCGCCAGCACGGCATCCTCGGGATGGCGGAAATCCACGGTGAAGAACACCTGGCCGGGAATCACGTTGCGCGAGTTCGGATGCACCTGGAGCATGCCGACCGTCGCGCAGGCCAGCGGCGCGTGGGCGTGGCCGATGCGGTTGACCAGATCGATCACGCGCGCCGCGCCGAGCAGGGCATCGCGGCGGCGCGGCATCGGCGTCGGGCCGGCGTGCGATTCCTGCCCGGTGAAGACGACTTCGTACCAGCGCTGGCCCTGCGCGGCGGTGACGACGCCGATGGTGACCCCCTCGGCTTCCAGGATCGGCCCCTGCTCGATGTGCAGTTCGAACGCGGCGTGGATCGGCTTGCCCATCGGCAGGTCGCCGGCATAGCCGATGCGCTGCAATTCCTCGCCGATGGTCCTGCCGTCCACGTCGGTGCGCGAGAGGCCGTAGTCGAGCGTGAACACGCCGGCGAACACGCCCGAGGCCACCATCGCCGGGGCGAAGCGCGAGCCTTCCTCGTTGGTCCAGATGACCACCTCGACCGGACGGTCCGTCTGGATGCCGTGGTCGTTGAGGCTGCGGATCACTTCCAGCCCGCCGAGCACGCCGTAGATGCCGTCGAACTTGCCGCCGGTGGGCTGCGAATCGGCGTGCGAGCCGGTGACGACCGGCGCCAGCGAATCGTCGCGGCCGGCGCGGCGCGCGAACACGTTGCCCATCCGGTCCACGCTGATCGTGCAGCCGGCCTCCCTGGCCCATTGCACGAACAGGTCGCGGCCCTGCCGGTCCAGGTCGGTGAGCGCCAGGCGGCAGACGCCGCCCTTGGGCGTGGCGCCGATCTTCGCCATCTCCATCAGGCTGTTCCACAGGCGCTGGCCGTCGATCGCCAGCGGCGCGGCATCGGCGGGTCCGGGGTTCATCATGGCATTCATGGGGTCGCCTCCTCTGCTAAAGGGAACGGACAAGCTTGTCGACCGCGGGCATCAACCGCTGGTCGGCATCACGAACTGCGCGCCGCCGCGGATGCTGGTGGGCCAGCGCGCCGAGACGGCCTTGAGCCGGGTGTAGAAGCGCACGCCCTCGGGGCCGTACACGTGGTGATCGCCGAACAGCGACGCCTTCCAGCCGCCGAAACTGTGGAACGCGGCCGGCACCGGGATCGGCACGTTCACGCCGACCATGCCGACCTGCGCGCGGCTGGCGAAATCGCGCGCCGCGTCGCCATCGCGGGTGAAGATCGAGGTGCCGTTGCCGAACTCGTGCGCATCGATCAGCGCCAGCGCCTCCTCGTAATCGGCCGCCCGCAGGATGCACAGCACCGGGCCGAAGATTTCTTCGCGGTAGATGCGCATCGCAGGCGTCACATGGTCGAACAGGGTGCCGCCGAGGAAGAAGCCATCGCCGGCGCCGGGAATCGCGCGGGCGCGCCCATCGACCACCAGCGTGGCTCCTTCGGCCTCGCCCAGGCCGATGTAGCCGCGCACCTTGTCGCGATGCGCGGCGGTGACCAGCGGCCCCATGTCCATGCCGGGCGCCATGCCGTCGCCGATCTTCAGCGCGGCCACGCGCGGGGCCAGGCGCTGGACCAGCGCATCGGCCACGGCATCGCCCACCGCCACGGCCACCGAGATCGCCATGCAGCGCTCGCCGGCCGAACCATAGCCCGCGCCCATCAGCGCATCGGCGACCTGGTCCAGGTCGGCATCGGGCATCACCACCATGTGGTTCTTGGCGCCGCCGAGCGCCTGCACGCGCTTGCCGTGGCGCGCGCCGGTCTCGAAGATGTACCGGGCGATCGGCGTGGAGCCGACGAAGCTGATCGCGGCCACGTCCGGATGCTCGAGCAGCGCGTCCACGGCGCGCTTGTCGCCGTGCACCACGTTGAACAATCCATCCGGCAGCCCGGCCTCGCGCAGCCACTCGGCCAGCAGCAGCGTGGCCGAAGGATCGCGCTCGGAGGGCTTGAGCACGAAGGCATTGCCGCAGGCCAGCGCCACCGGCGCCATCCACAGCGGCACCATCGCGGGAAAATTGAAGGGCGTGATGCCGGCCACCACGCCGAGCGGCTGGCGGATCGACGTGGTGTCGATGTTGCCGCCGATGTTCTCGCTCGTCTCGCCCTTGAGAAGCTGCGGAATGCCGCAGGCGAACTCGACCACTTCCAGGCCGCGCGCGACTTCGCCGAGGGCATCGGCGTGGGTCTTGCCGTGTTCGGCGGTGATCTGCGCGGCGAGCGCGTCGGCGCGGGATTCGATCAGTTCCCGGAAACGGAACAGAACGCGGGCGCGACGCGGCGCGGCGGTCGCGGCCCAGGCCGGAAACGCGGCCTTCGCCGCCGCGACGGCGCGATCCACGAGCGCGGCATCGGCGAGTGGAAGGATTCCCGTCCGTTGGCCCGTGGCCGGATTGAACACCGCACCTTCGCCGGCACCGGCGACGATGCGCTCGCCGCCGACGATATGCGGGATGGTTCGGGCGACGGACGTGGCGGACACGTCCCGGATGGCTGCGTTCATGTGGCTCTCCGGAAGCACTCGCGCACAAGGCGCGTCGCGATACAGCGAGCCCCGATCCGCGCCAGCGCAACCGGGGAGCCGCCACGCGGGCGGCGGGCGCGCCGAGCCCCCACGGATCGGCGCCGTCCGGGCCTTACCAGGCCCATCCTCCCGTCGTCCGCCGACTGGAAGGAACACTGTGTCGCTGCTTGCGTTCTACGCAACTTCGGCGCGCATGGCAAGCGCCGGTGAACAGCTCGTCGCACCCGCGAAGGCGGGTGCCCGGTGCCTTTTGCGTTCAAGGCAGGAAGTCACTGGGCACCCGCCTTCGCGGGGACGGCGGGCAGTCGAACATTCCTCGACCATCACGCCACCGCGCGGATCGACGCCCGCAGCGTCTCGACCAGTTTCTGGATTTCCGCCTCGGTGGAAATCGCCGGCGGCGCCAGCGCGATGGTGTCGCCGGTGAAACGCAGCAACAGGCCGCGCTTCAACGCATCCTCGAACAGGCGGATCGCGCGGACGCCCGGCTGGCCGGGCAACGGCGAAAGCTCCACCGCCGCCGCGCCGCCGACGTTGCGCACGTCGATCACGTTCGGCTCCCCGCGCAGCGAATGCACGCCGTCCTCCAGTTGCCTTCCGAGCGCGGCAAAGCGCGCCGGCACATCGTCCGATCGCAGGATGTCCAGCGTCGCATGCGCCGCCGCCACCGCGAGCGGATGGCCGGAATAGGTATAACCGTGGAACAGCTCGACGGCGTATTCGGGCCCCTGCATGTAGGCATCGTAGATGCCCTGCCTGGCGATCACGCCTCCCATCGGCACGGTGCCGTTGTTGACGGCCTTGGCGAAGGTGATGAGGTCGGGCGTGGCACCGAACGCCTGCGCGCCGAACCAGTCGCCCATGCGGCCGAAGCCGGTGATGACCTCGTCGAAGATCAGGAGGATGCCGTGTTTCGTGCAGATCTCGCGCAGCCTTTGCAGGTAGCCGATCGGCGGCACCACGACACCCACCGAGCCCTGCATCGGCTCGACGATCACCGCTGCGATGGTCGAGGCGTCGTGCAGCGCGACCAGGCGCTCCAGTTCGTCGGCCAGGTGCGCGCCCCAGGCCGGCTGGCCGCGGGAGAACGCCATGTCCTGGAGGCTGTGGGTGTGCGGCAGGTGATCGGTGCCGGGCAGCATCATCGGCGCGAACATCTTGCGGTTGGCCACCATGCCCCCGGCGGAAATGCCGCCGATGCCGACGCCGTGGTAGCCCTTCTCGCGCCCGATGATGCGGGTGCGCGACGCCTCGCCGCGCAGGCGGTGGTAGCCGATGGCGATCTTCAGCGCGGTATCCACGGCCTCGGAGCCGGAGTTGGTGAAGAACACGCGATTCAGATCGTCCGGCGCGAGCTGCGCGATGCGCTCGGCCAGCCGGAAATTCTCCGGGCTGCCGATCTGGAATCCGGGAATGAAATCGGCCGTGTCCACCTGCCGCTTCACCGCCTCGGCGATGCGCGGATCGCCGTGTCCCAGGCCGGAGCACCACAGGCCCGACAGGCTGTCGAACAGGAACTGGCCTTCGGCGGTGATGTAGTACGCCCCCTTCGCGCCCACCAGCAGCCGGTCGAGCGGCCGGTGCTTCTTGAAGTAGCGGTTGTGGGTGAACGGCATCCAGAGCGGATCGAGGTTGAGGTCGGCGGTGGCGGAGACGGAATCGGTCATGGCTGCCTGGCATGGGGTGCGAGCGGGAATGCGACACTATTGGCAAGCCAGCGCCTGCGCGCAAGGCACGCCGCCGCATCCGGGCACGGATCGCGCATTGGCTCGCGCCGCCACGTGTGACACGATGCGCGCCCTATGCGCCTGAACAAGTTCATCAGCGATACCGGCTTCACCTCGCGGCGCGAGGCCGACCGGCTCATTTCGTCCGGCCAGGTGACGGTGAACGGCATCCGCGCCCGCATCGGCGCGGAAGTGGGCGAAGGCGACGAAGTGCGCATCGACGGCCAGCCCCTGGCCGCCCGCGCCGCCGCGCCGGGCAAGCGTCGCCACGTCTACATCGCGCTCAACAAGCCGGTCGGCATCACCTGCACCACCGAAAGCGCGGTGAAGGGCAACATCGTGGATTTCGTCGGCCACGAGCAGCGCATCTTCCCCATCGGCCGGCTCGACAAGGATTCGGAAGGGCTGATCCTCCTGACCAGCGACGGCGACATCGTCAACCGCATCCTGCGGGCGGAGAACAGGCTGGAGAAGGAGTACCTGGTGGCGGTGAACCACCCGGTGACGCCACAGTTCCTGCGCGACATGAGCCGGGGCGTGCCGGTGCACGGCCAGACCACCCTGCCCTGCAAGACCGGCAAGCTCGGCAGCCACGGCTTCCGCATCGTGCTGACCCAGGGCCTCAATCGCCAGATCCGCCTCATGGCGGCGCACTTCGGCTACCGGGTGAAGCAACTGGTGCGGGTGCGCATCGGCACCGTGCGGCTGGGCCATCTCAAGCCCGGCCAGTGGCGCAATCTCACCGATGCGGAATTGCGGCAGCTCGTGCCGGGGCATGGGGAAGCGCCACGCAACGACCTCCCACTCCTGTCGCCCCCGCGAAGGCGCGGACCCAGTGCCTCCAAGTCAACGGCGAAAGCCACTGGATCCCCGCCTCCGCGGGGATGACAGGCGAACCACTCTGGAACCTGTGTTGATATCCGAAACACCCCTGGAACTGCTGAGGCGCGTCTTCGGCTTCGACGCCTTCCGTGGCCCGCAGGCCGCCATCGTCGAGCGCCTCGTGGCCGGCGGCGATTGCCTGGTGCTGATGCCCACAGGCGGCGGCAAGTCGCTGTGCTACCAGGTGCCGGCGCTGCTGCGCGAAGGCACCGGCATCGTCGTCTCCCCGCTCATCGCGCTGATGCAGGACCAGGTCGATGCGCTGCGCCAGCTCGGCGTGCGCGCGGCGCGGCTGGATTCCTCGCTGGCGGCGCAGGAAGCCTTCGACACCGAACGCGCGCGGGCCGCCGGCGAACTGGACCTCCTCTACGTCGCGCCCGAGCGCCTGCTCACGCCGCGCTTCCTGGACCTCATCGACCGCAGCCGCATCGCGCTGTTCGCCATCGACGAAGCGCATTGCGTGTCGCAATGGGGCCACGACTTCCGCCCCGAATACCGCCAGCTCGACGTGCTGCACCAGCGCTGGCCCGCGGTGCCGCGCATCGCGCTGACCGCCACCGCCGACGCGCCCACGCGCGAGGAGATCGCCGAGCGGCTGGAACTGCGCGAGGCGCAATGGTTCGTCAGCTCCTTCGACCGGCCCAACATCCGCTACCGCGTGGTGCAAAAGAACGACGCGCGCCGCCAGTTGCTCGATTTCCTCGGCGACCGGCGCGGGCAGTCCGGCATCGTCTACTGCCTCTCGCGCCGCAAGGTGGAGGAAACCGCCGAGTTCCTCGCCGGCCAGGGCATCGTCGCGCTGCCCTACCACGCCGGGCTGGATGCCGAAACGCGCGCCCGCAACCAGCGCCGCTTCATCCGCGAGGACGGCATCGTGATGTGCGCCACCATCGCCTTCGGCATGGGCATCGACAAGCCGGACGTGCGCTTCGTCGCGCACCTGGACCTGCCCAAGTCGGTGGAAGGGTATTACCAGGAAACCGGCCGCGCCGGCCGCGACGGCGAGCCGGCCGAAGCGTGGATGTGCTACGGCTTCGGCGACGTGGCGACGCTGATCGGCATGATCGACGGCGGCGAAGCCGGCGAGGAACGCAAGCGGCTGGAACGGCGCAAGCTCGACGCCCTGCTCGGCTACGCCGAATCCACCCGCTGCCGCCGCCAGGTGCTGTTGGCCGGTTTCGGCGAGACCTACCCGGAGCCTTGCGGCAACTGCGACAACTGCCTGGAACCGCCGCAGACCTGGGACGGCACGCAAGCCGCGCAGAAGGCGCTCTCGTGCGTGTACCGCACCGGCCAGCGCTTCGGCGTGGGCTATGTGATCGACGTCCTGCGCGGCGCGCCGAACGAACGCATCGCCCAGTTCGGCCACGATCGCCTCAGCACCTTCGGCATCGGCGCGGACCTGGACGCCACTACCTGGCGCAGCGTGTTCCGCCAGCTCGTCGCCGCCGGCTTCATCGACGTGGACGTGCAGGGCTACGGCGGACTGCGCCTGACCGAAGCCGCACGTCCGATCCTGCGCGGCGAAACCTCGATCCAGCTACGCCGCGACCTGCGCCCCTCGCGCAAGCGCGCCGGCACGCGCGGCGAAAGTGCTCGTGGTGAATCCCGCCCCGGCAGCCGCGACATCGAACTTTCCCGCGCCGCGCAGCCGCGCTACGACGCCCTGCGCGAGCTCCGCACCCAACTGGCGCGCGAACAGAACGTGCCGGCCTACATGATCTTCAGCAACGCGACCCTGCGCGACATCGCCGAAGCCGATCCGGGCGAGCTGGACGAACTGGCGACCATCTCCGGCGTCGGCGCGGCCAAGCTGGAGCGCTATGGCGAGGCGGTGCTGGAGTCCTTGGCGCTGATGCGCTGAGAAGCTACGCTGCGCGTCGACTTTCACAGGGGGCACGCATGAACGATCCATCCGGCACCGCACTCCAGCGCAACGGCGGGCTGTACCTCGCCTGGTCGATCACCGTCACTGCGCTGGCACTGATCGCCGTTTGCCTGAACTGCCTCTCCATCCTGGCGATTCCCCCCGGCATCGTGGGCATCGTCTTTTCCGCGAAGATCAACGGTGAAATCGACCGGGGCAACGCGGAAGGGGCGCGCAAGGCCATCGGCGGCGC
Organism: Chiayiivirga flava; assembly: GCA_037190825.1. GTDB lineage: Bacteria > Pseudomonadota > Gammaproteobacteria > Xanthomonadales > Xanthomonadaceae > Denitratimonas > Denitratimonas flava_A. Next base: position 37,241 of record JBBCJS010000067.1, read on the forward strand.
GAAACTGTGGAACTGGATCGCCACCGGCATACTGATCGCCATGATCCTGCTTGGCATCGTCCTGTTCGCCTTCATGGGCGCGAGCATGGGCGAGTACCAGCAATACATCGAGAAGTACGGCAGATGACATGACCGCCGTGTCCGCGGGGGAAAAACTGGCGGCTCTCGCCGTGGGAGCCGTCGCCGCGGCAGGCGCCGGCGTGTTGCTCGCCTTCGACCCCAACCGGGCCGACAGCCCCTTTCCACCCTGCGTTTTCCATTCCCTGACCGGCTGGTTCTGCCCCGGCTGCGGGATGACGCGCGCCCTGCACGCCCTGGTTCATGGCGATGTGGGTGCGGCGCTGGCGCTCAATCCCTTCGCCCCGCTCCTGGCGGCGGGGCTGGCGCTGTCCGTGGCCTGGCTGCTCGGTTTCCGCCCCGCGCCGCTGCGACGCCTGGGCCAGCGCATCTTCAAGCCCTGGGTATGGGTTTGGGCATTGCCGCTGTTCTGGCTGATGCGCAATCTTCCCTGGCCGCCGTTCACGCTGCTGGCACCGAATTGAGCGGCAGCGGGCGGCCCGTCACTCGCCGCCCGCCACCGTCATCGCGCCGACGAGGATCGAGCCGGTCAGCACGTGCGAGCGCGGGTCCACGTCCGAGCCCACGGCTTCGATGCCCAGCAGCATGTCCTTGAGGTTTCCGGCGATGGTGACCTCATCCACCGGATACGCGATCTCTCCGTTCTCGACCCAGAACCCGGCCGCGCCGCGCGAGTAATCGCCGGTGATGGCGTTCACGCCCTGTCCCATCAGTTCGGTGACGACCAGGCCGCGCCCCATGCCGCGCACCAGCGCGGGGAAATCGTCCGGGCCGGTGGCGATTTGCAGGTTGTGCACGCCGCCGGCATTGGCCGTGCTTTGCAGCCCGAGCTTGCGCGCCGAGTAGCTGCCGAGCACGTAGCGCTCCAGCACGCCGTCGCGCACCAGCGCCGATTCGGCCGTCGCCACGCCCTCGGCGTCGAACGCGGCGGAACGATGGCCGTGCACCAGGTGCGGGCGTTCGACCAGGTCGATGCCGCGCGGCAATACCGGCCGGCCGAGGTGATCGAGCAGGAACGAGGCGCGCCGGTACAGCGCACCGCCGGAGACCGCGCCGATCAGGTGCCCGATCAGCGAGCGCGCGACTTCGGCGCAGAACAGCACCGGGAAACGCCCGGTCGGCGCGGCGCGCGGATCCAGCCGCGCCACGGTGCGCTCGGCCGCGCGCCGGCCGATGGCCTGCGGCGGGGCCAGGTCGTCGATGCGGCAGGCCGCGTCGTACCAGTAGTCGCGCTGCATCGCCTCGCCCTGCCCTGCGATCAGCGACAGGCTGAGGCTGTGGCTGGTGCCGCGCTCGCTGCCGAGGAAACCGTGGCTGTTGGCGTACACCGAGACGCTCGCGCCATGGGCGGCGTTCGCGCCCTCGGAGTTGGCGATGCGCGCATCGGCTTCGCGCCCGGCCGCTTCGCAGGCCAGCGCGCGCGCGATGGCCGCATCGGCATCCAGCGGCAACGGGTGCCACAGGTCGAACTCGGGAAACGCGCGCGCCATCCGCGCCGCCTCGGCCAGCCCGGCGCAGGCGTCCTCCTCGGTATGCCGCGCGATGGCACAGGCTTGCTCGATGGTGGCCTCGATCGAGGCCGGATCGAGATCGGCGGTGCTGGCGCTGGCCTTGCGCTGGCCGAAATACACCGTCAGCGACAGGCCGCGGTCGCGCGTGTACTCGATGGTTTCCACCTCGCCCAGCCGCACGCCCACCGACAGCCCGCGATCCTCGTTCAGATCGACCTCGGCCTGGCTCGCGCCGCGCGCCCTGCAGCGCGCCAGCACGTCGCGCGCCAGTTCCGAGAGGCGGGCCTGGGTCGCGGCGGAATCGTCGGCGACATCGACAACAGCGGGAACGGTGCTCACTTGGCGTATCCTTTTCGATCTTTTTCCTGGGTGGCCACGATGCGCGGACGCGACACCGAAACCGGAGAGTTCCTCAGCCCCAGCCGCAGCCAGCAGCGGCGCGAGGCGCTGGCCGTGCTGACGCTGGCCGAGCGTCTGGTGGAGATGGGCGAGCGCGAGCTTTCCGCCGTGCCGATGCCCGACGAGCTGCGCGAGCTGGTGCGCGACAGCCGCCGCATCACCGCGCAGATCGCGCGCAAGCGCCAATTGCAGTTCCTGGCGAAAATCATGCGGCGCGAAGACGACGAAGTGATCGACGCCATCCGCCGCGCGCTAGAGCGCGACCGCGACGAAGCCCGCCGCGACACCGCGCGCCTGCACCGGCTGGAAGCCTGGCGCGAACGCCTGCTCGAAGAAGGCGACGAGGCGCTGGCGGAGCTGCTGGCCGAGCACCCGGAGGCCGATCGCCAGCGCCTGCGGCAGCTCGTGCGCAATGCGCGGATCGAGCGCGAGAAGCAGCGGCCGCCGCATGCGTTCCGGGAGCTGTTCCGGGAACTGAAGGCGTTGATGGCGGAGGACGGCGACGCCGGCGACGTGGATGAGCGCGATGAGCGCTTCGACGACAGCGAGTCCGACGACGAGAACACCGCGTCGCAAGGCATGGCGAAGCGCGGCTGAGCTGCCGGCTGACCCACATCAACGCCAGCCAATCCCCCCACCCGCTGGACACCCTCGCCGTCATCCCCGCGAAAGCGGGGAGCCAGTGACTTCAGGCCTTTGGATGCCGAAGACACTGGATGACCGGACACAAGGTCTGTTGAAGATCGCCTCCGGATATCGCCGGCGCGATTCCGGGATGACGGCATGGTGCTCTGTGCCGCTGGCCCCGGGGAAAACACCCGGCACGTCATCGCCCGCGTTTTCACGCCTGCGTCCCGCCCACCGTCATCTGGTCGATCTTCAGCGTCGGCTGGCCCACGCCCACCGGCACGCTCTGGCCTTCCTTGCCGCACACGCCCACGCCTTCGTCCAGCGCCCGGTCGTGGCCGACCATGCTGACGCGGGTCATGGCTTCCGGGCCGTTGCCGATCAGGGTCGCGCCCTTCACCGGCGCGGTGATCCTCCCATCCTCGATCAGATAGGCCTCGGTGGCCGAGAACACGAACTTGCCCGAGGTGATGTCCACCTGTCCGCCGCCGAAGTTCACCGCGTACAGGCCGCGCTTCACGCTGCCGATGATGTCGGCCGGGTCGTCCGAGCCCGCCAGCATGTAGGTGTTGGTCATGCGCGGCATCGGCAACTGCGCGAAGGATTCGCGCCGGCCGTTGCCGGTCGGGGCCGCGCCCATCAGGCGCGCGTTGAGGGTGTCCTGCATGTAGCCGACGAGGCGGCCTTTCTCGATCAGCGTGGTGCACTGCGTCGGCGTGCCTTCGTCGTCGATGCTCAATGAGCCGCGCCGGCCCGGCAGGGTGCCGTCATCGACGATGGTGCACAGGTCCGACGCCACCTTCTGGCCGATGCGGCCGGCGTAGGTGGACGTGCCCTTGCGGTTGAAATCGCCTTCCAGCCCGTGGCCGACGGCCTCGTGCAGCATCACGCCCGGCCAGCCGGGGCCGAGCACCACGGGCATGGAACCCGCCGGCGCGGCGATGGCCTCCAGCGCCACGTTCGCCTGCCGCAGAGCCTCGTCGGCGATCGCGAAGGCGCGGCCATCGCGCAGCAGCTCGTCGTAGCCATGGCGCCCGCCGCCGCCGGCATAGCCCTGCTCGCGCCGCCCGTTGCGCTCCACGATCACGCTGACGTTGAGCCGTACCAGCGGGCGCACGTCGCCGGCCATGACGCCGTCCGAGCGCGCGACGAGCACGGTGTCCAGCGTCGCCGCCAGGTTCACCATCACCTGCACCACGGTGGCGTCCCTGGCGCGCAGGTAGGCATCCAGCTCGCGCAGCGCGCGTACCTTGGCTTCGCTGGAAAGACTTTCGATGGGATCGATGGCCGGGTACAGCGCGCGCGTCTGCCGCAGCGCGAGGCCCGCGCCATGCACGCGGTCGCCGCTGCGCGCGATGGCCCGCGCCGCGCCGGCCGCTTCCATCAGCGCCGGCAGGCGCAGTTCGTCCGAATACGCGAAGCCGGTTTTCTCGCCGGAGATCGCCCGCACCCCGACGCCCTGCTCGATGGCATGCGTGCCGCTCTTGACGATGCCGTCCTCCATCACCCAGCTCTCCTGGCGCGAATGCTGGAAATACAGGTCGGCAAAATCCACGCCCGGCCCGAGCAGGCGCCCGAAGGCGCGTTCGAGATCGGTCGCGGCAAGCCCGGCGGGCGCCAGCAGGCGCGATTGCGCCAGGGCCAGGGAAGAAGTCATCCAGGGAAACCTCGCAGGAAAATGAACGCCGGACAGAATGCCATCGTCCGGCCCGAGGCCGAACATGGGTCCGAATGGCGCCGTCTCAAGGCCGCGCATGCCGGGCACGCGGCGGAATCGGATCCCGTATCCGGCACCTGGGGACGGCTGGCACGGCGTGTCGCCCGGCCAGCGCGGGGCCGCTGCCCTGGCGCGATGGCAGCCTTCGGGGCTGTTTTGCGAACGATGACATGCAATGTCCCCCCTCAGGAGAACCGCCATGTCTTGCCCGCGCTCCCTTTTGTTGTCGATCCTGTTCCTGCCGCTGGCCGCGCCCTCCGGCGCAGCCACCCACACCTGGCCCGGTGCGGCCCCCTGCGCGGGCACGCTTCAAGCCTGCATCGACGGCGTCGCCGACAACGACCAGATCCGGATCGCCACCGATGCGCCCATCACCGCCTCCGTGTCGGTGCAGAACAAGCGCCTGGCCCTGAGCGCGGCCGATGGCTACAGGCCCGTATTCCAGAATGCCAGCCTGATCGCCATCAACACCGCCGGCTTCACCGGCGACACCGCGCTGCGGCTGAGCGGAATCCACTTCGAGGGCGGCCATGTGACCGCCACCCATTCGGGCTCTGGAACGGCGACCTTCGATTTCCGGGAGCTGCGGGTTTCCCCCGCGGCGGGGAACGGCGGCATCAGCATCGAAGCCCTGGGAGGCACCGTCGAGGCGACGCTGTACGACAACCGGATCAGCGGCGGTCCATCCTCCTCCTTCTGGGGTGGCCTGATCTCCCTGTGGGCCAGCCAGGGAAGCACGATGAACGCCGAGGTGTTCCACAACCACGTCAGCCGCTCGCCGGCCGGCGACGGTGCGGGCGCGGGCATCCGGGTCCAGTACCAGGGAAGCGGAACGACCGGCACCGTCAAATTGCACGGCAATACCCTGCGCGGGCACTTCCGGACCGCCGGCATCCTGCTCGGGGAAGGAAGTGCCGACACTCCGGCCGCAACGAGCTACAACGCCCGCGTCTACAACAACGCGATCGTCGGCACCGGGCACGCGCTGAGCCTGGGCATCAGGCTGGGCGTCGCCAACGGCCAGATCGATGCGCAACTGATCAACAACACCATCACCCAGGTTCACCAGGCCGTCGTGGCCGGCCGATGGGTCAGCGGCGGCACCGGCACCCTCGCCGGCATGCTGCACAACAACATCCTCATCGCCGACCAGGCCGTCAGCATGGAATCGGGCGCCGTCGCGGGCGTCGCCAATCTCAACAACCTGATCAACGGCAGCGTCTTCGGAATCGTCGCCGATCCCAGCACCATCACCGCCCCGGCCAGATTGACGAGCCGGATCGACGCGCGCCCGGCGCCGGATTCACCCGCCATCGACGCCGGCAACAGCGAAGCGCTGGCCCTGGGCCTTCTCTTCAACGGCCTGCCTGTCACCGATGCCGATGGCCTGCGCCGGTTCAAGAAGAAAACCCCCGGCACCAGCGGCACGGCCAGGCCCGACATCGGCGCCTACGAGTACGGCGACATCAATTTCATGCACGTCACCGCCACCGGCAACACCTCCGGCCACATCACCGAACTGAATCATCCGGCCATCAACGACCAATCGACCGCCAACCTGTTCGCCACGCCCAGATTCCTGGGCGGGATCGGCGCCGAAAGCGGCCAGCCGGTCGGCACCTGGGAGTTCAGCGGCACCTGGAGCCTGTACAACAAGAACTCCGCCCTCCCCATGCCGCTTCACGCCCGTTACAACGTCTTCTCCGCCGGTGCCGGCAGCGGCGTGTTCCGCCACGTGAGCACCGCCGGGAACACCTCCGGCGCCACCACTCAGATCGATACGGCCGTGCTCGGCGACGATCCCGATCTCATCGTGCTGGCGATGCAGAACTTCAACGCCGGAGCGGCCGGCAACCCGCACCATACCGGCGTGTTCCACTTTTCCCTGGGCGGCTCCGGCGCCTGGTTCGTGACCAACCTGAACAGCGCCCAGCCCATGGCCGTCGGCACGGGTTTCAGCATCTACGCGCAGAGGCCCAGTCCCAATGTCTTCCAGGTCACGGCAACGGCCGCCAATCGCCCTGCCGGCGACTCCCTGTACCTGGATCACCCGCTGCTCAACGGCAACCCCTGCGCACAGCCGGTCATCACGCGCGTCTACACCGGCAGCGACGGCAGCAACTACGACGTGAGCTACCTGAACCCGCCCGGCCGCTGGACGATCTACGACTACGACGGCATGGCGCTGGGCAGCCGGTTCAACGTGCTGGTCAACCCGGCACAGGCGGAAACCTGCGGCGGGGAGATCTTCTCCGACGGCTTCGAGTAGACCAGGGCATCGCCCGTGGCGCGGGCCGGGAGCCATGCGAGCCCCCGGCCCGCCTTGTCGCGCAGGGTTCCACGGGATGGTGTGCTCGCGGGGCTAGAAACCGCACGCGCGCTCCAGCCATTCCTGATCCCATTGTTCTTCCTTGAACCGCAGGGCATCGGGCAGCAGGCGCACCCGCCAGGCCTGCTCGAGCAGGCGGCGGATCGCGTCGGTATCGGTGCCCAGGTGGACCTGGTTGCTGCCCGGCAGCGTGACGCTCGCAGGCTCGGCATCCAGCGTGGTCCGGCTGCTCCAAGGCAGCAGGGTCGGTGAAACCGTCTCGATGATCCGATCGACATCGAAGCTGCCTGCCGCCACCCGGACGGATCGCGGTGCGGCACCGTACTGGATGACACCCGACCCATCGGCATGGATCATCAGCGTGCACCCGCCGTGCGGCAGCGAAACGATGAGGCTGCGTTGCCGCGGCCCCTCGCTCGCCGGCAACGCCTGCGCCATGAGCCACGGCACGGTCGAGAGGAAAGCGGTGGCGAGGGGGTGCGACATTGCGGGCGTCATGGCCGATGCCTCGTGCGGGATCTGCGTTCCCGTGAGTGTCCCCACGGGCGGATTGGTTCACTCCCGCGGACGCACCCGCACGTGCACCTCGGCCAGTTGCGCCTCGGGAATCGGCGACGGCGCGCCGGTCATCAGGCATTGGGCGGTGGTGGTCTTGGGGAACGGGATCACGTCGCGGATGGACTCGGTGCCGGCCATCAGGGCCGCGATGCGGTCGATGCCGAAGGCGATGCCGCCGTGCGGCGGTGCGCCGAAGCGCAGCGCGTCGAGCAGGAAGCCGAACTTGGCGCGGGCCTCCTCCTCGCCGATGCCGAGCAGCTCGAACACCGCGCTCTGCATGTCGCTGCGGTGGATGCGGATCGAGCCGCCGCCGATCTCGTTGCCGTTGAGCACCATGTCGTAGCCGCGCGACACGGCGGTGCGGGCGTTTGCCTTTAATTCGGCGATGTCGTCCACGGCCGGCGCGGTGAAGGGGTGATGCAGCGCGACGTAGCGGCTTTCCTCCTCGTCCCATTCGAACATCGGGAAGTCGGTGACCCACAGCGGACGCCAGGCGTTCTCGACGAGGCCGAAATCCTTGCCGGCCTTGAGCCGCAGCGCGCCCATGAAATCGCTGACCCGGCCATACGCGCCGGCGCCGAAGAACACGATGTCGCCCATCGCGGCCCCGGTGCGCGCCAGCAGCGCGGCGAAGGCGTCCTCGGCAAAGAACTTCTGGATCGGCGAATTGATCGCGCCATCTTCGCCGAGCTTGGCGTAGGCCAGTCCCTTGGCGCCGAACTTGGCAGCGTGCGCGGCGTATTCGTCGATCTGCTTGCGCGAAAGCGTCGCGCCGCCGGGAATGCGTAGCGCGGCGACGCGGCCGCCGGCATCGCCCGCGGCATCGGCGAACACCTTGAACACGCAATCGCCCCCGAGGTCCGCCACGTCCACCAGCTCCAGCGCGATGCGCAGGTCGGGCTTGTCCGAGCCATAGCGGCGCATCGCCTCGGCCCAGGTCATGCGCGGGAACGGCTCGGCCAGTTCCACGTCGATCACTTCCTTGAACACATGGCGGATCATGGCCTCGGTCGTGCCCTGCACGATGGCCTCGTCCACCCACGCGAACTCCATGTCCAGCTGGGTGAACTCGAGCTGGCGGTCGGCGCGCAGCGCCTCGTCGCGGAAGCAGCGCGCGATCTGGTAGTAGCGGTCGAAGCCGGCCACCATCAGGATCTGCTTGAACAGTTGCGGGCTCTGCGGCAGCGCGTAGAACTCGCCTTCGTGCATCCGCGCCGGCACGAGGAAGTCGCGCGCGCCTTCCGGCGTGGCCTTGGTCAGGATCGGGGTTTCGATGTCCTGGAAGCCGCGCGCATCCAGATAGCGGCGCAGCGCCTGCACCAGCGCGATGCGGGTGCGCTGCATGCGCTGCATGTCCGGGCGGCGCAGGTCGAGGTAGCGGTACGTCAGGCGCGCTTCCTCGCCCGGCGTTTCGTGCAGGTAGAACGGCAGCGTGTCGGCGGTGTTGAGTATCTCGATGCGCGTGGCGACCACTTCCACCTGGCCCGAGCGCAGCTTGTCGTTCACGGCGTGGCGCGCGCGCACGCTGCCGGTGACGCGCAGGCAGTATTCGTAGCCCACCTGCGCGGCCACGTCGAACACCTCGCCCTGGTCCGGCTCGGCGACGATCTGCACGATGCCCTCGTGATCGCGCAGGTCGATGAAGCAGACGCCGCCGAGGTTGCGGGCGACATCGGCCCAGCCGCACAGGGTCACGGACTGGCCGATCAGGGTCTCGTCGACGAGACCGCAGTAATGGGTACGCATGGAAAGCTCCGGGAGAAAACCGCCCGCGCGGCTCGCCGGCCGGGAACCGGCCGCGGATCGCGGGCGCAAAGAGGCGAAATGCTATCGGTCGCCCGCCGTACAGGCAACGGCCGCGCGCGCCGCCGTTGCGCAAGCTGGTAGATTTCCCGCATGAACCTCCGCGATCTGCGCTATCTCGTCGCCCTGGCCGAGCATCGCCATTTCGGCCGTGCCGCGGCGGCGAGCTTCGTCAGCCAGCCCACGCTTTCCACCCAGATCCGCAAGCTGGAGGACGAGCTTGGCGTGGCGCTGATCGAGCGTGCGCCGCGCCGGGTGATGCTCACGCCCATCGGCCGGGAAGTGGCCGAACGCGCGCGCCGCATCCTTTCCGAAGTCAACGAACTGCGCGAAACCGCGCAGCGCTCGCGCGATCCGGAGGCCGGCACGGTGCGGCTGGGCATCTTCCCCACGCTGGGGCCGTACCTGCTGCCGCACGTGGTGTCGCAGGTGCGCGAGCGGTTCCCGAAGCTGGAACTGCTGCTGGTGGAGGAAAAGACCGAAGTGCTGCTGCACCAGTTGCGCGAGGGCCGGCTGGATGCGGCGATCCTCGCCATGCCGCTGCACGACGACCAGTTGCACGTGGAGTTCCTGTTCGAGGAACCCTTCCTGATGGCCGTGCCCACCGGCCACCCGCTGGCCGCGCGCGAGGCGATCTCGCTGGGTGACCTGGGCAAGGAGAGCCTGCTGCTGCTCGAGGACGGCCATTGCCTGCGCGAGCAGGCACTGGATGTCTGCCACCTGGCCGGCGCGGGCGAGAAATCCGGCTTCCGCGCCACCAGCCTGGAGACCTTGCGCCAGATGGTCGCGGCGGGGGTGGGCATCACCCTGCTGCCGAAACTGGCCGTGGCCCCGCCGATCCCGGCCTCGCACGACATCGCGCTGCTGCCGTTCCGCGCCCCGCCGCCGCACCGGCGCATCGCGATGGTGTGGCGGCGCAGTTCGGCGATGGGTGGCTTCCTGACCGAACTGGCACGGCTGTTCGCAAGCCTGCCGGCGGAACTGCTGGATGCCCCTGCGCCGATTGAAACCCGGCAGGCATCGCGCTAGCCTGCGCGTCACAATTTCGCAAACACCTGAGGCGGCGCGCTGGCGTCGCCTCTTTTCACGTCAGGAACCGGAAAATCATGTCAGCGGCCACGCAACCTTCCATCACCGTCAGTTCGCTGGATCTGGCGCGGCTCGAACGCCTGCTGGAAATGCCGGCCTGGCGCGACCAGGAAACGGCGCAGCGCCTGGGCGACGAGCTGGTACGCGCCACTGTCGTCGCACCGGCGGACATCCCGGAGAACGTGGTGACGATGAACTCCACGGTGACCTGCGTGGAGGAAATCGGCGGCAAGGAGCATCACCTCACCCTGGTCTATCCGCAGGACGCCGATGCCGCCGCCGGCCGCGTCTCGGTGCTGGCGCCCATCGGCACGGCGCTGCTGGGGCTGTCCATCGGCCAGAGCATCGACTGGAACGCGCCCGACGGCCGTCCGCTGCGCGTGCGCGTGGCGTCGATTTCCTACCAGCCGGAAGCGGCGGGGGATTTGACGCGCTGAGGCCAGCGCGCGTCACCCATCTCCGCCCTGCCGCGCGAACCGCTGCACCACTTCGGCAAGATCCTCGCCGCGCACCGGCTTGCGCAGGAAACCCTGCATCCCCGCTTCGGCGGCGCGTGTTTCGGCGGCGGCATCGGCACGCGCGGTCAAGGCGACGATGGGCGGCGCATCGCCGCTGGCCCCGATCAGGCGCGCGATCTCGAAGCCGTTGAGGCCAGGCAGGTCCAGGTCCATGAACACCAGCGCGTAACGCCGGGCGCGCAGTTCGGCCAGCGCCGCAAGGCCATGCGGCGCGTGAGCGACACGATGGCCCTGGGCCTGCAACAGTCCGATGACGACCTGCGCCACAGTGGGGTCGTCCTCCACCAGCAGGATGTCGCGCCCTTCCAAGGCTTCCGTTCCGTTCGATGCGCCGGCCTCCGGGGCGGCCGCCTCGGGCAGCGGCGCTTCGAAGCGGAAGGTGGAGCCCCGCCCCGGCGCGCTGTCCACGCGGATGCGCCCGCCCATCGCGCCGGCCAGTTCCTGGCAGATCGAAAGCCCCAGGCCGCTGCCGCCGTGGCGGCGCGCGGTCAGGTGGCCTTCGGCCTGCTCGAAGCGCTGGTACAGCCGGCTTTGCTGCTCGGCGTCCAGCCCCGGTCCGGTATCGCGCACCGAGACCTCCACGATGTCCCCGCCGCGGCGCGCCAGGACGATCGCCACCTCGCCGTGCTCGGTGAACTTGACCGCGTTGCTGACCAGGTTCAGCACGATCTGCTGCACGCGCTGGCCATCGCCGCGCACGTGGCGCGGTGCGTCGGCATCGACGTGCAGCGTCAACGCCAGCCCCTTGCGCTCGGCCAGCGGGCGCATCAGGCGTTCGACCTGTTGCACCACCGCGTGGAGGTCGAAGGCGTCGTCGGCCAGGGTCAGTTTGCCGGCCTCGATGCGCGCCAGGTCCAGGGCGTCGTTGACCAGCCGCAGCATCAGGTCGCCCGAGCGCCGGATGGCATCCACATAGCCGCGCTGGCGCTCGTCCAGTGGCGATTTCATCAGAAGCTCGGTCATGCCCAGCACGCCGGTCATCGGGGTGCGGATCTCATGGCCCATCGTGGCCAGGAAGCTGCTCTTGGCCTGCGAGGCGCGCTCGGCCCATTCGCGCTGGCGCTGGGCCATTTCGAACTGGTGGCGGCGGGTCAGGCGCGCGCGCCATGCGGCGATGCCGATCACCAGCGCCGCCAGCCCGGCCAGCGCATAGAGCGCATATGCCCACCCCTGCCGCCACCACGGCGCGGCCACGTGCACGGGCAGGCGCAGCGGCGTGGCCGACCACACGTCCGAGCCGTTGCCGCCCACGATTTCCAGGAGATATTGCCCCGGCGGCAATTGCGTGAACACGCGCTCGCCACGCGCGCCCACGTCCACCCATTGCGCATCGAAGCCGCGCAGGCGGAAGCGGTAGCGGTTGGAGGGCGCATCGACGAAGGAGAGCAGGCGCGCCTTGATCGCCAGTTCGCGGTCGGCCCAGGTCAGCCGCAGCGGCGCATCGGTGGCAAGCTCGGAGCGACCGTCCGGGCGCAGCACGGACACTTCGTCCAGCACCAGCCGGGGCTCGCTGCGGGTCAGCGCGATGCGGCGCGGATCGAACACCACCACGCCCTTCTTCATCGTGGCCGCCACCACCACGCCGTTGTCGGCCACCAGCGGCGGGTACACGACGAACTCCTCGCTCGGCAGGCCATCGCGCGCGCCGAAGCGGCGCAGCGTGCCGTTGTCGCGGTCATGGTGCCATACCCCGCGGATCGAGGTGAACCACAGGTCGCCGGCCGTGTCGACCAGCATCCCGCCGACTTCCACCGCCGGCAGTCCCTGCGCCTGTCCGATGCGCTCGACCGGCTCGGCCACGCCATCGCGCAGCGCGTAGCGTTCCACGAAACCCAGCCGCGCCACCCAGACCTCGCCATCGGGCGTGAAGGCCAGCGCCATCAGGCGGCCGGGCGCGATGCCGGGCACCGGGACGAAACGCGCCTCGTCCTCGTCCAGCCGCAGCAGACCGAAATCCCCGGCCAGCCAGGGCCGGCCATCGGGCGCGAAATCGATGGCTTCCACCGAACCTGCCGGCAGGCCATCCACCGGATCGCCCGTGGGCCAGGTGCGCAGCACGCGCCCCTGCGCATCGCGCAGCTGCACTCCGCCGCCATAGGCCGACAGCCACAGCCGCCCCTGCGCATCGAAACGCAGGGTATCCACGCCGCCCTTGGGCGCGGCGTCCTGCGCCGCATCCCGGCCCCAGTGCCTCACCTGCCCGCTTTCCGGATCGAACAGGCTCACCCCGCCCGCGTGTCCGAGCCAGAGCCGGCCGTCGGGCCGCGCCAGCACCGAGGACGCGAAGCGCAGCGTGGCCTGCGCGGTGGGCGTGTTGAAATGGCGCGTCACCGCACCGTCGGCCGACAGGTGTTCCAGCACGCCATCGCGGTGCATGAACCAGAGGCCGCCATGACCATCGGCGCTGCTGCCCGATACTTCGTCGCTGTGCAGGCCTCCCAGCGCCCGGTCCCCGGCGCGCAGCACCGAGAAATTGGCCCAATCCGGCGACAGCCGCACCAGGCCATGGTTGCGCAGCGCGAACCAGAGGCCGCCTTCGTGATCCTCCAGCATGTCCAGCAGCATCTCGCTCGTGGCCAGCGCCGCGTGCGCGGCGGCGCTGCGGACGATGCCGCCCTGGGCATGGCGCAGCCCGTCGCGCGTGCCGAACCAGTAGCGGCCGTTGCGATCGCGCAGGGCTCTTTTCACGCCCAGGGACAGCATCGCCTGGTTCGCCGCATCCTCGAACACCGGCACGAAGCGGCCGTCGACCAGCCGTTCCAGGCCATGCTGCGTGCCGACCCACACATCGCCATCCTGCGCCGCGTACAGGCTCAGCACCATGCCGGGGCGCGGATGGTGGAACGGCGGCACCGTCTCGAACACGCCGTCGCGCAGGATCGCCAGGCCGCCGCTGGTGGCCACGAACAGGCGGCCATCGGGCACCCACAGGAGATCGATGATGTGATCGGCCGGCAGGCCGGGGCTGACGGCGGGATCGGCGCGAAACACCTGCACCGTATCGGCGCCCGGGTCGATGCGGTGCAGCCCGCCGGCATAGCCGCCCAGCCACACCACGCCATCGGGCTGCGATGCGATGGCCCATACGTCGCTGAGCTGGATGCGCGGATCGGTTTCCGGCGAGTAGCGGCGGAAGCGGCGACGGTCGCCGTCCAGCATGCCGACGCCGCCTCCCTCGGTGCCCACCCACAGGCGATCCTGCGCATCCACGTGCAGCGCCTGCACCGAGTTGGCCTGGAGCGTGGCGGGATCGTCGATCACGTGGCGGTGGATGGTGAACTCCACGCCGTCGTAGCGCGCCAGGCCATCGTGCGTACCGATCCAAAGGTACCCGGCCGCGTCCTCGGCCAGCGCGTTCACGTAGCTCGATGGCAGGCCGTCGGCGCTGGACACCGGCACGAACAACGGCGCAACCGGCATCTCGACGCCGCGCGCCGCGTCCGATCCCGCTCCCCATGCCAGCACGCCGAGCGCCAGCGCAATCCACCCCTGCCGCATCCCCTTCCCCTCCGCAAGACGCTCGCCGCATCCTCGCAGAAGCCCCGCCGAACTCAAAACCCGATGCGCTGCGGTACATTGCCGCGCGATGCCCCGTCCCAGCCAACCCCTGCGCTACCTCATCGCCGCCGCCCTCGTGCTGGGCGCGGCGATGCTGCTCCTGACGCTGCTGCGCGCCACCGATGCGGCGCTGTCGGTATGGGATCGCCTGCGCGCCTGGCCGGACTGGGTCGGCATCGCCTTCCTCGTCGTGCTGGCGCTGCTGCTGGCGCTGGCCGGCTGGGGCGCGTGGCGGCTGCTGCGGCCTTCGCGACCGCGCCGGCCACGCGCCGAGCCGATGGATCGCGGCGCGCTGGAACAGCGTATCGAGCGGCTCGGGGATACCGCGCCGGAAGCCTTCTCGGCGCGCGGCGAACTGGCCGAGCTGGACCGCCGCCGGGCCGAAGGCGCGGTGCAGGTCTGCCTGTTCGGCCAGATCTCCACCGGCAAGAGCAGCCTGCTGCGCGCGCTCGCGCCGGGAACCTCCGCGCAGATCGGCGTGACCGGCGGCACCACCACCACGATCGCCCGCCACCACGGCATCCTGCCCGATGGCCGCGGGCTCGACATTGCGGACGTGCCCGGCAGCGCCGAAGCCGGCGACACCACGCACCTGGAACTGGCCGCCGCCGAAGCCGCGCGTTCGCACGCGCTGGTGTACGTGGTCGACGGCGACCTCACCCGGCACCAGGCCGGCGAACTGGCGGCGCTGGCGCGTTTCGCCCGCCCCATCGTCATCGCGCTGAACAAGGCCGACCGTTTCGACGCGGCGCAAACCCGTGAACTCGTCGAGCGCCTGCGCACGCATGCGAAAGACCTGCACGCACAGGTGATCCCTGTATCGGCCGGGTTCGAGGAAGAGATCGAGCGCGAGCACCCGGATGGGCGCCGCGACACCGTCGCGCGCGAGGTTCCCGCCCGCATCGACGCGCTGCAACGCGCGCTCGAGCGCATCGCCAGCCTCGGCCCGCAGGCACTGGAACCGGGCCGCGAAGCCGCCCTGCTCTCGCACGTGGACGCGCGCGTGGCCGAGGCCGAGCAGCGCATCCAGCGCGAGCAAAGCGATGCCGCCATCGACAAGTACACCCGCCGCGCCGTGCTCGGCGCACTGGCCGCCGTCGCGCCCGGCACCGACCTGGTGATCCAGGGCGCGCTCGCCACCGCGCTGACCCGGGAGCTGTGCCAGATCCACGGACTGCGCGCCCGCGACGTGGACATCGACGACCTGCTCGGCCGCGCCGGCGGCCTGCTGCGCACCGGCACCTCGATCACGCTGGCGGTGGTGGGCAACGCGCTGAAAGCGTTTCCCGGCTTCGGCACGCTCGGCGGCGGCCTTGTCCATGCCGTGGCCTATGGCCTGATCTTCGACAGCCTCGGCCGCGCGCTCGCCGACACCCTCGCCAACACCCGCGAACTGGACCGCGACGCCACCCTGGATGCCTTCGGCAAGCGCCTGGCGTCCCCCTCCACCGAGCGCCTGCTGGCGCTGGCGCGTATTGCGCTGGACGGGCGCGAGGCGCGGAGCGGGGATTCGCCCGGCGAAAGCCGGAGTCCGTAGCCGCTCCTTCCGGCTATCATCGAAGGCTGCCATCCACAGGAGCCAGATGATGCGCCGTACCGCGTTTTTCCTGATCCCCGTCGTCCTGGCGTCGTTGCTGGTTTCCTGCAACAGCGGACCGCGCAAGCGCATCTTCGCGCCCACCGCCAGCATCCAGGAACTGGCCGTGCAGCCGGACGGCCAGTGGCAGGTGCGGGTGCGCATCCAGAGCTTCAGCAACGTGCCGCATACCGTGTCCGATGTTTCCGCGCGATTGCGCATCGACGGCATCGAGGCGGCGACGCTGCACCTGACGCCGGCCGTGGCGATCGGCCCGCAGAGCGCGGAAGTGGAAGACCTTCTCCTCGCGCCCGCGCCCGACGCCGCCGCACGCGTGGCCGCCGCGCTGGAGACCGGCCGCCGCGTGGACTACGCGCTGAGCGGCACGCTCGTCAGCACCGAGCCGAATCGCCGCCGCGACGAGTTCGCCTTCGAAGGCCAGCTCTGGCCGGTGCCGGGCCTGCCCGGCGTGCTGCGCTGACGACGGGGCCATCCATGAACCGCTATGCTGCCCCGCTCGCCGACCTGCGCTTCGTGCTGCACGACGTGCTCGGCATCGAATCGCTCTACGCATCGCTGCCCGGCAGCGACAACGTCACCCGCGACCTGGCCGACGCGGTGCTGGAAGAAGGCGCGCGCTTCGTCGAACAGTCGCTCGCCCCGCTCTACCAGAGCGCCGATGCGCAAGGCTGCCGCTTCGATCCGGCCGACGGCAGCGTGAAGACGCCCGACGGCTTCAAGGCCGCCTACGACCAGTGGGTGGAGAACGGCTGGAACGGCCTCACCGCGCCGGAGGCCTACGGCGGGCAGGGGTTGCCCGAAACCCTCGGCGCGGCGCTCAAGGAAATGGTGGACGGCGCGAACCTGGCCTGGGGCAATTACCCGCTGCTCTCGCACGGCGCCACCGAGGCGCTCAAGCACCATGGCGAGGACTGGCAGCGCGAGGTATTCCTGACCAGGATCGTCTCGGGCCAATGGACCGGCACGATGTGCCTGACCGAACCGCATTGCGGCTCGGACCTGGGCCTGCTCAAGACCCGCGCCGAGCCACGGGCCGACGGCAGCCACGCCATCACCGGCACCAAGATATTCATCACCGGCGGCGACCACGACCTCACCGGCAACATCGTGCACCTCGTGCTCGCGCGCCTGCCCGATGCGCCGGCCGGCACCAAGGGCATCTCGCTGTTCATCGTGCCCAAGTTCAAGGTGGGCCGCGACGGCGCGCAGGGCGAACGCAACCCGGTGCGCTGCGGCAGCATCGAGCACAAGATGGGCATCCACGGCTCGGCCACCTGCGTGATGAACTTCGACGGCGCGCAGGGCTGGCTGATCGGCCAGCCCAACCGGGGCCTGGCGGCGATGTTCACGATGATGAACTCCGCGCGCCTTGGCGTCGGCATCCAGGGCCTTGGCCTGATGGACCGCGCCGGCCAGAACGCCATCGCCTACGCCAAGGAGCGCCTGCAGATGCGCTCGCCCTCCGGCCCGAAGCTGCCGGACAAGCCCGCCGACCCGATCGTCGTGCACCCTGACGTGCGCCGCATGCTGCTGACCTGCAAGGCGCTGACCGAAGGCTCGCGCGCGCTGGCGCTGCACGGAGCCAGCCTGCTCGACGTGATCGAACGCAGCGACGACGCCGATGCGCGCCGCCATGCCGACGAACTGCTCTCCTTCCTCACCCCGATCATCAAGGGCTGCCTCACCGAATGGGCGGTCGAGGCCACCTACCACGCCCTGCAATGCTTCGGCGGCCACGGCTACATCCGCGAATCGGGCATGGAACAGATCGCCCGCGACGCGCGCATCACCACGATCTACGAGGGCACCACCGGCATCCAGGCGCTCGACCTGCTCGGCCGCAAGACGCTCCAGACCCAGGGCATGGGCCTCAAGCATTTCCTGACGATGATCGTGGAGTTCTGCACCGCGCAGACGCAGAACCCGCAGATGGTCGAGTTCATCGCGCCGCTGGCCAAGGCAGCGCAGGACTGGCAGCAGCTGACGCTGGAAATCGGCAGGCGCGCAGGACAAAACCCGGAGGAAATCGGCGCGGCCTCGGTCGATTACCTGTTCTACTCCGGCTACGTGGTGCTCGCGTACTGGTGGGCGCGCAGCGTCGCCGCCGCCGATGGCGGCGACCGGCCGGAAGCCTTCAAGCGCGCCAAGCGCGAGACGGCGCGCTTCTACTTCCAGCGCCTGCTGCCGCGCACCCAGTCCCACGCCGCCGCCATCCTGAGCGGTGCGGGCAATCTGATGGCGATAGAAGCCGAGGCGTTCTAGGGAAAGACCCAATAAGGCGTCATTCCGCTCGGTGGCCTTCCTCGAACTCCTCGTCCGGCAGCACGAGGAAGGCCCAGAACGGCTGGCCGGCATCGGCCCAATCGGCCGCCGCGTCTTCCAGCACTTCCAGCAGGATGTCGAAGCTTTCCTCGTCGGCATTGCGCAAGTGCACGGCTTCGTCGAAGAACAGCGCGTGAGCGGGCGCAGGCAGCCATGACAAGTCGCGCAGCGCATCCAGCAGCGAATCCCAGTTCACGCCCCAGCCATCGGGCATTTCCAGCGCAGCGGCGATGCGCGAGAGCAGGTCCTGCTTGTCGGCGCATCCATGCAGATCGATGCGGCGCGTCAACTGGCCGGCCTTGCGCAGCGCGGCTGCCAGCGGCGCGATATCGGCATGCGTGACGAAGAACACGCCGGCCTGTCGCGGATCGCCCAGATCCAGATCGAATCCCGAATCGCTCATGGCCGGTCACTCCGTATTTCGAACTGGCGGAAGCTGTTGTAGTGGTCATCGGTGTAATACCACTCGCTCGGCGGATCGCCGCCGGTGACGATGCGTCGCGCGCCGCGATGCGACAGCCCCGGCGTATCCACCGTGAACTCGCGATACCAGCCACGCGGCTTGCGCGGCAGCCGGCCCTCGCGATTGCCGAAGGTACCGCCATCCTGGCGATGGGGATACGGGCCATTGCGCTGGATCAGGTCGATGGTGCGGTGCGCCTCGGCAGGCAAGAACGCAGGATAGTGCGCGCCGCGCGCCGGCGACGTCCGCGACGATTCCGGAACGGCGACAGTGGAATCGCCGCCCTGCATCTGCGGCCACAGCCAGATGGCCAGGGCAAGGCCCAGCACCAACCAGACAAGCAACTGGCGTGCGCGTGATGACGTCATCGTGGCACCGATTCGGCGATGAGATTCGTGCAGCATGCAGCCTCCGGGCCACGCCGGCAACGCACCGAACGAACGGCTGGTGCATCATTGAATCCCCGCGACAACGCCATCGTGCGCTTTCCCGCCATCGCCATGCCAACGTCAGAAGCCCGTGACTACCGTGTGCGCGCCGCCGACGCGGCCGACGACGATGCCATCCTTTCGCTGTGCGCCCGCTTCGGGCAGGCGCCACTGCCCCGCTTCCGGCAACGCCACGCCTTCCTCGCGCACCTGCGCGAAGACATCGCCGCCGATCTGGATAACCTGCCGCCCGGCACCGTGATCTTGGTGGCCGAGGATGCGAACGGGCGCTGCGCCGGGTTCGCCCGGGTGCGGCTGGTGAACGATTCGGTCGATGGCACGCGCAATGCGCACCTGGCCGATCTGGTCGTGGCTTCCGCGCACGAGGGCAAGGGCGCGGCGCAGGCGCTGCTGGATGCGGTGGAGGACTTCGCGCGCGGGCAGCACTGCGCGCACCTGCAACTGTTCGTGTTCCCCGGGCACGAACGCGCGCTGCGCCTGTACCGGCGCGCCGGGTTCGACACCGACATGCTGCGGCTGGTGAAGCCGCTGGCCTGATCGCAAGATCAAAGGGGATCTTGTCCCCCGTGATTCCCGCGAAACGGGCGGAAGCAGGCCTTGGGATTCCCCGGCGTAAAAAAATCGCCGGAACGTGGTCATTTTGTAACCGGACTGGTTTATGCTCGGGGACCAAATGGCCACTTCGCCCGCATCAAGCACCGCGCACACCGTCGCCACCGGACCTGCCTGCTGGTTCACCTCCGGCAACGAACGCCATCTGCCGCGCGTGCTTTCGCTCGATGCCTACGGCCGCATCCTGGACTGGATTTCCTGGCGCGAAGCCGCCCATCTGTATGCGCGCGATGCCGTGGCCTGGACCCTCGGCGAACCCTGCTTCACCCTGCGCGGCGGCATCAACCGGATTTCCGGGCAGCAGAGCCGGCTCGACCTCCATCCCATCGTCGCCTCGCGCGGCCACGCCCGCGCCAGCGCGATCTCGCCCGCGCCGGCGCTCACCAATACCGCGCTGTTCGCACGCGATGCGCAGTTGTGCCTGTACTGCGGCCAGCAGTTCACCCGCTACCAGCTCACCCGCGACCACGTGATGCCGCGCTCGCAGGGCGGCCGCGACATCTGGGAAAACGTCGTCAGCGCATGCCTTGCCTGCAACACCCGCAAGGGCGGCCGCACACCGGCGCAGGCGCGCATGCCGCTGCTCGCGGTGCCCTACCGGCCCAGTTGGGTGGAACACCTGATCCTGTCCAACCGCAACATCCTGGCCGACCAGATGGAGTTCCTGCGCAGCCACCTGCCCAGGCGCGCGCCGCGCGCCGCGCTGCGGATGCAGTGACTTCCGGCCGGCGACTTCTCCATACCGCATGCTGCATCACAGCATGGCGCGTACCGTCGCATTGACGAAAATCCCTATCTCACCAATAATTTGCGACCACTCCATCGGCCAAGGCGCGGAGCATCCGCATGCCGCCGGCCGCACACCATCGAGGTTCCGGCGCAGCCAGCGTACGGGGCCGTCGCCTCAGGGGACAACATGAGCAAACCCGCCTCGGTGTTCTTCACCGGCATGGATTCGTCCGACGCCGAACAACTGATCGCCCTGTTCCACGACATCAACCGCCGCACCGGCAACCGATGGGTGCTGGCCAACGACGCCGACAGCGCAAGCGCGCTGGTGATCGACGTGGACACGCTCTACGGCCACATGACCTGGTTGCGCGCGCACTCCTCCGAACAGACCGTCGTCGCGCTGACCGCCGGCACCTCGGCCGAGGCCGACCACGTGTTGCACCGCCCTGTCACGCCCGATGCGATGCGACGCCTGCTGATCGAACTGGCCGACGGCGCGGGTGCCGCGCCGGCACCGGCCGCTGCCACGCCATCGTCCGTCGCCGCCCCCGAACGCGCACCGGCGCCACAGGCGCCCACGCCCACTCCCGAAGCGCCACGCCCTGCCGCCGCCGCGCCCACGCCGCCTCCCGCGAAACCCGCGCCTGCGCCCCCGGTTGCGCCGACACCACCGCCCGCGCCGGCCAAGCCGGCGGCACGCAAGCTGATCGACCTGCTCCTCGCCGGCGACATCGCCGCCGGCCCGCAGAAGCTGGAACTGCCCGGCCAATCGCCGCTGGTGCTGGACCTGGCCCAGAAAGTGTTCCTGTGCGGCAACAGCATCAAGGCCTACCTGCCCTACACCCAGGTCACGCTGCCGGAAGGCGCGTTCAAGCCGGTACCGGCCAACCAGTTCGAGGCGCTGCGCCAGAGCATCGGCGGCACCCAGCCGCTCGGCCGGCTGGTGTGGCTGGCCGCATTGGGCGGCAGCGGCGGCGAGATTCCCGGCGGTGCGCCGGACGCGCGCTACCGCCTGACCAAGTGGCCGCAGATCGAACGCGAGTTCCCCAGACATTTCCGCATCGCCACCACGATGATGAAGGGCTTCCAGACCCCGGTCGACCTTGCCGAACAAAGCGGCGCGACGCTGGCCGAGGTCAACGACTTCATCGCCGCGAGCCTGGTGTCCGGCTACGCCGAGACTGAGCAGGCCGTCTCGCCCGACGCCCCGGTCCCGGCGCAGAAAAGCCTGCTGGAGCGCCTGCGCGGCGCGCGCTGACACCGCGCCCGGCACGCTGCCGATGCGTGCCCGCCTGCCCCGGTTCCGCCTGAACCGGGCCATCGCCCTGCCCCGCGCAGCCTTGCCCCCGGCAAGGCCGCGGCGTGACAATTCCGTTTCACATTGGTCCGCTTCACATTGGTCCGTTCCAGTCTGGTCCGTTCCAGCCCGCCCCAGGAGTCTGCGCGGCAGCCCATGATCGATTCCACCCGCTACCCGCACCTTTCGCGCATCGCCACGCCCGCCGACCTGCGCCAATTCCCCGAATCGGAGCTTCCGGCCATCGCCGCCGAACTGCGCGGCCACCTGATCGACACCGTGGCCCAGGCCGGCGGCCACTTCGGCGCGGGCCTGGGCGTGATCGAACTGACCTGCGCGCTGCACTACCTGTACGACACGCCCGAGGACCGCATCGTCTGGGACGTGGGCCACCAGACCTACCCGCACAAGATCCTCACCGGCCGCCGCGACACCATCCACACGGTGAAGCAGAAGGACGGCGTGGCGCCGTTCCCCAAGCGCGAGGAAAGCCCGTTCGACACCTTCGGCGTCGGCCATTCCAGCACCTCGATCTCGGCCGCGCTCGGCATGGCCATCGCGGCGCAGCGGCGTGGCGAGGATCGCCAGGTCGTCGCGGTGATCGGCGATGGCGCGATGACCGCCGGCATGGCCTACGAGGCGCTCAACCACGCCGGCGGCATGGAGCCTGAGCCGAACCTCCTCGTCGTGCTCAACGACAACCGCATGTCCATTTCCGAGAACGTCGGCGGGTTGACCAAGATGCTCGGCAGGCTGTCCGGCAGCCGCACCCTCAACGCGCTGCGCGAGGGCGGCAAGAAGCTGCTCGGCGACAAGCGCGGCGGCCCGGCGCGCTTCATGCGGCGCTGGGAGGAGCACTGGAAGGGCATGTTCGTGCCTTCCACGCTGTTCGAGGAAATGGGCTTCCACTACACCGGCCCCATCGATGGCCACGACCTGCCCGCCCTCCTCGCCACGCTCAAGACGCTCAAGGGACTGAAAGGCCCGCAACTGCTGCACGTCATCACCACCAAGGGCAAGGGCTACGACCTGGCCGAAGGCGACCAGATCCAGTACCACGCCGTCGGCCCGTTCGACCCCAGCGTGGGCGTGGTCAAGAAACCCGGCCCCGCCAGGCTCACCTATACCCAGATATTCGGCGACTGGCTCTGCGACATGGCCGCCGCCGACGAGCGCCTGCTGGGCATCACCCCGGCGATGCGCGAAGGCTCGGGACTGGTGCGCTTCTCGCAGGAATATCCCGAACGCTATTTCGACGTGGCGATCGCCGAACAGCACGCCGTCACCCTCGCCGCCGGCATGGCCTGCGAAGGCGCCAAGCCCGTCGTGGCGCTCTATTCGACCTTCCTGCAACGCGCCTACGACCAGCTCATCCACGCCGTGGCCTTGCAGAACCTCGACGTGCTGTGCGCCATCGACCGCGCCGGCCTCGTCGGCCCGGACGGCGCCACGCACGCGGGCAGCTTCGACCTCTCCTACCTGCGCTGCATCCCGAACATGGTGGTGATGGCCCCGGCCGACGAGAACGAATGCCGCCGCATGCTCACCACCGGCTTCCGGCACGAAGGCCCGGCGGCCGTGCGCTACCCGCGCGGCAACGGCCCCGGCGTGGCGCTGGACGCCGGCCTGGAGCCGTTGCCCATCGGCCAGGCCGACGTGCGCCGGCGCGGGCGTTCGCTCGCCATCCTGTCGTTCGGCCCCCTGCTGCCGGCGGCCGAAGCCGCTGGCCGCGCGCTCGATCTCACCGTGGTCAACATGCGCTTCGTCAAGCCGCTCGACGCCGACACCCTGCGCGATCTGGCCCGCCACCACGACGGCTTCGTCACGCTGGAGGACAACGCCATCGAAGGCGGCGCAGGCAGCGCCGTGGCCGAGTTCTTCGCCGCCGAAGGCATCGCCGCGCCCATCCTGCACCTTGGCCTACCCGACGCCTTCCTCGAGCACGCCAGCCGCGAGGAACTGCTCGAACACTGCGGCCTGGATGCCGCCGGCGTGCAGGCCGCGATCCTCGCGCGTTGGCCGCAATTGCCGCAGGTCGCCGGGCAGCGGGCGGTGGGATAAGGCTTATCCCGCCCGGCCTGAAGCCTCCAGCCACTCCGGTACCGGAATCCCCCGCTCGGCCAGGAACGGCGGATTGAACAGCTTGGCCTGGTAGCGCGTGCCCGGATCGGCCAGCACCGTGACGATGACGTGCCCCGGCCCGAGTTCGCGCGCCAGGCGGATCGCGCCGGCGATGTTCACGCCGCTGGAACCGCCCACGTTCCAGCCTTCCTCGATCAACAGCGCGTGCACCAGCGGCACCGATTCGCTGTCCGGGATCGACCAGGCCAGATCGATGGGCGCATCGGCGAAGTTCGCGGTGACGCGGCTGGAACCGATGCCCTCGCTGATCGACGTGCCCTCGGCCTTCAGTTCGCCCGTGTTGACGAAGCTCGCCAGCGCCGAGCCGGCCGGATCGGCGAGCGCGATCTTCACCGCCGGGTTGCGCGCCTTCAGCGCCCGCCCCACGCCGGCCAGCGTGCCGCCGGTGCCGGTGGCGCAGACGAAACCGTCCACCCGCCCGCCGCACTGCTCCCAGATTTCCAGCCCGGTGGTGGCTTCGTGGAAATCGCGGTTGGCGGTGTTGTCGAACTGGTTGGCGAACCACGCGCTGCCCGGATCGGCCGCGTTCATCGCCTCGGCGATGCCGCGTGCGATGTGCGCGTAATGGTTCGGGTCGGCATAGGGCACCGCCGGCACCAGGCGAACCTCGGCCCCGGTGGCGCGCAGCGCGTCGATCTTCTCGCGGCTTTGCGTCTGCGGCATGGTGATGATGCTGCGGTAGCCGCGGCTGTTGCCCAGCAGCGCCAATCCAATGCCGGTATTGCCGGCGGTGCCCTCCACCAGCGTGCCGCCGGGCCGGATCAGCCCGTGCGCTTCGGCATCGCGCAAGAGGCCCAGCGCGGTGCGGTCCTTGATCGAACCGCCGGGATTCAGGAACTCGGCCTTGCCGAGAATCTCGCAGCCGGTCAGCTCGGAAGCGCCGCGCAGGCGGATCAGCGGCGTGCGGCCGATGGCGGCGGAAAGGTCGGCGAGGATGCTCATCGGGTAGGACATTGCCAAAAGAGGTTGACGGTAAGCATCTGCGGCATCGAGCGCAAATGATGCCCGGCAAGCGACTCATGCGATTTCGTCCGCTCCCGGCTCGTACCTTCGTACAGGTTCCCTCGCCGCGAAAGCGCGCTAGCGTGCCCCCTGCGACCGGGCATCCGATCCGGCGCATTCCTCGGGAGGGAACGACATGAAAGCGATTCTGGCCGCCGTGCTCGGCGGCGCGTTGCTGTGGTGCGCGGGCGCGAACGCGGCCTGCGTGGACAACGTGGTGCTGGTGCACGGCAACGCCGGCAACCCATCGGACTTCAACAACACCTACAACGAACTGCGCGCACGCGGCTACGCCGCCTCGCAGATCTTCCGCCCCAACTGGGGCAGCAAGACCTGCCCGGCCTGCAACGACCACAACGGCACCGAGGAAACCCCGGTCAAGAACGCCCTGATCGATGCCATCGCCGGTTCCTGCACCGGGAAAATCGACGTCATCGGCCACTCCATGGGCGTGACGCTGGCGGCGCACCAGATCAACAAGCACGGCCTGAAATCCTACGTGGACAGCTTCGTCGGCATCGCCGGCGCCTATCGCGGCCTGTGGTCGTGCGGCACCTATCCGTGGAACGTGCTCACCACCACCTGCGGCTCGCAGGGGCTGTCGGTCAACAGCCCGCTGCTCAACGGCCTGGCCGGCAAGAAACCCGGCGCGCGGGCGTACACGATCAAGTCCAACATCGACCAGATCGTCTGCTCCACCGGCGTGTGCACCGTCGGCGGCGTGCACTCCTCCACCGTGCCCGGCGAGAACGCCAGCTACACCTTCGCCACCGGGCACTTCGGCCTGCTCACCAACACCGCCGCCACCCAGGCGAACCTGATCCAGTGAGCGCCCGCGGTATCCTGCGGCCGTGCCATTCCCGGCACGGCCGCAATCGCCCGGATGAGCCGCGCCACACCCGCCACCCGCGCCCTCGATAGCGCCCGGATCGCCTACCGGCTGCACGCCTACGCCTACGATCCGGACGCCGCCAGCATCGGCCTGCACGCCGCCGCCACGCTCGGCGTGGAGCCTGCGCGCATGCTCAAGACGCTGATGCTGAACCTGGACGGCAAGCCCGCCTGCGCCATCCTGCCGGTGGACCGGGAACTGAGCCTGAAGAAATTCGCCGCCGCCCTCGGCGGCAAGCACGCCACCCTGCTCCCGGTCGCCGATGCCGAGCGCATCACCGGCTACCACATCGGCGGCATCAGCCCCTTCGGCCGCAAGAAGCGCGTACCGGTCGCCATCGAGATCGGCGCGCTCGACCACGCGACGGTCCATTGCAACGGCGGGCAGCGCGGGCTTCAGATCGAGATCGATCCGAAGGCGATCGTGCAGGTGCTGGGTGCGCGCGCGGGCGGGATCGTGAGCGGGGATTGATCCTGCGCGCACCGGCGCATGCGGGCCAGGAACTTCGCCGTCGGTTGCGCCTTGTCGTCGCCAGTCCTGGCACGGCGCACACTTGACCTTTCCCCGCCGAGCCGCTCTAATACCGCGCTCCCCGCCGCTCGGCGGGGCTCTGCAAAACAGCCTTACGGCCAAGTAGCTCAGTTGGTAGAGCAGCGGATTGAAAATCCGCGTGTCGGTGGTTCGATTCCGCCCTTGGCCACCACTCCCCTTTGCACACTCCTGCCTCGCCGCTCCGCCCATGCGCGGATTGCCGGTCATCCGGCATGCAGGCCGGATGCGCTCGCAGGCTCGCGGCTGCGCCGCTCGAGAGCCCTGCCCGCCCACGCGTCGGTGGTTCGATGATCCGGTGCATCCCATGCACCGCACCCTGGGCCGATGTCGCCGCACGGCAGTGTTCGCCGCGTGCTCCAGGTACGTGCGGTTCCACTCTCGGTCGCCGCCATCCAGCACCCGCTCATCCTTGGCCGGGCGCTTTCGTTTCCGGCGGTGCGCGCTCCCCTGCATCGTCGTCTTGCTGCACCGCAGCTTGAGGCCGCACGGATCGTCGCCTAGATTCCGCCACCGTACGCAAGCGTACGTTCCGGCCGGGGAAGCGGCGCAGACCGCGGGCCTTTCGATCACGAGGGAGATCAACATGAGCCGTTCTATCCTGCTCCGCCTGATGGCGGCGCTGCTGTTGTGTGCGGTATCGGGGCTGGCGTTCGCGCAGGCCAACTACACCAAGACGCGGCATCCGGTCGTGCTGGTGCACGGGCTGTTCGGGTTCGATTCGATCCTGGGGGTGATGGACTACTGGCACGGCATTCCCGGCGAACTACGTTCCGGCGGCGCGACGGTCTACGCGGTCAACGTCTCGCAAAGCCATTACTCGGAGGTGCGCGGCGAACAGTTGATCCGCCAGCTCGACACGCTGCGCGCCGTGCACGGCCATGCGAAGTTCAACCTGATCGGCCACAGCCACGGCGGCCCGACGATCCGCTACGTCGCCTCGGTCCGGCCCGACCTGGTGGCCTCGATCACCTCGATCGGCAGCCCGCACAAGGGCAGCAAGGTGGCCGACGCGCTCGATGCCACGCTGCCGCCCGGTTCGCCGCTGCGTCCGCTGGTGGCGGGATTCGCCAATGCCTTCTCCGGCGTCATCGCGTTCCTGTCCGGCAATGGCGGCGCGGCGCAGGACGCCATCGGCGCGCTGACCTCGCTCTCCAGCGCCGGCGCCGCGCGGTTCAACGCGCTGCATCCGCAAGGCGTGCCCACCACGGCCTGCGGCCAGGGCGCCGCGGTGGTCAACGGCATCCGCTATTACTCCTGGGGCGGCACGTCCAGACTGACCAACGTGCTCGACCCCAGCGACGCGCTGATGGTGGCCGGCGGCCTGTTCTTCGGCAGCGAAGCCAACGACGGTCTGGTCGGGCGCTGCTCCTCGCACCTGGGCGCGGTGCTGCGCGACGACTATCCGTGGAATCACCTGGACGAGGTCAACCAGATCTTCGGCATTCGCGGCCTGTTCTCGTCCGATCCGCGCGCGGTGATCCGCAGTCACGCCAATCGCCTGAAGAACGCCGGCCTCTGACGCCGCATCACGCGACATGCGCGTTCCGGCGCGATCCCGCCTTGCCGCTGCGCTTGCCATCGCACTCGCAGCGGCGGGCGGCTGGCATCTGCTGCGCCCAGTGGCCGAACCTCCACACGCAGCCGACGTCGCGCCCCGCGCAACGCCCGTTCCTTAATCCGGAACGGGCGGGGCGCTCCCGGTGCAAAGCGCCATCGGCACCGTATCCCCACCCGATTTTCCCGATGCCGCCGCCGATCCGATGGCGGCGCTGCGCGCCCGCCTGGCGGAAAGCTCGCTGCGCGGCGCGGCCATCGATGGCGAGCTTTCCTTCGATGCCGATGGCCGGCTGACCGCCGATCTCGGCCTGCGCCGGCTGTTCGATCATTTCCTGAGCCTGTCCGGCGAGTTCTCCCTCGCCGACATGCGTCGCCTGATCGACGACGCGGTGCGTTCGATGCATGGCGATGCGGCGGCCGATCAGGCCGCAGGCTGGTTCGAGCGTTATCTCACCCTGCTGCGGGCGATGGATGTCGCGGCCTTTCCCGCCGATCCGCTGGCCCGTGCCGAGGCTTTGCGCGCACTGCGCCGGCAGCATCTGGGCGAGGACGCCGCGCGGGCGATGTTCGGCGATGAAGAAGCCGCGCTCGACCTCGCCCTCGCCCGCCGCGCCGTACTTCACGCCGACGACCTGCCTGCGGACGAGCGCGCGCGACTGCTCGAAGCGCTGGAAGAAACCCAGCCCGCCGCGTTGCGCGAGGTTCGCCTGGACAGCGAAAGCGCCGAACTGGCCGAACGGCAGACCCGCCGGTTCGATGCGCTCGCCGCCGACGCGGCCACCCGCCATGCCGAACGCGCGGCACTCTGGGGCGAGGAGGCGGCGCAGCGCCTGGCACGACTGGATGCCGAACGCGCCGACTGGGATGCGCGCGTGGCGCATTACCTGTCGGCACGCGATGCGCTCGGCGGCGATCCGCAGGCGCTGGACGCCTGGCTGCGCGGCAACTTCAGCGACACCGAGCGCCGCCGCCTGGCCGCGCTGGAATCCATCGGTGCGCTTGCGCCCGAGTCGCCATAGGCATCGGCGCGGCCTCGCACCGGGAAACCGATGACCAAAAAAAACGGCCCGGAAGAATCCGGGCCGCTGCC
>JBBCJS010000068.1:0-35424 GCA_037190825.1 Chiayiivirga flava
TCGCCGGAACGAGGGCCCGGGTTTCCGGCGGCCAAGGAGTCCCGGGCAGGGAGCCTACGCCGCCGGATCGGCCTCCGGATGCCGTGCCAGCCACGCCCCCAGGCGCTCGCGGTAGTCCTGCAATTCCTCGGTGTAGATGCCGTGCACGCAAGGGCTGCAACCGCTGTCGCAGCAGTCGCTGGGCAGCGGTGGTTCGGGGGGAAGCGGGCGCGGATCGGGGTTGGGCGTGGCGGCGGTCATCGGCTCATTTTGCCCGGGCGCGGGCGAAGGCGTCGGCCAGGGCATTGCCTGCGGTGTTCGCGGCGGAACGCGGGTTGTCGCGTGGGCCTTGATCGAAGGAGGGACGGCCCGCGTTGCCGCGTTCGCGTCCGCCGCCGTTGCGCGCATCACCCGGGCGCCCGGCACGCGATGACTGGCCCGGTTCGTCGGAAAGCCGCATCGACAGGCCGATGCGCTGGCGCGGGATGTCCACTTCCATCACCTTCACCTTGACGATGTCGCCGGCCTTCACGACCTCGCGCGGGTCCTTCACGAACTTGTCCGACAGCGCCGAGACGTGCACCAGCCCATCCTGATGCACGCCCAGGTCCACGAACGCGCCGAACGCGGCCACGTTGCTGACCACGCCTTCCAGGATCATGCCGGGGCGCAGGTCGCGGATGTCCTCCACGCCTTCGGCGAACGCGGCGGTCTTGAATTCCGGGCGCGGGTCGCGGCCGGGTTTTTCCAGTTCCTTGAGGATGTCGCGCACCGTCGGCAGGCCGAACCGTTCGTCGGTGAAGTTTTCGGGCTTGAGCGAACGCAGGAAGCCCACGTCGCCGATCACCTGCTTCACCTGCCGCCCGCAGCTTTGCAGGATGCGCTCCACCACCGGGTAGGCTTCCGGGTGCACTGCGGAGGCATCGAGCGGGTTCTCGCCAGCGGCGATGCGCATGAAGCCGGCGCACTGCTCGAAGGCCTTCTCGCCCAGGCGCGGCACTTTCAGCAGCGCGCGGCGATCGGGGAACGGGCCGTTCGCATCGCGGTGCCTGACCACGTTCTCGGCCACGCTGGCCGAGAGCCCGGCCACGCGCGCCAGCAGCGGCGCGGAGGCCGTGTTCACGTCCACGCCGACCGCGTTCACGCAGTCTTCCACGCGCGCATCCAGCGTGCGCGCGAGCTTCGCCTGGTTCACGTCGTGCTGGTACTGGCCCACGCCGATGGATTTCGGATCGATCTTCACCAGTTCGGCGAGCGGGTCCTGCAAACGGCGTGCGATGGAGACGGCGCCGCGCAGCGATACGTCCAGGCCGGGGAATTCCTTCGCCGCCAGTTCCGAGGCCGAATACACCGAGGCGCCGGCCTCGCTGACGACGATCTTGCCGATGGAAAGCTCCGGCAGCTTGCGGATCAGTTCGCCGGCGAGCTTGTCGGTCTCGCGCGAGGCGGTGCCGTTGCCGATGGCGATGAGGTTGACGCCGTGCTTCCTGCACAGCACGCCCAGTTCGCCGAGCGAGGCGTCCCACTGCCGGCGCGGTTCGTGCGGATACACCGTGGCGGTGTCGAGCAGCTTGCCGGTGGCATCGACCACGGCCACCTTCACGCCGGTGCGGATGCCAGGGTCCAGCCCCATGACCACCTTCGGCCCGGCGGGAGCGGCCATCAGCAGGTCCTTGAGGTTGTCGCCGAAGATGCGGATGGCCTCGTCCTCGGCGGCGGCGCGGGTCTGGCCGAACAGGTCGATGGTCAGGTGCAGGTGCAGCTTCACGCGCCAGGTCTGGCGCACGGTGTCCAGCAGCCAGCGGTCGGCGGCGCGGCCCTGGTCCGCGATGCCCACGTGCACCGCGACGCGGCCTTCGGCCTCGGCGTGGCCGGCGGCGATGGCTTCGTCCAGTGCATCGGAGGCGACGACTTTTGGCGCGCTGGTGGAAAACGGCACCAGCGCCAGGTCGACGATTTCCTCCTTGCTGGCGCGGAACAGCGCGAGCATGCGGTGCGAGGGAATCTGCGAGATCGGCTCGACGTGATCGAAATAATCGCGGTACTTCGCGCCCTCGGTTTCCTTGCCGGCGATCACGCGCGCGCGGATGCGGCCGTGCGCATGCAGGAACTCGCGCATCGTGCCGACCAGCGCGGCGTCCTCGGCGAAGCGTTCCATCAGGATCGCGCGCGCCCCGTCGAGCGCCGCCTTCGCATCGGCCACGCCCTTTTCCACGTTCACGTAATCGGCGGCCGCTGTTTCCGGCATCAGCGAAGGATCGCCCAGCAGCGCATCGGCCAGCGGCTCCAGCCCGGCCTCGCGCGCGATCTGGCCCTTGGTGCGGCGCTTGGGCTTGTAGGGCAGGTAGAGGTCTTCCAGCCGCGCCTTGGTGTCGGCGGCGGCGAGGTCGGCGCGCAGCGCGTCGGTCATCTTGCCTTGTTCCTCGATGCTGGCGATCACCGCCGCGCGGCGGTCCTCCAGCTCGCGCAGGTAGGAGAGGCGTTCTTCGAGCAGGCGCAGCTGCGTATCGTCCAGCCCGCCGGTGACTTCCTTGCGATAGCGCGCGATGAAGGGCACGGTCGCGCCCTCGTCCAGCAGCGCGATGGCGGCCTGGACCTGCTGCGACTGGGCGGCGATGTCGGTGGCGATGGTCTGGGCGATGCGGTGTTCGATGTGGGACATGGATCCTTTCCGGTGAATCGCGGCCGCGCGGGCCGCCAGAACGAAACCGCCGTCGTGGAGCGACGGCGGGGGATGGGATTCTAGCTGGGGCGCTCCGCAAAAAAACCTGCGCGACCGTCGTCCCCGCGCAGGCGGGGAGCCAGCGGCTTTTCCCTGGTTTTCAAGGCGCCGGATGCCCGTCCGCGCGGCATTGACGAGACAGGAAGCGTGCGGAACGGAACACCACCTGGACCAGACGCGCGATCGCGTCAGTAGTGGAATCCGGACCTGCGCCAAGAGGATCGCGCCGTCCTGCACCGTGTAGACCGGTTTTTACACACGCTCCGCTCGTACCCTCACGCCAATCCCTCTCCCGGCGGGAGAGGGGCTTAACGCTGAAGATACCGAGCGATCGCCAATCCCGCCTCGCGGCCATCGTGCACGGCGGTGACCACGAGATCCGCGCCGCGCACGTTGTCGCCGCCGGCAAAGATCTTGGGGTTGGAGGTCTGGTAACGCAGGCCGGCGTCGTGGGCGAGGATGCGGCCGCTGTCGTCCAGCGCCACGCCGTGTTCGGCCAGCCACGGGGCCGGGCTGGGACGGAAGCCGAAGGCGAGGATCACGGCGTCGGCGGCGATGAGTTCTTCGGAACCTTCGACGATTTCCGCGCTGCGGCGACCCTTGGCGTCGGGTTCGCCGAGACGTGTTTCGGCCATGCGCACGCCGAGCAACTGGCCGGTCGCGTCGTGTTCGATGCCGAGCGGCTGGCGGTTGAAAACAAAGTTCACGCCCTCGTCGCGGGCGTTCTTCACCTCGCGGCGCGAGCCGGGCATGTTGTCCTCGTCGCGGCGGTAGGCGCAGGTGACGTGCGCCGCGCCCAGGCGCACGGAGGTGCGCACGCAGTCCATCGCGGTGTCGCCGCCGCCGAGCACGACGACGCGCTTGCCGGCCACGTCCAGGACCGGATCGGACACCGCGCCCTCGGACAGCAGGCGGCGCGCGTTGGCGATCAGGTAGTCCAGCGCCAGCCGCACGCCCGCGCCGTCCTGTCCGGGCAGGCGGCCATCGAGCGGGGTGTACGCGCCGGTGCCGACGAACACGGCGTCGTAGTCGCGCACTAGGTCGGCGAAGATCACATCGCGGCCGACCTCGGTGCCCAGGTGGAAGCGCACGCCCATCGCTTCCAGCACGCCGCGGCGGGTTTCGATCACGTGCTTTTCCAGCTTGAAGGTCGGGATGCCGAAAGTGAGCAGGCCGCCGATCTGTTCGTGGCGGTCGAACACGTGTGCTTCGATGCCGTGGCGGGCGAGTCGATCCGCGCAGGAAAGTCCGGCCGGCCCTGCGCCAATGACGGCGACGCGCTTGCCGACCGGCTTCACCTGCGAAAGATCGGGCCGCCATCCCTGGCGGAAGGCTTCGTCGACGATGTATTTCTCGATGGCGCCGATGGTGACGGCGCCGAAATCGTCGTTGAGCGTGCAGGCGCCTTCGCACAGGCGATCCTGCGGGCAGATGCGCCCGCAGATCTCCGGCAACGGATTGGTTTCGTGCGCCAATGCGGCGGCCTCGAACAGGCGGCCGGCCTTGGCCAGCGCCAGCCAGTTCGGGATGTAGTTGTGGACCGGGCATTTCCATTCGCAATACGGATTGCCGCAGTCCAGGCACCTGCCTGCCTGCGCCGCCGCGCCCGGCGCATCGAAGCCGCCGTAGATCTCCTGCCACCCGGCCACGCGCACGGGCGTGGGGACTTCGGTGGGCATCCTGCGAGGCAGGTCGATGAATTGAAAGACGTTATCGGCCATGGGAAATCTCGCGTGTGTGGTTCAGTGCAGCACGTGATGGGTGAGACTTCCGTTTTCCGTCATTCCGGCGAAAGCCGGAATCCAGTTTTTCAATGTCCAGAGCAAGAGCTGGATTCCGGCTTTCGCCGGAATGACGGCTCACTAGGGACGTGGACGCTTTGCCAATCCCGTCTCCCATCACGCGGCCCTCCTCAGTGCATCGATCAGCGTTTCGAGCGAGGCGGCGCGGGGTTTGACCACCCAGAACTTGCCGACGAAATCGCGGAAGTCGCCGAGGATCTGCCGGCCCCAGTCGCTGCCGGTTTCGGCCACGTGCCGCAGGATCTGCATGCGCAGGTGCTGGAGCTGGCTGTCCATGCCCTCGGGCGAGAGGCGGTGGATGTCGATGAGTTCGTGGTTGTAGCGATCCACGAAGTCGCGATCCAGGTCGAGCACGTAGGCGAAGCCGCCGGTGAAGCCCGCGCCGAAGTTGACGCCGGTTCTTCCCAGCACCGTCACGACGCCGCCGGTCATGTATTCGCAGCAATGGTCGCCCGCGCCTTCGATCACCGCGACCGCGCCGGAGTTGCGCACCGCGAAGCGTTCGCCGGCGCGGCCCGCGGCATAGAGCTCGCCGCCGGTGGCGCCATAGAGGCAGGTGTTGCCCATGATCGGCGTTTCGCGCGCGGGGAAGCTGCTGTTGGCCGGCGGACGCAGCACCAGCTTGCCGCCGGCCATGCCCTTGGCGACGTAGTCGTTGGCATCGCCTTCCAGCGTGAGGTTGAGGCCGGCGACGTTGAACGCGCCGAAGCTCTGCCCGGCGACGCCGGAAAGCTGCAACGTGATCGGCGATTCGGCCATGCCGGTATTGCCGTGGTGGCGCGCGATCTCGCCGGAAAGCGCGGTGCCGATGGCGCGGTCGAAGTTGCGCAGCGCGTAGCGGTGCTCGCCGCCGCGCTTGTGCGCGATGGCATCGCGCAGTTCGTCGAGCATGCGGCGTGCGAGTTCGGCCTCGTCGTGCGGTTCGTTCTGCGCCTGCGTGCAGAAGCGCGGCGCATCGGCCGGCGCGCCGCCATCGGCCAGCAGCGGGGAAAGATCCAGGCCGCGCTGCTTGGCGGTCGCGCCTTCGAGGATCGTCAGGTACTCGGTGCGGCCGATCAGGTCCTCGAGCCGGCGCACGCCGAGCGCGGCCATCCACTCGCGGGTTTCCTCCACCACGAAGCG
This sequence comes from Chiayiivirga flava, assembly GCA_037190825.1. Taxonomy (GTDB): domain Bacteria; phylum Pseudomonadota; class Gammaproteobacteria; order Xanthomonadales; family Xanthomonadaceae; genus Denitratimonas; species Denitratimonas flava_A. The sequence continues at coordinate 5,626 of JBBCJS010000068.1, forward strand.
GAAGTAGTTCATCACCATCTCGGGCAGGCCGATGAAGTGCTGCTCGCGCAGGCGCGTGTCCTGCGTGGCGATGCCGGTGGCGCAGTTGTTCAGATGGCAGATGCGCAGGTACTTGCAGCCCAGCGCCACCATCGGCGCAGTGCCGAAGCCGAAGCTCTCCGCGCCCAGGATCGCGGCCTTGATCACGTCCAGGCCGGTCTTGAGGCCGCCGTCGGTCTGCAGGCGCACCTTGTGGCGCAGCGCGTTGGCGCGCAGCGCCTGCTGCGCCTCGGCCACGCCCAGTTCCCACGGCGTGCCGGCGTACTTGATCGAGGACATCGGCGAGGCGCCGGTGCCGCCGTCGTAGCCGGAAATGGTGATGAGGTCGGCATGCGCCTTCACCACGCCGGCCGCGATCGTGCCTACGCCCGCGTGGCTGACCAGCTTCACGCTGACCAGCGCGGTGGGGTTGATCTGCTTCAGGTCGAAGATCAGTTCCGCGAGGTCTTCGATCGAATAGATGTCGTGGTGCGGCGGCGGGGAGATCAGGCCGATGCCGGGCTTGGCGTAGCGCAGCCGCGCGATCAGTTCGTTGACCTTGTGGCCGGGCAACTGGCCGCCTTCGCCGGGCTTGGCGCCTTGGGCGATCTTGATCTGGAGCACCTCGGCATTGACCAGGTACTCGGGCGTGACGCCGAAGCGGCCGGAGGCCACCTGCTTGATCTTGCTGCGCTTCTCGGTGCCGTAGCGCGCTGGGTCCTCGCCGCCTTCGCCGGAATTGCTGCGGCAGCCGAGGCGGTTCATGGCAATGGCCAGCGCTTCGTGCGCTTCGGGCGACAGCGCGCCGAGCGAGATGCCCGCCGAATCGAACCGCGGCAGCAGGCTTTCCGCCGCTTCCACTTCATCGAGGGGAATCGGCGTGCGCGAAGGATCGAGTGCGAGAAGGTCGCGCAGCGTCGTCGCCGGACGGCGGTTCACGTGCTCGGCGAACACCTTGTAGTCGGCATAGTCGCCGCTGCGCACCGCGCGTTGCAGGCTGCCGATCACGTCCGGGTTGTAGGCGTGGTACTCGCCGCCGTGGACGAACTTGAGCAGGCCGCCGGGCAACAGCGGCGCGCTGTCGTCCCAGCTTTCGCCGGCCTGCGCTTCCACCTCCTGCTGCAAGGCCGCCCAGCTCGCGCCGCCGATGCGCGAGGGCGTGCCGGGGAAGCACAGATCGACGATGTCCCGATCCAGCCCGACGATCTCGAACAGCCCGGCGCCGCGATAGCTGCCGATGGTCGAGATGCCCATCTTCGACATGATCTTGTACAGGCCCTTGCAGATGCCGCGCCGGTAGCTGCGGCCGATCTGCGCCGGCTCGCTGCCGCGCTTGGCCGACATGATGCCGCTGCGGGAAAGGTCGAACAGGGTCTGGTAGGCCAGGTACGGGAATACGGCGGTGGCGCCGAAGCCGATCAGGCAGGCGAAATGGTGCGGGTCGCGCGCGGTGGCGGTTTCGATGATGAGGTTGCAGTCGCAGCGGATGCCGGCGCGCACGAGGCGGTCGTGGATCGCGCCGGTCGCCAGCAGCGGATGCACGAAGTGCTGCCCGCGCTGCGGGTCGAAATCGCTCAGCAACAGGATCACCGCGCCGTCGCGCACCGCCGCCTCGGCCTCGTCGCACAGGCGCACCACGGCATCGCGCATGGATTCGGCGGCCGGATCGAAGAACAGCTTGAGCGTGGCTTGCGCCGCGCGGAACTCGTCCATCGCCAGGATCTGGCGCAGCTTGCGCTGGCTCAGCACCGGCGAGTTGATGACCACCTGGTGCGCGCTTTCGGGCGTCAGCTCGAAAGGGTTGCCTTCGCGCCCGATGGGCGTGGTCAGGCTCATCACGATGGATTCGCGCAAGGGGTCGATCGGTGGGTTCGTGACCTGCGCGAAGGCCTGGCGGAAGTAGTCGTAGAGCGAGCGATGCTGTTGCGACAGCACCGCCATCGGCGTGTCGTCGCCCATCGAGCCCGTGGCTTCCTGCTCGGTCTCGGCCAGCACGCGCAGCACCGATTCGCGCTCCTCGCGCGAGAGGTTGAACAGCTTCTGGTAGCGCTTGAGCGTGGCCGGGTCCATCGGCTCGGCCGCGAGCGAGGGGTCGATCAGGTCCTGCTCGACGAACTTGAGGCCGCGCTTCAACCAGCGCTTGAACGGCGCGCGGTTCTTGTTGATGTCGTCGATCTGGCGGCTGTCGAGCAGCTCGCCGCTGTAGAGATCGACCGCGATCATCTCGCCGGGGCCAAGCTTGCCCTTGGCGACGATGTCCTCCGGCGGGCAGTCCCACACGCCGATTTCCGACGCCACGGTGAGATGGCGGTCGCGCGTCAGCGACCAGCGCGCCGGGCGCAGGCCGTTGCGGTCCAGGGTGCAGGCGGCATAGCGCCCGTCGCACAGCACGATGCCGGCCGGGCCGTCCCACGGATCGCAGTTGAGGCCGAAGTACTGGTAGAACGCGGCCAGGTCCGCGTCGGTGTTCTCCAGCACGCTGGTCGCCGGCGGCACCAGGATGCGCATCGCGCACAACAGATCCATGCCGCCGGCCAGCAGCACTTCGAGCATGTTGTCCATGCTCTGCGAATCGGAACCATGCATCGAGACCGGCGGCGTCAGCTCGCGCAGGTCGATGGCGGGGCTGTGCCACTTGGCTCCGCGCGCCAAGGCCCAGCGCCGGTTGCCTTCGATGGTGTTGATCTCGCCGTTGTGCGCCAGCAGGCGGAACGGCTGCGCCAGCGGCCAGCGCGGCGCGGTGTTGGTGGAAAAGCGCTGGTGGAACAGCGCCACGCCCGAGGCCATGTCCGGATGGCGGAGATCGGGGAAGAAATCGGCCAGCGCCGGCGCCAGCACCAGCCCTTTGTAGCCCAGCGTCCACGGCGACAGGCTGACGACGTAGAAATCCGGAAGGTCCGCCAGCCGCATCTCGGCGCGGCGGCGCGCCAGGAACAGCGCGCGGGAGAAGCTGCCCTGGTTCATCGTCACCGCGGGGCACACGAAGATCTGTTCGATGCGCGGCAGCGAGGCCAGGCCGATCGGGCCGCAGGCCGATTCGTCGACCGGCACCTCGCGCCAGCCGGCGACGCGCACGTCGAGCCGTTCCAGCTCCTCGCCCAGCACGGCGCGCGCGCGCGCGGCGGCATCGCCGTCGCGCGGCAGGAACACGTTGCCGGCGGAAAACCCGTGACCCAGGCGGATGCCGGCCGCGTCGGCCACCGCGCGCAGGAAGGCGTCGGGACGATGCAGCAGCACGCCGCAACCATCGCCCGTCTTGCCATCGGCCAGGATCGCGCCGCGATGGGACATGCGCGCCAGCGACTGGAGCGCGGTGTCCACCAGCCAGCGGCTCGGCGCGTTGTCCAGGTGCGCGATCAGCCCGAAGCCGCAACTGTCGTGCTCGAAGCGCGGATCGTGCAGCCCCTGTGTGTGCATCGACACCATGTAACCTCCGTTGCAACGCGGAGCCCGCCCGGACATCCCGCCCGAAAGGGCCATGCGCCCGCCGCGGTCCCCTCGAACCGCGACAGGTCCTGCCTTGTGCGATGCGTCCATGCATCGCCGTTGCGGCGACGCGGCCCGGCCGCGTTCCGCAAGGTGGGATGCCGACTAAACCACAGATGTTGCGATGCGGCAATTGCCCATCTGAAAGCCCGCCATGGCGGAAGGTCGCGCCGGTGCGGGTGCATCAATGCGGATGGGTAGGGTCAGCGGCGTTGCGCGAACCAGCGCGCCAGCAGCTCGCGCTCGGCGTCGGTCATCTGGGTCATGTTGCCGGGCGGCATGATCTTGAGCGCGACGGTCTGCTGGTGGATGGCGGCGGCATGGGTTTCGATCTGTTCGTCGGTATCGAAGACCAGGCCCTTGGCCGGGAAGCCGAGCAGGCTGGGCTGGGCGGCGTGGCAGGCGCCGCAGCGTTCGGCGAGGATGACGCGGACGGTGGCGGTATCGGCGGTTCGACCATCCGTCGCATCTGCAACGCTTCTTCCCGGAGCGTCCATCGCGACAACGTCGCGTGGGCCGAGGTCGAAATGATCGGTGGGTTCTGACAGTGGCGGTGTCGGCGGCCTGGGTGCCAGCCATGCAAACGTCGCCGCCAGCAGCGCCGCACCCAGCGCCGGCAGCCACCACGCGCGCTGGCCGCTGTGCCAGAGCACGAAGAACTGCCGGATCGCCGCGGCGGCGGCAATGAACAGCGCCAGGATCAGGCCGTTGTGCGGGTGCGACCATGCCGCCGCGTAGTGCGTGCTCAGCATCGCGAACACCACCGGCAGCGTGAAATAGGTGTTGTGCACCGAGCGCTGCTTGCCGCGCGCGCCGTCGAGCGGATTCGGCGTCTCGCCTTTTTCCAGCGCCGCGACCATGCGCTTCTGGCCGGGGATGATGACGAAGAACACGTTGGCCGACATGATCGTCGCCAGCGCCGCGCCCACCAGCAGGAAGGCCGCGCGCCCGGCGAACAGCTGCGTGGCGACCAGGCACAGCGCCAGCACCAGCGCGCCGACCAGCACGCCGAGCAGGCGGTCGCGGAAGCCGACCAGATGGCACAGCACGTGGTAGACGCACCAGGTGCCCAGCAGCAGCGCGAGCGCGAGAAACACCGCCATCGTGGGCGAAAGCGCCGCGACACGCGGATCGATCAGCCACACCTGCGGCGAGGCCAGGTAGACGATGGCCAGCAGCGCGAAACCCGAGAGCCAGGTGGTGTAGGACTTCCACTTGGACCAGTGCAGCTCCTCGGGCAGCTGCGCCGGCGCGGGCAGGTATTTCTGCTTGTGGTAGAAGCCGCCGCCATGCACCGACCAGCTTTCCCCGGCCAGCCCCGGCAGCGCCTGCTTCGGCGCTTTCAGGCCGCGATCGAGCGCGACGAAATAGAACGATTCGCCGATCCACGCGATGGCCGCCACCACGTGCAGCCAGCGCAACAGGAAGGTGCCCGCGTCGATCCAGAAGCCGATCATTTCAGCTGCCGCGATAGGTGCTGTAGCCGAAGGGCGATACCAGCAGCGGCACGTGATAGTGCGCGCCGGCATCGGCGATGCCGAAGCGCAGCGTCACCACGTCCAGGAACGGCGGTTGCGCCGGCGCCACGCCGGCCGCGGCGAAGTAATCGCCGATGGAGAAATCCAGTTCGTAGACGCCGGCGACGAGGGCGTCGCCTTCCAGCAACGGCGCATCGCAGCGGCCATCGTGGTTGCTGGTGAACTGGCCGAGCATGATGCGTTGCGCGCCGGCGTTGCGGAACAGCGAGATCGCGATGCCCGCGCCGGGGCGGCCATGCGCGGTGTCGAGGATGTGGGTGGTGAGTTTGCCCATGAGTTGTTCCGAAGGTCAGGCCGGCACCGGGAAACCGGCGTCGGCGAAATGACGATCCAGCGCGGCGATGTCCGCCGCCTTCTCCGCCACGCTGGCGAAGCTCGCCTCGAAGCTGTTGCGCGCCAGCCGGTAGGCGTGGCCGGCATCCAGGTCGAGCGCGGCGAAGGTTTCCACGAAGTTCCGGTTGAGGTAGCCGCCGAAGTAGGCCGGATCGTCCGAATTGATCATGGCGACGAGGCCGGCGTCGAGCAGGCCGCGCAGGTTGTGCCGGGAGAGATCCTCGAACACGCACAGCTTCACGTTCGACAGCGGGCAGACGGTGAGCGGGATGCGCCCGGCCGCGAGGCGCGCGACCAGCGCGGGGTCTTTGAGCGATTGCACGCCGTGGTCGATGCGCTCGGCGCGCAGCACGTCGAGCGCGCTCCAGATGTAGGCGGGCGGGCCTTCCTCGCCGGCGTGCGCGACGACGCGCAGGCCCAGCTCGCGCGCCTTGGCGAACACGCGCGCGAACTTTTCCGGCGGGTGGCCGACTTCGCTCGAATCCAGCCCCACGCCGATGAAGCGCCCGCGATGCGGCAGGGCTTCTTCGAGCGTCGCGAAGGCGGCTTCTTCGGAAAGATGCCGCAGGAAGCACAGGATCAGCGAGGCGTTGATGCCCAGTTCGTCGCGCGCCCTGTCGCAGGCCCGGCTCAGCCCGTCGATCACGGTGGCGAACGGCACGCCGCGCTCGGTGTGGGTCTGCGGGTCGAAGAAGATTTCCGTGCGGGTGATGTTGTCGGCCCCGGCGCGTTCCAGATACGCCCAGGCCATGTCGAAGAAGTCCTGCTCGGTGAGCAGCACGCTGGCGCCGGCGTAGTAGATGTCCAGGAAGCTTTGCAGGTCGGTGAAGGCATAGGCCGCGCGCAGCGCCTCCACGTCCGGATACGGCAGGCTCACGCCGTTGCGCCGGGCCAGCGCGAAGATCAGCTCCGGTTCCAGCGAGCCTTCGATGTGGATGTGCAGTTCGGCCTTGGGCATGCTGCGCACGAGGCGTTCGAGGGCGGGATCGAGGGTCATGGCGGGCGTCGTGGCTGGCGAAGTACCGGAGTCTGCAACAAAGCCCTGTACGCCGTCATGCGGTATGTTTCGCCGATGGACCCAGCCACCACCTTCACCCTGAACGGGCGCCCGGTCGATCTGGCCGGCGATGCGCCCACCGAATCCCTGCTGCGCTGGCTGCGCCGGCATCACCTGACAGGCACCAAGGAAGGCTGCGGCGATGGCGACTGCGGCGCGTGCACCGTGGCGCTGGTCGAGGCCGATGGCGCGGGCGGCTCGCGTTTCGTATCGGTCAACAGTTGCCTGTTGCCGGTGGGCGCGTTGCCGGGGCGCGAGGTGTTGACGGTGGAGGCGCTGGCGCAGGGCGCGGCCCTGCATCCGGTGCAGCACGCGATGGTGGAACACGGCGGTTCGCAATGCGGCTATTGCACGCCGGGTTTCGTGATGAGCCTGTTCGCCGGCTACTACGGCGGGGAATTGTCCGACCACACCACCGAGGGCAACCTGTGCCGCTGCACCGGCTATCGTTCGATCCGCGATGCGACGCAGGCGTTGCGCCTGCGTCCGCGCGAGGCGGATCGGTTCGATGCACTGCTCGAAGCGCCGCGTGCGCCGCAGGCCGCGGCGGCGCTGGCGTCGTTCCACAGCCCCGCGACGCTGCTCGATGCGATCGCATTGAAAGTGACGCATCCGGACGCGGCGTTCATTGCCGGCGGCACCGATCTAGGCGTGAACCTGAGTCGCGGGCAGGCGGTCGCGCCGGCGTTCATCGCGCTGGATCGCATCGCCGAACTGCACGACATCGACGTGGGTGCGGCGCAGGTGCGCATCGGTGCGGGCGTGCCGCTGACGCGGATCGAACACGAACTGGCCGGCCTGTTCCCGGCGCTGGACGATCTCCTGCCGTGGTTTGCCGCGCGGCAGGTGCGCAATCGCGCGACCATCGGCGGCAACCTCGGCTCCGCCTCGCCGATCGGCGACCTCGCGCCGGTGCTGCTGGCGCTGGATGCGACGGCCGAACTGGCCGGGCCGAAGGGGCGGCGCAGCGTGGCGCTGGCCGATTTCTTCCTCGATTACCGCAAGACCGTGCGCACGAGCGAGGAGATCATCGTCGCGGTGACCGTACCGCGTCGCGACGATCTGGTGCAGGCCGGCTACAAGATCGCCAAGCGCCAGACCGACGACATCAGCATCGTCGCCGCCGTGTTCGCGCTGGGCCGCGATGCGGAGGGCATCGTCGCGCATGCGCGGCTCGCCTTCGGCGGCGTGGCCGCGACGCCGAAGCGCGCGCTCGACGTGGAAGCCTCGCTGCTCGGAAAGCCGCTCGATGCCGATGCCGTCGAAGCCGCGCGCACGGCGCTGACGCGGGCGTTCTCGCCGCTGTCCGACCACCGCGCCAGCGCCGAGTATCGCCGCGCGCTGTGCGGCAACCTGTTCGCCAGGTTCGCGCGCGAAAAGCTCGGCGTGGAGGGCGTGGCATGAACCTGCGGCAGCCCGCGCCCGCCATGGAAGACCCGTCGCGACTCAGGCACGAAAGCGCCGCCGGCCACGTCACCGGCCGCGCGGTGTACACCGACGAGCAGCATCCGCCGCTGGGCATGCTGAGCGTCTGGCCGGTCGCCTCGCCGCACGCGCATGCGAAGGTGCTGCGCATCGATGCGAGCCGCGCGCTGGCCGTGCCGGGCGTGGAAGCCGTGCTGACCGCCGCCGACATCCCCGGCGAGAACAACTCCGGCACGATCCTGCACGACGAGCCGGTGATCGCGGCCGACGCGGTGTCGTTCCACGGCCAGTCGGTCGCGTGGGTCGTGGCGAAGGACGAAGCCACGGCGCGCGCCGCGGCGGCAACGGTGATCGTCGAATACGAGCCGCTGCCCGCGATCCTGACCATCGAAGCGGCCATCGCTGCCGATTCCTTCCACATGCAACCCTCGCAGATCGTGCGCGGCGACGTGGATGCGGCATTCGCCGATGCGCCCGTGGTGCTGGAAGGCGAGCTGCACGTCGGCGGGCAGGAACATTTCTATCTGGAAACACAGGCGAGCTGGGCTGCCGTGGATTCGGAAGGCGTGGTGCAGGTGACGGCCTCCACCCAGCACCCGAGCGAAACCCAGGCCATCGTCGCGCACGTGCTCGGGCTTTCGGCCAGCCAGGTGGTCTGCCGTTCGCTGCGCATGGGCGGCGGATTCGGCGGCAAGGAGACGCAGGCCAATCCCTATGCCGCCGTCGCCGCGCTGGCCGCGTGGCGCACGGGGAAGCCGGTGCGGATCAAGCTCGAACGCGGGCTGGACATGCGCATGACCGGCAAGCGCCATCCGTTCCTTGCACGCTGGCGCGTGGGTTGCGAACGCGACGGCACGCTGCGTGTGCTGGATGTGGAACTCTTCGCCGATGGCGGCTGGAGCTGCGAACTCTCACCGCCCGTGTTGTCGCGTGCGATGGTGCACGTGGACAACGCCTACTTCTGCCCGGACGTGCGTGTGCGCGGACGCATCTGCAAGACGCATCTGCCGTCCAACACCGCGTTCCGTGGCTTTGGCGGACCGCAGGGCGTGATCGTGGGCGAGGAGATCGTCGAGCAGGTCGCACGTCATCTTGGCCTGCCGGCGCACGAGGTGCGCGAGCGCAATTTCTATCGCGAAGGCCAGACCACGCATTACGACCAGCCGGTGATCGACAGCCACATGCACGAATTGTGGTCGCAAGCGCTGGAACGCAGTGATTTTTCCACGCGTCGCGCCCAGATCGCCGTGCTCAATGCGGCGCATCGACATAGCAAGCGCGGCATCGCGATCACGCCGATCAAGTTCGGCATCTCCTTCAACAAGACCGAATACAACCAGGCCGGCGCGCTGGTGCACATCTACACCGACGGCAGCATCCAGCTGAACCACGGCGGCACCGAGATGGGTCAGGGCCTGCACACCAAGATGCTGGCCGTGGCGGCGCGCACGCTGGGTGTTTCCACGGCGCGGCTGCGCATCATGCCGACCAGCACCGACAAGGTGCCCAACACCTCGGCCACTGCCGCCAGCACCGGCGCGGACCTCAACGGCCAGGCGGTGAAGGCGGCCTGCGAAACGCTGCTCGCGCGATTGCGCCCCGTGGCGGCGCAACTGCTGCACGGCGATGCGGACGATGTGGTGTTCGCCGACGATGCCGCGCACCTGCGCGGCGCGCCGGACGCGCGCGCGGACTTCGTCGCGGTGGCGAAGGCGGCCTACATGCAGCGCGTGAGCCTGTCCGCCACCGGCTACTACCGCACGCCCGGCCTGAGCTGGAATCCGGCCACCGGCAAGGGCCGTCCGTTCTACTACTTCGCGTTCGGCGCGGCGGTGTGCGAGGTCGAGGTGGATGGCGACACCGGCGTGCATCGCCTGTTGCGCGTGGACATCCTGCACGATGTCGGCGACTCGCTGAATCCGGGCATCGACCGCAGCCAGATCGAAGGCGGTTTCGTGCAGGGCCTGGGCTGGCTGACCTGCGAGGAACTGCGTTTTTCCGACGATGGCCGGCTGCTGACCGATGCGCCGAGCACCTACAAGATCCCGACGCTGGGCGACGTGCCGGAAGACTTCCGCACCGCGTTGTTCGAGCGCAGCCGGCCCCCGGCCACCGACGTGATCTTCGGCAGCAAGGCGGTCGGCGAACCGCCGCTGATGCTGGCCATCGCCGCGCGCGAGGCGATTCGCGAAGCCGTGGCGGCGTTCGGCGCCGCGCCGCGCCGGGTGGCGCTTGGGGCGCCGGCGACACCCGAGGCGATCTTCCGCGCCATCCAGAGCGTGCGCGATGGATGAAGCCCTGTTCGCGCGGCTGGCCGACTGGCTGGCCGATGGCGGCGCGGTGGTGCTGGCCAGCGTGCTCGCCACGCACGGCGCGACGCCGCGCAAGCGCGATGCGCGGATGCTGGTCGATGCGCAGCGCATCGCGTTTTCCGTGGGCGGCGGCGCGATGGAAGGCCGCGTCATCGACGCCGCGCGGGCGCTGATCCGCGATGGCGCCGAACACGCCGAAGTGAGCGTGGAGCTCAATGGCCGCGCCGATTCGGCCGGGGTCTGCGGCGGCGGCATGCGGGTGGCGCTGCGACGCTGGCAGGGCGAGGCGGCGCTGGCGCGTGCGCGGGACATCGCGGCGCGATTGGCGGCGGGGGAAGTCGTCGAGCTGCGCGGTGGGGAACTGAGTGCGCCAGCCGCCCTTCGCCGTCATTCCCGCGAAGGCGGGGATGACGGGGATGACGGGAGAGGCCCGGGTCTTTTATCGCGCCCGAATCCGCGCCTTCTGATCCTCGGCGCGGGCCATTGCGGGCAGGCGCTGGCGGAACTGGCGAGGTTCGTGGATTTCGATGTCTGGGTGGCCGATTCGCGCGCCGAATGTTTCGTCGAGCACCGCTACGGCGATGCGACCTGCATCGATGCGGGGGCCGCCAGCCTGCACGCCGCCACCGCTACCCCGCGCGATCTGTACATCGTGCTGCTCAACCGCGACTACCCCACCGACGTGGCCGCACTGACCGCGCTGCACGGCGCGCGCTATGTTTTCCTGGGCATGATGGGCAGCAGGAAGCGCATCGCGCAGGTCAAGAAAGCGCTGCCGGCTCTGGCCGACTGGCTACGCGGGCTGGTGGCGCCGGTCGGCATCGGGATCGGCGAGCAGACCCCGCACGAGATCGCCGTCAGCATCCTCGCCCAGCTCATCGCGTGCCGCGCGGGGGTTCAGGAGGACGAGGGCGTGGACGGCGCGCCTTTCAGTTCCCGGTAGCGCGTCAGCAGCCTGTCGTACTCGGCCTTGAGCGCCTCGTGTTCCTTCTCGCGGCGCTCCAGGTAGGCGCGCTGTTCGTTGACCTGGCCACGGGTGCGGGCGATGGAATCGGTGATGCCGGCGGGTACTTTCTGGCCGTTGCGTTCCAGGTCGGCGGCGTGGGCGAGAAGTTCGGCCAGGCTCTTTTCCTGGCTGCGGATGCCCACGCGGGCCGATTCCAGGCTCTGTTCGAGCAGGTCGAAGCGTTCCTTGTAGGCGCGGGCGAGGTCGGCCTCGGTGGGGTAGGAGGAGGTCAGCACCGAATCCATCTTGGCCTTTTCCTCGGCGACCTTGCGCTCATCTTCCAGCCTGGCCTGCTCGGCCTCCCAGGCGGCCTGTTCCTCCGGCGTGCGGGCGCGCTCGGTGGTGCGTACCGCCATGCCCTGGTTGTTGAGCTCTTCCTGCTTGTCCTTGACCGCCTCGGCGGGCAACTGGTCGGTGTAGTGGACCTTGCCGTCCTTGTCGGTCCAGCGGTAGAGCTTGCGCTGGGCATCGGCGTCGAAGGACAGCGCCGACAGCGCGAAGGCCAGCGTGGCGGCGGCAAGGGGAAGGGCGCTGATCGGTTTCACGTGACGCTCCGCGAGGTTCATCGGGCCGCGTGGGGCAGGATCACTCCACGCCGTACTGCGCGCGGTAGGCCAGGAGCCGTTCCCGGTGTTCGGCCAGCGCAGGATGGGCGGAAGTATAGGCCAGCAGTTCGTCCAGTCGGGCGATGGAAACCACCGGGATGCTGAACTGGCGCGCGATTTCCTGCGTGGCGGACAGCCCCGATTCACCCCGTTCCTGGCGGTCGAGCGCGACCAGCACGCCACAGGGCGTGGCCCCGGCGGCGCGGATCAGCGCGAGGGATTCGCGCACCGCGGTGCCGGCGGTGACCACGTCGTCCACGATCAGCACGCGGCCTTGCAGCGGCGCGCCGATCAGGCTGCCGCCCTCGCCGTGGTCCTTGGCCTCCTTGCGGTTGAACGCCACGGGCGCGTCGCGCCCCTGCGCGGCCAGCGCGATGGCGGCGGCGGTGGCGAGCGGGATGCCCTTGTAGGCCGGGCCGAAGATCATGTCGAAGGCGATGCCGGATGCCGTCAGCGCACGGGCGTAGCAGTCGCCGAGCACACCGAGCGCGGTGCCGTGGTCGAAGCGGCCGGCGTTGAAGAAATACGGGCTGAGGCGGCCGGACTTGAGCGTGAACCGGCCGAAGCGCAGCGCCTCGCAGCGCAGCGCGAGATCGAGGAAGCGGGTCTGGTGTTCGTGCATGGCTGGGATTGGCGGTCAATCGGAGTAGCGCAGGGCGAGCCTGGCGAAATGGCGGATCAGGTCCAGGCCGCACTGGCGCGGCGTGGGGCCATCGGGAAAGTCTCCGCGCAGCGCGGCCACGAGCGCGCGCAGCGGCTGCGCGTTGGCGGCCTTGCCTTCGGCGAAGGCAAGGCGCCCGGCGTCCGAGCAGAAGCGGTGCAGGTCGAAGAAATAACGTTCCTGCCCATCGGTGAGGAAGGACAGGCACGGCGCGGCCGATTCGGGCGAGGCCAGTGCGCGCCCGGCGCGCATCTCGCGTTCCTCGCACAGGCGGATGGAACTGGCCGCCAGTTCCAGCAGCGGTTCGGCGACGTTGGCGGTGTCCAGGTCCGAGGCGATCTGGGCCAGGTGCAGCGCGTGCACGCGGGTCGCATCGGCGCGCCAGTCCGGCTGCCGCGCATCGAGCCAGTCGGCCAGGTGCGGCGCGAGCGGGCCGCCGCGCGCGGCCAGTTCCGCGCTGTTGCTGCGGCTGTCCTCGGGCAGCGGGCCGGCATCGAAGGTGGAGCCGGCGATGGCCAGCTCCAGGGTGCGGTAGAGCCAGGCGTCGCGTCGCGGATCGAAGCCGGCGGCATCGAGGATGCGCGCGCTTTCGGCGATGCTGGCGGCCTCGTTCGCGCCCACGGGCGCATCGGCCTGCCCGGTTTCGCGCTGGCGCAGGTCGTGGCAGGCGCAGAACAGGGCGAGCGCGATGCGGTCGCGGCCGTCCAGCAGCGCGCCGGCGTGCCCGGCGAGCCGCGCCAGGCGGCCGTCCATCAGTTCCAGCGCGTGGTTCTCGTTGTGGTAGGCGTGGAAATCGTGGCCCCAGCTTCCATGTCGCAGGCCCATGCGCGCCAGCGCGATGCGCAGCGCCGCCAGCGCGCGGCTGGCGTCTTCGCCGATGCCGTCGCCGAAGCGGTCGAGCAGGTCGTGCTGCCAGTGCCCCAGCCACGACAGCAGTTCCGGCCGGCGCGAGAGCAGCAGCGCGGCCGCCGCGTCGGCGTCCGGCACGGCGGCTTCGACCGCATCGGCGGGATGGCGCGAGGCCAGGTCGATGAACATGCGGACGGAAGCTTCGGCAGCGGCCCCGAAAGCCGGTGCGGGAAGTATACGCATGCCGCTTTCGGCGGCCGCGTTGCGCAGCGCAGCATCTTGGCAGCGCCTGCGCCGCCCGCTAACGTGCGCGCCTTTCCGCCACGCGATGCCCCCATGAACGCCGACATGCCGCCCGCCGATCCGTATTCCCGGCCGAACCCGTCGCTCGGTCCGCTGTCCTGGCTGATCTTCAGCTCGCGCTGGCTCCAGTTGCCGCTGTACCTGGGCCTGATCGTGGCGCAATGCGTCTACGTGTTCCTGTTCGGCAAGGAACTGCTGCACCTGCTCCAGGACGCGCCGAGCATGGGCGAGCAGCAGATCATGCTGATCGTGCTGGGCCTGATCGACGTGGTGATGATCTCCAACCTGCTGGTGATGGTGATCGTCGGCGGCTACGAGACCTTCGTCTCGCGCCTGCGCCTGGAAGGCCACCCGGACCAGCCCGAATGGCTGAGCCACGTGAACGCCTCGGTGCTGAAGGTGAAGCTGGCGATGGCGATCATCGGCATTTCATCGATCCATCTGCTCAAGACCTTCATCGCGGCCGGCACGTTGAACGGGCTGCCGTTCTGCTCACCGGAGACCATCGCGACGGCGGCTTCGAATGTGGGCGTGGGGCGGTGCAGCGCGCTGACGGAGGAAGGCGTGCTGTGGCAGACGATCATCCACATGGTGTTCATCGTCTCGGCCATCGGCATTGCGTGGACGGACCGGCTGATGCAGTCGCCGGCCAAGGGCGGGAAACACTAGGGCCTGTCATCCATTCCCACGCCCCGGGCATCCGGGTTCAGCGCGTCGCCGGCGCGGCGAGGTCGAGCAGGTCGCGGCGGGTGTCGGCGTTGTCGATCGGCCCCGCGTCGAGATCGGCCAGCCCCTGTCGTGCGAGCGCGCGGGCGGCGTCGCGCTCGCCGCGCGCGGCCAGTATGCGGCCCTTGACGAGCGCGGCGCGGGCCAGGTGTTCGCCCAGTTCGGGATGGCCTTCCCGTTGGGCGAGGATCGCGTCCGCCTCGGCGAGCGCGCCGACGGTGTCGCCGGCGCGGCGCAGCGCGCTGGCCAGGCTGGTGCGGTATTGCAGGACGAGCGGGTGGAACGGGCCATAGCGCGTTTCGGCCAGGCGTGCGGCGCGCTTCAGCGCCACGGCGGCCTTGGCGGGCCGGCCGAGCGATTCCCAGGTATCCGACAGCGCGCGCAACACGAAGGTGAGGTGGTAGGCGTCCGCGCCCATGATCGCCTCCATGCGCGCCAGTGCCTCGCGCTGCGCGGCCAGGGCGTCGTCGTGGCGGCCCAGGCCATCGAGTGCGCGTCCCCATTCGGATTGCGAATACCAGACCTGCGCGTCGCCATCGCCGCTGGACAGGCGTCGCAGGCGCAGGGCTTCGCGCAGCGCGGGCTCGGCCTCGGCGTGGCGGTTCAACGCGATGAGGATGTCGCCGCGCGTGGCCAGCATCTGCGCGCGTTCGAGCGAGGCGCCGGCCGGCAGCGCCGCGTCGGCGGCGTCGAGCAGGCGCAGCGCGTCCTCGACGCGGCCGGCGTCCTGCCGAAGGTTGGCCATGCGCGAATACAGGCTCGCCACGGTTTCGTTGCGTTCGCCCTTGTGTCGGCGCGCCAGTGCCAACGCGCGCTCGAATCCCGCCAGCGAGGCGTCGAACCGGCCGTTGCGCTTGGCGACCTGCGCGGCGTAGTTGAGCGGGTCGATCAACCGCGCGCTGTCCTTGCCGGCGACGCGCTCGATGCGTTCGACCAGCGCGTCCGCCAGCGCCAGCGCCTCGTCGTCGCGGCGCATCTGGCCGAGGACCGCGAGGATGCCGGTGTCGATGTCCAGCGTGTCCGGATGGTCTTCGCCGAGCGCGCCGGCAAGCTCGGCGCGCTCGGCGCGCAACTGCGCCAGCGCCGCTTCGTGCTGGCCCCCGTTGTGCTGTACGAAGGCGCGCCGCACCGCGATGCGCGCGGCGGCGCGGCGGTCGTCGATATCGCCCGCGCGCAGCTTCGCCAGCGCGGCGTCCAGCAGGGCGGTGCCTTCGATCTGGCGGCCCTGGTCGATCGCGATGCCGCCGAGCAGGCCGTCGATCCGCGCGGCCTCGCTCGATCCATCGGGCATCGCCGCGCGCGCTTCTTCGAGCAGGCGCCGGCCTTCGTCCAGTTCGCCCAGTCCCGTCATCGCCTCGCCCAGCACGCCGAGCATCGCCGCGCGCAGGTCCGGCGCGTCGGCCAGGTCGCTGCGCGCGCGCAGCCCGCCTTCGCCGATCAGCGCGCGCGCCGGGCGGGCCTGCGCGCGGTCGCGCCGGGTCGGATGCTGTTCGCGGATCAGGCCGGTCATGAAATCGGCCACGCGCGCCGCGCGCACCGATTCGGCGTCGGCCCGCGCCGCTTCCGTGCGCGCGACGCGCGCCTGCCAGAGCGCGATGCCCAGGCCGGCCGCGAGCGCGGCGGCGACCAGGCACGCGGCGGCGACGCCGAGGCGATGGCGGCGCACGAAGCGGCGCGCGCGGTAGAGCCCGCCGGGCGCGTGCGCCTGCACCGGATGCGCGCGGCGCCAGCGCCGCAGGTCGGCGGCGAACTCGGCGACCGAGCCGTAGCGTTCGGACGGTTCGCCGCGCAGCGCCTTGGCGATGATCGCGTCGCCGTCGCCGCGCAGCTCGCGCGCCCGTACCGGCCAGCCCGGCGGCGCGCGGGCGTCGCACAGCGCGCTCGCGGTGGGCGGTTCGCGATGCCGGCTGTCGATCAGTTCGACCAGGGAGCCGTCGCGCCGCGCCTTCGGCAGGACGCCGGCGAGGAGCTTGAGCAGCACCAGCCCGAGCGCGTGCACGTCGGTGGCGGTGGATACGGGCGCGCCGGCCAGTTGCTCGGGCGCGGCGTAGGCGAGCGTGAGCACCGGCGCTTCGCTCTGCGCGCGCGTCGCCTCGGGCGCTTCCAGCAGCGCGGCGATGCCGAAATCGAGCAGGCGCGGGGTGCCGTCGGCGCATACGAGGATGTTGGCGGGCTTGAGGTCGCGGTGCACGACGAGCTGGCGGTGGGCGTGCTCCACCGCCTCGCAGACCTTGAGCATCAGGTCCACGCGTGCCGCCAGCCCGGGCGCGCGCGCTTCGCACCAGCGGTCGATGGGTTCGCCCTGGACGTATTCCATGACGAAGTACGGCATCCCGCGCGCATCGCGGCCGGCATCGAGGAAACGGGCGATGTACGGATGCGCCAGGCGCGCCAGCACGCGGCATTCGCGCTCGAGCCGGCCGGCCCAGCGCGCCTGCGCGCCGAGCACGAACTTGACCGCGACGCGCTGCTCGACCACGCCGTCGCCGCGCTCGGCCAGCCAGACTTCGCCCATGCCGCCGGCGCCGAGGCGTTCGACCAGCCGGAACGCGCCGATGCGCTCGCCGCGCGCGTGCGCGGCGGCGGCGGGTTCGGCGCGTACCGCGGAGAAGCCGGCGAACACCCGTTCCAGCCGGTGCAGTGCCGCCGGTCCGTCGCCCCCCGACGGCGCGCCCGGCGGCATGCCCGCGCCCTCGCCCGAGAGCAGGCGCTCGATCAGTTCCCCGAGGGTGCGTTCACGATCCATCCCCGTCGTCCAGCGTGGTCACCATCTTCTTAAGGGCGCGATTGAGCTTGACCCGAACGCCGTCCACGCTTTCCCCCAGTTCCTCGGCGATCTCCGGAAAGCTCATGCCCAGTTCGAAGCGCATCACCACGAGCGACTGGTGCACCGGCGACAGCGCGCGCAGCGCCTGTTCGTAGGCGATCAGGTTCTCCCGGCCCACCAGCGTTTCCAGGGTCGAGCCGGCTTCGGCCAGCTCCTCCTCCACGTCTTCCGGCGCGCAGCGGCTGCCCGGCATCGCCTCGTGCCGGATGGTCTTGCGCAGCGCATTGAGCAGGATCGCGCGCAGGTAGGCGAAGAATGCGCCCGGATGATCGGACTGGAAGCGGTCAACGCCGCGCAGCGCGCTGATCAGGGTCATCTGCACCAGATCGGCCGTCTCCACCGCGCCGCGCGCGCGATCGGGCAGGCGTCCGCGCGCCCAGCGCTCGAACAGCGGCATGACGCGGCGCAGCAGTTGTTCGCGCGCCGCGTCGTCGCCGTCGCGGATGCGTTGCAGCAGCGCCTGGGTCGTGTGCTCGGCGTCGGCCGGCCTCTCCATCGGGAGCGCTCCGTGGTGCGAGCGCCGAATCTTACGCCGCGTTCGGTTTGCGCCGCAGGCGGCCTTTGTCCGGGTACAGGGACCCATTCAAGGAGCCATACCCATGACCGCGTCCGATTCCCGCGCGCGCCGCCGACTTCCGCTCGTCCTCGCCGCCCTGTTCTTCCTTTCGCCCGTCGCGGCAACCGCCGCCGAGTTCTGCGTGGCCACCACCCTGGCGTTGCAGAACGCCATGCAGCAGTTCGCCAACGGCGACGAGGACACCGTGATCCGCCTGCGCACCGGCACCTATTCCTTTCCGATCGACACCGTGAACGAGGACGCGCGCCTGACCCTGGCCGGCGGCTACACCGATGCCGGCTGCGCCGCGCGCACGCTCGATCCGGCGGCCACCGTGCTGCGGCCGTTCGGCGGCGGCAACCCGTTCCTGGTCGCTTCCGGGGTGGAGATCGGCTCGGTCACGTTCCGCGACTTCACCGGCAGCCTGACCTTGTCCGCCCAGGGCAGCGCACTGTTCGGCGATGGCGACCTGCGCCTCACGCGCACCCGCGTCGAAGGGCCGTTGCCGCTCGGTCTGCAACTGAACGCCCATCGCGTGTACCTGAACGAGACCATCGTCACCGGCAGCGGCAGCGACAACCACTTCACCGGCCGGTGCGCGGTCAACATCCACGGCATGGACAGCGGCGGCGACCTCGTCGCGATCCAGCACAGCGTCGTCTCCGGCAATCCGGCTTACGGCGCCTGCATAGGAAGCAGCTTCGCCAACGAGGACGACGGCTTCCAGGTCTGGCTCGACAACAACATCTTCTTCGCCAATGCGATGAGCCTGTCGATCGAGCAGACCTCGCGGCACGTGCGGCGCAACAACGTCATCGACGCCAACGTGTTCGAGTACGGTGCGGCCGATCCGGGCGCCTCGGGCGGCAACAGCACGGCCAATCCGCTGTTCGTCAACGCCGGCGGCGGCGATTTCCGCCTGCAGAACGCGTCTCCGGCGATCAACAGCGGGCGCACCACGACCTTCGCCGGGCTGCCGCAGTACGACATCGTCGGCAACCCGCGCTGGGTCGGCCCCGCGCCCGACCGCGGCGCCTACGAATCGGCCATCGACGGCACCGAAACGCTCATCGTCACGCAGGTCGGCGACTCGGTCAGCCCGATCGTCTCCGGCACCCTGCGCTGGGCGATCCAGCAGGCCAACGCCAGCCAGAACCATTCGGCGATCCGCTTCGACATCCCCGGCGCCTGCCCGCGCATCATCGTGCTGGAAAACAGCCTGCCGCCGATCACCTCGCCGGTCACGATCGCCGGCTACACCCAGCCCGGCAGCAGTCCGAACAGCAACGACGGCGGCCTGCACGGGCAGGGCAGCAACGCCACGATCTGCGTGCGCATCGCCGGCAACGGCTCCGCGCACGGCCTGCGCATCCCGCAGTCCGCCGGCTCGCTCGGCCGGCTCAACCTCAGCGGTGTCTCGCTCGGCGATTTCACCCAGGCCGCGATCGCGCTGGAAGCCGGCAATGGTTCGTTGATCGCCGGCAACGTCGTCAACGTCGGCCAGCCCATCGGCATCTTCGTCTCCGGCAGCGCCGAGGACACCCAGATCGGCGGGCCGGACCCGTGGCAGAAGAACGTCATCCAGGCCGGCGGCTACGGCATCGCGCTCAATCCGCCGAGCCGGCGCAGCATCGTGGAGAACAACCTCGTCGGCCTGGACGCCGACGGCAACGGCGCACTGCGCGGCAACGACGTCGGCATCGGCATCAGCGCCAACGACAACACCGTGCGCGGCAACGTCATCGCCGGCAACGGCAGCGGCGTGTCGATCTTCGGGGGCAGCCGAAACCGCATCGCCGGCAACAGCTTCGGCCTGAAGGTCGGCTTCGTCGGCGCGTGCGGGATTCCGCCGCTGCCGGCCTGCCCCCCGCGCGACCTGCCGAACACGGCGCACGGCGTGCTGATCCAGGGGGCGGCCAACGACAACAGGATCGAGAACAACACCATCGCCCACAGCGGCCAGTCCGGCATCCGCGCCACCGGCGGCCTGCGCAACGCCTTCGCAGGCAACCCGGTCTGGAACAGCGGCGGCCTCGGCATCGACCTGAACGATGCCGGTCCCGATCCGGTCGACAACGACGGGGCGTCCGGCGCGTTCGATCTCGCCAACCGCGGCCTCAACGCACCGGTTTTCCTGAACGCCCAGGGCCAGGCCCGGCGCGGCGTACTCGAAGGCGCGCTGTTCTCGACCAACGGCCAGTACATGCTCGAAGCCTGGGTGTCGCCCACCTGCGACAACGCCCATCGCCCGATGCGCCGCCTCGCCGGCTACGGCTCGGTCCGGATCGCCGACGCCGCGCCGGGCGACTCGGCGTTCGGAGTGTTCAGCATGGACCTCACCGCGATGAACGGCGCGGGCTCGCTGGTCGGCCAGTTCATTACCGTGCTCGCCACCGAGTTCACCGCGAACGGCCTTGCGAACACTTCCGAAGCCTCGGTCTGCGTTCCCTACACCCAGAGCGAGGATCTGTTCTCCGACGGCTTCGAGTGACGCCCATCCGCTCCCGGGCGCGGCGCCGCGCCGCGCCCTAGGCCAGCCGCTGCAACAACCAGTCCCACAGCGGCAAGGTGATCATCGACAACAGCAGGCTGTATCCCACCATCGCCGCCGCCAGCGCCGGGGCCAGGCGATGGGAGATGGCCAGCGCGGAGGCGGTGATCATCGTGGGCATCGCGGTTTCCAGCACCACCGCGTCGGCGGCCAGCGGCGGCATGCCGGCCAGTTTCACCCAGGCCAGCGCGAGGGCCGGCATCAGCGCCAGCTTCATGGCCAGCCCCGCGCCGAGCGGAGCAAGGGTTTCGCGCGGCAGGCGCAGCTTCACCTGCAATCCGACCGCCAGCGCGGCGATCGGCAGCAGGGCGTCGGAGAGGCGTTGCAACACGCCGTCGATGGCCGAGGACGGCTGCGCCGGGAACACCGTCAGCGCCAGGATCAGCGCGATGAACGCGGGAAAGGTCAGGATGCGGCGCGCGATCCTGCGCAGCGTGGGCCGGTCCTCGCCGGAGAAATGCGCCAGCACGATCAGGCCGAACGTGGACAGGATCATGAACGCGCCGAACTGGTCGTAGATCACCGCGTACGGCAGCGCCGCCTCGCCGCGCATCGCCTGCACCAGCGGATAGCCCAGGTACGAGGTGTTGCCCAGCGGCACGCACAGGAGCAGCACCGCGCAGACTTCGCGGCTCCAGCCCAGCGTGCGCCGCAGCGCGAACACCAGCCCCACGGCCAGCGCGCCCAGCCCCCACGGCACCGCCGCGATGGACAGGATCTCCGGCCCCAGTTCCAGCCGCGAGCCGTAGCGCAGCACGGCCGCCGGCAGGCAGACGTACATCGCGAACTGGTTGAGCACTTCGGCGGCGTTGTCCGGAAACAGCCGCACCCTGGCGCAGAGCTTGCCCAGCGCCAGCATCAGCACGATCAGGAAGAAGGCGTCGAAGGTCATGGCCTTCGACCGGGGGATTGCGGAGACGGGGCGACGGGACGCATCGGCGCATTTTCCCATGCGCCGATGCGTCCGGTGTGCCTGCGTGGCCTCAATCGGCCGTCGTGGCCGGCTCCTGGCTCTTGCGCCGGATCACCCGGACCTTGCCGCCGTTGGCCTTGGCATCGGCGACGATGGCGTCGATGTCGATGGCGTCCAGGTGCGCGCGGGCCTTGTCCAGCGACTGCACCAGCACGGTCCGGTCGACCGAGTCCAGCGCGACGCGCGCGTCGGCCAATGCCTTTTCGATGTCGATGTCCAGGTCGAGGTCGTCCAGCGTGCCGTCCAGCAAGACGAGGTCGTCGGCGATATTGAGCGCACCCGTGCCGTGCAGCATCACGATGCGGCGTTCCTCGCCATCCTCGCCGGTGCGCAGCACCTTGATCCGCGACCTGGTGTCGCCGGGGCCCGGCGGCTCGATGCGGGTGGTCTTGCCGTCGGCTTCGATGGTCAGCGCATCGGTGGCGCGGGTCACGGTGACGATCTTTCCGTTCTTGCCGACGATCTGGCGCGATTCGCCGACGGCCAGTTCGTCGAACGCGAAGGTATCGGCGATGCCGTCCTGATCGAGCGCCAGCACCACCTTGCCGCGCGATACCGATACCTGCGGGCTGGCGGTTTCGGTCGCGGACACCGGCAGTGCGGTGGCGAGGATCAGGGGCAGGGAGGCGAGTGCGAAAGCGAGGGGTTTCATGATGCGGTTTCTCCTTGGGGACCATTCCCGAAGGGGTTTCAGCAAGCCGCGTGCCATGCTGGCGGTCAATGGAAAAGCGCCGTTCTCGACCGCCTGGGGCGTGGAATTTCCCGATTTGGGGAGGTGCCGGCCGCGTGCTTCCCGAATCGGGGAAGCGGTTCAGTTCTGCGCCAGCCCGTGCTTCTCGATGCGGTACAGGAAGGCCTTGTACGGCAGGTTCAGCAGGCGCGCGGCGCGGGTGCGGTTGCCGCGCGCCAGGTCGAGCGCCTGGCGCAGCAGGTCGCGCTCCCATGCGGCGAAGTCGATGCCGGCCTCGGGCAGGCGCCAGTCGGGCGTGGTGGCATCGGCGCGCGAGGAGGGCGGCAGGTGCGCGGCGTCCGCGTCTTCTTCGTCGTCGCCCAGCAACAGCAGGCGCTCCACCACGTGCGCCAGTTCGCGCACGTTGCCGGGCCAGTCGCGGTCCATCAGCGCCGCCAGCACCTCGGCGGAAAACTTCTGGGCCGGCAGGCGGTGCCGCCGGGCCGCGGCCTGCGCCAGGTGCGGCACGAGCAGCGGGATGTCCTCGCGCCGTTCGCGCAGCGGCGGCAGGGCGAGCGTGACCACGGCGAGGCGGTAGTAGAGGTCCTCGCGAAAGCGCCCGGCCTCGATCTCGGCGCGCAGGTCGCGGTTGGTGGCCGCGAGCACGCGCACGTCCACGGCGATCTCGCCGCGCCCGCCGACGCGCGTCAGGCGGCCTTCCTGCAACACGCGCAGCAGCTTGGGTTGCAGCGCCGGCGGCAGTTCGCCCAGTTCGTCGAGGAACAGCGTGCCGCCGTGCGCCTGCTCGAACAGGCCGGGGCGGGCGGCGCTCGCGCCGGTGTACGCGCCGCGTTCGGCGCCGAAGAATTCCGCCTCCACCAGCCCTTCGGGGATCGCCGCGCAGTTGACCGCGACGAAGGGCGCGGCGGCGCGGCGCGAGAGCTTGTGCAGCGCGCGCGCGACCAGTTCCTTGCCGGTGCCCGATTCGCCGGTGACGAGCACGGTGGCATCGGTCGGGGCGAGGCGCTCGATGCGGCGGTAGAGCTTCTGCATCGCCGGCGTGGCGCCGACCAGGTCGACCAGGCGCTCGCGCTGTTCGATGGCGTCGGAGAGCTTGCGGTTTTCCTCGCGCAGCGCGCGGGTGCGCAGCGCCTTGTCGATCACCAGCAGCAGCGCCTGCCGCTCGAACGGCTTGGTCAGGTAGTCGTCCGCGCCGCGCCGGATCGCCTCGACCGCGTGCTCGATGCTGCCGTAGGCGGTCATCAGCACGCGCGCCGCGCCCGGCCGGGTTTCCCGCACCCGGTCCAGCAAGGCCAGGCCATCGCCATCGGGCAGCTTGAAATCGCTCAACGCCAGCTCCAGCGCGGGCAGGGCATCGAGCGCGGCGAACGCGTCGGCCAGCGTGCCGGCGGCGTGCACGCGATGCCCGGCCGCTTCGAGCAGGCTGGCGACGAGGCGGCGCTGGGTCGGGTCGTCCTCGACCAGCAGGATGTTGGGAGCGTCAGGCATCGCGGCGCGGGTGGAGGTGCAGGCGCGCGAGCGTGCCGCCGCCGTCGGCCGGCTGCAAGTGGATGTCGCCGTCGTAGCGCGATTGCGCCAGCCGCCGCGCCAGGTACAGGCCCATGCCGGCGCCCAGCGGTTTGTCGGTGACGTGCGGCTGGAACAGGCGCGCGGCGATGTCCGGCGCCACCCCCGCGCCTTCGTCGCGCACCTCGATGCGGATGCGGTCATCGTCGTCGCGCCGCACGGCCACATGCACCGTGCCGCCCGCCGGGCTGGCTTCGGCCGCGTTGACGATCAGCGTGTGCAGCATCACGCGCAGTTCGGTCGCCACGGCGGGAAGTTCGGTCGCATCGGGGACGAAATCGAAGCGCACCGGCACCTCGCGCTGCGCCGCTTCCAGCAGCACGTCCTCGACCACATCGGCCACGCGCACCGGCGTCGCGTGGGCGGCGGCGCCGGCCGAGAGCGCGAGGAAGCCGCGCAACGCCTGATCCAGCCGGGTGAGCTGGGCGCGCCCGGCCGCCAGTTGCGCGCCGGCCGCGTCGGGATCGGCGGCCTGCTGCGCGAGCGCATCCAGCGTCAGCCCGAGGGCATGCAGCGGATTGCGCAGGGAATGCGCGAGGCCGCGCCCGATCTCGCCCAGTTCGGCCAGTTCGCGGTCGGCGCGGCTGCGCTGCGCGTCGCGTTCGTATTCGCGCAGCCGCAGCGACATGGCGTTGAACGCGGCGATGCTCTGCCGTACCTCGCGCGGCGCGCCCGACTGCGGCGCCTGCACGCCCAGTTCGCCCGCGCCCAGCCGCTCGGCGCTGTCGGCCAGTTGCCGCAGCGGCCGCGCGATGCGCCACGCGAACGCCACCGCGAGCGCGGAGGCCAGCAAGGCCAGCGCCCCGAGCCCGAATCCGACGCGCCGCCCGAACTGCGCCAGCGCGGCGTCCACGGTCGTCTGCGGCACCGCGATCGCGGCATCCGCGCCCAGGCCGTGCAGGTTCAGCACCACCGGGCCACGCTGCGTGGTCTCGGCGACCCGGATCTGGAATTGCGGCAATTCGCGTATCGCCGCCAGCCGGTGTTCGATGTCCGACAGGTCCATGCCGTCCGGCAACTGCACGCCGTCGATGAGGACTCGCGGCGGCTCACCGTCGCGCTCCACGCGGGTGATGCGCAGGCGGTTCAGCGCCTCGCCCGCGGCGGCATCGGCACCGCGCATGGTGGCGTGGGCGCGATCCAGCGCGCGGCGAACGTCCTCGTCCAGCAGCGGCACGGCCTCCTCGGCGCGCTGGCGCAGCACCGAGACGACCTGCCGGCCCACGTCCTGCGCGGTCTGGCCGAGCGCATCGCGCAGGTCGCGCGTCAGCCGCTCCAGCCCCCACAGGCCTGCCAGCGCGATGGATGCGATCAGGATCAGGTAGCTCAGGAACAGGCGCAGGCGGATCGACATGGGGCGCTCCGGGAAAGGGATGCCGGGTTTTGGCAGGTGCCATTCCAGCAAGACCCGTGCCATGCCGGGAGCGGGAACGGGTGCCGGAAAATGCCGGGGCGCCGGTTGACAGGCGCGGGCAGGCGAGGATAACTGCACGGGTGTGCGGCTTGTTCGCGGCGCGCACCGCGAACGGGGGCGACCATCGCGACAAGGAATCGACCATGCAAGGCCGCGCCCACCGCACGCACGAGCGCATCGCCGCCGCGATCCTTCTGATCGGTGCGCTGCTGTCGCCGTCGGCATCGGCCCAGTCCGTGTTCGAGGATGGCTTCGAGCTTCGCGCCGACTGGCCCGGCAGCGATGCCGAGGCCGCCCGCTTCCTGGCCCAGGCCACCTTCGGCCCGACCCTGCAGGGCATCGCGCGCCTGCGCCAGATCGGTTATTCGGCCTGGCTCGACGAACAGTTCGCCGCGCCGGTTTCCACCCAGGTGCCGTATCTGGACTGGGTGCAGCCGCAGCCGCCGGTGTACGACGGCGACGGCAACGTCATCGACCACAACAACGTCACCGACGCCACCCGCCTTGAAATCTGGACGATCAACGCGCTCGGCACGCCGGACCCGAGCCGCGGCTTCGTCGCCCCGCGCGACCAGTTGCGCCAGCGCGTGGCCTTCGCATGGAGCCAGGTGTTCGTCGTCTCCGCGCTCAACGGCACGCTGATCTACGAGCCGTGGGCGCTGGCGGACTGGAACGACATGCTGGCCGAGCATGCGCTCGGCAACTACCGCGACCTCTTGCGCGAGGTGACGCTGCATCCGGCGATGGGCATTTACCTGAGCCACATCCAGAACCGCAAGCAGAACCTGGCGCTGAACGTGCGGCCGGACGAGAACTACGCGCGCGAGGCGATGCAGCTTTTCTCCATCGGCCTGGTGCACCTGAACCCGGACGGCACGGTGCGCGACGGCGATCCGGCCACGCCCGGCGTGCAGCCGATACCCACCTACGACCAGGACACGGTGCGCGGCTTCGCGGCGGTGTTCACCGGCTGGAACTGGAACAACACCGGCTGCGGCGTGGACGGCCACGTCTGCTGCACCGCGCAGAACTACGGCAACTGCGGGCCGATCGGCGAGGCCGGCCACGACAGGCTCGCCTGGCAGTTGCCGATGCAGCCGATCGAAGCCTTCCACGACGACACCAGCGACAAGCAGTTGCTGGTCTATCCCGGCGTGGCGCTGCCCAACGGCGTGCTGGCGGCCGGCGGCGATGCGCGGCAGGAACTGGAAGCGGCGCTCGACAACATCTTCCATCACCCCAACGTCGGCCCGTTCCTGGCGCTGCGCCTGATCCAGCGGCTGGTCACGAGCAATCCGACGCCGGCCTACGTGGCGCGCGTCGCCGCCGCGTTCGACGACAACGGCAGCGGCGTGCGAGGCGACCTGGGCGCGATGGTGCGCGCGGCGCTGCTGGACGAGGAAGCGCGCACCGGCCACCTCGCCCGGCCGACGATCTTCGGCAAGCTGCGCGAGCCTTTGATCCGCACCACGCACCTGTGGCGCGCGATGGATGCGCGCTCGGAGGGCGGGCGCATCAAGACATTGGAGCCGTGGCCGCCGATCCAGGACTGGTACGGCCAAGGCCCGCTGCGCTCGCCTTCGGTGTTCAACTTCTACTGGCCCGATTTCAGCCCGCTGGGCGAAGTCTCCGGCGCGGGGCTGGTGGCGCCGGAGTTCCAGATCCTCACCGATTCCACCGCCGTGGATACCGCCAACCGGCTGTTCAGCCTGTCGTTCTGCTGGTGGTCCGCGCCGGGCGAGCCGTTCGGCGGCAGTTGCTGGAGCCGGGGCGATGCGGTGCTGCACCTGGATACCGCGCGCGACATGCCGCTGGCGGCCGGCGACGTCGATGGACTGATCGAGCGCTACGACCTGCTGTTCCTCTCCGGCCAGATGTCGCCGGCGATGCGGACGATCCTGACCCAGCGCCTGAACGCCGTCGGCGGCGATACCAATACCCGCGCCCGCCGCCGTATCCAGCACGCGCTGTACCTGATCCTCAATTCGCCCGAATACGCGATCCAGAAATGATGCCTGCCGACCGCCGTCGCTTCCTGCGTTCCAGCCTCGCCGCCGCGCTCGGCGGCGTAGGTCTCTACACCGCGCTCGGCAATCTCAAGGTGCTGGCCGCCGCCGCGCGACCGCGGGGCGCAGGCGACGACTACCGCGCCCTGGTCTGCGTGTTCCTGTTCGGCGGCAACGACAGCGTCAACAGCGTGATGCCGTACAGCGCCGGCCACTACGCCGATTACCGCAGCGCGCGCCAGCAGGCCATCGGCAATGGCGGGCTGGCGTACGAGCAGGCGCAGATCCAGGCGCAGTCGCTCGCGCCGCTTGCCGATGGCCTGCCCGGCGATGGCGGCAGCTATGGCCTGCATCCGTCGCTGGCCGGATTGCGCGGGCTGTTCAACAAGGGCAGGGCCGCCATCGTCGCCAACGTCGGCACCCTGCTGCATCCGGTCGCGCGGGCCGATTACCAGGCCGGCCTCGTGCCGGTGCCGCCGCAGCTCTTCTCGCACTCGGACCAGAGCGTGTTCTGGCAGACCTCGCGCCCGGACGATGCCAACGCCAACGGCTGGGGCGGGCGCATGGCCGACCTGCTGTACGAGCAGAATCCGGGCGTGATCCCGATGGCGATCTCGCTGGCCGGCAACAATCCGTTCCAGCGCGGCGCGTACACCAGTTCCTACGGCATGAGCGCCGGCGGCATCGATGCGATGAGCTATCTCGGCGGCGGCCCGGAATCGTGGGTGATCGGCGCCGGCGCGCAGGACGTGGCGGCCTACGAGGCGCTGATCGCGCAGGGTGCGCAGACGCACATCCTGGAACGCGCTTTCGCCGACACCAACCGGCGCGCGATCGCGGCCTACGAGATCGTCCGCGCCGCGCTTTCCTCCCAGCCCGCGCCGGCCACGCCGTTTCCCGCAACCTCGCTCGGCCGGCAGCTCGCGATGGTGGCGCGATTGATACAGGCGCGCCAGGCGCTGGGCATGCGGCGGCAGGTGTTCTTCTGCGCGGTCGGCAATTACGACACGCACAGCTACCAGGTCGATCAGCAGGCCGCCAATCTCGCCGAGCTGTCCGACGCCCTCGTCGCCTTCCATGCCGCCACGGTCGAGCTCGGCGTGGGCGATGCGGTGACCAGCTTCACCGCGTCGGATTTCGGCCGCGCGCTGGGCATCAACGGCGACGGTACCGACCATGGCTGGGGCGGCCACCACTTCGTCGTCGGCGATGCGGTGCGTGGTCGGCGCTTCTACGGCGCGATGCCTTCATTGCGCGCGCAGGACAACCCGGACGACACCGGCCACGGCCAACTCATCCCGACCACCGCCGTCGATCAATACGCCGCCACGCTGGCGCGCTGGCTGGGCGTGGGCGACGGCGACATCGCCGACATCTTCCCGAGTCTTGCGAACTTCGGCACGGCGGACCTGGGGTTCATGATCTGACGGCGGCATGGAAGAATCGCCGGATGCACATCGATCCGGGAGCCTGGGCATGATCCTTCGACACCGCCATCGCGTGGCGGCGCTGCTGCTGTGGGCCGTGGCTTTCGCCGCGCCGGCGCAGGTCGCCGATGGGCCGTATCTGGTGAAAGCCGAGGCCGGTGGCTGGATCGCGCAGTGGGTGGACGACACGGCCGATGGCCCGCGCGCGCGGCGCGAGGCGGTGGCCGAAGGTGGCAGCATCGCGATTCCGGCGGTCGGCGACGTGCCGGCGTTCCGGGTTCGCCCGCGCGCGCCGGGGCGCAACGCGCCCGATGCCATCGGTACGCCGGCGGGCACGCCCCTGCTCGTGGTCGCCGACACCCACGGCGAATACGAAATCCTGGTCCAGTTGCTGCAACGCCAGCATGTCATCGACGAGCGGCTGCGCTGGTCGTTCGGCAGGGGGCACCTGGTGGTACTCGGCGATGTGTTCGACCGAGGCGCGCACCAGCTCGAGATCCTCTGGCTCATCTACCAGTTGCAGGCCGAGGCGGGAGCGGCCGGCGGCGGTGTGGAGCTGCTGCTCGGCAACCACGAAGCGATGGTGCTGCGCGGCGACCTGCGCTACCTGCATCCGCGCTACCCGGGCACGGCGCAGGCGCTCGGCGCGGAGTCGTATGCGGCGCTGTTCGCTCCCGACAGCCTGCTCGGTCAATGGCTGCGCATGCGCGCGGTGGCGCTGAAGTTCGACGATGTGCTGCTGGTGCATGGCGGCATCTCGCCCGAGGCCGTCGAGCGCGGGCTGGTGCCGGCGCAGCTCAACCGTGCCGTGCGCGAAGTGCTGGACGGCGCGGCCGATCCGGCGGCATCGGAACTGCACGATTTCGCGATGCGCTCGCAGGGGCCGCTGTGGTATCGCGGCTATTTCCCGCTCGATGGCGCCAGGGCGCAGGCGCGCGCCGCCGACGTGGATGCGATCCTGCATCGCCTCGGCGTGAGCGCGATCTTCGTCGGTCACACCAAGGTGCCGAAGGTGATGCGGCTGTACGGGGGCAAGGTGATCGCGGTGCAGGTGTATCCCGAACGCGATCCGCACTCCGGCGCGGCGGCGATGGAAGCGGTGCGGCGCGACGGCGGCCGTTGGTATCGTGTGGGCGTGGACGGCCTGCGCGAACCGCTGGAAATCGGCGCGCGCTGAACATTCAGCCACGGGCGCGTAATGTCGCCGGTGCGGGCTTGGCGATGCCGGGCCGGAACCTTGTCCTGGACGACACCTGAGGAGGATTCCCGATGAACATTTCCCGTACCAAGTGGATGCTGCCGGCGACGATCTCCGTCGCCTGCCTGCTGATGGCCGCCTGCCGCAACGACACGCCCACGGTGGGCGCAGCGCCGGCCGAGCCGGCCCCCGCCGAATCCGTGCAGGCACCCGAAGCGCCGCCGGCCGTGGCGCCGGCGGAAGCGGTTGCCGGAGCGCCCGTCGCACCGAC
>JBBCJS010000069.1:0-4650 GCA_037190825.1 Chiayiivirga flava
ATCTACCAGGACGCCACCGGCAAGGCCAAGGAACTGTCGCTGGCCTACGCCGACGGCATCGGCGGCACGCGCGGCGGCGTGATCGAGACCACCTTCGCCGAGGAAACCGAGACCGACCTGTTCGGCGAGCAGGCCGTGCTCTGCGGCGGCGCGACGGAGCTGGTGGTGATGGGCTTCGAGACGCTGGTGGAAGCCGGCTACCAGCCCGAGATCGCCTACTACGAGTGCCTGCACGAGCTGAAGCTGATCGTGGACCTGCTCAACGAGGGCGGCATCACCCGCATGCACCAGTTCATCTCCGAGACCGCGCAGTACGGCGACCTCACCCGCGGCCCGCGCGTGGTGGACGCGCACGCCCGCGAGCAGATGCGCCAAGTGCTGCGCGAGATCCAGGACGGCCAGTTCGCGCGTGAGTGGATCGCCGAGCACAAGGCCGGCCGTGCCAACTATCAGGCCCTCAAGCAGAAGGACCTGGACCACCCCATCGAAGAGGTGGGCAAGCGCCTGCGCGCCTCGATGAGCTGGTTGAAGGATTCGGCCTCGGCCAAGAAAGAGGCCGCCGCCGCGTAAGTCACCTATGGCCGTCGTCCCCGCGAAGGCGGGGACCCAGCGTGGTTACACCGGAAGGGTTGAAGACACTGGATCCCCGCCTTCGCGGGGATGACGGAACAAGGGGCCACCGGGCCTTCCGGGAATCCCCGGCATCGCGTTTCTTGCAGCACCACACGCACCATCGCAAAGAGGGCAAGCCATGAGCGACCACGTACGTATCTTCGACACCACCCTGCGCGACGGCGAGCAGTCGCCCGGCTGCTCGATGACCACGCCGCAGAAGCTCCTCCTTGCCCAGCAGCTCGCCGAGCTTGGCGTGGACGTCATCGAGGCCGGCTTCGCCGCCGCCAGCCCGGACGACTTCAATGCCGTGCAGTCCATCGCGCGCGTGGTGAAGGGCAGCACCGTCGCCGCGCTCGCGCGCTGCCAGCGCCACGACATCGAACGCGCCGGCGCAGCGGTGGAAGCGGCGGAGAGGCCGCGCATCCACACCTTCATCGCCACGTCCGACCTGCACCTGGAGCACAAGCTGCGGATGAGCCGCGAGGAGGTGCTCGAATCGGTGGCCACGCACGTGGCGCTGGCGCGCTCGCTGTGCGAGGACGTGGAGTTCTCGGCCGAGGACGCCTCGCGCTCGGACCCCGAATACCTGGCCCGTGTATTCGAAGTGGCGATCGAGCACGGCGCGACCACGCTCAACATTCCCGACACCGTGGGCTACGCCGTGCCGGCCGAGTACGGCGCGCTGTTCGCGTACCTGCGCCGGAACGTGCGCGGCGTGGAGAACGTGATCCTGTCCTCGCACTGCCACAACGACCTCGGCCTGGCCGTGGCCAACTCGCTGGCTGCCATCGAGAACGGCGCGCGCCAGGTGGAATGCACCATCAATGGCATCGGCGAGCGCGCCGGCAACGCCGCGATGGAGGAGATCGTCATGGCGCTGCGCACCCGCCCGCAGGTGTACGGCGTGCAGACGCGCATCAGGACCCAGCGCCTGTACCCGGTATCGCGCCAGCTCGTCGCGCTCACCGGCAGCCAGATCGCGCGCAACAAGGCCATCGTCGGCGAGAACGCCTTCGCGCACGAAAGCGGCATCCACCAGCACGGCATGCTGCGCAACCGCGCCACCTACGAAATCATGTCGCCCGAGGACGTGGGCGTGTCGCGTTCCTCGCTGGTGCTGGGCAAGCACAGCGGCCGCGCCGCGCTGGCGGACCGCTTCAAGGCGCTGGGCTACGAACTGGACGAGGCCGCGCTCAATCGCGCCTTCGCCGCGTTCAAGACGCTGGCCGACCGCAAGAAGGAAGTGTTCGACGCCGATCTGGAATCCATCGCCATGGGTTCGACCGGCGATGAAACCGGCCCGTGGCGCCTCACCTCGATCCAGATCGGCGGCCGCATCGGCCAGGGCGCCTCGCCCGAGGCCGTGGTCGAACTGGTGCACGAGGATGGCCGCCGCGTGAAGCAGACCTCGCTCGGCGATGGCCCGGTGCATGCGTTGTTCTCGGCCATCGAA
The DNA here is from genome assembly GCA_037190825.1 of Chiayiivirga flava. Lineage (GTDB taxonomy): Bacteria > Pseudomonadota > Gammaproteobacteria > Xanthomonadales > Xanthomonadaceae > Denitratimonas > Denitratimonas flava_A. Next base: position 2,069 of record JBBCJS010000069.1, read on the forward strand.
CTGGCCACCGGCTTCCAGTTCGACCTACGCGACTACCAGGTGCGCTCGCTCTCCACCGGCGAGGACGCACAGGGCGAGGCGCGCGTGAAGGTGCACGGCGAAGGCCGCGACTACCACGGCCGTGCCGTCTCCACCGACGTGCTGGAAGCCAGCGCGCTGGCGTTCCTGGAAGTGGTCAACCGCTTCGAGCGCCGCCGTGCGCTGGTTGCCCAGAGCGAAGCCGCCTGACGTTTCAGTCCCTCTCCCGCCGGGAGAGGGGTTGGGGTGGGGGTATGGGTCTTGTCGCAGGATTCGTGCCGGAGTCGCCCCGTCGTACCCTCCTCCGGCCCTTCGGGCCACCTTCTCCCGAGGGGAGAAGGAAAAAAACCAGCCATCGCCATGCCCCAAACCATCATCGAAAAAATCTGGAACGCCCACTGCGTCCGCCCCGAAACCGAGGAGGCCCCGGCCATCCTCTACGTCGACCTGCACCTGGTGCACGAAGTCACCACGCCGCAGGCCTTCGATGAACTGCGCGCGCGCGGCCTGAAAGTGCGTCGCCCGGATCGCACCCTCGCCACGCTCGACCATTCCACCCCCACGCTGCCGCGCAACCCGGACGGCTCGCTGCCTTACGTCAACGCCGCCACGGCCAACCAGGTGGCGACGATGGAACGCAACTGCGCCGAATTCGGCATCACCCTGCACGGCTTCAACTCCGGCCAGCGCGGCGTGGTGCACGTGATGGGGCCGGAAGTGGGCGCGACGCAGCCGGGCATGACCATCGTCTGCGGCGATTCGCACACCGCCACGCACGGCGCGTTCGGCGCGCTCGCGTTCGGCATCGGCACCACCGAAGTCGGCCACGTGCTGGCGACGCAATGCCTGCTGCAACGCCGCCCCCGGACGCTGGCCGTCACCGTCGACGGCACGCTGCGCCCGGAGGCCAGCGCCAAGGACCTGATCCTGCACATCATCGGCCGCCTCGGCATGGATGGCGGCACCGGCCATGTCATCGAATACCGCGGGCAAGCCATCCGCGCGCTGTCGATGGAAGGCCGCATGACCCTGTGCAACATGAGCATCGAAGCCGGCGCGCGCGCCGGCCTCGTCGCGCCGGACGAAACCACCTTCGCCTACCTGCGCGGCCGCCCGAACGCGCCGCAGGGCGCGGACTTCGATGCGGCGGTGGAGCGCTGGAAGCGTTTCGTCAGCGACGAAGGCGCACGGTTCGACCGCGAAATCGTCATCGACGCCGCCGACGTCGCGCCGACCATCACCTGGGGCACCAACCCCGGCCAGGTCGTCGCCATCGACCAGCCCGTCCCGGCGGCCACCGACGACATCGCCGAACGCAGCCTCGCCTATATGGGCTTTGCCACCGGCGCGCCACTGCTCGGGCAGAAGGTCGATGTGGTGTTCGTAGGCTCCTGCACCAACGGCCGCCTGAGCGACCTGCGCGCCGTGGCCGGCGTCCTGCGCGGCAACAAAGTGGCCGAGCACGTCACGATGCTGGTCGTGCCCGGCTCGGATGCCGTGAAGCGCCAGGCCGAAGCCGAGGGCCTCCACGAGATCGTCAAGGCCGCCGGCGCGCAGTGGCGCGAGCCGGGCTGCTCGATGTGCCTGGGCATGAACGGCGACCAGGTGCCCGCCGGGCAACTGTGCGTCTCCACCTCCAACCGCAACTTCGAAGGCCGCCAGGGCAAGGGCGCGCGCACCGTGCTCGCCAGCCCCGTCACCGCCGCCGTCTGCGCGATCGCCGGCGTCATCGCCGACCCGCGCACTTTCACCGCAGGGGAGGCCGCCTGATGGAACCCTTCATCCGCTTCGAATCCGTGCTCGCGGTGTTGCCGGAAGAGAACATCGATACCGACCAGATCATTCCCGCGCGCTTCCTCACCACCACCGAACGCGCCGGCCTCGGCCGCGCCTGCTTCGCCGACTGGCGCTTCGACGCGCAAGGCAACGAGCGCCCGGACTTCCCGCTGCATCGCCCCGGACTGCGCGGCGCCGGCATCATCGCCGCCGGCCGCAACTTCGGCTGCGGCTCCTCGCGCGAGCACGCGCCGTGGGCCTTGCTCGACTACGGCATCCGCGTGGTGGTCTCCACCCGCATCGCCGACATCTTCCGCAACAACGCGCTCAAGAACGGCGTGCTGCCGCTGGTGGTCGACGAAGCCGACTGGAAGCGCATCGCCGGCTTCGAGGGCCAGAAGATCGTCGTCGATCTGGAAGCGCTGCGGATCGAGTTGCCCGATGGCGGGGGCGTCGGCTTCGAAGTGGAGGCGTTCGCACGGCAGTGCCTGCTCAAGGGCGTGGACCAGTTGGGATATCTGTTGTTGCAGGAGGAGGCGATCGGCGAGTTCGAGAAAGCGCGGGTGGCGTGAGGACCAAGCCCTTGGCCGAGGGTTGCCTCATGCACCGCTTGCCCGAAGCCTCGAAATCCTCCGTCGTCCCCGCGAAGGCGGGGACCCGGCGTGGTTGCTTGAAGGCACTGGGTCCCCGCCTTCGCGGGGACGACGGAGGATTTCGAGGCTTCGGGCAAGCGGTGCATGAGGCAACCCTCGGCCAAGGGCTTGGTCCTCACGCCACCCGCGCTTTCT
>JBBCJS010000070.1:0-3676 GCA_037190825.1 Chiayiivirga flava
AAAAAGCGGCGGGCATTGGCATGCCCGCCGCAGGTTGGATCAAGGCGCGCGCCGGTTACGAATGGCGTCGGAACGCGGCGAAGCCGAGCAGGCCGAGCATCAGGCCGAGCAGGCCCAGGGCATAGCCACCCAGGGTCGGCACGTTGGCGACCACGGGAGCGGCGCCGGCCGGGGCGATGGCGGTGGCGTCCGCCGCGCTGCTTGCCCCGCCCGGATCGGCCGGGCTGCTGACCGTCGCGGTGTTCTCCAGCGTCCCGGTTGCCGTGCTGGCCACCGTGCAGACCGCGGTGTAGGTGACCGAGGCGCCCGCCGGCAGGTTCACCGCGGCATCGTTGATGTTGCCCGCGCCCGCTGCGGTGAAACCGCTCGCGCCACCCGCTCCCACGGCCGTGTAGCTCACGGACTCACAGGCGGCGGGGAAGTTGTCGGTGACGGTGACCGGATTGGCGCCCGAGGGGCCGGCATTGGAGGCGACGATGGTGTAGGTGGTGTCGTTGCCCGCGATGACGGTGGTGGCGTTGTCGGTCTTGGTGATCGACAGGTCGGCACTGGCATTGAGCGCACTGGTGTCGGTGGCGCTGTTGTTGTCGGCGTCCGGATCGGCGGTGGCGCTGCTGACGGCGGCGGTGTTGACGAGCGTGCCGGTGGCGTCCGGATCGATGGTGCAGACGGCGGTGTAGGTGATCGAGCTGCCGACCGGCAGCGTCACGCCGGTGTCGTTGATGTTGCCGGTGCCCGCCGCGGTGAAGCCGGCCGCGCCGCCCGCTCCCACGGCGGTGTAGTCGACGTCGGTGCAGGCGGCCGGGAAGACATCGACGATCGCCGCGTCGGCCACGTCGTCGGGGCCGGCGTTGGAGGCGACGATGGTGTAGGTCGTGCTGCCGCCGGCGGTGACGCCGTCCGCGCCATCGGTCTTGGTGATGGACAGATCGGCGCTGGGGAGACCCGCGACGAGTGCGCTGGTGTCGGTGGCGCTGTTGTTGTCGGTGTCCGGGTCGTCGGTGGCGCTGCTGACGGTGGCGGTGTTCTCGAGCGTGCCGGTGGCGCCCGGGTCGATGGTGCAGATGGCGGTGTAGGTGATCGAACTGCCGGCCGGCAGGGTCACGCCGGTGTCGTTGATGTTGCCGGTGCCCGCCGCGGTGAAGCCGGCCGCGCCGCCCGATTCCACGGCGGTGTAGTCGACGCTGGTGCAGGCGGCGGGGAAGGTATCGGCGATCGCCGCGTCGCTGACGTCACCGGGACCGGCGTTGGAGGCGACGATGGTGTAGGTGGTGGTGCCGCCCGGCGTGACCTCGGTCGCGCCATCGGTCTTGGTGATCGACAGATCGGCGGAGGTGCCGCCACCCAGCACGGCGGTGCCGGAAACTTCCAGCGTGAAGGGGCCATGATGGCGATTCGGGTTGCTACCGCTGCCGGCCGAATAGAAGGAATCGACGTAGAGATGGTAAACGCCCGGAGAAATCGAGCCGACGGTGATCGTCTCGGCTAAATTGGCGAGGTTTGCATCAGCCCCCGCAACGCAACTGCCTGCGGGTGCCACGTTTCCCGTACCGGCGGGGCAGGCGAAGACCGCATCGCCCAGTAGATAAATGGCTGCATCGTATCCAGAGCCCGCGTTGGGCGTCACCGTGGCAGTGAGACTTCCGGCCGTGACGACCTCCAGGCGGTAGATCTTGTCCGGCCCGGCAACGGCGGTGTAATTGGAGCAACCGGCAGGAAGGGTGGTGACCGTGTTGTTGCCCCCCACCGTCGTGCCGGTGTCGCTGAGCGGCAGGGCCAGGATCGGTGCGCCGGGACAGTCGTCGTTGCCATCGGCCAGCGCCAGGGGGCTTGCCAGGAGTGCGCCACTGGCGAGCATCGCCGCCAGCAGCTTCATGCGAGGGGTTGTCCTGCTCACGTGCAGGGTATGGATTTCGTGGGCGTGCATTGAGCCTTCTCTCCGGTGACGTGGGATCGAGGGGCGATCCCCGGGCTCGGGAATCCCGCTCGCATGGCCGGCACCCCCTATGACAACGCACGCCGGCGCACCAGACATTACGCTCATTCACGCACGGTTACAAATGAAGCTCCCTCCACGTGCGCGCCACTGCCGTCATGGCGGCGGAGCCAGTCCGAAGGCAGTGAAGTCCGTGGCGGGGAAGAAGCGGGCCAGCGCCGCGATGCGCTCTTTTTGCGACGCGGACAGCCCCGCCTCGCCACGCCCGCTCACGCCCTGGTTGAAGCGATTGCTGCGCTGGTCGCTGCTGCGTGCGGCCACGATGCGCTGCGCGTCCTCCGATTTGATTTGCATGCCATGGAAAGCCAGTACGCGGGAAAGCGCGGCGGGTGGATCGGCGGTGAGTTCCTCGTAGGTGAGCCAGAAAACCTCCAGCCGCCGCTCGCGCGCAGCACGCTGCCAGGAGGCGAGGAACTGGAAATACCAGGGCAGGGCGTATTCGATCAGGAGGTCGATTTTCTCTCCGGGCGTGAGCGCGATGTAGTGCTCGCGCTCGAAGAAGGTGCTGTAGATGAAGCCGCCGTCGTAGAAATCGCGCAGGCTCATCGCGGTGTCGAAGATGTTGCGCACCAGCACCACGGGGCGGATGCCGAAGGCCTGCATCAGGTGGATGTTGGCTTCGGAGGCGCGGCAATGCTGCTGGGTGACGGTGTTGTCCGTGGCGAAACGGGCCAGTTGCGGAAGATCGAGTTCCTGTTCGTTCTGCAACCCCGAGTAGGTGCTGAACACATCGAGAAAGCGCGTGGTGTCGATCAGCAGGTTCTTCAGGAAGGTGGAGCCGCTCTTGGGCGCACAGGCCACGAACAGGTGTCGTCCGAGCTGAGCGGGGGTGAGGTGCGGGGCGTAATCGGGCAGGCGGGCGCGGGTTCTGACGAAGGCCAGCGCATTGGTGAGATCGACGTAGTACGCAGGGTCGGGAGCGATCTCGATGGCGCGGCGCACGCAGGCCAGCGATGCGTCCCATACGCGGGCCTTGTGGAAGGCCTTGTTGAGGTCGTAATACGCATTGGCGAAGGTGCGGCGAAACGCGGTGTCGTGTGCCAGCGGGCCGGAGAGGCGCAGCGCGAAGGCGCGCGCGAGGTGCGGCTGGGCCGCTGCGAAATCGCCGGCTTCCAGCAATTGTTCGATCCATCGTTTGTACGCGATGAGCGCGTTGTGCGCGGCCACGTCGATGGCGGGAAGGTGCGTCGGGGCCTTGGCGAGCGCGGCCTCGAACCGTTCGACGGCGACATCGAAGCGTTGCTGTTCAAGTGCGGCCACGCCTTCGTCGATCCACGCCTTGAGCTTGAGCAGCATCGCCTGCTCGGCCGGCGCGACTTTCACTTCGATGGGTCTACTTTCCGCCATGCCGTTTTCCGTGCGGTTGCGTGTGGGGCAAGGCTAACAGAGAGCCACGGCTGGCCGGAATGCAGTCGACCGGAAATGGCCTTTATTTGCGGGACGTGTCATCCACGACCGCCACCCTTCGGGCCGTCGCTACGCGATGTCGAAAAACGCTCCGGCGCTTTTTCGCGCCCTGGCTTGCAGCGACAGATGAAAAAAAAGCGGCGGGCATTGGCATGCCCGCCGCAGGTTGGATCAAGGCGCGCGCCGGTTACGAATGGCGTCGGAACGCGGCGAAGCCGAGCAGGCCGAGCATCAGGCCGAGCAGGCCCAGGGCATAGCCACCCAGGGTCGGCA
>JBBCJS010000071.1:0-4103 GCA_037190825.1 Chiayiivirga flava
CCCGCCGACGCCGCCGCCCAGGCGCTGCGCGTGGAAGCGGCGGTGCACGCCGCCGCGCGCGCGCTGTACCTGCGCGACTCGCTCAAGATCGCCTTCATCCTGATCCTGAGCCTGGTGCTGCTGCTGTCGCTGTTCGCCACGGTGCTGGTGTCGTTCGGGCTGGCGCGCCGGCTGGTCTCGCCGATCGCGCGCCTGTCCACCGCCACGCGGCGCGTGGCCGAAGGCGACTTCGACGCGCACCTGCCCGAAGGCGAGGACGACGAGCTCGGCTTCCTCGTGCGCTCGTTCAACCGCATGACGCGCGAACTGGAACTCTCCCGCGCCCGCGTGCGCGCCAGCGCCGAGGAAACCGAGCGCCAGCGCGCCTTCCTGGAGACCGTGCTGGCGCACCTGTCCTCCGGCGTGCTGGTGGTCGATGGCGCCCTGCAACTGCGCAGCATGAACGCCGCCGCGCGCCAGATGCTGGGGCTTGCGCCCGAGCAGCACGCAAGCTGGCCGCTGGCCGAACTGCGCCGCATCGCGCCCCGCGCCGCGCCGCTCGTCGCCGTGCTGCTCCAGCGCCTGCGCGAAGGCGCGCGCGAATGGCGCGAGGAAATCGCGCTCGACGGCGACGACGCCGGCCCGCGCGTGCTGCTGCTGCGCGGCGCGCGCCTGCCCGACGAAGGCGCGGTCGCGGTGTTCGACGACGCCACCGTCATCGACCGCGCCCGCCGCGACGCCGCCTGGGCCGAAGTCGCGCGCCGCCTCGCGCACGAGATCAAGAACCCGCTGACGCCCATCCAGCTCGCCGCCGAGCGCCTGCGCCGCCGCGTGCTGCCCAAGCTCGGCGAGGACGACGCGCAAGTGCTCGACCGCGCCACCCACACCATCGTCGCGCAGGTCGATGCGCTCAAGACGATGGTCAACAGCTTCGGCGACTACGCCCGCCCGCCCAGCCTCGCGCTCGCCCCGCTCGACCTCAACCGCCTGGCCGGCGAAGTGCTCGACCTCTACGAACACGACCAGCGCCTGATGCTGGTGCGCGACTTCGCGCCCGGCCTCGCGCCCGTCACCGCCGACGCCGGCCGCATCCGCCAGGTGCTGCACAACCTCATCAAGAACGCCATCGAAGCCGCCGCCGAACGCAGCCGCTGCCGCATCGACGTGCGCACCCGGCGCGTCGAGGAGAACGGCCGCCGCTTCGTCGAACTGAGCGTGGCCGACGACGGCCCCGGCCTGCCCGAAGGCTTCGACACCCACTGGTTCGAGCCGTACCGCAGCACCAAGCCTCGCGGCACCGGCCTGGGCCTTGCCATCGTCGCCAAGATCGCGCAGGAGCACGGCGCTCAGTTCCTCGCGCAGCAGCGGGAGGAAGGCGGGGCGATGTTCGTGATGCGATTGCCGGGCGATTGAACACGCGGCGGCTTGCCGCCCACCCGGCCCGGTCGCAGACTGTGCGCTTTCGCGTCAACGAAGTCCGCCATGCCTGCCGCACGAATCCTGATCATCGACGACGAGCCGGACATCCGCTCCGGCCTCACGGACATCCTCGAGGACGAGGGCTATCGGGTCGAGTCCGCCGCCGATGCCGGGCAGGCGCGCGCGCGGCTGGCCGAGGCCGCGTTCGATGCGGTGCTGCTGGACATCTGGATGCCGGGCACCGATGGCATCGCGCTGCTGCGCGAGTGGGTGGCGCAGGGCGAATTGCCGCAGCCGGTGGTCATGATGTCCGGCCACGGCACGGTGGAGACGGCGGTGGAGGCCACGCGCCTGGGCGCCTACGACTTCATCGAAAAACCCGTCGCGCTGGCCAAGCTGCTCATCACGCTGGAACGCGCGCTGGAAGCCCAGCGCCTGCGCCAGACCAACCGCAGCCTGCAACAACAGGTCGGTTCGCTGTTCGAGCCGGTGGGCACGTCGCCCGCCTTTACCGCCGTGCTGGGTCAACTCGAACGCCTCGCCGGGCGCGATGCGGCGATCCTCCTGCGTGGCGAAGCGGGTACCGGCAAGGAAGCGCTGGCACGCTGGCTGCACGGCAGGAGCGCGCGGCGCGACGGGCCGTTCGTCACCGTCGCGGCCGGCGCGGTGCCGGACGAACAGGCCGCCGTGGCGCTGTTCGGCAGCGAGAACGGCGCGGAAATCTCCGCCGGCCTGCTGGAGCAGGCGCACGGCGGCACGCTGTACCTGGACGAGATCGCCGAACTGGGCGCGGAACTGCAACTGCGCCTGTCCAGCGCGCTGGAACGCCGCCAGATCCTGCGCGTGGGCGGACGCAGCCCCGCGGCGCTGGACGTGCGCGTGGTCGCGGCCAGTTCGCAGGACCTGGAATCCGAACGCGCCGCCGGGCGGCTGCGCGACGAGCTGTATTTCCAGCTCAACGTGGTGCCGATCAAGGTGCCGGCGCTGCGCGAGCGCGGCGAGGACATCGATCTTCTGGTGCGTCATTTCGACCAGGTGTTCGCCATGCGCGACGGCGTGCCGCCGCGCACCTGGCCGGATGCGGTGCTCGCGCGCCTGCGCCAGCACGCCTGGCCGGGCAACGTGCGCGAACTGCGCGCGCTGGCGCAACGGCTGGCGCTGCTGGGCAGCGGCGAGGTCACGCCGGAGGAAGTCGAGCCGGCCCTGCAAGGCCAGGCCGCGCCGATGGCGGCAACGGGTGCCGGCGACGCCTACCCGCTCGATCTCGCCGTCCCCCTGCGAGAAGCCCGCGACGGCTTCGAACGGGCGTATCTTCTGCGCCAGTTGCACAACGCCGGCGGCAGCGTCGGCAAGCTGGCGCAGCTTTCGGGCATGGAGCGCACCCACCTGTACCGCAAGCTGCGCGACCTGGGCATCGACATCAAGGGCGGCGCGTAGCGCACATGAAAATCCTGATCCTCGGCGCCGGCCAGGTCGGTTCCTCGGTGGCGGTGGCGCTGGCCAGCGAGAACAGCGACATCACCGTGGTGGACAATCACGTGCAGCGGCTGCGCGACCTGTCCGAGCGGCTGGACATCCGCACCGTGCTCGGACACGCCAGCCTGCCGAGCGTGCTGGAGGATGCCGGTGCCGGCGACGCCGAGCTGATCATCGCGGTCACCTCGAGCGACGAGGTCAACCTCATCGCCTGCCAGGTGGCCGACGCGCTGTTCAAGACGCCCACCAAGATCGCGCGCCTGCGCCAGATCGAATACCTCCAGCACCCCGAGCTCACCGCCCGGCGCGGCACCGCGGTGGACGTGGCGATCAGCCCGGAGGCGCTGGTCTGCAAGCACGTGCAGCGCTTGATCGAGCATCCGGGCGCGTTGCAGGTGCTGGATTTCGCCCAGGGCCAGGTGCAGATGGTCGCGGTGCGCGCCACGCGCGGCAGCCTGCTCGACGGCGAGGCGATCCGGCAGGTGCGCGAGCGCCTGCCGCCGGGCGCGGACGTGCGCGTGGCGGCGATCTATCGCCACGGCCGCCCGATCATTCCCGAGGCGTCCACGCACATCCAGGCCGACGACGAGGTCTTCTTCCTCGCCGACCGCCGCCACATCCGCACTGTGATGGACGCGCTGCGCGCCAAGGACAAGCCGGTGCGGCGCATCCTGATCGCCGGCGGCGGCAACATCGGCGTGTCGCTGGCGCGCGCGCTGGAAGAGCAGTTCGGCGTGAAGATCCTGGAACGCTCGAAGGAGCGCGCCAAGGTCATCGCCGAGGCCCTCCAGGATTCCATCGTGCTGGTGGGCGACTGCACCGACGAGGACCTGCTGCGCGAGGAGAACATCGACCAGACCGACGTCTACTGCGCCCTCACCAACGACGACGAGGCCAACATCCTCTCGGCGATGCTGGCCAAGCGCATGGGCTGCCCGCGCGTGATCGCGCTGATCAACCGCCCCGCCTACGCCGAGCTGGTGGAAGGGGACAGCAGCATCGACATCGCGATCAGCCCGCAGCAGGTCACGCTCGGCGCCCTGCTCACCCACATCCGCGCCGGCACCATGGTGCGCGTGCACAGCCTGCGGCGCGGCATGGCCGAGGCCATCGAGGCGGTGGCGGTGGGCGATGCCCGCACCTCGCGCGTGATCGGGCGCGGGCTGGAAGAACTGGACCTGCCCGAATCGGCCAACGTGGTCGGCGTGGTGCGCGGCGAGAAGCTGCTG
>JBBCJS010000072.1:0-3221 GCA_037190825.1 Chiayiivirga flava
CCCCCCCCCCCCCCCCCCCCCCCCCCCCCCCCCCACGACCGTGTGCCGCGGGCCGGCGGTACACTGCGGCAACCCTTCAATGCGCGCGCCACGATGAACGAAATCCTGTCCCCGGCCCATGCCACCGCGCTCGATGCGGCCGATCCGCTGCGCCAACTGCGCGGCCAGTTCCTGTTCCCACAGCACCAGGGCGCCGACCAGGCCTACTTCGTCGGCAACTCGCTCGGCCTGCAGCCGCGCGGCGCGCAGGCGATGGTGCAGGAGGTGATGGACCTGTGGGCGCGCATCGCGGTCGAAGGCCACTTCACCGGCCCGACCCACTGGATGAACTACCACCGCCTGGTGCGCGACCAGCTGGCGCGCGTGGTCGGCGCGCAGCCGGTGGAAGTGGTGGCGATGAACACGCTGAGCGTGAACCTGCACCTGATGATGGTCAGCTTCTACCGACCCACGCGCGAGCGCCCGGCGATCCTGATGGAAGCCGGCGCCTTCCCCACCGACCGCCACGCGGTCGAGGCGCAGATCCGCTTCCATGGTTTCGACCCGGCCACCGACCTGATCGAAGTGCAGCCGGACGAGGCCAACGGCACGCTGTCGATGGCGGCGATCGAACGCGCCATCGCCGAGCACGGCAGGCGCGTGGCATTGGTGTTGTGGCCCGGCGTGCAGTACCGCACCGGACAGGCGTTCGACCTGGATGCGATCACCCGGCTGGCACGCGCGCAGGGCGCCAACATCGGCTTCGACCTGGCCCACTCGGTCGGCAACGTGCCGCTGGCGCTGCACGATGTCGCTCCCGATTTCGCGGTGTGGTGCCACTACAAATACCTCAACGGCGGCCCGGGCGCGGTCGCCGGTTGTTTCGTGCACGAGCGCCACGCCCGCGACACCACGCTGCCGCGCTTCGCCGGCTGGTGGGGCCATGAGCAGGCCACGCGCTTCCGCATGGCGCCTGAGTTCGTGCCCGAACGGGGCGCCGAGGGCTGGCAGCTGAGCAATCCGCCGGTGCTCGGGCTTGCGCCGCTGCGCGCCTCGCTGGAACTGTTCGACCAGGCCGGCATGGAGGCGCTGCGCGCCAAGTCGCTGCAGCTGACCGGCTATCTGGAGACGCTGGTGCGCGCACGCCTGTCCAGGGTGCTGCAGATCGTCACCCCCGCCGAGACCGGGCGGCGCGGCTGCCAGTTGTCGCTGCGCGTGGCCGGCGGACGCGAACAGGGCCGTTCGCTGTTCGAATACCTGCAGTCGGTCGGCGTGCTGGGCGACTGGCGCGAGCCCGACGTGATCCGCATTTCCCCGACCCCCATGTACAACCGCTACCGCGACGTGCTGCGCTTCGTCGAGGAAGTAGAAGCCTGGGCCGGCCCCTGATCCAACGGAACCACCGACTTGAGCGTTTCCTCCCCGCGTCACCTGACCCTGATCGGCGCCGGCCTGGCCGGCTCCCTGCTCGCCATCCTGCTCTCGCGCCGCGGCTGGCGCGTCACCGTCTACGAACGCCGCGGCGACCCGCGCGTGGCCGATTACGAAAGCGGCCGCTCGATCAATCTCGCGCTGGCCGAACGCGGCCGCAACGCACTGCGCCAGGCCGGCGTGGAAGCGGCGGTGATGGAGCGCACGGTGATGATGCGCGGACGCATGGTGCACCCGCGCGATGGCGGTGCAGCGCAGCTGCAGCGCTACGGCCGCGACGACAGCGAAGTGATCTGGTCGGTGCACCGCAAGGACCTCAACACCACCCTGCTGCAGCTGGCCGAGGACGCCGGCGCACGCTTCCATTTCCACCGCCGCCTGCACACGGTGGATTTCGACGCCGGCTATGCGCGCTTCATCGACGACCGCGACGACCAACCGCACGACATCCACTTCGATACGCCCCTGGTCGGCGCCGACGGCGCCGGCTCGGCGCTGCGTGCGGCGATGAACCGCAAGTCGCCACTGGGCGAACGCACCGAGTTCCTCGACCACTCCTACAAGGAGCTGGAGATCCCGCCCGGCGCCGACAACGGCTTCCGGATCGAGGCCAACGCACTGCATATCTGGCCGCGCGGCCGCTACATGTGCATCGCCCTGCCCAACGACGAAGGCACCTTCACCGTCACCCTGTTCCTGCCCAACGAGGGCGATCCGAGTTTCGCCACGGTGCGCAGCGGCGCCGAGGCAGAGGCGCTGTTCGCGCGCGAGTTCGCCGACGCGCTGCCGCTGATCCCGCACCTGCGCCGCGACTGGGAACAACACCCGCCCGGCCTGCTCGGCACCCTGCACCTTGACCGCTGGCACCTGGGCGGCAAGGCGGTGCTGCTCGGCGACGCCGCGCACGCGATGGTGCCGTTCCACGGCCAGGGCATGAACTGCGCGTTCGAGGACTGCATCGCGCTGGCGGACCTGCTGGAAAGGCACGAGGATCCCGCGCGGGCCTTCGCCGCCTTCGAGGCCGAGCGCAAGCCCAACGCCGCGGCGATCCAGCAGATGGCGCTGGACAACTACCTGGAGATGCGCGACCACGTCGCCGACCCGGTCTTCCTGCTGCAGCGCGAACTGGAACAGGAACTGCAGCAGCGCTGGCCCACGCGCTTCGTGCCGCACTACACCATGGTCACCTTCCTGCATACGCCGTACGCGGTGGCGCTGGAACGCACGCGGCTGCAGCAGCGCATCCTCGCCGAGGCCAGCGCCGGCCACGCCACGCTGGAGCATATCGACTGGGCCGCGCTGGAGGACATCATCCAGGCGCAGTTGCCGGTGCTGGAAGGAGCGTACTGATGACCCGTGCCCGACAGGCAACGACGCCGTCGCCACGACCGGCGAAAACCACTGGCCGACGGTAAGACGCCCATGCCCGATACCTTCCTGTTCTACGACCTCGAGACCTTCGGCCAGGACCCGCGCCGCACCCGCATCGCGCAGTTCGCCGCGGTGCGCACCGACGCGCAGTTGCAGGCCATCGAGGAGCCGGTCAGCTTCTTCGTCAGGCCGGCCGACGACCTGCTGCCCTCGCCCATCGCCACGCTGATCACCGGCATCACGCCGCAGCGCGCGCTGGCCGAGGGCGTGAGCGAGGCCGAGGCCTTCGCCCGCATCGCCGAGCTGATGGCGCGCCCGCAGACCTGCACGCTGGGCTACAACACGCTGCGCTTCGACGACGAGTTCGTCCGCCACGGCCTGTTCCGCAATTTCTTCGACCCCTACGAGCGCGAGTGGCGCGGCGGCAACTCGCGCTGGGA
>JBBCJS010000073.1:0-4843 GCA_037190825.1 Chiayiivirga flava
CTCGCGGCTGGACTACACCTACAGCTACGACCCCCACGCCAACATCACCGGCATCGTCGATGGCGTGGACGCCAACGAGAACCGCAGCCTCCAATACGACGCGCGCGACCGCATGACCCGGGCCACGGCGCCGAACATCTACGGCGAGGAACTCTACGACTACGACCCGCTGGACAACGTGCGCCGGATGGGGGTGTACCCCAACGGCCTGGGCGGCTACGTGCAGGACTACCGCTACCTGTACGACACCAGCCAGCGCCTGTACCGGATCAACGACGAAAGCGCCGTGCAGCAATGGGGCTTCACCCACAACGGCTTCGGTGAAACCCTGACGCGCGCCGGCCATAGCCGCAACTGGCTCTACCAGTGGAACGCGGCCGGACGGATGACGCTGGGCCACCTGACCTATGGCGGCACCACCTGGGAGAGCTACGCCTACGACGCGCACGGGCGGCGCACGCTCTCGACCCGGAACACCGGCACCACGCGGCACCAGGTCTACAACCGCGCCGGGCCACTGATGTACGTGGAGGACACCCGGGACAACCAGCGGATCGACTACATCCACCTGGGCGGCAAGCTGATCGCCCAGCGCAGCCGGCCGATCGGCACCAGCACGGCGACGGTCACGTACCACCACACCGACCACATCGGCAGCGCCAACGTCGAGACCAACACGACAGGCATCCAGACCCACCGCACGGTGCGGATGCCCTACGGCGCGCCGTACGCGGGCAACAGCGCCTACCGCGAAGGGCCGGGCTTCGCCGGGCACGTGACGGACACGCAGACGAACCTGACGTACATGCAGCAGCGCTACTACGACCCGGTGGCGCTGCGGTTCCTGAGTCCGGACCCGGTGGACGTCAGCCCGGCCGTGGGCAGCAACTTCAATCGGTCTTGGTACGCCAATAACAACCCATACAAGTTCGTTGACCCGGACGGGCGAGCGGGTTGTGCGGCCTCACGAATCGAGGTTACCTGTGCCAGTTATGGATGGAGCAGTGATATCGCATCAAACTCAGTCCAAAGCACCACCACCTCGTCAACTAAATCAGGTGGACGCGAAATACCTGAAAACGAGAAACAGGAGTGGCTGGAATGAAATTCCTAAAAAATACCTTGGCAATAGCATTTCTCTGCATGGCGAGCGGCACTGCCCACTCGATCGAACGCTGTCGCCACTGGAACCTGGACCCGCAACAAGAGGTTGTTTGCTCCGTAGATATAATAGAGCTGGTTTCTGAGCCGCCAAAAATAATTAAAACCGGATCAATGGTTTCGATATTCGGAGTGCTTGGCTTTATTGACGGTCAGGGGTATCTATTCCTTGATCAATTAAGGCGAAATTCGCTTCAAATGGTAAGTGCCATAAAAATAAGTGATGAGAATTTCAATAAAAAGTCCAGCCTCGACGACGCGCCCCGCGTCACAATCATCACATCTCGTATAAGAGAGGTTGAAGGTGGGTATGGGCTAAATAGATGGGAGTTGTATGATGTTAGAATTGCACTGCATCTTGTTAATGGTGGGGGGATGAGGCAGATATACTCCAAGAAAAATTAGCGCGAGAGGATTTCATGCACAAGTTGAAGTGCGATGGGTTGCGATGAGTTTACGAACTGCAACGCTTGAACGCTTCCGTTCCTTTGGCTCGAACACCAAGGCCCGCCCTTGGTGGGTCTTGCCCTTTGCCGTCACTGTAGATAAACCATCTTGATCCACCGCCCGCGCCCATCGCCATGGCCCAGGTCCATGCTGGCGCACGCCAGTGCCTCGGCCTCGGGATGCCGGCGGCGAGGTAGGCGCGCTTCCGCGCAAAGGCATAGCGCGGCGCATAGCCCTGCACGCCCAGCCGATGCATCGCATTGCGATTGGCCCTGCGTTGGCAGGACGGCAGGGCAGGCCCATCGGCATACGCACATCACCGCATCGATGCAGTACCTTCGCCGGTTCCAAGGCACTTCACCGGGGAACCCGCCATGTCCAGATCACGCCAGACGCTTGCCGTCTGCCTGCTCGTCCTGACCGCCACCGCCGCGCAGGCGCAGTACCGGCAGCCGCCCGAACCGCTGCTCGGCGTGATGCGCGCGCCGTTGATTCCCTCGCCGCAGCCCGATCCCACCGGCACCACGCTGCTGCTGGTGCAACAGGCGCAGTACCCGTCGATCGAGCGCGTCGCCGAGCCGTACCTGGCGCTGGCCGGCGTGCGCATCGAACCGCGCGCCCATACCCGGCACGACATGTCCAGCGGCTACGGCATCCGCACCTGCCTGGAGGGCTTCACCCTGCTGGACATCGCCACGCGCAGGCAGACTCCGGTGGCCTTGCCGGAAGGCGCGTGCCCTGGTGGCGCGAGCTGGTCGCCCGATGGCCGCCACATCGCGTTCAGCAACACCACCGACACCACGGTCGAACTGTGGGTGGCCGATGCCGGGAGCGGCGCGGCCAAGCGCATCGACGGCATCCACCTCAACACCATCCTCGGCAGCGCCTTCCAGTGGCTGGGCGATGGCAGCCGGCTGCTCGCCAAGGAAGTGCCCGCCGATCATGGGCCCGCGCCGACCAGGTCGCCGGTGCCGCCGGGGCCGGATGTCAAGGACGCCACCGAGAGCAGCGGGGAGAGCAGCACCTACGAAGCGCGCGATACGCTCTCCAGCCCCGAGGACGAGGCGCTGTTCACCTATTACGCCACCTCGCGCCTGGCGACGGTGGACGTGGGCAGCGGCAAGGTGGCGCGCGTCGGCGAGGCGGCCGTCATCGGCAACGTGAACGCCGCGCCGGATGGCCGCCACGTGCTGGTCGAGACGCTCCAGAGACCGTATTCCTACGTCACCACCTGGGAACGCTTCGCGCGCGATGTCGGCGTGCTGGACCTTTCCAGCGGCGCATCGCACCTCATCGCGCAATTGCCCGCTGCCGAAAGCGTGCCCGTGCGCGGCGTGCCGACGGGCCCGCGCGGCCACGGCTGGCGCGCGAACGAACCGGCCACGTTGCTGTTCACCGAGGCGCTGGATGGCGGCGACTGGCGCAACGACGTGCCCGAGCGCGACCGCGTGCTGATGTGGCGCGCGCCGTTCAAGCGTGCGCCGGCCGAGATCGCCCGCACCGCGCAGCGCTATGCCGGGCTGTCGTGGTTCGAAAAAGGCTCCCAGGCCCTGCTGACCCAGTTCGATGCGAACAAGCGCTGGCTCACCGTGACGCTGGTCGATGTGGACGAGCCGCGCCAGGCCGGGCGCGTGCTGTGGGATCGTTCGCTCGACGAGCGCTACGCCAATCCCGGCACTCCGCTGTTCCGCATCCTGCCCAACGGCGCGGGTGTGCTGCGCGAGGAAAACGGTCACCTGTTCCTGAGCGGCCCAGGCGCTTCTCCGGCCGGCGACCGCCCGTTCCTGGATCGCTACAGGCTCGCCGATGGCAGCACCGAGCGCCTGTTCCGCAGCGCGCCGGATGCCTTCGAGCGCGTGTTCGGCTTCGCCGGCGATACCTCCACGCTGCTGACCTGGCACGAATCCCCGGTCGATCCGCCCAATGCCTACCTGCGCACGCTCGGCGAGCCGCTGGCCGATGCGGAGGAAGGCGAGGCCGTGCGTGCATCCAGCCGCGCGCGGATCACCGATTTCGCCGATCCCGCGCCGCTGGTGCGGCAGGTCAGGAAGCGCCTGGTCACCTACCAGCGCAAGGATGGCGTGAACCTGTCGTTCACCCTCTACACCCCGCCCGGTTACGTGGAGGGCACGCGCGTGCCGGCGATCCTGTACGCCTATCCGATGGATTTCGCCGATCCCTCGCAGGCCGGGCAGGTGAGCGGCTCCGAGCAGACCTTCACGCGCCTCGCCAACTACCGCCTGCTGCTGCTGGCCGGCTACGCCATCATCGACAACGCCGCGTTCCCCATCGTCGGCGACCCGCGCACCGCCTATGACACCTACCTCGAACAGCTCGTCGCCAATGCCGAGGCGGCGGTGGAGAAGGCCGTGGAGCTGGGCGTGGTCGATCCCGATCGCATCGGCGTCACCGGCCACAGCCACGGCGCGCTGATGGCCGCCAACCTGCTCGCCCACACCGATCTGTTCCGCGCCGGCGTGGCTTCCAGCGGCGGCTACAACAAGACGCTCACCCCGTTCGGCTTCCAGAACGAACGCCGTTCCTTCTGGGCCGCGCCGAACGCCTACGACCAGAGCTCGGCCTTCTTCCACGCCGACAAGATCGACGAGCCCATCCTCATCGTGCACGGCAGCGACGACGCCAACCCCGGCACCGAACCCACCCAGTCGCCCCGCCTGTTCCAGGCCGTGCGCGGCCACGGCGGCACGGCACGCCTGGTGATGCTGCCGTTCGAACCGCACTGGTTCACCGCGCGCGAATCCAACGAGCATTTCGTGGCGGAGATGCTGGCGTGGTTCGACCGGTATGTGAAGGACGCGCCGGCGAAGCGCGGTGGTGACGACTGAGTGAGCTGAGTCGCATGAAAACAGGGCGTGACCGGGAGGCGTGGCTGAATGAATATCAGGGATTCAAGAAGTATCTCTGCCAATGCGTGATGTGTCAGAGCATCGGGTATGACCCTGTCAAGATAGATATCAGAGAGGGTTTGTTCTTCAAAAAGAAGATGATGGAATATTTCCATCCGCTCACCGTAAACGAGACCGGACTGTGTCCGGGTTGCGTAGAGCGTGTCGAGGCAAGCTCATAGGTTGGGCTGACGAAGGAAGCCCAACATGAGGTATCGGATGGCGGTGACGTTGGGCATCGCTGCGCTCCGCCCAACCTGTAGAGCTGCGTCATTGCGGGCTTGACCCGCAATCTTCTGCGCCACGGCGCGACAAGCAGATTGCGGGTC
>JBBCJS010000074.1:0-40168 GCA_037190825.1 Chiayiivirga flava
TCCGCAGGCCGCGCGACCAGCCCGCCGCGCCCGGCGAAGGTGACGGTGTAGCGCGCCCCGTCGAACATCGGCAGGTACGCGGCGCTGCCGTAATGCGCATCGACGAAGGGCAGGTAGCGCGGGAACTGCCGCTTGAGCGTCCACAGGTCCAGCGCGCCGGCATCGAGCGCATGCACGCTGCGCTCGGCCTCGCGCTCCTGCGCGATGTCGTGGTAACGGCCCGAGAGCCGCTCCACCCGGTAAAGCGGCGGCGCGCCGGCCAGCAGCGCCGGCAGTTTCCAGGTGACCACGCGCGCATCGAGCTGCCATTCGTCGCCGCTCAGCGCGAACGCGCGTCGCCGGCCATCGGCGGTGACCACCTGTACCTGGAAGCGTTGCGGGCCAAGCGACTGGAACGACAGATCCGCCACGGTGGTTTCGCGTTCCAGCGCCAGGTAATGCCAGACCGACAGCGCCAGCGCGAACAGCCCGAGCGCGGCCAGCCCGAACCCCAGTGCCAGCACGCTGCGCAACCCCGCGCCGAATGCCGCGCGGCGGCGCAGGCTGCGGCGCAGGCCCGCAATGAAGATCAGCGCGAAGATCGCGCAGGACAACGCCGGGATCAGGACGAACAGGGACGGCGACATGGCAGGTCCGTGTGCGGATGCGGATTGGGGCTTGGTGGCCTATGCGAAGTAGGTCGCGTTGGGCCTGTGTGCCCGCAGCGCAAGGAAGAATGACGGAGTTTATACGCATAAGCGACCGAGTGATGACGCAGCGATGCGGGCACGCAGGCCCAACCCTTCGGGCTGTGCCCGGGCACGCGCGATGCGACGCCATCGCTCGCTTGCGTATCGACATACGCGCCCTCGTTCTTCCCTGCCTTGCACGGGCCTGAGCGCAGCGCGGCCCGCTTCGCATGGGCCACCAGGCCCTTATACTTCCATCCATGAAAACCACCCTGCGTCTCGTCCTCGTCCTGTGCCTCGTGTTCGCCGCCTGCGCCTGCGGCAACAAGGGCGACCTGGTATTGCCGGACAAGCCCGAGCCTGCCGCCTCGCCGTGACCGCCGCCGTGCCTTTGCGCTTTACCAAGATGCACGGCGCCGGCAACGATTTCGTCATCGTGGATCGGCGCGGCGGCGAAGTGGACCTGTCGCCCGCGCGCGTGGCGCGCATGGCCGATCGCCATCGCGGCGTCGGCTTCGACCAGCTCATCACGATCGACCCGCCGCGCAGCGCCGTCGCCGTCGCGGCCTATTCCATCTTCAATGCCGACGGCAGCCAGGCCGCCCAATGCGGCAACGGCGCGCGCTGCGTCGCGGCGTGGCTGATCCGCGATGGCGCGACGCATGCCGCGCGCTTCGCGCTCGACAGCCCGGCCGGGCGCATCGAGGCGCGGGTGGAAGGCGAAGGCATCGGCATCGACATGGGCGTACCCGATTTTTCCCCGGCGGCGATCGGCCTGGCGATGGACGAGGCCGATCCTTACCGCTTCGCGCTCGATGGCGGCACCGTCGAAGCCGGTGCGGTGTCGATGGGCAACCCGCACGCGGTGGTCGAAGTGGACGACGTGGCGCATGCCGACGTCGAGCGCATCGGCCCCGCCTTGCAGCGCCATCCCGCCTTCGCGGACAGTTGCAACGTCGGCTTCGCGCAGGTGCGCGATGCCGGCACGATCGCGCTGCGCGTGTACGAGCGCGGCGTCGGCGAAACCCTGGCTTGCGGCTCGGGCGCCTGCGCCGCCGTGGCCGTGCTGGCGCGGCGCGGGCGCGTGGGAGAACACGTGGCCGTGCACCTGCCCGGCGGCACCTTGCGCCTGCGCTGGGCTGGCGTTGGGCATTCCATCCGCATGGCCGGCCCGGCCGCATTCGTCTTCGAGGGAGACTATGACTGATACCGCACGACGCGAACCCGCCGCCGCCGACGTCGCCGCCTGGCTGCGCGAGCACCCGACCTTCTTCCTGCACCACCCCGACGTCGCGCTGGCCATCGACCTGCCGCGCGAGAACGGCCCGGCCACCTCGCTGGCGAGCTACCAGCTCGACGTGCTGCGGGAGAAGAACCGCGAACTCAACCGTCGCCTGCAGGAACTGTTCGCCATCGCCAACGAGAACGAACGCCTCACCGTGCGCACCCACCAGTTCACCCTCGCCCTGCTGCGCGCGCGCGACCTGCCCGATACCCTCGCCACGCTGGTCGCCACGCTGCGCGAGGACTTCGGCAGCCAGTGGGTGCGCCTGCTCCTGCTCGGCCCGCGCGACGGCGTGCCGGAAAGCCCGTGGTGGCGCATGCTGGAAAAGGACGATGCCGCGCTCGCGCCGTTCGCCGATTTCCTCGCCGCCGACGAACCCCTGTGCGGTCGCCTGCAACCGCAGAAGCTCGATGCCCTGTTCGGCGGCGACGCCGGCCAGGTGACCTCCACCGCGCTGTTGCCGCTCGGCCGCCACGGCCTGCTCGCCATCGGCAGCAGCGACGCCAACCGCTTCTATCCCGGCATGGGCACGCTGTTCCTGCGCCTGATGGCCGAGGCGCGGGCGGCGGCGCTGGCGCGCTTCGACGAGTGATCGCCCCATGCCGCGCCAGCGCGAGCCGCAGACCGGGGACATACTCGCCACGCCCGATGCGCTGGCGGCCGGTGCGTTGGACTACATCGAACGCCTGCGCGTGGAGCGCGGCTATTCGCCCGCCACGCTTGGCGGCTACCGACGCGACCTCGCGCGCCTGATCGCGTTCGCGCGCGCCTTGCCCATCGACGACTGGCGCGCGCTGACGCCCGAGCAACTGCAACGTTTCATCGCCGGCGAACACCGCCGCGGGTTGACGCCGACCAGCGTGCAGCGCCTGCTGTCCTCCTGCCGTGGCCTGTTCCTCGACCTGGTGCGCGAAGGCGTGCTGCGCGCCACGCCCGCCGCCGGCCTGCGCGCGCCCAGGGCCGCGCGAAAACTGCCGCAGGTGCTCGATGTGGACGAAATCGCGCGCCTGCTTTCCTTCGAGGCGCTCACGCCGGAGGACGTGCGCGACAAGGCCATGCTGGAACTGTTCTATTCCTCCGGCCTGCGCCTTTCCGAACTATGCGGCCTGTGCTGGCGCGACCTGCGCCTGGAAGAAGGCCTCGTGCGCGTGCGCGGCAAGGGCGGCAAGGTGCGCGACGTGCCCATCGGCCGCCACGCGCGCGAAGCGCTCGCGGCGCTGCGCGCGGCCGGCGGCGCGAACCCGGACTGGCCGGTGTTCAAGGGCCGCGACGGCGAGGCCATCGCCCGCAACACCGTCGGCCAGCGCATCAAGGCCATCGCGCAGCGCCAGGGCATCGACAAGCGCGTCTACCCGCACCTCTTGCGCCACTCCTGCGCCAGCCACTACCTGGAATCCTCCGGCGACCTGCGCAGCACGCAGGAGCTGCTCGGCCACGCCGACATCGCCACCACCCAGATCTACACTCACCTCAACTTCCAGCACCTGGCCAAGGTCTACGACGCGGCGCATCCGAGGGCGCGGCGCAAAGGGTGAGCCGTGGCCTCGGAGCACCAGGAGATCGAACATGCAGAACACCCTGCGAGTTTCCCGGATGCGGAAGTGCGCAAGCCGCCTGATGGCTGCCGCGCTACTTCCGGCCGCCTGCGGAGCCATTGCGGAGGAAGCGCCTTCCGAGTGGTATCGGCAGTTGCAGGAAAACCGCCCCTTCGCTGCCGTGCACGCGTTGCGCCAGTTGTCCGGGCATGAGCAGATGCTGGCGCAGGTGTCCGTCCTCATCGGCGACGAAGCGCCTGCCTGTGCGTTGTTCGGCCGCGTCGGCTTTCCCGATGGCGTCGAATACCGGGATGCCATCGGCGTGGTTTCTTCGTCGGCGGCGGATCGGCGCGTGGTGATGCTCAACGAGTCCCATTTCAGGAGCGTGCATCGGGCGTTCCTGCTGCGGATGATCGAGGCGTTGCATGAGCAGGGGTTCGACGCGCTGGCGGCCGAGGCCTTTGCCGCCGATGCAGCCGCTCGATTGTCTGCCGGGCCAGTGGATGCCGGCGTCGGTTTCTATACCGCCGATCCGGTGTTCGCCGCCGCCATCCGCAAGGCGCAGTCGCTGGGATGGGAGTTCGTCTCCTACGAATCGGCCGAAGGCGGCGACAAGGCAGCGCGCGAATCCGGGCAGGCGCGCAATCTGGCGCGCTGGCTCGACGCAAACCCGGGCCGGAAACTTCTGGTGCATGCCGGCGGTTCGCATATTTCCAAGGCGCCCGAGGACGGCTGGATGGCATCTCGCCTGGTCGAACTGACCGGTATCGATCCGCTGACCATCCGCCAAGGTGCGACCGCCTGCCCGGGCCAGGAAGCGCAATGGCCGGTCGACAGCGAAACCCCGGTCGTACCCGTGCGCGGCTCCGGCCCGATATCGGCGCATGATGCCGATCTCCTGGTCGTGCACCCCCCGGCGGCAGTCGCCGCCGTGAAATCCGCACTGGGACAGCCAATCGCGGTCTGTGCGAAGCGCATGCCGCAGGACAGCTTGCTGCGCGCCTTCCTTGAGGACGACGGTGAACTTTCCATCGCCCACGATCAGTCCGTCGTTCCAGCCGGCGCGCGGGAGGGCGTGCTGCATCTGGCGGCGGGCCGATACCGGATTGAACGCGAAAGCCTCGGTTCGCGGCAGCCGTTGGGTGTCATCGAGGTGGAAGAAGGTGCGCAGAATGCGTGCCGCAAGCCTGGAAAACGTTGAAGGCAGGCAGGGCTCATACCTGAGCCATGCGTTCCGCCAGATTTTCCGGCGCACGAAAGGCGAGCGCCCGCCCGATCTTGGCGGCCTCGTCGAGCAGTCGTAGTTCGCGCAGTTGCAGCAGGTCGGCGCGTGCGGTGGCGAATGCCACGTCATGGCTGGTTCGATGCGATTCGATGGTGTAGATGAAGCCTGGGTGCCGCATCGCGTGTGCCAGCAGCACGCGTTGACGATGATTGAGTTGTCGGCCCCCACGCATCTGCCGTTCCACGGCTTCGATTTCGCGTTGTCTGGTGTCGAGGTAGCTATGCAGCTCTTCAATGGCACGTTTGATGGTGCGCAACTGGTGCAGTACGAAATAGGTGGTGTCGCCTGCATCGGTTTCAGTGTGCAGGAAGGCCCGTTTGTACTGGCCTTGCGCCTTCTTCAGCACCCGCGAGATGGACAGGAACTCGGCCAATTGATAGCCCTGATTCAGAAGGCTCCAGTAGAACAAGGCACGGGCGGTGCGGCCGTTTCCATCGACGAAGGGGTGATCGTAGGCCAGCATGAAGTGCAGCAGGATGGCGCGCACGATGGGATGCAGGAAGCCTGAATAGGTGGTCTTGCCGTTGGCGAAATCACACAGCAGGACGAGCCGTTTCGGTAGCCCGCTCGCATTGGGCGGAGTGTGCAGCACGCTGTCGTCGCGATTGTCGCGCACGCTCACGCGGGTTTCGGATGCCACCTGCAATCGGCCGGCGTCACGCTCGTCCTCCAGTGTGCCAGCGACCAGGATGCGCTGTACCTCGCGCACCATTGCGGGCGTCAATGCTTCGTTCGCCTGGCTGCGGATAAATTCCATGGCGCGATAGGTGTTGAGGATCATGCGTTCGCTTCTGGTTGCTGGTGCGCGCCCGGTGCGCAGCATGCTCGAGGCGATGCGGCGCGTGGTGCTTGCACCCTCCATCTGGCTGGAAGTGATGGCCTCTTCGATCAGGCTGTTGACGAGATAACGGTCGCGCATTTCGCCCGTTGCAAGTCGATCTGGACCGGTCAACCGTCCGCCGAGGGCCAGATCGATCTGATGCAGATGTTCGGCCACGGCATCGGTCAGGCCGAAGACGAAAGGGTGGTTGTCACGATCGAGGAATGGCAGCGGGTGCTGGTTGCCGGAGCGGCGCAGGCGCAGGCTGAGCCACCATTCCTCCAGGCTCAGGCCTGCCGGAACCGGCCGGTGGCGAAGTTCGTCCCAATGCAGATAGCGTGCATCGTCCGCCATGGTCGGTAACGTCAGCAGGCGTTCGGGCGACGTACTGGTCAGCAGGCGCGCCAATGGAGGGGGGCTTTCAGGCAGGGACATCGCGCTCGTTCAACTATCAATTATCATTAGTATTGATAGTTGATTGATGGTTCGTCAACTATCGAATCAATTTGGATTGATAGAACATTGATAGTTCCCCGGCGCACCCCATATAGCCCCGACTCACCTTTGGAGCCGCCCCCGATGTCCGAATCCTTCCACGCCACCACCATCGTCTCCGTGCGGCGCGGCGAGCGCGTCGTGATTGGCGGCGATGGGCAGGTCACGCTGGGCAATACCGTGGTCAAGGCCAATGCGCGCAAGGTGCGGCGATTGGCCGGGGGCAAGGTGCTGGCGGGGTTCGCCGGGGCCACGGCGGATGCGTTCACGCTGTTCGAGCTGTTCGAGGCCAAGCTGGAAAAGCACGGCGGCCAGCTCGTGCGCGCGGCGGTGGAGATGGCCAAGGACTGGCGCACCGATCGCCGCCTCGGCCGGCTCGAAGCCATGCTGGCGGTGGCCGACAGGGAAGCCTCGCTGCTGATTTCCGGCAACGGCGACGTGCTCGAGCCCGAACACGGCCTGATCGCCATCGGGTCCGGCGGCCCGTTCGCGCAGGCCGCCGCGCGCGCGTTGATCGAGAACACGCAGATGGACCCGCGCCAGATCGTCGAGCAGGCGCTCAAGATCGCCGGCGACATCTGCATCTACACCAACCACAACCGCACCATCGAGGAACTTTGATGGGCGAGCCTGCGCCGGTCCGCATCGTGGCGGCCGTGATCTTCGACGATGCCGGCCGCGTGCTGCTGGTGCGCAAGCGCGGCTCGGGCACCTTCATCCAGCCCGGCGGCAAGCGCGAGCCGGGCGAGGCGGCGCTGGATACGCTGGCGCGCGAACTGGCCGAGGAACTGGGCGTGACGATGCAGCGTGAAACCGCCGAGGCGCTGGGAAGCTTTTCCGACGAAGCGGTGCACGAAACCGGCCGCCGCGTCGAAGCGGAGGTGTTCATCTGCGCGGTCGAAGGCACGCCGCGGGCGAGCGCGGAAATCGAGGCGCTGGCCTGGGTCGATCCGGCGGCGCTGCCCGAAGATCCCGTCATCGCGCCATTGAGCCGGAACCACATCCTGCCGTACGCGGCAACGCGCGCCTGACGCGCCAACACTCTGGAAGCCGAACATGTCCGCCCTCACTCCCCGCGAAATCGTCAACGAACTGGACCGCTGGATCGTCGGCCAGAACGCCGCCAAGCGCGCCGTCGCCATCGCGCTGCGCAACCGCTGGCGGCGCATGCAGCTCGATCCGGAACTGCGCCGCGAAGTCACGCCCAAGAACATCCTGATGATCGGCCCTACCGGCGTCGGCAAGACGGAAATCGCGCGCCGCCTCGCGACGCTGGCGAACGCGCCCTTCGTGAAGGTGGAAGCCACGCGTTTCACCGAGGTCGGCTACGTCGGCAAGGACGTGGAACAGATCATCCGCGATCTCGCGGACGCCGCCGTGAAGATGCAGCGCGAACAGGCCAAGGCGCGCGTGCGCAGCCAGGCCGAGGATCGCGCCGAGGACCGCATCCTCGATGCGCTGCTGCCGCGCCGCCGCGATGCCGCCGGCTGGCCGCAGGAAGACGCCGGCGAGAACGAAACCCGCCAGAAGTTCCGCAAGCAGTTGCGCGAGGGCAGGCTCGACGAGCGCGAGATCGAACTGGAAACGGCGGTGAACGTGGGCGTGGACATCATGGCCCCGCCCGGCATGGAGGAAATGGGCCAGCAACTGCGCCAGATGTTCTCGCAGCTTTCCGGCGCCAAGACGCAGAAGCGCACGCTGAAGATTTCCGCCGCGCGCCCGCTGCTGATCGAGGAAGAAGCCGGCAAGCTCGTCAACGAGGACGACATCCGCCAGCAGGCCATCGACCTGGCCGAGCAGAACGGCATCGTGTTCATCGACGAGATCGACAAGGTCGCCAAGCGCTCGGAAGGCTACGGCGCGGACGTCTCGCGCGAGGGCGTGCAGCGCGACCTGCTGCCGCTGGTGGAAGGCTCCACCGTCAGCACCAAGTACGGCGTGGTGCGCACCGACCACATCCTGTTCATCGCCTCCGGCGCGTTCCACCTCGCCAAGCCGTCGGATCTGATTCCCGAACTGCAGGGCCGCTTCCCGATCCGGGTGGAACTGAACTCGCTCAGCCGCGACGACTTCCGCCGCATCCTGACCGAGCCGCACAGCGCGTTGACGCGCCAGTACCAGGCGCTGCTCGGCACCGAGGGGCTGAAGATCGACTTCACCGAGGATGCCATCGACCGCCTCGCCGACATCGCCTACACCGTCAACGAGACCACCGAAAACATCGGCGCGCGCCGCCTGCACACGGTGCTGGAGAAGCTGCTCGACACGCTCTCCTACGAGGCCCCGGACCGCGACGGCGATGCGGTGGGCATCGATGCCGCCTACGTGGACCGCACCCTCGGGGACCTGTCGCAGAACCAGGACCTGTCGCGCTACATCCTGTAAGCGCGCCAGCCGTGCGAAGGTGGTAGATTCCCCGTCATGACGGGGGATGCGACCCAACTTCTGCACGCCTGGCGCGCCGGCAATCTGGCCGCGCGGGACCGGCTGGTCGCGCAGCTGTACCAGGAACTGCACGCGTTGGCCGAGCGCCAGTTCGGGCAGGAGCGGCGCGAGCACACCCTGCAACCCACCGCGCTGGTCAACGAGGCCTACCAGCGCCTGGCCGCGCTGGACCGCATCGACTGGCAGGACCGCGCCCATTTCATCGGCGTCGCGGCGCGGCTGATGCGCGAAATCCTGATCGACCACGCCCGCCGCCGCCAGGCCGGCAAGCGCGACGGCGGCGAACGCGTCACCTTGTTCACCAACCTGCCGGCGCAGGAAAACGCGCTCGACGTGCTCGATCTGGAAAACGCGCTGCAACGCCTGGAAGCCATCGCGCCGGACAAGGCCAAAGTGGTGGAACTGCGTTTCTACGGCGGGTTGTCGATCGAGGACACCGCCGAGGCGATGGATCTCTCGCCGGCGACGGTGAAGCGGTATTGGCAGACTGCGCGGATCTGGCTTTTCGATGCCTTGAGCCAGGGGGGCGGCGCGTCGACCGGCGACACGGAGCCATGACCAACACCACGCGCTTCCTCGGGCCAATGGAAGCGGGCGGCGACGAACGCCAGATGCTGGCATGGCTGGACGAACTGCTCGACCTGCCCGAAGCCGAACGCGAGGCGGCGATGTTGCGCCTCGCGCCGACGCCCGCACAGGAACGGCGCCTGCGCCAGTTGCTTGGCCTTGGCGCGCAGGCCGGGCAATTCCTCGAAGCGCCGCCCGAGACCGCGACCGCGCCGCTGTCGCGCTCGGCCCTGCCGCAGGACGGCGAGCGCATTGGCATCTACCGCATCGAACGTCCGATCAGCGCCGGCGGCATGGGCGTGGTGTACCTGGCCGAGCGCGACGACGGCGTGTACCGGCAGCGCGTGGCGATCAAGCTGGTGCAGCCCTCGCAGCTCCTGCTCGACCCGACCCGGCGACAGGGGCTCCTGACGCGCTTCGAGGAGGAGCGCGCCATCCTCGCCCAGCTCCAGCATCCCAACATCGTGCGCATCATCGACGGCGGCCAGACCGACCAGGGCCTGCCGTACCTGGTGATGGATTTCGTCGATGGCGTGGACCTGATGCGCTTCTGCCGCGAGCGCCAGCTCGACGTGCCGGCGCGGCTGGATCTGTTCTGCCAGGTCTGCGATGCGGTGCAGGAGGCGCACCGGCACCTGATCGTGCATCGCGACCTCAAGCCCGGCAACGTGCTGGTGGATGCCGGCGGCGTGCCGCACCTGCTGGATTTCGGCATCGCCAAACTGCTCGATCCTCTGCGCGCGGCCGAATCGGACGATGCCACCCAGGCCACCGTGCTGGGCGCGATGACGCCGGCCTACGCCAGCCCCGAGCAGCTTCGCCGCCGCCCGCTCACGACGCGCTCGGACATCTATTCCCTCGGCGTGACCCTCTACCAGATGCTGACCGGCAAGCGTCCCTACGACACCGACGATCTCACTCCCGCCGAGATCGAACGCGCCGTCTGCGATACCGAGCCGCCCACGCTCTCGCGCGCCCTGCGCGATGCCGATGCCGAGCCGGGCTATGCGCAGACGCCGCACAGCCTGCCGAGCGATCTGGAGCGCATCGTCGCCAAGGCGCTGCACAAGGAACCCGCGCGCCGCTACGGCACCGCGCAGGAACTGGCCGACGACCTGCGCCGCTACGTCGCCGGC
This sequence comes from Chiayiivirga flava, assembly GCA_037190825.1. Lineage (GTDB taxonomy): Bacteria > Pseudomonadota > Gammaproteobacteria > Xanthomonadales > Xanthomonadaceae > Denitratimonas > Denitratimonas flava_A. The sequence goes on from JBBCJS010000074.1 coordinate 10,237, forward strand.
CAGCCCGTGCTGGCGCAGCGCGATACGCTGGCCTATCGCGCCGGCAAGTTCCTCGGCCGGCATCGCATCGCCAGCGCGCTGGTGGGCGCGGCGCTGGCGCTGATTCTCGCCGCCTCCGCGCTGGCGCTGTACCAGGCGCACAAGGCACGGCAGGCGGCGACCGAGACGGGCGAGATCAACGCCTTCCTGCTCGACGTGCTGAACCAGTCCAACATCGACCACGTGGGTGCGGAGGTGCACCTGGGCGACGTACTGGAAGCGGCCGCGCACAAGCTCGACGCGCGCTTCGGCGACCGCCCCGGCATTGCCGCCAGCATCCGCCATGCCATCGGCGGCAGCCTCATCAGTCTCAATCGCATCGATGCGGCGGAAAGCCAGCTCCGGACCGGCCTGGACGAAGCCCGCACCGCGCTCGGCCCGAATCATCTGCTCACCCTGAAACTGGGCGAAACCCTGGCCTTGGCGTGGGTGGAGCAGGGCCGTTACAGCGAAGGCGTGGCCTTGCTGGAACAGGTGGTGACGCAGATGGCGCGCACCGGTCATGGCGATACGCCCACCTACGTCACCGCGCGCAACAACCTGGCCTATGTCTACATCACGCAAGGCGACTATGCCGCCGCCCGCCCGCACATGGCCGAAGTGCTGGCTGCCATCGAACAGCGCGGCGTATCCACGCTCCCGGATGATCACGCCGCCGTATTGAGCAACTACGCCCAGGTCCTGCACGAGCTGGACGATCCGGATGCTGCCGAGGCCATGTACCGCCGCGCCGAGGCCATGCAGCGCAGACTGTTCCCGGACGGCAGCCGCGATCTGGCGATCCTGCTCAACAACCGCGCCATTCTGGCGTTCGACCTGGGACGCGGCGGCGAGGCGCTGGCGCTGCTGCGCGAGTCGGTGGAGATGCGCCGGCGCAGCTATCGCGGCGATCACCCGGTGGTGGTGTTCGGCCTGACCAACCTGGCGCGCAATGCCATCCTGCAAGGCGACTTCGACCTTGCGCAGTCCTCTGCCGAGGAGGCGGTCGCGATGGCCTCGCGGCTGGAGACCGGCGGCAGCGAGGAAAAGGCGCGGGCCTGGGCCGTGCTGGCCGAGACACGGTGGCGCCTGAAAGATGCGGACGCCGCGCACGAGGCGATGGCGGAGGCGGAACGTGCATTGGCGGACATGCCCGAACCTTCGGAACGTACCCGCGTCCTGCTCGACCAGATACAGAGGCAGATGCGCGCGGCGGAGTGAGCCGTTTTCCCGTTCACTTGCGCCTTGAACCGATGGGAGCCACGACCGGCGTGGCGGGGATGCGGAACGCAGCGCACATGAGCGACACCCTGGACATCGCCGTGCTGAGCCTGTTCGAGCGGGCCCAGGACATGCCGCCCGCCGAGCGCGCGGCCTGGCTGGCGAAACAGAGCGCGCCGGCGGCGGTGATCGAGCGCGTGCGCCGGCTGCTCGATGCCGAGCGCGAAGTCGGCGATTTCCTCGATACCGTCGTCGCCGCGCCCGGCGCGTTCGATCCGGGGCCGGCGTTCCCGAACGTCGGCGATCGCCTCGGCAGCTACGAACTGCTGCGCCCGCTCGCGGCCGGCGGCATGGGCGTGGTGTACCTGGGGCGGCGCGCGGACGACGTGTACCGGCAGGACGTGGCGATCAAGCTGATCCGCTCCGTCCACCTGCACGGCGATCCGAAGGCGCGCGCCGTGCTGATCGCGCGCTTCGAGGCCGAGCGCGCCATCCTGGCCCAGCTCAACCATCCCAACATCGCGCGCATCCTGGACGGCGGCAGCACGGATTCGGGCGTGCCGTACCTGGTGATGGAACACGTCGATGGCGTGCCGCTGACCGAATACTGCCGCCAGCAGCGTCTCGACGTGCGCGCGCGGCTGCGGCTCCTGGGCAAGGTCTGCGACGGCGTGCAGGAGGCGCACCGGCACCTGATCGTGCATCGCGACATCAAGCCCGACAACATCCTCGTCACCGCCGCCGGCGAGCCGCGCCTGATCGATTTCGGCATCGCGCGCGAACTGGCGCAGGACGCCGATCCGGCCGCCAGCGGCGTGACGCTCTACTCGGCCATGACACCGGCCTACGCCAGCCCCGAGCAGGTGCGCCACCAGCCGCTCACCACCAGTTCGGATGTCTATTCGCTCGGCATCGTGCTCTACCAGCTCGTCGCCGGCCGGCGGCCCTACGAACTGGCTGGCCTCAGCCCCGCCGACATCGAGCGCGCCGTCTGCCATGCCGAACCCTTGTCGCTGCGGCGCAGCCTGCGCGATGCCGAGCTGGACCAGGCCGAGCGCCAGCGTCGCATCGCGCAGGTGGGCAGCGATCTGGAACGCATCGTCGCCAAGGCATTGCACAAGGAACCGGCGCGCCGCTACGGCTCGGCCGAGGCGCTGGCCGACGATCTGCGCCGCTACCTGGATGGCCGCCCGGTGCTGGCGCATCCGGATTCGGCCTGGTACCGCGGCGCCAAGTTCGTGCGGCGGCATCGAGTTGGCGTCGTGCTGGCCGCGCTGGCCCTGTTCGCCGTGCTCGCGGCGGCCGGCGTCGCCCTGCATCAGGCCGCCAGCGCACGCCGCGCGGCTTCCGATGCGCAGCGCGCCAACACCTTCCTCGTTGACGTGATGAACCTGTCGGACCCCTACCAAACCGGCGGCGAACTGACCTTGGCCGAAGCCATGCAGCGCGCCTACGAGATGGTGGACGCGCGCTTCGCCGACCGCCCCGAGCTGGCCGCCGATCTGCGTCTGACCCTGGCCGAGAGCCTGCTGCGGCGAGGCCGCATCAAGGAGGCCGCGACGCAGTTGGAGCGTGCGCTGGCCGACAACGAAACCCTGTTCGGTCCCGATGCCCAGCGCAGCGTGCAGGCAATGGTGTCCCTCGCCTCGCTGCGCCGCGAACAGGGCCGCTACGCCGAGGCCGAGCGGCTGTATCAGGACGCGCAAGCGCGCATCGAACGCGGCGCATGGCGCGACGATGCGCTGCATTCGCGCATGCTCAACGACCTGGGCATGCTGTATCTGATCATGGAGAACCACGTCGCCGCCGACCGGCTCCTGCGGCGTGCCGTCGAGGTGGATGCGCAGGCCGAGCCGCCGATAGAAGAACATATCCAGGCGCAGACGATAACCAATCTCGCGCAGGCCGCGCGCGGACTGGGCGACTACGAACGCGCGGAAGCGCTCTATGCCCGCGCGCAGGCCATCTTCGAGGCGAGAGATCCCGATGGCAGCCCGCAGATTGCCGTGGTGCTCAACAATCGCGCCAACCTCGCGCGCCGCCGCGAGCGGCCCGGAGAAGCCCTGGAACTGCAACGGCGCGCGGTGGATATGCACCGGGACTCGTATTCGGGCGATCACGTCATGGTGCTGGTGCCCACGGTCAACCTCGCTCGCCAGTACATCGACCTGGAGCGCCCCGAGGAAGCCCTGCCGTATGCCGTCGCCGCCGAGGCGATGGCGCAGCGGCTCTATGCGGACGTACCGCATGTCTACCGCGTGCAGGCCATCGCGGCGCTGGCGGATACACTGCGCGCGCTCGGCCGCCACGACGAAGCCGATGCGACCCTGCGCCGGGCCGAGGTGCACCTGCCGCACGCCAATGTGCCACAGAGCACCGCCGAATACGTGGACATCGTGCGCGCGGACCTGTGCGAGGCTGCGCCCACCTTATCCGGCTGCGCCGCGTCTTCAGTGCGATAATCGTGCGATGAACGATCAGAACGCACCCGCCAGGAGCGGGCCAGAAACCCCCGCCACCACGCACTTCGGCTTCCGCGACGTGCCGGTAGGGGACAAGCGCAAGCTCGTCGGCGAGGTGTTCAGCTCGGTCGCCGGCAAGTACGACCTGATGAACGACCTGATGTCGCTGGGCATCCACCGCATCTGGAAGCGCTACTTCGTCGCCACCTCCGGCGTGAAGCGCGGCGACCGCGTGCTGGATCTCGCCGGCGGCACCGGCGACATCGCCGCGCTGCTGCACCCGCACGTGGGCGAGACGGGCGAAATCGTGGTCGGCGACATCAACGCCGACATGCTGCGCGTGGGCCGCGACCGCCTCACCGACCGGGGCCTGGTGCGCGGGCTGGAATGGACGCAGATGGACGCCGAGGCGCTGCCGTTCCCCGATGGCAGCTTCGACCTGGTCACCATCGCCTTCGGCCTGCGCAACGTCACCGACAAGCAGCGGGCGCTGGGCGAAATGTGCCGCGTGCTGAAAACCGGCGGCCGCGCGCTGGTGCTGGAGTTCTCCGAGGTCAAGCCGGCCTGGTTCCGGCCGATTTACGATTTCCACTCCTTCAAGGTGCTGCCGAAGCTGGGGTCGCTGTTCGCCGGCGACGCCGGTTCCTACCAGTACCTGGCCGAATCCATCCGCAAGCATCCGCCGCAGGACGAACTGCGCGCGATGATGGAAAAAGCCGGCTTCGCGCGTTGCGACTACCGCAACCTGAGCGGCGGCATCTGCGCGATCCACAGCGGCTATCGGGTTTGAGGCGCCTTGCCCCTGTCCCGGAATTCCCCCCGCCGTCGTTCCGGCTTTGGCCGGAATGACGAGAAGGCGGTGCGCGGCATAGGTTTCCGGGCGGAGGGCATGCGGGCGGCCATATGAAAGTCCTCGTCGCCGGCGCCTACGGTTTCATCGGTGCGCACGTCGTCGCCGCGTTGCTGCGCGCCGGCCACCAGCCCGTTGCCGCCGTGCGCGCCTCGCGCGTGGGCACGGCCCTGCCCGGCATTGAATCCACCGATTGCGATTTCGCGCGCGATGCCGACGCGGCGGTGTGGCTGCCACGCCTTGCCGGCGTCGAAGCAGTGGTGAACTGCGCCGGCATCCTGCGGGAAACCGCAGCGGCAACGTTCGAGGCAGTGCATGAAACCGTGCCCGCCGCATTGTTCGATGCCTGCCGGCAGGCCGGCGTGAAACGCATCGTGCAGGTGTCCGCGCTCGGCGATCCGGCCGATGGCGGGTTCATCGCATCCAAGCATCGCGGCGACGCGCGCCTGCTCGCATGCGGCGTGGACGCCGTGGTGCTGCGTCCGTCCGTGGTCTATTCCACGCGCGGCTCCTACGGCGGCACCACGCTGCTGCGCGGGCTGGCCGCGCTGCCATGGATTCCGCTGCCGGGGCAGGGCGATCAACGCCTGCAACCGCTGGATGCCGAAGACTTGGCGCAAGCCGTGCTCACCGCATTGACGCGCGATGAAGCCGTGGGCCGCTGCCTGGAACTCGGCGGCCCGCAGGCGCTGACCCTGCGCGACTATCTTTCGCTGTGGCGGCGCTGGCTGGGCCTGGGCGATGCGCGCTTCGTCGCGGTTCCCAGGCCGCTCGCACGCATCGGTGCGTGGCTGGGCGAAAAACTCGGGCGCGGCCCGCTCGGCATGACGATGTGGCGCATGCTCGAGCGCGGCAACGTCGTCGCCCCGGAGGCGGCCGAGCGCGCCCATGCCGCGCTCGGCTGGTCGCCGCCGCGCATGGAGGCCGCACTGGCACGCGCCCCGGCCAGCAGCGCCGACCGCTGGCAGGCGCGCACCGTGTTCCTGCAGCCGCTGCTGCGCGTGGTACTGGCGATCACCTTCATCGCTTCGGGCCTCGTCGGTTTCGCGTTGCCGGCAGAACAGGTCGCCGCACTGTTCGCGCGCAGCCCGTTTCCCGCCGTGTGGGCGCCGATGCTCGGTCTTGCCGGCAGCGTCGCCGACATCGCGCTCGGTGCGTGGTTGCTCACGGGCTGGAAGCCGCGCGCCGCGCTGGCGGCGATGGCGTTGCTGGTCGTCGGCTACACGGTCTTCATCGGCATGCTGCTGCCGCAGGCGTGGGTCGATCCGTTCGGCGGCCTGCTGAAGAACGGCCTCGTCCTCGTCGCCATCGCCTTTGCCGCCGCAGGCATGGAGCGCCGGTGATGGATTACTTCACGCTCAAGACGATCCACATTCTTTCGTCCACCGTGCTGTTCGGTACCGGCCTGGGCACCGCGTTCTTCATGTGGATGGCGCACCGTCGCGGCGACGTCGCCGGCATCGCCATCACCGCGCGCCACGTCGTGCTGGCCGACTGGCTGTTCACCACGCCCGCCATCCTCGTGCAGCCGGCGACCGGCTTCTGGCTGCTGCACCTGATGGGCCTGCCGTGGACGATGACCTGGATCTGGCTCTCCATCGCGCTGTACCTCGTCGCCGGCGCGTGCTGGCTGCCGGTGGTCGCGATCCAGTACCGCGTCCGCACCCTGGCCGAAGCCGCGCATCGCGCCGGAACCGCCTTGCCGGCGGCCTATTTCCGCCTGATGCGCTGGTGGTTCGCGCTCGGCTGGCCGGCCTTCATCGCGCTGGTGGCGGTGTTCTGGCTGATGGTGCGCAAGCCGGGCTGAGCGAATCGGACGGCGATGGGTTCAGGCCATCCGTTCGGTGGCTTCCCCCAGATACCGCGCCCGCTTCTTCGCCCGCAGGTAGGCCAGGTCCAGTTCGATCAGGCCGTCCACGCTGTCGGAGAAATCCGGGTCCACGCCGAAGGCGAGGAAGCGCACACCATCGGGTTCGCACAGGTCCACGTATTGCTTGTAGAGCATCGGCACGCTGGTGCCGAGCGCATCCAGTTCTGTTTTGAGCTGGCGGAAGGCGTCGGCGGCGGGGAGTTCGGGGTGTTGCGCGGGCGCGATCGGGGTGAAGGGATTGCGGGCGCGGGCGTGCTGTTTGCGGTCGCCGTAGTAGTGGCGGTAATGGGCGACGATCTTCTCGCGCGCGGGCAGCGGCAGCGCGGCGCTGATGGAGACCGCGCCGAACAGGTAGCGCAGATCCGGGTGGCGGCGCAGGTAGGCGCCGATGCCCTGCCAGAGCAGGTCGATGCTGCGGCTGCCCTGGTAGTCGGGCACGACGAAGCTGCGCCCCAGTTCCAGGCCGGCGGCCATGCGCGGCAGCATCGCGTCGGCGTAGTCGAACAGGGTGCCGGTGTAGAGGCCGCACAGGCCGCGCTCGGCCAGCACGCGGCCGCCGTTGGCGACGCGATAGGCGCCGGCGATGCGGTTGGCCGAGGCGTCCCACAGCACGATCTGTTCGTACCAGGCGTCGTAGCGGTCCAGGTCCAGGCGCTTGCCGGTGCCTTCTCCGATGGCGCGGAAGGTCAGTTCGCGCAGCCGGCCGATCTCGTGCAGCAGCGGCGAGCCGGGCGGCAGGCGGCCGACGCGGATCTGCTTGCCGTCGGCGGTGTCGCCGAGGCGTTCGAGCGTGGCGATTTCGATGGCCAGAAGCGCGGGGTCGACGGCATCGGCCAGCGGTTCGGGTTCGTTCGCCGCCTGGACCGGGCAGGGCTGCGTGCCGATGGCATCGAGCGCCTGGCGCAGGGCGGCGAGCGTGGCGGCGGGATCGGCGCCCGGTTCGAGCCGCTGCGCCTCGCCGATGCGCAGGCCGATGCGCTGCTGGCGCTGGCGCAGGATTTCGCGTGGCAACAGTGCCGTGCCCGCCGGGCGGAACAGGGCCGAGGCCCCGTAGAACAGCGCCGAATTGCGCGCTTCGATCCGCACCGGCAGCACCGGCGCGCCGGTGGCGAGCGCGAAGCGCATCAGGCCGCGCCGCCACGGGCCGTCGGCGACGCCGCGCAGGCCCAGGCGCGAGACTTCGCCGGCCGGGAACAGGATCACGCACTGGCCCTGCGCCAGCGCGCTTTCGATGGCGCGCAGGCTGGAGATCTGAGGTTGTCCGCCGAGGATGCGCACCGGCAGGATCAGCGGCGCCAGTCCGTCGATGCCGGCCAGCAGATCGTTGGCGACGATGCGCACGTCGCTGCGGATGCGTCCGACGAAATCCAGCAGGGCCAGCGCATCCAGCGCGCCACAGGGGTGGTTGGCGACGATCAGCAGGCGGCCGGTTTCCGGAATCCGGCTGCATTCGACTTGGTCCACCGTGTAGCGCAGATCGAGGAAACGCAGTGCCGCCTCGACGAAAGGCAGGCCGCGCAGGTGGCCGTGTTCGGCAAGGAATGCGCGGATTTCGTCCAGCCCCGACCAGCGTCCGAAGCCGCGCAGCAGGCCGTGCACGAAGGGCCGCTTCGCGGCGCGGAACAGGCGGGGGTAGCGCGAGGCCAGCGTGGGGGCGATCGGTTGCATCGCATGACTTCCGGGGAAGCGGTGCGAGCAGCGTGACCTCGGCGTGCGTCAGTGCGGTGTCGGAATTGCGTCAGCGCGATGACGCCTCGCGCAGCTTTCCGTAGGCCGGCAGCCGGATCGGTACGCCGCCCGGTTCGCAGGCATCGATGGCGCAAAGCTGCGCGCGCAGGCGCGGCTGGGCCTGCACGAGCAGGTGGAACAGCACGTTCTGCTCCAGCGAACCGCGCACCGCCGCCGCGCCGGGGCCGCGCGCGAACACCGCCACGTCATCGCCGCCGTGGGTTTCGTCGGCCAGCGGGTAGAGCGCGGGCTGGAGGAAGTCCGGGTCGGTGGTGTCCGCGTCCGAGAGGTCGGCGCGCACTGCCGGCGCGACGCCGGCGATGGCGTGCGGGTGGCGTTTGGCGCCTTCGGCCTGCTGCCGCGTGGCCCCGGCATAGCCCGGCCCGTTGGCGTAGCCGAGCGTGGTGAAAGGCTGGCCGAGCGCGTCGCGCGCAGGTTCCGCGGTCATCGCGCCTTCGCCGCCGCTGCCGCGCACCAGGCCCAGGATCGGGTTGCCACGCGCCGGGTAGCCGGCCATGTGCATCGTGTGCGAATGATCGGCGGTGACGAGGATCAGGGTGTCGTGCGGGGAGGTCATGCCGGCGGCCACGCGCACCGCATCGGACAGCGCCAGCGTGTCGTCGAGCGCGCGGTAGGCGTTGCCGAAATGGTGGGCGTGGTCGATGCGCCCGCCTTCGATCATCAGCACGTAGCCGTGCGGGCGATCCTTCAGGAAGCCGATGGCGAAGCGCGTCATCTCCGCAAGGCTCGGTTCGCCGCGCGCGTCCTCGCGGCGGTCATGGTCGAACTGGAGGTGGTCGGCGGCGAACAGGCCCAGTACCTGTCGCGCATCGCGCGGATCGAGCGCGGCCAGCCGCGCGGCTGAATCGACGTAGGCCGCGCCGGGGCGTGCCGCCCACTCGGAGGCGAGGTCGCGCCCGTCGCGGCGCAGGCCATGTTTTCCGCCGGCGTTGCCGGCCGGCAGGAAATGCGCGCGCCCGCCGCCGAGCGCCACGTCGATGCCGTCGCCGAACGGGAACTCGATCAGCTGCCGCGCGATGTCGGCGCAGCCACGCGCGCGTTCGGTCTCCGGGATCAGGCCGTCGCTTTCCCAGTTGCGCTCGGGCGCGTGCGCGTAGGTGGCGGCGGGCGTGGCGTGGGTCAGGCGGGTGGTGCTGACGATGCCGGTCGCCATGCCGGCGGCTTCGGCCAGTTCCATCAGCGTGACCAGTTCCTGGCCATGCGCCGAGGCGCAATCGCCGCGTCGCGCGGCCTGCCCGACGGAAAGGAAGCCCATGCGGGTTTTCGCGCCGGCCACCATCGCGGTCATCGTGCCGGCCGAATCGGGCGTCTGCGCGTCGGTGTTGTAGGTGCGCGCCAGCGCGGTGTGCGGGAAATCCTCGAAGGCGAGGCGATATTCCTCGCCCGCCTCGCCCTGGCGCTGGCCGCCGAGGATGCGCGCGGCGGTGAGCGTGGGGACGCTCATGCCGTCGCCGATGAACAGGATGAGGTTGCGCGCCTGTGGCGGCGCGCCTTCGCGCTGGCGCGCCGCCGTGGCCGCGCCGGCATGGAACCACCACGCGGCCGATTCGCCGCCTGGCCGGGCGATCTGCGGCGCGGACGGAACCGGAGGCGCGCGATGCGCCGGAGCGGAAGCACAGGCGGCGGCGAGCGCGGCGGTGAGCAGGATGACGGCGTGGCGCATGCGCGGGCAGGGCGTGGGAAAACGCATAGTGTGGATGCCTGCGGCGACAGTCGCATGACGGTAGACTCGCAGGCCCGATCCCGTTTTCCGGTGAGACCTGCGATGCGTACCTTGACAGCCCTTTTCCTGGCGGCCTTCGCCGCCGCCGCGAGCGCCCAGGAAGCCCCGCGCGACGTGCATTCCTACGCCCAGCCGGACAAGGTCGCGATCCGCGACCTGGGCCTGGACCTGCGCGTGGATTTCGAGAAGAAGCAGTTGCGCGGCCATGCCGACCTGGCGCTGGAATGGATCGATCCGGCGGCGCGCGAACTGGTGCTCGATACGCGCGACCTTTCCATCGAGAAGGTGTCGGGCAAGCGCGCCGACGGGCGCTGGTTCAAGCTCGATTACGCGCTTGGCGAGCGCGATGCGCACCTGGGCCAGAAGCTCACGATCTCGATGCGCCAGCCGTACGACAGCGTGCGCATCCGCTACAGCACCTCGCCCGACGCTTCCGGCCTGCAATGGCTGGAGCCGTCGATGACGGCGGGCAAGACGCATCCCTTCATGTTCAGCCAGAGCCAGGCGATCCACGCGCGCAGCTGGGTGCCGCTGCAGGACACGCCTTCGGTGCGCTACACCTACAGCGCGCGGCTGCGGACCGATCCTTCGCTGATGGCGCTGATGAGCGCGGACAACCCGCCCAACGAGCCGCGCGACGGCGACTACGTGTTCCGCATGCGCCAGCCGATTCCCTCGTACCTGATGGCGATCGCCGCCGGCGACCTGGTGTTCCGCCCGTTCTCCGAGCGCAGCGGCGTGTGGGCCGAGCCCGCCACCATCGATGCCGCGCACGCGGAGTTCATCGACACCGAGAAGATGATCGCCGTCACCGAGTCGCTGTACGGCCCGTACCGCTGGGAGCGCTACGACCTCCTGATCCTGCCGCCGTCGTTCCCGTTCGGCGGCATGGAGAACCCGCGCCTGTCGTTCATCACGCCCACGGTCATCGTCGGCGACAAGTCGCTGGTGGCGCTGATCGCGCACGAGCTGGCGCATTCGTGGTCCGGCAACCTGGTGACGAACGCGAGCTGGAACGACATGTGGCTCAACGAGGGCTTCACCAGCTCCGTGGAGAACCGCATCGTCGAGGCCGTGTACGGGCAGGAACAGGCGACGATGGAGCGGGTCATCAGCCAGGCCGGCCTGCAACGCGAAATCAAGGGGATGTCCAAGGCCGCGCAGGTGCTCGCGCCGCGCCCGGTGCCAGGCTCGGACCCGGACGATTCGCTCAGCGCGGTGGCCTACGACAAGGGCGCGTGGTTCCTCGGCTTCCTGGAAGAACGCTTCGGGCGCGAGCACTTCGATGCCTTCCTGCGCGGCTACTTCGACCACTTCGCGTTCCAGAGCATCGAGACCGCGCAGTTCGTGGCGTATTTCAACGAGAACCTGCTGAGCCGCTTCCCCGGGGCGGTGACGCCGAGGGAGCTGGATGCGTGGCTGTACCAGCCGGGCATTCCGGCCAGTGCGGTGGCCGCGGTGTCCGAGCGCTTCACGGCGGTGGATGCGGTGCGCAAGCAATGGCAGGACGGGCGCATCGCGGCCGAGGAGATCGACACGCGCGGCTGGGTGTCGCAGGACTGGGTGCGCTTCCTGGAAGGGCTGCCGAACAAGCTCTCCAACGAAAAGCTCGTGGAACTGGATGCGGCCTTCCAGCTCACCACCTCGCACAACGGCGAGATCCTGATGCGCTGGTTCCCGCTCACCGTGCGCAGCGGCTACTTCGAGGCGCGCCCGGCGATCGCCGAGTTCCTCCAGCGCGTGGGCCGGCGCAAGCTCGTCATGCCGGTGTACGAGGCGCTGGCGGCCAGCAAGGAAGGCCGCGAGTTCGCCCGCCAGGTGTTCGCGCAGGCGCGGCCGGGCTATCACCCGATCACCACGGCTTCGGTCGAGGCGGCGCTGGCGGACAGGAAAAAATAAGCTGGCCGCGAAAGACCCATCGGGAATGTACGCGCTCTGGGCGCTGGTGCCGGTGGGGCTGGCGCTGGCCGGCTTCGCGTTCTGGCTGAGCCATCCCCAGCGTGTGCTGGCGATGGAGTTCGCGCGCCAGCGATTCGCGGCCGGTGCGCGGGTGCGGCGCGTGGCGCTGGCCGATGGCGAGGTGGCGTATCTGAAGGTCGGTCGCGGCGACGGCGTGCCGCTGCTGTACGTGCACGGCTTCACCGGCATGAAGGAAAACTGGCTGCCGCTGATGGCCGACATGGGGCGCGGCTGCGTGCAGTTCGCGCCCGATCTTCCCGGCTGGGGCGAGAGCGAGCGGCGCGACGGCGTGGACTACGGCTATGCCGCGCAGGCCGACAGGCTGGCCGCGTTCGTGGATGCCGTCATCGGCACGCCGGTCGATCTGGTCGGCCATTCGATGGGCGGCGGCATCGCGGCGGTGTTCGCCGCGCGCCATCCGGACAAGCTGCGCCGCCTCGTGCTGATGGACGCGGCCGGCGTGCGCTTTGCCGACAACGCCTTCGGCCAGGCCGTGCTGGACGGGCACAACCCGTTCGGCGTCGCCGACGTGGCCGCGCTGCGGCGCTATCTCGCACTGGTGTTCGAGCGCCCGCCGTGGGTTCCCGGCGGGCTGGCGCGCTGGCTGGTGCGCCGGCGCGTCGCCGATGCGGATTTCGAGCAATGCGTGCTGCACAGCATCGGCCGGGGCGAGGACGCCTTCCTGCCCGAACGCGAGGCGCACCGCATCGCCGCGCCCACGCTGCTGCTGTGGTGCCGGGGCGACCGGGTGGTCGATGCCAGCGCGGCGGATATCTACGCCGCCCGGATTCCCGGCAGCCGCATCGTGCTGGCCGATGGCGCCGGCCACATGCCCATGATGGAATGCAGGTCCGCCACGGTGGCGGCGCTCAAGGAGTTTCTCGCATGATGTCGATGACGTGGCCGCGTCTGGCGGCGCTTCCGATGGTCCTTGCCCTGGCATCGCTGGCCGGATGCGGCCCGAGCGAAGCGGAACGGCAGGCCGAAGCCCAGGCAAGAATGCAGGCCCGCATCGAGGCCGAGGCGCAGAAGCAGTACGCCAACTACCAGCAGTTGAAGGCCAGCGGCCGCACCGATCTGGCGCTCAACATCGCCGACCACATGATCAAGACCCTGCCGCAGGCCGAGGCCACCGCCAAGGTCAGGGCCGACGTCGAGCCGCTGCGCGCGCAGATCGCCGCCGAGCAGGAGGAGCGCCGGCTCAAGGACCTGTGGGTGTACCACGATGGCCACGATGCCGAGGCCGGCGGCCGCGTGCGCACCGCCTACATCTTCGCCACCGAACCGCTGGCCAAGGTACCGGGCAAGGACCCCGCCCGCGCGCGCCTGGTGCTGCGCCGCCATCCGCAGTGGGGCGACGACGTGTATCTGCTCTCCGAGCATGGCCCGTTCACCTGCGCCACGCCGTGCCGCCTGAGCGTGACCTTCGACGACGGCACGGCGCGCACCGTGCCCGGCGAGATTCCCGAAACCGGCGAGCACGCCATCTTCGTCAAGGACTTCGCCTACTTCGTCCAGCACTTGCCCGATGCCTCCCGGGTCGGCATCGACGCCACGCTGGCGAACGGCGGCGCGCGCACGCTGGTGTTCGAGGTGGGCGGCTACGACCCGGCGACGATCGGCACGCGCTGAGAACCCTGTTCGCGCCCCCGGCACGCGCCGGGGCGCGAACAGGCTCCCTAGGATTCCGCCACCGTCACCTGGTTCCTGCCGGCGCGCTTGGCTTCGTACAGCGCGGCATCGGCGCGTTGCTGAAGCGCCTCGAAGCCGACTTCGCGCCACGCACCGTGCGCCACGCCGATGCTGGCAGTGACGGGCGACATGGACAGGACGGGAATCTGCCGGCAGCGGCGGCTGAAATCGGCGCGGATGTGCCGGGCCAGCGTGGCGGCCTGCGTCGCATCGGTGGCCGGAAGCAGCACGCAGAACTCCTCGCCGCCCCATCGCGCCGGAATGTCGGCGGGGCGCAGCACGGCCCTCAGCGTCGCGCCCATCGCGCACAGCACCTCGTCGCCGATGGCGTGGCCGAAGCGGTCGTTGATCTGCTTGAAGCGATCCACGTCGAGCATCAGCACCGCGGCAAAGCCCTGCGGGCTCTGTAACGGCGGCGACTGGCTCCGCGCCAGGAAGCCACGCCGGTTGGCGACGCCGGTGAGGTTGTCCTCGTGCGCCGAGCGGCGCAGTTCCTCCAGCAGGCGGGACAGGCCCAGCAGCATCAACAGCGGCGTCAGCACCACCGTGCTCAGCAGCATGCTGATCCAGGTGAGGGAATAAGGATCGTGCGCCGCCGCGCCCAGGGCCGGCACCGCGCCACCCAGCCCGATATGGGCGTGGTGCACGAACACCGCCGCATCGGCCACCAGCACCAGCCCGGCGGCCAGCGCCACGCCGCGACTGCGGTTTCCGTGCGCCTGGAACAGCGCGATGGCCGTGCACAGGCGCAGCAGCGCCACCGTCGTGGCGGCGAGGAAGATGCGCAGTTCCCGTTGCGGATCGACCACGCTCAACCACACCGTGATCGCGATGCTCAGCGCCAGCAGCGCGAGCAGCGACCGCATCGGCGGCGTGCGCTCGAAGAAATGCAGCGTGCCGACCAGCCAGCACGCGTAGCCGACCAGGAGCGGCGCGTTGAACATCGGCGCGCGCCATGGCGAATCGGATTCGGGAAGCAGCACGATGCAGGCCGACGCCACCGCCAGCAGCAGGCTGCCGGCCGCCCAGTACAGCGTCGGCTTGCGACGCGCGCCCAGCAACGCTCCCCACGCCAGCACGATCGCGTTGACCGTGCCGACGATGGTGACGGCGAACATCAGGGTGGGATCGTCGAGCTGCACAGCCCCCTCTGCGTAGCTTGCTCGCGGGAATGATAAACGGCACTGTCCGCTTCGGGCACAATGCGCGCCCCGCAGCCGCCCGAGCGTTCCCGCAAGATGAGCCTCAATCCCGCCCAGCGCGCCGCCGTGGAACATTGCGACTCGCCGCTGCTGGTGCTGGCCGGCGCCGGTTCGGGCAAGACCCGCGTCATCACGCAGAAGATCCACCACCTGATCGTCGCGCGCCGCATGCCGGCGGCGAAGATCGCCGCGATCACCTTCACCAACAAGGCCGCGCGCGAGATGCGCGAGCGCGCCGGGGCGCTGTTGCGCGGCGTGGATGCGGAGGGGTTGACGGTCTGCACCTTCCATTCGCTCGGGCTGAAGTTTTTGCAGATCGAGCACGAGGCCGCCGGGCTGCGGCGCGGGTTCTCGATCTTCGACAGCGACGATGCCGGCGCGCTGGTGAAGGACCTGATGCCGCGCGGCGCGAGCGGGCCGGACATCGCGGCGATCCGCGCGCTGATCTCGCGCGCCAAGTCCGATGGCCTCTCGCCCGAGCGCGCGGCGGAACTGGCGAAAAGCCCGCGCGAGCGCGAGGCTTCGGACATCTACGGCCAGTACCAGAAGCGCCTTTCCGCGTTCAACGCGGTGGATTTCGACGACCTCATCCGGTTGCCGGTGCAGTTGCTGGAAGAACGCGAAACGCTGCGGGACGCCTGGCGCGATCGCCTGCGCTACCTGCTGGTGGACGAATACCAGGACACCAACACCACCCAGTACGCGCTGTTGAAGCTGTTGGCCGGGCCGCGCGGCGCGTTCACCTGCGTGGGCGACGACGACCAGTCGATCTATGCCTGGCGCGGCGCCGATACCGCCAACATCGAGCGGCTCGGGCAGGACTATCCGCAGCTTCGCATCGTCAAGCTCGAGCAGAACTACCGCTGCGCGCGCCGCATCCTGCGCGCGGCCAACGCGCTGATCGCCAACAACCCGCACCTGCATCCGAAGAGGCTGTGGAGCGACCACGCCGACGGCGAGCCGATCCGGGTGTTCGAGTGCCGCGACAACGAGCACGAGGCCGAGCGCATCGCCGCCGAGATCGCGTTCCTGGCGCACAAGCACAAGGCCGAATGGAGCGATTTCGCGATCCTGTTCCGCGGCAACCACCAGTCGCGCGCGCTGGAGAAGGCGCTGCAACTGCAACGCATCCCGTACCACCTTTCCGGCGGCACCGCGTTCCTGGAGCGCGCCGAGGTGAAGGATGCGCTGGCCTGGCTGCGCCTCATCGCCAACCCCGACGACGATGCCGCGTTCCTGCGCGCGGTGGCCGCGCCCAGGCGCGAGATCGGCGCCACCACATTGGCGCGCCTGGGCGAGATGGCCAGTTCGCTGCACCTGGGCCTGGCACGCGCGGCCGAACGCCCGGACGTGCTCGGCCAGTTGCCGGCGCGCACGGCGAACGCGCTGGACGGCTTCGTGCGCCTGATCGCCACGCTGCGCCGCGCCGCCGCCGTGATGTCGCCCGGCGACCTGTGCCGCAAGCTGGTCGAGGACAGCGGCCAGCTCGCCGCGATCCGCGCCGAATGCAAGGACGAGGCGCTGTTCGAGCGCCGTCGCGGCAACGTCGAGGAACTGGCCGAATGGTTCGATGCCGCCGGCAAGGGCGGCCCGGGCGAACTGGTCGCCCAGCTCGCGCTGCTCACCGCGTCCGACCGCGATTCGCCCGGCAACGCGGTGCGGTTGATGACGCTGCATGCCTCCAAGGGGCTGGAGTTCGACTTCGTGTTCATCGTCGGCGTGGAGGACGGCCTCCTGCCGCACGAATCCTCGGTCGAGGAAGGCCGCATCGATGAGGAGCGCCGCCTGATGTACGTCGGCATCACGCGCGCCAAGCGCCTGCTGCACCTGAGCTACCCGCGCCACGCGCGCCGCTTCGGCGAAATCGCGCGCGTCACCCCGAGCCGTTTTCTCGACGAACTGCCGGCGGCCGAACTGCACGTCGTGGGCCGGGATGCCGAGCAGGACGCCGAACGCACCCAGGAACACGCCGGCGCGGCGATCGCGCGGTTGAAGGCGTTGCTGGGGGAGTGAGTGCCCGCATGCGCCGCGCTTGCGATCCTGTCACGCCGGCCGGCTACACTCGCCGTTTCCGAACCCTTGAGGAGCTTTGCCCATGAACCTGCCCCGCTGGTGCCTGGCCGCACTGGTCGCCGCCTCGCTGGCCGCCTGCACCGCCGCGCCGTCGCGCCCGGTTGCGCCGGAGGCCGATGTGGCCGCCGCCACGCCCGCCCACGACAATCTCAACGCCACCATCTGGATGCAGACGGCGGCCGAGTACGAGGCCGCGGTGCGCGGCGTCTATGCGGCGGCGCGGCGTTCGCTGGACCAGGCGCTGGAAGATCCGTCGTGGAACGCGCTGCCGCAGGGCGAGTTCGCGGCCGGGTTCGAGGTGAAGCCGGCCGCGATCATCGTGGATGCCGATGAAACCTTCATCGACAACAGCGCCTACCAGGCGCGCGGCGTGATCGAGGATCGCGGCTATACCCGCGAGAGCTGGCTGGCATGGGTGAAGGCCGAGGCCGCCAAGGCGCTGCCGGGCGCGGTCGAGTTCGCCCAGTACGCCGACAGCCGGGGCGTGACGATCTTCTACGTGACCAACCGCGATGCGCCCGACGAAGTGGCGGCCACCGTCGCCAACCTGCGCAAGCTCGGCTTCCCGGTCGCGGCCGACGCCGGCAACGTGATGCTGCGCGGCGATGCGCGCGCGCCGGATCGGGAAAAGGGCGAGCGTCGCCGCCTGATCGACCGCGACTACCGCGTGGTGCTGATGCTCGGCGACAACCTCGGCGACTTCCTCGACGGCATCAACACCGATGCCGCCACGCGCCAGGCGCTGATGGCCCCGTATGCGGACTGGTGGGGCGTGCGCTGGTTCATGCTGCCCAATCCGTCCTACGGTTCCTGGCACAACGCGGTGCTGCGCGGCTGCGAGAAGGACACCCATCCGCGCGCCTGCCTGCGCTCAGCGCTCCAGCACGACTATTGATTTATATATAAATCATATAGATAGAGTATATTTTATCAGGTGTTGCATGAGGTTGTGGCTCCAAGTACCATGTCGCCATGCCGCAACAGACGGCGATTACCCAAGTGCCCACAACCATAAGATCCGATCCGGCAGGACGCTGGAACTGCAAGGGAGGCCCAGGCCTCCCTTTTCTTTTGGCCGCTGCCGATGCGATGTCGAAAAACGCACGCGGCGTTTTCTTGCGGCCCCGGATTGGGCATCATTGGCAGTTCTTTCCCCCACGTGGAGCTTTGCCATGAAACGTATCGCCCTGTTGGCCTGTACCGGCCTGTTCGCCATTGGTCTGGTGGCATGCGGCGGCAAGGACAAGTCCGAACCCGCTTCCGAGGCCGCCGTGGCACGGCAGACCTCCGATCCGGCCAAGGCGGTCGAGGCGTTCGCGGCCAAGCTCAAGGAGAACAATGTCCTCGAAGCGGTGCAGCTCGCCGTTCCGCCGGCCAAGCTGGACGAGATCCGCGCGCAGTGGAAGGACAAGATGGCCAAGGAGGAGCCGAGCGAGGAGGAGCGCGCCGAGTTCGCCGAGAAGATGGCCAAGTTCACCGCGCCCAACGCCGAGGAAGCGCTGTACGCCGAGCTCGAGCCGCTGCTGGTCAAGTACGAGACCGAGATGGCCGCGCAGATGCCGATGATGATCGGCATGGGCCAGGGCTTTGCGATGCAGTCGATCCAGGCCAACACGGACCTGACCGAGGCGCAGAAGCAGCAGGCCACCGAGGTGGTCGGCGCGCTGGCCGGCTGGTTGCAGACGGCCAAGTTCGCCGATCGCGACCTGGCGAAGAAGGGCATCGGCGTCGCGGTCAAGACCGCGCGCGACCTGAACCTCAAGACCATCGACGAGCTGCGCGCGCTGGATTTCGACCATGCCATGGGCAAGGCCGGCATCGCCTTCGGCGGCCTCAAGGACATCCTGGCGCTGTACGGCTTCGACATGAACCAGGCGCTGTCCAGCACCAAGGCCAGCGTCGTGTCCAAGGAAGACGGCGCGGCCAAGGTGTCGGTCGGCTACACCCTGCTGGGCAAGTCGCTGACCACGGAAACGGACATGGTCGAAGTGGACGGCCGCTGGTATGGCAAGGACACCATCGAGCAGCTCGTCAGCGGCCTGGCCGGCGGCGATGACGAGGAAGAAGAAGTGATCCTGTTCGAGGAAGAGGCCGCCACGGCGGAGTGATCCCCGGGCGCATCCGCCTGCGCGGCGCCGGCACGCCCGGCGCCGCGGTGCAGGTGACGACCACATGAGTTCTTCCGAACCCGAAGCTCCCGGCCGCGCCGCGCCGTCCTGGCTGTTCCGCCTGCTGGGCCGGATCATCGCGCCGTGGCTGGCGATCCGGCGCGAACCGCCGGGGCCGGACGCCGGCCTGGTGCTGCCCGACCTGCCGGTCTGCTACGCGATCGAGCGCTACGGGCTGTCGAATGCGCTGATCCTGGAGCAGACCTGCCGCGATGCGGGCCTGCCATCGCCGCTGCTCCCGATGCCCGGCGACATCGCCGGGCAGGGCCGGGCCGTGGTGGCGTTGTCGCGGCGGCAGGCATTCTGGTTCGGTCGGCCGCGCAACCGAACCCATTCGGAAGGGTTGGCGAACCTCGTCGCCGTGCTGGAGGCCGATCCGTCGCTGGACGTGCAGATCGTGCCGGTGTCCATCTTCGTCGGGCGCGCGCCGGACCGGCAATCGGGTTGGTTCCGCGTGCTGTTCGCCGAGAACTGGGCCATGGTCGGCCGCTTCCGGCGCTTCCTCGCGGTGCTGCTCAACGGGCGCAACACCATCGTGCGCTTTTCTCCGCCGGTGTCGCTGCGCAGCGTGCTGCAGGAAGGCATGACGGCGGAAACCTCGGTGCGCAAGATTTCGCGCGTGCTGCGCGCGCACTTCCGCCGCATCCGCACCACGGTGATCGGGCCGGACCTCTCGCACCGGCGCACCCTGGTCGATGGCGTGCTCGCGGCCGAGCCGGTGCGCCAGGCCATCGCCGACCAGGCGCGGCGCGACAACATCAGCCATGCCAGCGCGTGGCGTCGCGCGCATGCCTACGCACGCGAGATCGCGGCGGACTACTCGCACACGGTGATCCGCTCGCTGTCGTTCGTGCTGACGCCGTTCTGGAACAAGATCTACCGCGGCGTCTCGATGCAGCATTTCGATACGCTCAAACAGGTCGCGCCAGGGCACGAAGTGGTCTACGTGCCCTGCCATCGCAGCCATATCGACTACCTGCTGCTTTCCTACCTGCTCTACACCCACGGCATCGTGCCGCCGCACATCTTCGCCGGCGTCAACCTCAACCTGCCGGTGGTCGGTGCCGTGCTGCGCAAGGGCGGGGCGTTCTTCGCCCGCCGCAGCTTCCGTGGCAACGCGCTGTATTCGGCGGTGTTTTCCGAATACATGGCGAAGCTGGTCAGCGGCGGCTACTCGATCGAATACTTCATCGAAGGCGGGCGTTCGCGCACCGGCCGCCTGTTGCAGCCCAAGAGCGGCGCACTGGTCATGACCCTGCGCGCCTACCTGCGCCAGCCGCGCAAGCCGGTGCTGTTCCAGCCGGTCTACATCGGCTACGAAAAGCTGATGGAGGGCAAGAGCTACCTCGACGAACTCTCCGGCCGGCCCAAGCAGAAGGAAACGGTCTGGGCGCTGCTGCGCGCGGCCACCGGCATCCTGCGGCGCAACTACGGGCGCGTGGCGGTGAGCTTTGCCGAGCCGGTGCTGCTGGACGACCTGCTCGCGCAGCATGCGCCGAACTGGCGCGAGGAACGTGCCGCCGGCGTGCGGCCGGATTGGATCAACGCCACCGTCGATGCGCTGGCCGAGCGCATCCAGGTCAACATCAACCGCGCCGCCGACGTGAACCCGATCAACCTGCTCGCGGTGGCGCTGCTGTCCACGCCCAAGTACGCGATGAGCGAGGGCGACCTGCTGGCCCAGCTCGACATCTTCAAGACCCTGCTGTCGGCCGCGCCGTATTCCGGGCGCGTCACCGTCACGGACCTCACGCCCACGCAGATCGTGGCCTATGGCGAGGAGGTCGGCGTGCTCACGCGCACCCGCCATCCGCTCGGCGACGTGCTTGCCTTCGAAGGCGAGCAGGCGGTGTTGCAGAGCTATTTCCGCAACAACGTGCTGCACCTGTTCGTCTGCGCGGCCTGGGTGGCCGGCTGCTTCCAGAACTCGCGGCGGATGTCGCGCGCCGCCGTGGTGCGGCTCGGCGGGCTGGTGTATCCGTTCCTCAAGCGCGAACTGTTCCTGCCGTGGGACGTGGCGGGCTTCGCGGCGCAGGTGGAGGGCACCATCGACGCGCTCGTGGGGCTGCGGCTCTTGTCCTTCGACCTCGACTCCGGCTACCTGCAACGCGGGCCGGGCCAGACCGACGAGGTGTTCCGGCTGCGCGTGATCGCCAATTCGATGATGCAGGCGTTCGAGCGCTACTACATCGGCGTGGCGGTGCTGGTGAAGAACGGTTCGGGCACGGTTTCCTCGGCCGAGCTGGAGAACCTGTGCCACCTCACCGCGCAGCGCCTCTCGCTGCTGTACGCGCCGACCGCGCCGGAGTTCTTCGACCGCTCGCTGTTCCGCAACTTCATCGCCACGCTGCGCGAACTGGGGCTGGTGCGGGTGGACGAGGCCGGCAAACTGGCGTTCGGCGAGGAGCTGACGGCCTGGGCCAACGATTCCAAGCTGATCCTGTCGCGCGAGCTGCGTCACTCGATCCTGAAGATCACCCCGGAAATGGCGCGCGAGGCGGCGCTGCCGGCGGTCAGCGAGTGAACCGGGCTTACAGGTCCTGCTTGTAGCGCACGTAAGGCGTGCGGCCGCCGGGCGTTTCGATGGCCGGCAGGTCCGGCAGCGGCCACTGGCTGGTGTCCGGGGTCTTGTTGAGCAGGTTCTGCGCGCCGAAGCTCAATTCGCCCTGCCACGGCGTGCGCCACGACACGCCCAGGTCCAGCCCGGTGAAGTTGCCCTGGCCCTGCGGCAGTTCGATCAGGCGGCCGGTGAGCCGGCCGGTGAGGCCGCGATAGCCGATGCCGAGGGTGACGGTGGCGCTGTCCCAGCGCAGCGGCGAGCCGGCGAGCGTGGTCAGTTCCTGCGTGCCGAGGCTGCCGCCCAGCGACAGCCAGTTCCGCGCGCCGAGCGCGAGGCTGCTGTTCCAGTGCACCTGGCGCAGGCTGATGTCGCCCAGCGTCATCGGCTGGAGCGGCGGCAGGGTGGAGACGTAGGGCGGCTGTGCGCCGAAGCCGGGCAGGGAAAGCCGCTCGCCGCCGTGCAGCGAGGCGTCGAGCCAGGACAGGCCGAAACTCAGGTCCAGCCCGCCGTCGGCCGAGCGCCACTGCGCATCCAGCGAGACACCGGGGTTGCGGCTGGCGGGCAGGAGCGCATCGCCCTGACCGCCTACCTGCGCCAGCAGGCATTGCTGGCCGAGCGGGCCAAGCGTCATCGCCACGTGGATGCCCTGATTGCAGAGCAGGGCCAGGCCGGCGTTGGCATCGGGTTGGAGACTGCCGCGCAGGTGGCTGCCGCCGTCCAGCGTGACGTCCAGGCCCAGGCCCGGCAATGCCGGTTCGCGCGGGAACACGCGATCCAGGGGATTGAGTTCGTCCTGATCGGGCGACAGCAGCAGCAGCGCTTCGACCCGCCCGCTGCGGGTGTTCCAGACCGGCAGCACCTGCGGATCGGCATCGTGTCCGGCCAGCGTGGCCGGCGGCTGCGCCTGTGCGGTTCCCACGCCCGCCAGAACGCAGGCCACCGCCAGGGGCAGGCGACGCAACGATTTCAGGGGATGGGCAGGGGTCGGGAACATGGCCTTGGGTGTGACCTCGAAGGGCCGGCGAGGTTCCGCTCTCGCCGGTTCGTGTCGGAATGGCGCCAATTCTAGGATTTTCACCCTGATTTAACAATTGGTTTCATTCACTGTGGCGAGAAGCGTACCCGCGAACTGTGACTTGCTTCCGGATTCGCGTGCGCCGGGCGATGGACAGCGCAGGAGCCAGACGCGACACTGTCCGGAGCGGTCGCGTGCTCCGGCGCGCGGCGCATCAACGCTCCGGGAGCCGGCAAGGGACGGCGGGGCGCTGCGCGCGCGGGGGCGCTCAGGTATCCACTTCGAGATCAACGACAGGTCGCCTCGGGAGCGTTGGGTCCAATAGCGATGCAACAGGGCGAAGCCACCACCGTCATCGAAAGCCTCGCGCGTCGCACCGACGTGCCGCGCGCCGAGTTGCTGCTGTCCGGCAACCGGGTGCGTTCCCTGCTTGACTCGCTGCTGGCCTGGTCGCACCCGCGCCTGGGCGTTCGCGGACACGCCCTGTACGTGTGCGGCGAGGGCGACGCGCTGCAATTGTCCGGCGAGGTCGGCGAGCTGGATCGTGAGGCGGCCGATGCACAGGCGCAGGCGCGCTGGCGCGGCGGCGCGGCGCTGCATCGCGGCGCCTGGCTGGCGATGGACCTGACCGATGCCGGCCAGCGCCTGGGCGTGCTGGTCTGCCAGTTCCGGCAGGGCGTGGACGAGGCGGCGCGCGATGCGATGGGCGGCGCGGCGCGCCTCCTGGCGCAGCGCCTTCCCGGCGCGCTGGAACTGGAACGCCTGAGCCGGGCGATGGAGCAATTGGCCGAGGCCGAGCGCCTGCAACGGGCGCTGTACATGATCGCGGATCTCGCCAGTGGCGAGCGCGACATGGACGAGGTGCTCGCCACCATCCACGGCATCGTCGCCGGGCTGATGTACGCGGAGAACTTCTACATCGCGCTGTACGACGCCGAGCACCAGCTCGTGCGGCTGCCGTATTTCCGCGACACGGTGGACCCTGACCCGCCGGCCGGCCAGGCGTCCTCGGTCAGCGAGTGGGAAGGCTCGCTGACCCTGCACGCGCTGCGCACCGGCAAGACGATGATGGGGCCGTCGAACGAACTGCTGCGCGAGAACGGCCTCAAGCCCGGGGGCTTCGGCCCGCAGAGCGAGGCCTGGCTGGGCGTGCCGATGATGCGCGGCACCGAAGTGATCGGCGTGCTGGTGGTGCAGAGCTACGACAGCACGCGCTGCTACGGCGAGAAGGAGCGCGCGCTGCTGAACTTCGTCGCCCAGCACGTGGCCACCGCGCTCGACCGCCTGCGCACGCACGAGGAACTGGAGCGCCGCGTGCACCAGCGCACCGAGGAGCTGAACGCCGCCAACCTCGCGCTGCGCGCGCAGGTCTGCGAACGCGAGCGCGCCGAGAGGCTCCAGGCCGCGCTGTTCCGCATCGCCGAACTGGGTTCCACCAGCGGCAGCCTGGAGGCGTTCTACGCATCGCTGCACGAAGCGATCGGCGAGCTGGTCCACGCGCGCAACTTCTACATCGCCCTGCTGTCCGAGGACGGCGAGCGGCTCGACTTTCCCTACTCGGTGGACGAGCGCGACCGGGTGCGCGAGTCGCGCACGGTGGGGCGCGGGCTGACCGAGTACGTGCTGCGCACCGGGCAGGCGCTGCTGGCCAGCCGCGCGGTGATCGAGGCGCTGGAGCGGCAGGGCGAACTGCGCTCGCACGGCACCATGTCGGTGACATGGCTCGGCGTGCCGCTGATCTACGACAACCGCACCGTCGGCGTGATGGCGGCGCAGAGCTACGACGACACCCACACCTACGGCCAGCGCGACCAGGACATCCTGACCTTCGTCTCCTACCACATCGCCAACGCCCTGCAACGCAAGCAGCAGGCCGACTTCCTGCGCGAAGCCAACGCCGCGCTGGAACGGCGCGTGCGCGAGCGCACCGAGGCGCTGGCCTCGATCAACGACGCCCTGCGCGACCAGATCGCCGAGCGCGAACGCGCCGAGCGCCGCCTGCGCCACGCCGCGCTGCACGATGCCCTCACCGGCCTGCCCAACCGCAGCCTGCTGCTGGATCGCATGGGACAGGTGCTGGAGCGCTACCGGCGCGACCGCGCGGCGCCCTTCGCGGTGCTGTTCCTCGACCTGGATCGTTTCAAGGTCGTCAACGATTCGGTCGGGCACCTGGTCGGCGACGAACTGCTCAAGGCCGCCGGCGGACGCATCCGCGCGAGGCTGCCCGAGGAGGCGATGATCGCGCGCCTGGGCGGCGACGAGTTCGCCGTGCTGCTCGAATCCCCGGACGCGCCGCAGCAGGCGCCGGACATCGCGCGGGACATCATCGAGGCGCTGGAGGAGCCGCTGCGCATCGCCGGCAAGGACATCTACAGCTCGGCCAGCATCGGCATCACCTTCGCCCAGCCGCACTACCGCACCGCCGAGGAACTGCTGCGCGACGCCGACGTGGCGCTGTACCGCGCCAAGGCCAACGGCCGCCGCCGCTATGAAATCTTCGACGAGGCATTGCGCCGCCAGGTGCTGTTGCAGATGGAACTGGAAGGCAACCTGCGCCGCGCGCTGGCGCGGCGCGAGTTCGAGCCGGTGTTCCAGCCCATCTTCGACCTGGACGTCGGCCGGGTGCTGGGCTACGAGGCGCTGTTGCGCTGGCGGCATCCGCAGTACGGGTTGATCGCGCCGGGCGAGTTCCTGGCCCAGGCCGAGGAGTCGGGGCTGGTGGAGGCCATCGACTGGCAGGTGTTCGACAGCGCCTTCGCGCAGGCCGAGGCGCTGCTCGGCGCGCACGCTTACCTTGGCATCAACGTCGGCGCGCGCCACCTGCGCTCGCCGCAGTTCGTCGATACCCTCCTGTTCCGGCTCGATGCGGTGGGCTTCAATCCGGCGCAGTTGCGCATCGAAGTGACCGAGAGTGTGCTGCTGGAGGACCCGGTGCAAAGCCGTGCATTGATGGAGCGGCTGGGCGGTTACGGCATCTCGGTGGCGCTGGACGATTTTGGCACCGGCTATTCCTCGTTGAGCTACCTGCACCAGTTCCCGTTGCAGGCGCTCAAGATCGACCGTTCCTTCATCGCGCCGCTGGACAGCGACGCGCCCGGCAATTCGCCGACGGTGATGCGCGCGATCCACGCGCTGGGCACGGAGCTGGGGCTGGAAGTGATCGCCGAGGGCATCGAGACCCAGGCCCAGCTCGACCAGGTGAAGCGCCTTGGAAACATCAGCGGGCAGGGCTTCCTGCTGGCGCGGCCGGCCTCGATTCACAGCCTGCTGGCGGCCGGCCTGGCCGCGCGCTGAGCGCGAGCGTTCGAGTGCGGTTATTGCGGCGTATCGTGCGAAGGCGCGGCCGGTTGGGCGAACAGGCCGGCGATATCGACCCGGTCGAATCGATAGCCGCGTCCGCAGAACTCGCAGGTGACCTGCGCCGCATCGCCCTCGATGGCGGCCAGCGCCTCGTCCTGGCCGATGCCGCGCAGCACCTGTTCCACCCGCTCGCGCGTGCAGGTGCAGCCAAACCGCAGCGACTGCTCGGCCAGCAGCCGCACGCCGTCCTCGTGGAACAGGCGGTAGAGCAGGGTTTCGGCCGGCAGGTCGAACAGTTCGTCCTCGTCGAGGGTTTCCAGCAGCGCCTGAACGCGTTGCCAGGCATCGGCATCGTGCGCCTGGCCGGGCAGCATCTGGAGCAGGATGCCGGCGGCGCAATCCCCGCGCTGCGCCAGCAGCAGCCGCGTGGGCAGTTGCTCGGAGCGGGAGAAATAGCCTTCGCAGGCTTGCGCGAGCGAATCGGCGTCCAGATCGACCATGCCCTGGTAGCGCACCGGCTCCGGCTGGCCCGGCGGCTGGGTTTCGATGGTCAGCGCCAGCAGCGCGTCCGCGCCCAGGTCGCGCAGTGTCAGCGGCTCGGGCACCGGCGCCTGCCAGTGCGCCAACCCGCGCAGAAGGCCCGGGTGGCGGTACTCGGCGAACACCGTGCGCAGGCATTGGCTGCCCTTCAGTTGCAGCGACAGGCGTCCCTCGATCTTGGCGTGGCCGCCGAACAGGGCCACGGCCACGCTGGCCTGGCCGAGGAAACCGGCCACGTCCGGGGGATAATCGGCCGAGGCGCGGATCGTGCGCCAGCTCTCGCACAGGCGCACCAGCACACCGCGCACGTTGGCGCCTTCGATCAGGAACCGGTGGAGGACATCGTCGTGGCGGACAGGAGGATGCGACATCGCGGCGGCTTGGCGGGAGGGACACCGACTATGGCGACGCGCCGGCGTCGCTTCAAGCCATCGGGGGCCTGCGTGGCAGAAGGCCGTCCAGGCTGCGAAGCGCCCTGCGCGGCCCGTTTCTCCGCCGCTTCCTGGCCCGTAGCCCCGCTACGGGACGGGAACCGTCCCCGCGCAGGGCGCTTCCCGCCACGCAGGCTCCGGGGGCGCCGATGAAGCGCCCGGCGCGACGCCGCTGGCTGCGGCGGCTGGTCTTGGCCACCTTGGCGCTGTTTCTCGCCAGTCTCGTTCCGGTGATGGCGCTGCGCTTCGTCGATCCGCCCACCAGCGCCTTCATGCTGGCGCGGCAATGGGAGATGCGCGGGCAGGCGGGATTCTCGTTGCGCCAGGAATGGGTGGACATCGAGGACATCTCGCCACAGTTGCTGATCGCGCTGGTCGCGGCCGAGGACCAGACCTTCCCGAACCACCATGGATTCGATCTGGACGCCATTACCTCCGTCATCGCCGAGCGCGGCGAGGGCGGCGCGAGGCGCGGAGCCAGCACGATCAGCCAGCAGGTCGCCAAGAACCTGTTCCTGTGGAGCGGGCGAAGCTGGCTGCGCAAGGGCGTGGAGGCGTATTACACCTTCGCCATCGAGTTGTTCTGGCCCAAGCGCCGCATCCTGGAGGTGTACGCCAACATCGCCGAGTTCGGCGATGGCGTCTATGGCGCGGAGGCGGCGGCGCGGCACTTCTACGGTGTCCCGGCGGCGCGGCTGGACGCGCGCCAGTCCGCCGCGCTGGCGGCGGTGCTGCCCAATCCGCGCCGCTACCGCGTCGATGCGCCGACGCCGTATCTCCAGCGCCGGCGCGCGTGGATCGAGCGCCAGGTGGTCCAGCTCGGCGGGCCGGCCTGGCTGCGCGAATGTTGTGGCATCGGCGAGCCGGCGCGGTAGCATGCGCGGCCTTCGAGGATGTTTCCCATGACCCTGACGCCACCACGGCAAACGCTCACCGTCGTCGTGCCCGCCTACAACGAGGCGGCGGTGCTGGCGCAGTTCCATGCGCGGCTGGCTGCGGTGCTGGATGCCTTGGACATGGATGCCGGCGTGCTGTACGTGGACGACGGCAGCCGCGACGCCACCTGGCAGGCGATCGGCGAACTGGCCCGCGCCGATGCGCGCGTGGCGGCGCTGAAGCTGTCGCGCAACTTCGGCAAGGAAGCCGCGCTCACCGCCGGGCTGGACCAGGTCGATGCGGACGCGGTGCTGGTCATCGATGCCGACTTGCAGGACCCGCCCGAGCTGATCCCCGACTTCGTCGCCAAGTGGCGCGAAGGCTTCGACGTGGTCTACGGCCAGCGCCTGGCGCGCGATGGCGAAACCTGGCTCAAGCGCGCCACCGCCGCGGGGTTCTACCGCGTGATGCAGCGCCTTTCGTCCACGCCGATACCGCCGGATACCGGCGATTTCCGGCTGATGTCGCGGCGCGCGCTCGATGCGCTGCGCGGCCTGCGCGAGCGCCAGCGCTTCATGAAGGGCATCTTCGCCTGGGTCGGTTTCCCGCAGGTCGCGTTGCCGTACCGGCGCGATCCGCGCCATGCCGGCACCAGCAAGTTCAACTACTGGAAACTGTGGAACTTCGCGCTCGAGGGCATCACCTCGTTCTCCACCGCGCCCTTGCGGGTGGCGACCTACGTGGGGCTCGCCACCGCGCTGGTGGCGTTCGGCTTCGGCCTGTGGATCGTCGCCAAGACGCTGATCTGGGGCAATCCGGTGGCCGGCTACCCCTCGCTGATGACGGTGATGCTGTTCCTGGGCGGCATGCAGTTGATGGCGCTGGGCGTGATCGGCGAATACCTCGGGCGGCTGTACATGGAATCCAAGGCGCGGCCGTTGTACCTGCTCGATGCCTTCCACCCGGCGCGCGGCACCGTGGCGCAGGCCGCCACGCCCTGGCAGACGGGCGTGGCCGAGGGTATGCCGGACCGTCCGCAATGACATCCGCTGGGCCGACATGAGCCAGAAGCTGAACCAGTTGCTGGAGCGTTTCGCCGCCCGCGTGAAGGCGCAAATCGCCTCCAACGCATTGAATCTTCACGGAATCGACCCGGACGACGTGGAGCAGGAAGTGCGCATCCGGCTGTGGAAGGCGCTCGAGCGTGACCCAAACGCGGAGTTTCCTGCGTCTTATATCCAGCGAGTGGTCGTCACGGTCATCGTGGATGCGGTGCGGCGGGCCCAGGTGCGCGCCACCGATCCGCTTCCCGATGGGCAGGACGGCCACCACGAACTGAGCGCCCCCGCGCCCGGCCCCGAGGCCGTCGCTTCGGACCGGCGCAAGGTGGAGGAAGTGGCCCGCTGCATCGAGCAGATCCCGCCCCGGCGGCGTCGCCCGTTGCAGTTGTACCTGCAAGGCTTCGGCCTTCAGGAAACGGCCGACATGAGTGGATTGACGCTGGATGCCGCGCGCAAGCTGATCTATCGCGGCCTGGACGAAGTCAAAGCGCGCATGCGCGAAGCAGGATTCGAGGAATGAACATGGACGAGATGGACATCAAGGCGCTCTATCGCCGCCACGCCCAGGCGCACGATGCCGCGCTGGATGCGCGGGCCGCCGAGGACATCGCCGCCACGCTGTCCCGGCATGGCTGGCCGGCCGATGAAGCCGCCCCGCTGGATCGCGTCGCCGCGTCCGCCACCGCATCGGACATCGCCCGCATCGTCGCCGCGCTCGGCCCGGACATCGACGAACTGGCGAAGGAAGTGCGCGCGGCACGCGCGCCGCGCCGTACCCCGATGCAGCATTTCGTGCGACGCGGCTTCGCGCTCGCGGCCGGCATCGGCGCGTTCGCGGTGCTGTTCTCGCTGCTCCCCGGCCCGCAGCAGGCGCCGGGCGCGACGGACGAGCCGTTGCACGGTTCGGACAGCGTCATCATGGCGGTGTCGTTCGAGAACGCCGAAGCCGAATCGTCCGGCGAGCGCGCGTCGCGCGCGGGTGGCGAGATGATCTTCAAGGGCAACTTCGATTCCTGATTTTCCGGGTTCCGCATTCACCAAGGAAAACGCCCCGCTTGAAGCGGGGCGTTTTCATTCTGGGACCCTCTACCTGGGACCCTCTACCGCCGTCATCCCAGCGAAGGCTGGGATCCATGTTGATCTTGCTCCAACAGCAAAAATG
>JBBCJS010000075.1:0-2559 GCA_037190825.1 Chiayiivirga flava
CACCACCAGCACGATGGCTTCGCCGATGGTGTGGAACACGGAGTCGATGGACCGCTCGATGAACACCGACGAGTCGTACGCGATGTTCAGCTTCATGCCGGCCGGCAGGTTCTCGTTCAGGCGCGCCACTTCCTCGCGCGCCGCCTTGGACAGTTCCAGCGGGTTGGCGGTGGACTGGCGCGTCACGCCGATGTTGATGGCGGGCTTGCCGTTGAAGCGCGACAGCACGCGGTCGCTGGCGGCGGCGATCTCCACATTGGCCACGTCGCGCATGCGGACCGGATAGCCTTTGACGTTGGCGACGATCACGTTCTCGAACTGGGCCGGCGTCTGCAGGTCGGTGGAAGACACCACCGAGAACTCGCGGGCGCGCGACTCGATGCGGCCGGCCGGAATCTCGACGTTCTGGCTGCGCAGCGCGGCCTCCACGTCCTGCACGGTCAGGCCGTAGGCGGCGAGCTTGTCGCGGTCCACGTAGATGCGCATGGACGGCAGGCGTTCGCCGAAGACGCGCACCTCGGCCGCGCCGGGCAGCACCGACAGGCGGGTCTTGATGTAGCGGTTGATGTAGTCCGAGGTCTGGATCGCGGAGTACGAACCGGACTCGACCGCGATGTAGATGATGGGCTGGGAATCGGCCTCGACCTTGCCGATGATGGGCTCGTCGATCTCGTCGGGCAGGAAGCGGCGGGCGCGCGAAACCTTGTCGCGGACTTCCGCGGCCGCGGCGTCCGGATTGCGGGACAGGTTGAACTTGATGTTGATGAGGCTGCGTTCCGAGCGGCTGCGCGAGGTCATCACGTCCACGCCCTCGATGCCGGCCAGCTGGTCTTCCAGCGGCTTGGTCACCTGCGATTCGATCACCTCGGGCGAGGCGCCCTTGTAGGTGGTGTCCACCGACACGATGGGCTCGTCGATCTTCGGATACTCGCGCACGGTCAGGCGCGAATACGAAATCAGGCCGATCAGCACGATGATCAGCGACAGGACCGATGCGAACACCGGCCGCTTGATGCAGGTTTCCGAGATACGCATTGCGCTACCGCCACATAGGGAAAAAAGCCGGCGTCACGCGCCGTTGGCCAGGACGGTCACCGCGGCGCCGTCTGTCACGCGCTGCAGGCCCGACACCACCAGCCGGTCGCCCGCCGCCACGCCGGTCAGGATTTCGACGCGGCCCTCGCGGCGCGCGCCGATGGTGACCTCGCGCCGCTCGGCCACGCCATCCTTGACGCGGTAGACGTATTGCGTCGCGCCCGAGGGCGACAGCGCGGCTTCCGGCGCGACCAGCGCCTTGTCCTGGTTGAACTGCAGCTGCACGCGGGCGAACATGCCCGGACGCAGCACCGCATCCTTGTTGGGGACCGTGGCGCGCAGCAGGATGGAGCGTCCGCCCGCGTCGACCAGCGGGCTGACCGCGTAGACCACGCCCTGGCGCTCCTGGCCGGGCAGCGCGTCCATGCGCAGCGTCAATTGCTGGCCCACGCCCACCTTGCTCAAATACATTTCAGGAACGCGGAAATCCACCTTGAGCGGATCGATCGCCTCCAGCGGGGCCAGGTCCTGGCCCTGGTTGACGTAGTCGCCCACCGACACGCTGCGCAGGCCCGCGATGCCGCCAAACGGCGCCGAGATCGTCATCTTGTCCAGCCGCGCCTGCGCCAGCGCCACGGCGGCTTCCTGCACCTTCAGGGTGCTGGCGGATTCGTCGCGCGCCTGCTGGCTGACGAAGCCCTTACCCTGCAGCTCCACCGAGCGCCGGGAGTGGCTTTGCGCCAGCGTCAGGTTGGCGCGCGCCTGGGCCAGCTCGGCGCGCGGCACGGAATCGTCCAGCCGGATCAGCACGTCGCCGCGCTTGACCGGCTGGCCTTCCTTGAAATCGATCGACTGGATGCGGCCCGCGACCTCTGGTCGCAGCACCACGGACTCGTCGGAGCGCAGGCTGCCCACGGCCGAGATGCCGCGCGCGAAAGGAATCTCTTCAACGGCGGCCACTTCGACCCGAACGGGCGCAACGCGCGTCACGAGGGGCGCCTCGACGGCGCCGGGTTGTGGACTGACGGTTCCGAAGGCGAGCCAGCGCGGCACAAAAACGCCGAGCGCGGCCCCCGCGGCCAACCCTGCCGCTACGGCGGCGAGCAGTACTGCTTTTTTCATGCGCGAATGTGGCGGTATTGCGGCGCGGGCCTGGCATGCCCCCACGCGGACTGCGCCGCAGGAACTGGAATGAGGGTTGGCACTTTAGCACCCGGATTTACATACTGGAACAATCCTGAAGCCGGAGGAAAGAACTAACTCCGCCCCAGAGGGCGGATTTGAGGGTATATCCCGATGCCCTCAGCCCCGGCGGGCCGATTCCACGCCCATGTTGGCCAACTGGTCTGCCCGTTCGTTGCCGGGATCGCCGGCGTGGCCGCGGACCCAGCGCCAGGACACGGTATGGCGCTGCACCTGTTCGTCCAGCAGCTGCCACAGCTCGGCGTTCTTGACCGGCTTCTTGTCGGCCGTCATCCAGCCGCGCCGCTTCCAGTTGGCCAGCCACTCGGTCATGCCCTTCAT
>JBBCJS010000076.1:0-10695 GCA_037190825.1 Chiayiivirga flava
GCCGACTGTCGGAGCGTTTGTCTGCGGCTTGAAGCAGCAACGCTGCCCGCCGCCCATCCGATGCGGTAGCATCCGGCAGCCCGCTGGTCGTCCAGCGCATCCATCGAGGGGAGTACATGGCGGTCACCGTAGTCGCGCTCCGCGAGCGCGCGCCGAACGAGCGTCGCGTCGCGCTGTCGCCGGAAGTGGCGAAGAAACTCACCGCGCTCGGGGCGCAGGTCGTGATCGAGACCGGCGCGGGCAGTGGCGCCAACCAGCCCGACAGTGTGTTTCCGGGCGTGGAGGCAGAGCCCACCGCCGCCGCCGCGCTGGCCCGTGCCGATGTACTGCTGGCGGTGCAGCCGCCATCGCTGGAAACCATCGCCGCGCTGCGCGAGGGCAGCGTCGTCGTCGGCTTCATGCAGCCGCATGCCGATGCGCAGCGGGTGAAGGCGCTGCGCGACCGCAGGATCACCTCGTTCGCCATGGAGCTCCTGCCGCGCACCACGCGCGCGCAGGCGATGGACGTGCTGAGCTCGCAGGCCGGCATGGCCGGCTACAAGGCGGTGCTGATCGCCGCCGAGCTTTCCGGCAAGTTCTTCCCGATGCTGACCACGGCCGCCGGCACGATCCGTCCGTCGAAGGTGCTGATCGTCGGCGCCGGCGTGGCCGGCTTGCAGGCCATCGCCACCGCGCGCCGGCTCGGGGCGCAGGTCGAAGGCTTCGACGTGCGCCCGGAAACGCGCGAGCAGATCGAATCGCTCGGCGCGAAGTTCCTCGACCTGGGCGTCAGCGCCGCGGGCTCGGGCGGCTACGCGCGCGAACTGACGGCCGAGGAACGCGCCGAGCAGCAGCAGCGCCTGGCCGATCACCTGAAGAACATCGACGCCGTCGTCACCACGGCGGCGGTGCCCGGCCGCCCCGCGCCGAAGATCCTCACCGCCGCGATGGTGGACGGCATGAAGCCGGGCGCGGTGATCGTCGACCTGGCGGCGGAGACCGGCGGCAACTGCGAACTGACCCGGCCCGGCGAAACCTATGTGCACAACGCCGTGACCATCGCCGGCCCGGTGAACCTGCCGAGCCTGGGCGCGATCCACGCCAGCGAGATGTACGCCAAGAACCTCTACAACTTCCTCGCGCTTTCGCTCAACGAGGGCGCGCTGACGCTGGACTGGGACGACGAGCTCATCGCGCAGACCTGCCTGACCCACGATGGCGCGATCCGCCACGAGGCCACGCGGCAGAACGTGGAGGGCGCGGCATGAGTATCGGGGAAGCTCCAATGCGGGTGTGGCGCAACCAAGCGTCATCCCGGCGAAAGCCGGAGGCGCTTTTCAACAGACCTCGTGTCTGGTCATCCAGCTCTTTCGTAGCTATCCGGGAAAGCTGGATTCCGGCTTTCGCCGGAATGACGGAGTGGGGGCGTATTCGTGCCTTCCCTGGACATTCACGGGCTTTCGAGGGAATGCACTGATGGACGGTTTTCTGGCGCTCTACATCTTCCTGCTCGCGGCCTTCCTCGGCCACGAGATCATCTCGCGCGTGCCGGTGATCCTGCACACGCCGCTGATGTCCGGTTCCAACTTCGTGCACGGCATCGTCGTGGTCGGCGGCATGGTCGCGCTGGCGCATGCAGACACCAACCTCGAACGCGCCATCGGCTTCCTCGCGGTGCTGCTGGGCGCGGGCAACGCGGTCGGCGGCTACGTCGTCACCGAGCGCATGCTGGAGATGTTCAAGACCAGCAAGAAGCCGGGCGGAGGCCAGTGACATGACGCTGGATCAGGCGCTCGATCTTCTCGCCAAGGCCAGCTACCTGCTGGCGGCGGTGCTGTTCATCCTCGGCTTGAAGCGCATGTCCTCGCCGGTCACGGCGCGCGCCGGCATCGTGCAGGCCGGCTGGGGCATGGTGCTGGCCACCGTGGTCACGTTCTTCGCGCCGTCCACCTGGGGCGGGCACGGCATCGAGCCGGTCAACCTCGGGCTGATGGTGCTGGCCATCGCGCTGTCCGGCGTGTTCTGGGTCTGGGGCCGCAGGGTGCCGATCACCGACATGCCGCAGATGGTGGCGATATTCAACGGCATGGGCGGCGGTTCGGCGGCGGCCATCGGCGCGGCGGCGCTGGTCAATGCGGCCACTTACACCGGCACCTGCGATGCGATGGCGTCCTCGCACGACTGCCTGTCGCGCACCAGCCTGGTGCTGGGCGTGATCGGCGCGCTGATCGGCGCGATCTCCTTCTCCGGCTCGGTGATCGCCTGGGCCAAGCTCGACGGCCGGCTCGACAGGCGCTTCACCTTCGCCGGGCAGCAGTTCTTCAACCTGATCGTGTTCGTCGCCACGCTGGCGCTGGGCGCGTGGATCGTGGTCGATCTCGGCATCCCGGCGGTGATCGCGTTCTTCGTGCTGGCGCTGGTGGTGGGCGTGCTGATGACGCTGCCGATCGGCGGCGCCGACATGCCCGTGGTGATCTCCCTGTACAACGCGCTCACCGGCCTGGCCGTGGCGTTCGAGGGCTACGTGCTCGGCATCGAGGCGCTGATCATCGCGGGCATGGTCGTCGGCGCGGCGGGTTTGCTGCTCACCCAGTTGATGGCCAAGGCGATGAACCGGCCGATCAGCAACGTGCTGTTCTCCAACTTCGGCGGAGGCGGCGAGGGCGGCGCGGAAATCACCGGCAGCCAGAAGCCGATCGAAGCCCCGGACGCGGCCTCGCTGCTGTACCTGGCCGAGAAGGTCGTCATCGTGCCCGGCTACGGCATGGCCGTGGCGCAGGCCCAGCACAAGATCTGGGAGCTGACCCAGGCGCTGCTCAAGGCCGACAAGGAAGTCATCTTCGCGATCCACCCGGTCGCCGGCCGCATGCCCGGCCACATGAACGTGCTGCTGGCCGAGGCCGGCGTGCCGTACGACCTCATCGCCGACATGGACGACGTGAACCCGGAGTTCAAGACCACGGACGTGGCCATCGTCATCGGCGCCAACGACGTGGTGAACCCGGCCGCGCGCACCGACAAGGCGTCGCCGATCTACGGCATGCCGATCCTGGACGTGGTGGATTCGCGCCAGGTCATCGTCATCAAGCGCGGCAAGGGCACGGGCTTCGCCGGCATCGAGAACGCGCTGTTCTACGCCGACAACACCCGCATGCTGTACGCCGACGGCAAGGACGCGGCCACGAAGCTCATCGCCGAACTCAAGGCGCTGGAGGGCGGCGGCGGGCATTGATCCGTCCCGCCCTGCGCCGCTTCGCCGATGCGCGTTGGAGAGAGGCGGTGCGGCTGGGCCGGGGCGCCTGGCGGCACTGCCAATCGGCGCTATACTCGCTCCGATCCGCTGCCGCGCACGGATGACGATGCGGTCGGCGGCATGTGGCGGGGACATTTCGGGATACAAGGGGCAGGCACGTGGATATCGCAGAACTTCTCGCGTTTTCGGTGAAGAACAAGGCGTCGGACCTGCACTTGTCGGCGGGGCTGCCGCCGATGATCCGCGTCGATGGCGACGTGCGCCGCATCAACATCCCGGCGCTGGACCACAAGCAGGTGCACGCGCTGGTCTACGACATCATGTCGGACAAGGTGCGGCGCGATTTCGAGGAATTCCTCGAAGTCGACTTCTCCTTCGAGATTCCCGGCCTGGCGCGCTTCCGCGTCAACGCCTTCAACCAGAACCGCGGCGCGGGCGCGGTGTTCCGCACCATTCCGTCCGAGGTGCTCACGCTCGACGATCTGGCCGCGCCCAAGGTGTTCCGCGAGCTGATCGACCAGCCGCAGGGCCTGATCCTCGTCACCGGCCCGACCGGCTCGGGCAAGTCGACCACGCTCGCCGCGATGGTCGACCACATCAACAAGAACGAGTACGGCCACATCCTCACCGTCGAGGATCCGATCGAGTTCGTGCACACCTCCAACAAGTGCCTGATCAACCAGCGCGAGGTGCACCGCGACACGCACGGCTTCAACGAGGCGCTGCGCTCGGCGCTGCGCGAAGACCCCGACTACATCCTCGTCGGCGAGTTGCGCGACCTGGAAACCATCCGCCTGGCGCTGACCGCCGCGGAAACCGGGCACCTGGTGTTCGGCACCCTGCACACCAGTTCGGCGGCCAAGACCATCGACCGCATCATCGACGTGTTCCCGGCCGGCGAGAAGCCGATGGTGCGTTCGATGCTGTCCGAATCCTTGCGCGCGGTGATTTCGCAGTCGCTGCTCAAGAAGGTCGGCGGCGGGCGCGTGGCCGCGCACGAGATCATGGTCGCGGTGCCGGCGATCCGAAACCTGATCCGCGAGGACAAGGTGGCGCAGATGTACTCGGCCATCCAGACCGGCCAGAACGTGGGCATGCAGACGCTCGACCAGTGCCTCCAGGACCTGGTCAAGCGCGGCCTGATCACGCGCGTTTCGGCGCGCGAGTACGCCAAGGACAAGCGCCTGTTCGAATGATCGGCGGTGGAGCGGATCGGGCGGCATACAGGGGAAAGCGCGGGGATCGAAGTGGTTTCGTCGGGAAAGGTTTCGATGCGCCGGTATCTCCGTTTCGTGATTCAGTGATGGCGGGACATTCCTCATGAGCAGCATCGATTTCACCTCGTTCCTCAAGCTGATGGCGCACAAGAAGGCGTCGGACCTGTTCATCACCGCCGGCATCGCGCCGTCGATGAAGGTGCACGGCAAGGTGATGCCGATCACCCAGCAGCCGCTGACGCCGCAGCAGAGCCGCGACCTGGTGCTCAACGTGATGACGCCGAGCCAGCGCGAGGAGTTCGAGAAGACGCACGAGTGCAACTTCGCCATCGGCGTGTCCGGCGTCGGGCGCTTCCGCGTGAGCTGCTTCTACCAGCGCAACCAGGTCGGCATGGTGCTGCGCCGGATCGAGACCAAGATTCCCACGGTCGAGGAGCTGAGCCTGCCGCCGATCATCAAGACGCTGGCGATGACCAAGCGCGGCATCATCATCTTCGTCGGCGCCACCGGCACGGGTAAGTCGACGTCGCTCGCCGCGATGATCGGCTATCGCAACCTCAACTCCACCGGCCACATCATCACCATCGAAGACCCGATCGAGTTCGTGCACAAGCACGAAGGCTGCATCATCACCCAGCGCGAAGTCGGCATCGACACCGATTCGTGGGAAGCCGCGCTGAAGAACACGCTGCGCCAGGCGCCGGACGTCATCATGATCGGCGAGGTGCGCACGCGCGAGGGCATGGACCATGCCATCGCCTTCGCCGAAACCGGCCACCTGTGCCTGTGCACGCTGCACGCCAACAACGCCAACCAGGCGATGGACCGCATCATCAACTTCTTCCCCGAGGACCGCCGCAGCCAGCTCCTGATGGACCTGTCGCTGAACCTCAAGGGCGTGGTCGCGCAGCAGCTCATCCCCACGCCGGACGGCAAGGGCCGCCGCGTGGCGATGGAAATCCTGCTCGGCACGCCGCTGGTGCAGGACTACATCCGCGACGGCGAGGTCCACAAGCTCAAGGAAGTGATGCGCGATTCGGTCCAGCTCGGCATGAAGACCTTCGACCAGAGCCTGTTCGAGCTGTACCAGGCCGGCGAAATCTCCTACGAGGACGCGCTGCGCCACGCCGATTCGGCCAACGAAGTGCGCCTGAAGATCAAGCTCGCCCAGGGCGGCGACGCGCACACGCTGAGCCAGGGGCTGGACGGCGTGGAAGTGATGGAGACGCGCTGAGGCCGGTTCCTTCCGGCCTTGGGGGCGCGAGAACCGGAACCGGGATCTCCGAGGCGCATGGCGCGGCGGCGCCGCCCGCGCCACCCCTGAATCAAGCCGGGCCGCGAACCGGCGGCGCTTGGGTGAGCGCCAGGCCGTTGCCGGCCGGCGCCCACGCCAAACCCGCCGTCTCCCGGCGCCTGGGCCGGAACACTACTCCGGCAGATTCGAACGAATCAGACCCACGGTTTCAGCGAGCTGCCCGGCAGATGCCTGGACCCACTCTCGACGCCGTGCGTCCCCGCCTGGATCGTGTGGCGTGCCCCTTTGCCGCCCGGCACCATCGAATGTTGCCAGTTGAGGCGGGCCTATGCCCCAGTCACTGCCTTTCTGCCGGGGCACGACATGGAAATGGAAGTGCGGTGTTTCCTGTCCACTGAAGACCCCGTTGTTCTGGAACGTAAGTATCCCGAGGGGCCGATAAGCCCTGACGAGCGCCTCCGCGACTCTCTTGGCCGAGGCCATTACGGCCCCGCACTCCTGGTCGGAAAGATCGAGCAGGGTGGCGACATGCCGGCGCGTGATGACGCAGCACTGGCCAACTTCGAACTGCCACGGATTGATCACGGTCAGTGTGTGCTCGCTCTCGTCTATGACCTTCCATCTTTCTTCGTGACTTGCCACGCAAAGGTCGCACGGGTCTCTTGTGGGAAGTTCGATCATTTTTCTCTCCGACCAAGGTAGCGTGCCCTTCAGGCGGACTAACGCCGGTTCAACGCTTCCAGCACCGCCATCCGCACCGCCACGCCGTTGGAGACCTGCTCCAGGATCACCGACTGCGGGCCATCGGCCACCGCGTCGGCGATTTCCACGCCACGGTTCATCGGCCCTGGATGCAGCACGATGGCATCCGGGCGCGCCAGCGCCAGGCGTTCGGGCGACAGGCCCCAGTCGCGGTAATACTCCTCCAGCGAACTGACCAGCCCCTCGTCCATGCGCTCGCGCTGCAGGCGCAGCATCATCACCACGTCGCAGCCTTCCAGCGCCGCATCGAGCGAGTCGGCCACCTGCGCGCCGGCGAAGCAGGCCTCGCTGGCATCGGGCAGCAGCGTGGAGGGCGCCGCCAGGCGCAGGTCGGCGAGGCCGAGCGTGCGCAGTGCCTGTACGTCCGAGCGCGCCACGCGCGAGTGGCGGATGTCGCCGACGATGGCGACCGACAGGTGCGAGAAGTCCTCGCCCTTGCGCTGGCGGATCGTCAGCATGTCCAGCAGGCCCTGGGTGGGATGCGAACTGCGCCCGTCGCCGGCGCTGACCACGCCGCTGCCTTCGGTCGCGGCGGCGGCGAGCGCGGCCGGCACGCTGCTGTGGGTGTGGCGCACGACGAACAGACTCGCGCCCATCGCTTCGAGGTTGCGCAGCGTATCGGTGAGGGTTTCGCCCTTGCGCGTGGAGGAGCTGTCGGCGTTGAAGTTCACCACGTCCGCGCCCAGCCGCTTGGCCGCGAGCTGGAACGAGGCGCGGGTGCGCGTGGACGGTTCGAAGAACAGGTTGGCGACGGTGACGCCGCGCAGCGGCCGGTGCGCGCTGCGGCCCAGCGCGTCCGGGCGCAGCGCCTGGGCCGCGTCGAGCAGGCCGGCGAGCGCATCGCGCGAGAGTCCTTCCAGGGTGAGCAGGTGGCGCATCGGGAGGGTTCCGTGATCTTTGTGAAACGTGATTCGGTGGGCGGGGAATCAGCGCATCGGCAGCGATGGTTCGCCGAGCCAGCGTTCGACGATGATCTGCGCGGCCAGCGCGTCGAGCGCCTGCGCATCGCGTCGCCTTGCCTGGCCGGCGCGGCGTTTTTCCGCGAAGCGGCGGTCGGCCTCGCGCGAACTGGAACGCTCGTCGATCAGGTCCACCGGCAGCGCGAAGCGGCTTTCGGCTTCGCGCGCGAAACGCCGCGCCATGTGCGTGGCCGGCTGGGCCTCGCCGTCGAGCGTCAGCGGTTCGCCGACCACGAGCCGGTCCGGCCGCCATTCGCGCACCAGCGCCGCGACCGCGTTCCAGTCCGGGCCGTCGTCGCGCGCGGCCACCATCGCGATGGCGCGCGCGGTGCGCGAGAGCGTGTTGCCCACGGCCACGCCGATGCGGCGCGCGCCCACGTCGAAGCCGAGCACGCAGACGGGAGCGTCGCCGGAGGCGTTCATGCGTGGCCGCTGTAGCTGGTGAGCGCGCTCGGGTCGATGCCGATCAGCCGCGCGGCGGCGTTCCAGCGCGCCGGCAGCGGCACGTCGAACACGATGTCCGGCGTGGCGTCCACCGACAGCCAGACGTGTTCGCGCAGTTCGCCTTCCAGTTGCTGCGCGCTCCAGCCGGCGTAGCCGAGCGCGACCGTGGCGTGGCTCGGCCCGTCGCCGCGCGCCATGGCTTCGAGCACGTCGCGCGAGGTGGGCCGGTGGATGTGCTCGGAGATCGGCAGGGTGGATTCGTAGGGGCCGCCGTCCGGGCTGTGCAGCACGAAACCGCGCTCCGGCTCCACGGGCCCGCCGGCCAGCACCGGTTGCGCGGCCAGCCGCGCATCGACCTCGCCGATGCCCATCTGCGCCATCACTTCGCCGAGCAGGAAATCCGAGGCGCGGTTCAGCATCAGGCCCATCGCGCCTTCCGGGCTGTGATGGCAGAGCAGGGCGACACCGCCGCTGAAGTTCGGATCGTCCATGCCCGGCATGGCGATCAGGAACTGGTTGGCGAGCGAGGCGGGCGTGTGCATGGCCGTATTGTAGTGCCTGCGATTGTTTCGCAAGTGCTTTGGCTGGTGGTTTCCCTGCTTGCTTCAAGGGTAGCCCGCTGCCCGTCATGCCAGCGAAAGCTGGGATCCAGCTTTTCATTGGGTCGACCAAGAGCTGGATCCCAGCTTTCGCTGGGATGACGGTGAGGCTTGATGACTTGCGAGGGCACCCCCGAAAGCCCGGCGGCATTCAGGAGCGAAGCCGTGTCTGGAAATGTTCGGGGCAAGGAAGAGCGAGGGCGTGTATGTCGATACATGACCGAGCGACGATGCAGCCCAGGGCGCCTCCAGGCGCGGCTCAGCGGCTTTGCATGACGTTGCCGGGGAGGTAATGCCAGGTCCGGGTGATGTGCAGGATATCGGTGCCGTCGCCGGTTTCCGGCAGCGGCCCGAAAGGTTCGGCCAGCCGCACCGTGCGCACCGCGGCCTCGTCCAGCACCGTGATGCCGCTGGGCTGCACGATGGTGATGTCCTCGACGCTGCCGTCGCGCCGCACCGCGACGGTCAGCACCAGTTGCCCGACCAGGCTGCGACGGCGCGCCTCGTCCGGATAGTTGAGGTTGCCGATGCGCTCCACCCGCGCCTGCCAGGCGCGCAGGTAGGCGGCGTATTCGTATTCGCGCGTGTTGGCCGAGACGAACTTGCGCTTGGGGCGCTTGGCGTACTGCTGCTCGCGCCGCTCCACCGAGGCGGCCAGCCGTGCCATTTCCAGGCTGCGCTCGATCAGGTCGCGGCTGGTGGGCAGCGGCGCGGTGGGCGTGGCGACCACCTGGCTGGTATCGACCTGCTGGGCGGAGGGCGCCTGCGCCGCGACCATCGCCTCGCGCGTATGCACCTGCGGGCGCGGCGCGCCGGCCTCCATCGGCACCGGCGCGATGCCGGGCGCGGGATTGGGCGCGGGCGCGGGCTGCATCTCGCTCGGACGCTCGGCGGTGTCGGATTCGCCGCCGCCGGACTGGCTGACCTGGGCGAGGAAATCGGCCTTGTCCGGCGCTTCGCTGGAATGGGTCTGCACCAGGATCACGTCGAGCGTGGGCAGCACCGGGGCCGGGTCGTCGATGGAAAAGCCGATCCCCAGCGCCAGCACGCCATGCGCGATGACCGAGAACACCAGCGTGGCTGCCAGCCGATCCCCGCTGGTGACGCGCGGCGCGGAACTCACGCGGTCGACGCCTCGATGCGGTCGAACAGGTCGCCTGCGATGTTGAGGCCGAACTGCGCGTCCAGTTCGCGCATGCAGGTGGGGCTGGTGACGTTGACTTCGGTCAGCCAGTCGCCGATCACGTCCAGCCCGACCAGGCGCATGCCGCGCCGGTGCAGTTCCGGGCCGACCTGCGCGGCGATCCAGCGGTCGCGCTCGGTCAGGGGCCGGCCTTCGCCGCGCCCGCCGGCGGCGAGGTTGCCGCGGAATTCGTCGCCCTGCGGGATGCGCGCCAGGCAATAGGGCACGGGCTCGCCGTCGATCAGGAGGATGCGCTTGTCGCCGTCGGCGATCTCCGGCAGGTACTTCTGCGCCATCGCGAACCGGAGGCCGCCGTCGGTGAGCGTTTCCAGGATCACGTTGAGGTTGGCTTCGCCGGCGCGGGCGCGGAAGATCGAGCGTCCGCCCATGCCGTCCAGCGGCTTGAGCACGCAGTCGCCGTGTTCGGCCACGAAGGCCTTGAGCGTGGCCGCATCGCCCGACACCACGGTCGGCGGGCAGCAGTGCGGGAACAGCAGCGCCGCCAGTTTCTCGTTCATGTCGCGCAGGCCCTGCGGATCGTTCACCACCATCGTGCCTTCGCGCTGCGCCATGCCGAGGATCTGGGTGGCGTGCAGGTAGGCCGCGTCCACGGGTGGGTCGGTGCGCATGAAGGCCAGGCCGAACTCACGCAGCGGGCGTACCCGTGGCGTGCCGGCGCTGAACCAGTCGCGGGCATCGTCGCGCACCGTGACGGGCGTGGCGCGGACCTGGGCCACGCCGTCGCGCACGCCCAGGTCGGCGATGCCGGCCACGTGCGTGCGATGCCCGCGCCGCTGCGCCTCCAGCAGCAACGCGAAGCTCGTATCCTTGGCGACCTTGATCGACCCGATCGGGTCCATCACCACGACCACATC
Source organism: Chiayiivirga flava (assembly GCA_037190825.1). Lineage (GTDB taxonomy): Bacteria > Pseudomonadota > Gammaproteobacteria > Xanthomonadales > Xanthomonadaceae > Denitratimonas > Denitratimonas flava_A. The sequence continues at coordinate 10,527 of JBBCJS010000076.1, forward strand.
CAGCGTCACGATTCCACCTTGTGCGTGCCAACGCCCGCAGCGCCGCGGGCGGTCGTCTATACTAGCATCGCGGTTCTGGAAGCCTGCGAAGAGGAGCCGCGCAGGCGAGGGGACGAATTTTTTTGGACGCGCGCCTTGACAGGCGTCGGCATCCGTTGCGATATAGCAA
>JBBCJS010000077.1:0-8639 GCA_037190825.1 Chiayiivirga flava
CCAATGCGCATGACATACCCTGACGGACCCACCTTGCTCGCCCAGAAACTCCCAGGCCAGGTCGATCCGCTCGCGTTGCATCGCCGCAGCCCGTCGCGTTATCCCTTCCTGTTGCAGAGCGCCGCGTTCGAGCCATCGCGCGGGCGCTACGACGTGCTGCTCGCGTTTCCGCAGTCGGGGCTGCGGCTGGATCGCGATGGAGTGGTCCGCGATCTGGAAGGGCAGGCGCGCGACGGCGCGTTTCCCGAAGCGCTGGACGCCGCATGGCGGGCGGCGCGCGATGGCATGGGCGGGGGCGATGCGGGACTGCCGTTCGCCGGCGGCTGGGCGCTGTTCTTTTCCTACGAATTCGCCGGCGTCGTGGAGCCGGTGCTGGACCTGCCAAACTCGCCCGAATCCGTGCCGCTGGCGCTGGCCTTGCGCTGTCCGGCGGCGGTGATCGTGGATCGCGTCGAGAACGCGACGTGGCTGGTGGCCGAGGCCGGGCATGAGGCGCTGTTGCAGGAATTGCGCGCCGATGCGCGGGCCTGCGCGGGCGATGCGCAGCGCGATGCCGCGCTTCCCGTCGCGCTCGGCATCGACGAGGCGCCGGAAGCCGGTTTCCTCGATGCGGTGCGGCGCGCGCTCGACTACATCGCCGCCGGCGACGTGTTCCAGATCAACCTGTCGCGGCGCTGGGACGTGACGCTCGCGCCGGGCACCGCGCCGGCCGATGTGTTCGCCGCGCTGCGCGCCGCCAACCCCGCGCCATTCGCGGGGCTCCTGGCCTGGGACGACTGGGCCATCGTCAGTTCCTCGCCCGAGCGGCTCGTCGCGGTGCATGGCGATCTGGTCGAAACCCGCCCCATCGCCGGCACCCGTCCGCGCGTGGCCGGCGACGACGACGCGGAACGCATCCGCGAGCTGATCGGCCATCCGAAGGAGCGCGCCGAGCACATCATGCTGATCGACCTGGAACGCAACGACCTGGGGCGGGTCTGCACGCCCGGCAGCGTCGAGGTGGACGAGCTGATGGTGGTGGAAAGCTACGCCCACGTGCACCACATCGTCTCCAACGTACGCGGCCGGCTGCGGCCGGATGCGACGCCCGGCGCGGTGCTGCGCGCGGTGTTTCCCGGCGGCACCATCACCGGCTGCCCCAAGGTGCGCTGCATGCAGCTCATCGCCGAACTGGAAGGCGAGGGCCGGGGCGCGTACACCGGCGCGTTCGGATACCTGGGGCACGACGGGCGGATGGACCTGAACATCCTGATCCGCACGCTGACGATGCAGGACGGTCGCGCGAGCTTCCGTGCCGGCGCGGGCATCGTCGCCGATTCGCGGCCGGAGGCGGAACTGGCCGAAACCCGCGCCAAGGTGCGTGGATTGCTGCGTGCGTTCGGTCTGGCGGGGTAGCCCCCGATGGAGGTACGGCCGAAGCGCCGCAACCGGAGCTTGCGACAAGGTTCAGACGCGCGCTCCGCTCGTACCCGCGCCCCAACCCCTTTCCCGATGGGAGAGGGGCTTCATAGCGGTTAAAGTTCCGGCTTTGTCCGTCACTGCGGGAGTCCCCGAATGAGTCGATCCCTTTCCGTGCTGCTGCTCGGTGCGTTGTTGTCGCCCGTCGCTGTGCCGCTGTCCGCCCATGCCGCCGAAACCCGCGGCATGACGCTGCAACAGATCGCCCAGACGCGCGCGGTGTCGGACGTACTGGCGCAGCCGCGGGGCGGGGCCATCGCCTACACCCTGTCGGTGCAGCGCACGCCGGGCGAGGGCAAGGACGGGCCGGCGTGGAACGAGCTGCACGTGATCGATGCGGCCGGCAAGTCGCGGCCTTACCTCGGTGGCCAGGTCAACGTCGCCGCGCCCGCGTGGACGCCCGATGGCAGCATCGCCTTCCTGATGAAGGGCGACAAGGACGACACCCGCGCGCTGTACCGCATTCCGCTCGACGGCGGCGGCGCGATGCCGCTGCGCGCGCTCAAGACCGACATCCGCGGTTTCAGCTTCTCGCCCGATGGCGCGCGCGTGGCGCTGGTCGCGCTGGAACCGGAGGACGCCGGACTCAAGCCGCTGCGCGACAAGGGCTTCAACGCGCGCGTGGTCGAGGAAGGAGAGCGCCTGTCGCGGCTGTGGATCGCGCGGCTTGGCGACGATGCACCGGAGCCGGAGAAGATCGACATCGAAGGCTCGGTGCAGTCGGCGCTGTGGAGTCCGGCGGGAGACCGTCTGGCCCTGGTGGTGACGCCGCACGAACGGGTGGACGACGGGCTGATGTTCGGGCGCGTGCGCATCGTCGCGCCGGACGGGCGCGAACTGGGCCGGGTCGGGAATCCGGGCAAGCTCGGGCAACTGGCGTGGAGCCCGGACGGCGCGCATCTTGCGATCGTCTCGGCGCAGGACGAATCCGATCCGCGCGAGGGCCGGCTCACCGTGGTCGGCCGCGATGGCGGCGCGCAGCGCGACCTGCTGCCCGAACTGCCCGGCCACGTCTGGAACATCGCCTGGCGCGATGCCGATACGCTGGCCTTCGTCAGCAACGAAGGCACCGCCACGCGCGTCGGCGAGGTGGATCTGGACGGCAGCCAGCGCACCCTCCTGAACCTGCCGACGCCGGTGTACAGCGCGATTTCACTGGCGCGCGACGGCAGCATCGCGCTGGTCGGCAGCACGCCGTCGCATCCGTCCGAAGTATTCCGCCTCGCGCCTGGCGCGAGCGCGCCGCAGCGGCTCACCGACAACAACCCGTGGCTGGCCGGCGTGGCGTTGGCCAGGCAGGAAGTCGTCCGCTACGCCGCGCGCGATGGGCTGGAAGTGGAAGGCATCCTCGTGCATCCGCTCGAACGCCGCCGCAACGCGCGCGTGCCGCTGATCCTCGTGGTGCACGGCGGGCCGGAAGCGCACTATTCCAACGGCTGGCTCAGCAACTATGCACAGCCCGCGCAGGCCGCCGCCGCGCGCGGTTTCGCCACCTTCCTGCCGAACTACCGCGCCAGCACCGGGCGCGGCGTGGCCTATTCCAAGCTCAACCACGGGCGGCCGGCGAAGGAGGAGTTCGACGACCTGGTCGATGGCGTCGAGCATCTCGTGCGGACCGGGCTGGTGGATCGCGCCAAGGTCGGCATCACCGGCGGTTCCTACGGCGGCTATGCCAGCGCCTGGGGCGCGACGTACTACAGCGAGCATTTCGCCGCCTCGGTGATGTTCGTCGGCATCTCCGACAAGATCGGCCTGCTCGGCACCAGCGACATTCCCAACGAGTTCCACAAGGTGCATTACCAGGTGTGGCCGTGGGAGAACTGGCAGTTCTATATCGAGGCCAGTCCGATCCACTACGTCACCCGCAACCGCACGCCGACGCTGATCCTGCACGGCGATGCCGACCCGCGCGTGGACCCGACCCAGTCGCGCACGATGTACCGCTACCTCAAGCTGGCGGGCAACGCGCCGGTGCGGCTGGTGCTGTACCCGGGCGAAGGCCACGGCAATGCCCGCGCCGCCTCGCGCTGGGACTATTCGCTGCGGTTGATGCAGTGGATGGAGCACTACCTGACGGGGCCTGGCGGCGAGCCGCCGTCGCACGTGGTGGATTACGCGCTGGATTCGTTCTGAGCCTTGCGACGACCCGGTGCCGTGTCCTTCACGGCATCGGCTCATCCATCGCGGCAAGCTGCTCCTGCACCTGCCGCAGCACGTCCTCCCAGTGGCGGGCTTCGGCGAACCACGGGAAGGCGCGTGGGAAGGCCGGGTCGTGCCAGCGGCGGGCGATCCAGGCGTGGTAGTGCAGGAGGCGCAGCGCGCGCAGGGGCTCGATCAGGTGGCGTTCGCGCCAGTCGAAATCGCGGAACTCGGCATAGCCTTCGATCAGGCGGTCCAGTTGCCCGCGCTGCTCGTCGGCGCTGCCGGAGAGGAACATCCACAGGTCGCCGATCGCAGGCCCCGTGAGGCAGTCGTCCAGGTCGACGAAATGCGCCACGCCCTCGCGCCAGAGGATGTTGCCCGGATGGCAGTCGCCGTGCAGGCGCAGGATGGCGAGCGGGGCGATGCGTGCGAAGGCGGCGTCGATTTTTTCCAGCAATGCGGTGGTGAGGCGCTGGAGGCTGGTGCGCAGTGCGGCGGGAATCCAGTTCGATGCAAGGAGGTAGCGCACCGGCTCGTGGCCGAAGCGCTCGGCATCCAATGTGGGGCGGTGCGCGAAGCGGCGCCGCGCGCCCACGTTGTGCAGGCGCGCCAGGGTGCGGCCCAGTTGCCGCAGCGTGTCGGCATCGCCCAGTTCCGGCGCGTGCCCGCCCTGGCAGGGGAACAGGGCGAAGCGGAAACCGGCGTGGTGGAACAGCGTCCTGCCGTCGAACACGAGCGGGGCGACGACCGAAAGATCGGCCTCCGCCAGTTCCTGCGCGAACTCGTGCTCCTCGAGGATGCCCGCATCGCTCCAGCGTCCCGGTCGATAGAACTTGGCGACCAGCGGCTGCGCGTCCTCGATGCCGACGCGGTAGACGCGGTTCTCGTAGCTGTTGAGCGCGAGGATGCGGCCATCGCTCCACAGGCCGAGCGATTCGACCGCGTCGACGACGGTATCGGGCGTCAGGCGATCGTAGGGTTGCGGGGCGTCGGTCATGCCGATTCGCCGTCGTCGCCTTCCACCCGCAGCCGGCGCTCGCCATCGGCCAGTCGCGCGGTGATCTGCCGGCCCGGATGCAGGTCGGCGGCCTGGCGCAGGCTGTGGCCGTCTTCGTCCAACAGGATGGCGTAGCCGCGTTGTAGGGTGGCGAGCGGGCCGACGGCGTGCAGGGCACGGCCCAGGGCTGTCACGCGGGCGGCTTCGCGCGCGAGGCGCTGTTTCAGCGCCGCGTCGATGCGCTGACCGGCTCGCTGGCTGGCCTGTGCGAGCGCGGCGAGGCGCAGGGCGGGGCGTTGCGCGGTCAGGCGCAATGCCAGGCGTTCGAGTTTCGACTGGCGCGGCGAAAGCGCCGCATGCACGTTGTGCTGCAACCGATGGCGCAGCGCGGCGAGGCGCTCGGCACCGCGCGCCAGCCGTGCGGCGGGGCGTTGCGCGGCGAGGCGGTGTTGCAGCGGGTCCAGCCTCAGCCAGCCGCGTTCGCGCACGCGCCGCATCGCGGCATCGAGCTGGGCGCGCTGGCGCGTGAGGTTCAGGCGCAGCGCCGCGCCGTCGCGGCTCAACAGTTCGGCCGCCGCCGAAGGCGTGGCGGCGCGCAGGTCCGCGACCAGATCGGCGATGGTGACATCCACTTCATGCCCCACCGCCGACACCACCGGCGTGTGCGACGCCGCGATGGCGCGCGCGAGTGCTTCGTCGTTGAACGCGGCCAGGTCTTCCAGCGAGCCGCCGCCGCGCGTCACCAGCAGCACGTCATAGCGCCCGGACCGATCGGCCCTCGCCAGCATCCGGGCGATTTCGCCGGCGGCGAGCGGACCTTGCACCGGCACCGGCAGCAGTTCCACGTCGATCAGCGCGAAGCGCCGCCGCAGTACGGTCAGCACATCGTGCACCGCCGCGCCGCCGGGTGAACTCAATACGCCGATGCGCGCGATGCGGGCGGGCAGGGCGCGCTTGCGGGCCGGGTCGAACAGGCCTTCGGCATCGAGCCGTGCCTTGAGTTGCTCGAACGCGCGGCGCAGCGCGCCCTCGCCGGCTTCCTCGAGGTGATCGACGATGAGCTGGTATTCGCCGCGCGGCTCGTACAGCGTCACCCGGCCGCGCGCCAGCACCTGCATGCCATCGACGGGGCGGAACTTGAGCCACTGGCTCTTCGGCTTGAACAGGGCGCAACGCACCTGGGCGCGGGCGTCCTTGAGCGCGAAATACAGGTGCCCGGAGGCCGGCCGCGAGACACCGCCCAGCTCGCCCTCGATCCACACCATCCCGAACGCGCCTTCCAGCAACTCGCGCGCGAGCGTGTTGAGCTGGGAGGGCGCGAGGATGTTGCGGGCAGGCTCGGACGGAGGGAGGGTCACCGGCGTGGCGGGAAGGCGGAAGGACCGATTCTCACACGGAATCGAGAAAGTGTCTTCACCCTGCTGATTTTCAATGACTTATGTATTTCGTTCTGCCCGCCGAGCCAGGCCACGCCCGCCGAGCGGATACACTGCGCGGCTTGCGGGCGCGGGCCTCATCGCGGAAGCTGCGGCGTCGTCGAAGCATTGCCGGATCGAGCCATGATCAACCCCTACCGAACCCTCAACGGCCACCTGCCCCAGCGCAATCCCCCCGGCCGTGACGCGCTGCCCGCCGATCCCAGGCGACTGCGGACCTGGGTGGAAGGATTGCCGCGCGCCAACCAGCAGGCCTACTTGCAGGAACTGACGCGTGCGCTCGACGATTTCCGCACGCGCCGGCTCGAAGGCTTCGCGCGGCTGGACGTGCTGGAAGTGCTGCGGCCGATGCTGCTGGAGGCGGGCACGCTCCTGACCAGCCGCCTCCAGGGCAGTTCCTTTCCCCTCACTGGCGCCAAGGCCGAGACCGCGATCCAGCTTATGGCGTTGCAGCGCGAGCTGGCGCTGGCCTATCGCATGGCGGTGGCCGAATCCTGCGCGCCCTCGGGCAAGACGCCGTTCCTGCGCGGGGCGCAGGTGGCCCAGGCGCTGGTGCGGGCGGTGTACCACCACGTGCGCTGGCTGGCGACGAGCTATTTCCTGTACCGCGCGCCCGAGCCGGGCGCCTGGACGCAGCTCTACGCGCTGGCCGCCTTCGCCTCGGCGCAGGGGCTGGACGCCAAGCCCGTCGAGGATGCCGCCGAGCGCCGCAGCCTGAGCGTGGCGCTGTTGCAGAACCAGGCGGTGCTGCTGTCGCTCGCCAATCCCTACCGTTTCAGCCAGCGCGAACTGGTCGACCTGTGGACACTGACCCGCGATACCGCCGGCCTGGTCGAACTGACGCCGCAGCGTTTCGCCGCCGCCGGCGCGCTGGCGCTGATCGACGGCGACCTGCCGCCGATGTACGTGTCGCGCGCGCCGGAGCCGGACGAGGGCGACGTGCTGTGGATCGACCTGCGCAAGCTCGATGGCGTGATCCGTGCCGCGCTCTCGCATGCGGGCACCGGGCGCGAGGCGACGGTGAGGCTGTCGCGCGACTACAGCCTGGCCCTGTCGACGAGCCTTCTGGAGCGCGCGCTCGAAGGCTGGAGCCAGGACTCCTCGCGCGGCTTCCCCCGGCTCGAAGGCGGCTATGAACTGGACAGCGTGGTGGGCCTCTCCGCCCTGCATTTCCAGTTGGCCGGGCAGCAGGATTTCGAGGGCTTCATGCGCGAAGTGCGCGGCATCTCCACGCTCGCGGCCGAGCGCGCCTCCTGGGCGCAAGGCACGGCCGACACCGGCCGCGCCGCGACCGTGAGAGCCCAGGTGCAGGATCAGAGCCTGAGCGGCTATCGCCTGCGCTGGGAGGCCGCACAGGGCGTGCGCGCCCGCATCGGCGAGCTGGTGGGCGTGGCGTTCCCGACCGAGGAAGCCGGGCGCGACTGGTCGGTGGGCATGGTGCGCTGGTTGCGCTACGACGAAAGCGGCGGCATCGAGGCGGGCGTCGATCTGATCGCGCGCCGTGCCCAGGCCGTGGGCCTGCGCGGACTGGATGCCTCGGGCGCATCGCAGGCCCCGGTGCGCGCGCTTGGCCTGACGCCGCTGGGCAGCGCGCCGGACGAGCCGGACGCGCAGGAGGACGTGTTCCTCGTCCACGCCCTCACCGGACTGGAGACGCCGCAGGTGGAAGTGGTGCGCACCGCCGACCGCTGGGATTTCGATCACGGCAGCGGCGCGCGCGTCTATGGCTGCGCGCCGCTGCATGCGCTGCGGCGCGCCGGGGATTACCTGCTGGTGAGCGCCGCGCGCCGGTAATGGGGCGCGGGTGCGGGGCGCGTGGCGCCGGTCAGCGCGGTGGCTCGTCGGAGCGCCTTGTCTGCGCCAGATAGACCAGTACGCCGTACCACGCCAGCACCACCGGGGCGAGCAGGGTGGAGAAGACGGACAGAAGGAACACGATGCCGTAGGACAGGTCGGCGGACGACTGCTGTTCCGGGGCGATGCCGGCCATCAGCGAGAAAACGACGTGTTCGAGGTTCAGGATGCTGAGCGCGACGATGATGCAGCACAGCGGCAGCAGGGTGCCGACGAGGGTGGCGGCGACGGAGAGGCCGGCGGCGCGCTTCAGGAACACGATCAGGAGCGCTACGCGCCACGAGGCCACGATGGCGAGGAACCAGGCATTGGCGGCTTGCGCCGCCTCCAGGCTCATGAAGCGCTCGACCGGGATGGCGTACAGCAGCGCCGGCGGTGAGCAGAGCGTGACGAACACCAGCACCTGCCGGAACGACCAGCGTGGCGGCTTCAGCGGAGCGATGACGATCCACAGCAGCGCGGCCAGCGCGAACACATAGGCCAGCGACCCCAGCCCGAGATGCTGGGCCAGATGCGCCCGCGGGCTGTCCCAGTAGCGTCCGATGCCGGCCAGCCAGGTCACCGCGAGGCCGACGCCCAGGTACCAGCGCCAGTGCGTGGCGATGGCGGGGCTGGGGCGGCGGAAAGTCAGGATGCGCCAGTTGTCGGCCAGTACCCGGGAAATCATCGCAGTGGCCGCCTGGAAGGATGCCCGCACTTTGGCATGGCCGGCACGCGGGCGGGAAGGCGCCCAACACCTTCCCGCCCGCGTG